>CAYTAT010000001.1:0-4669 GCA_964435795.1 uncultured Spirochaetaceae bacterium
GGGTGATGCTGCGGCTGCTTTGCGACGGTCTTCGCCCCCCCCCCCCCCCTGGTTGCGCGAGAAGCGCCATGGGAATGAAGAGGGTCGCAACCAGTTCCGTAACGCATGATCCCATTGCTCGAGGCGGATCAGTGCGGCGCGCTCGATGCAGCCAGAATAGATTTCCACCCTCTCGGCCCGATTTCCTGATGGAGCGCGTCCTATCTCGCGACGCGAAGAATCAACGGGTCGTGAATGCCGTTCTGAATGTTCGCGTGGGTGGTGATCGAGATGTGGGTAAGCCCACCTCCCCAGCCGGTGTTGGTGACGTTCACGTCGACATCCGATCCCGGAACCGAGTCTCCCCAGATCCACCAGAACCAATTCGACTGGTAGTAGTTCACGTGATAGGCCGATCCGATGGGAAGGCGGATCTCGGGATCGAGATCGGTGTCGGAATCGTTCTCGATTGAGTCGATATAACCGGTGAAGGGAATCTCGAAGGGGCCGATGCTGCCCGCGTTGGCATCCAGCAGTTGGCAGAGGTCGAAAATCGATCCCCCGCCATGGCTGAACCCGTAGATCGCAACAGCGGTCACCCCGCGATTGGATACCGCATTTACGATTTCATCGTAGACCGCCCCGGAGCCATCGCTCGCGACGTCGTTTTCCTCGTACATATGCGCGTCGTAACCCTCTTCGTGAAGATCGATGGTTACGTAGGAAATCCCCTCATTGGGTCCGAAGACCGGATCCGTCGGAAATTGGAACTCGCCATGGAGGCCGATCACCAGGCTCGTGAAGGGGTAGAATTCGATGAGATCGCTCGAGAGCACGAGGCCACTGGCGATTTCCCGCGCTTCGAATTCGAGTGACGCCAACCCGCCATCGGTATTCTCCACCCATAGCGATTCGATGAGGCCGGCGAGATTGAGAACGACTTCATCCGTCGTATCCAGAATCGCGCTTCCCTTGGTCGCGTCTTCCCAGACCTTGATATTCGCGTTGCTTCGCCTGAGAATGTATTCGACGCCCGCGGGCGGCGGGACTTGGTTGACCCCCACTTCCACCTCGATCAGGTCATTCTCGCCTGCGACCGAGCCGTCGTCCCGGTCGGCTGTCGAATCGCCGTCATCGTCGTCGCCGTTGATGCGAATCCCGGCGCCGGGACTTTCCTCGAGATGGTCGGGGATGGCCCGGCGGACGAGGGGGCTCCCGTAGTTCTCGGTCATGGGACGATGGGCGGTCAGGCGGACCCCGGGGGCGATCGGAGGATTGTTCAATTCCAGTGTCCACGCGTCGATCGTGCCCGACACGCCCAAGCTCAAGTCGAACGCGCTGAGCGTCCAGGTTCCCGCGATATCCTCTCCGTCGAAGGCATCCAGGGATTCGGCGGGAAGCAGGAAGCCCCCGATTGCCGGAATTCCCCCCGCGCATTCATCCTCGACGGGAAGGGTCGCCTCGTCGCTGAGGGTGGCGTCAATATTGCTCCGCGAGCAGCCGAAGGAGGATGCGGGAACGCCGGGTTGATCGATCAGCACGACGGTCGTGCCCGTCTCGACGTGGGTGAGCGTAACCTTCAGGTCTCCCACCCAGGAGTGACTGATCTGGACGAGGACCTCGAGATCCAGGATGGTCGCATTCTGCGCGATCACATTCGAGTCGGCTCCACCCGCCACATCGTCGTCGGGGATCGAGATCGGAACGGCCGGTACACTCGGAAACGAACCCGAACCCGGAACGACCGGACAGAACGCACACTTCGGCCCCGGAAGCCCGCCGTATTGGGTCGCCATCCGGCCGAGATCGAGAAAGTCGACACTTCCGTTTCCATCCAGGTCGGCATCGGCATCGCTTCCGAAGAATGCCGTCTTCATCTGGTCGAGATCGGCGCCGTCGACATCGGTGTCGTTGTCGAGATCACCATCGCAGACGTTTCCGTACCCATCACCGTTGCTGTCGCGCTGATTCGCGTTGGCAATTTCGACGCAGTTGTCGAGGGAATCGTCGATCCCATCGAGGTCCGTATCCGTAGCGCCCTGGGCGCTGGCCCCCTCTGCGATCAGCAGCAGGGCGAAGAGGAGGGTCAACCCCATCGCAGACCACGGCAGCCTGGAGGCGCCGACGCTGCGCACCGCCGCAGCGACGAGGGCTATTGCGAGCAGGGCGAGCCCCCAGAAGGATAGGGACGGGACGCCGGCTCCAATGCTGACGCTGGTTCCGTTCAGGACGACGGCGAGCGGCTCGCCCCCCACCCCGCCAAATGCGGAGCTGGGTTGCAACGAGATTGTCGCCTCGCCGTTGGCAAGGGCTCTGAACGTAGCTCTGGCAACCACATGCACGCCCGTGAGCCCGGTCACCGTTCCGAAGGAGAGGTAGTCGGGATTGGCGGGACAGGAAATTGCCGCTGAGCCGGGGCACTCGAAGTCTGGATCGCCGGCCAGGCCGACATCAAAGACCACCGCCTCGAGAGATAGGCGCGAGGGATCGTATGCGAAAGCGACACCCCCCCCGGTGGTCGTGTCGCTGAAGCTCATCGAGATGGAGACCTCGAAGGCTTCGCCCATCGCGAGGGAGGAAGGATTCGCTTCCAACGAAACGAAATTTTGTGCTCCCGAGGGCCCGGAAGGGCCAAGGAGACCGAGGGCAAGGCCGAGAATAACGAGAAAGCGTGCGATGCGATCAGAAGATGACAAGCGTTCTCCGTTCAGGCCAGGACAGGTGGTTCATCAGCGCGGAAGGCGAGAAAACAGACCCCTCATCTTACACTGAACGCGATCCCTGATGTCGAAAAAATTGAGTTTTCGAGATGAGCCCCGTTGGGGGCTCCCCGTAGGGGCTTGACCTGAATCCCATAGCCGGACATCGTGCCTGAACCAGACTCAGACGGCAAGGGGAATTTCCCAACCTCATTTCGGGCATTTCTTCAGACGTGACGTGCTACTCCATGGTCTTCGACGGGGCTTCGGTGAGGGGAGAATAGACTTCGATGTTGGCCAATATCGAGATCAAAGCCAAGGTTTCAGACATGGAGACACTAAGGGCGCTGGCGCAGTCACTGACGAATGCTGCTCCTGAGGTCCTCCATCAGGAAGACATTTTTTTCGGAACCCTGAACGGACGCTTGAAGCTCCGGATTTTCGGCGATGGCAAGGGTGAGCTCATCCAATACAACCGAAGGGATGCCAGGGGGTCAAAGCAGTCGGACTACCAGATCCACGAAGTGGACGATCCGGAGACGCTCCGCAGCGTCCTCGGAGCAGCGCTTGGCGAAGTGATTCAGGTCAAGAAGAAGAGAGAAGTCCACTGGGTCGGCCAGACCCGGGTGCACCTTGACGAGGTCGATGACCTCGGCTCATTCATGGAACTGGAAGTGGTCCTCAAGCCCGGCCAGTCGGCGCGCGAAGGCGAAGCAATAGTCGCCGGACTGATGGAGCAACTCCGCATCCACGAAGAGGATCTCGTAGCTGGCGCTTATGCCGATCTGCTGAGAGAGCAGGCCGCCCCCAAGAGCAAAGCTTTCGAATCTCTATGAAGAACGAGACCCTCGAAGAGAAGATCATCGGGGTGATCCAAGGAGACGCGTAACTCGTTCTTTACGACGCAGGTTGGCCCGCGCTCTTCGAGTCTGAGAAATTCCACCTTCGCGCCATACTGCCCTCCGAACTCGTTGGGCGCATCGAGTATTTCGGCAGCATGGCTGGCCGTGCCCGGCATTTCCTTTATGCCCGCCTTCGGGTAGAAGTCATGACTACGAGACCCAGGCCGACGAGCAGGGCCGTGGAGGGCTCGGGACCGACGATTGGAGGGGGTGCTTCGTTGATGTAGAAATTGTCCATACCGAAACAATCAGCGTTCTGCGAGCTGACGATAAACGAAGCGATCTGGTCGAAGTCATTGTTCATCCACAGCGTTGCGACCCCGTCGCCCGGTGCGCCAAAAAAAGTGAAGTCGAAGCCCCAGTCGGAGGACGGCAGGAGCATCGACCCGTTTGCCGAGGTGACGTGAGATATTTCCGTGCCGTTCTGGTGTCCTCCCCCGACGGCCGTATTGGAAGTCAGATCCATATAGTTCAAATCGAATAGACTGTTGTCGACCATGGAGAATGTGATGCTGGTTAATTCATCCCAATGCGCGTGGATGACTCCGTTCCCCGGCGTCGTATTGTAGTAGTCACCAACCCATCCCCCGTTCCCCCCATTGAAATCTATCCTGACACCGTCTTCGATGTAATAATCGATACCGCCTACGGCGAGTCCAGTATTTGTGATTGGTATAGGAGCCCCGCCACCAATCGGGTAGGCAGTACCGCCATCGAAATCAATGATGACCGCATTGGCCGTGCCAGCCGCACCCATCATCAGGAATCCCGCTGCCAGGCAGGCACCCAGCATAAAAGAGCCGAGCAGGTTTCGAAGAGCATCGAGCGGCCCTGAAAGAGTATCCTCGTCGGAGGCGCTTGCCGCGCTAAAGATGGCACTGGCCTGAGCCGCGCTGACTAGGAGGAATGTCGATAGAAGGAGAGCCGTCTTCATCCAGGTGCCGGAGACTCGGCTTCGTTTACGGATGATCGATGAAGAGATGGCTGAGTCGCTGAGAGTCATGCTGAACTCCTTTCAATGATGATCTTGGGTCCGGATGTGGAGGGTTCGGTTTCCTTTGCTTGGGCTGGCCGCGATAGCGATCATCT
>CAYTAT010000001.1:4769-20191 GCA_964435795.1 uncultured Spirochaetaceae bacterium
TGGCATTGGCTACGGCTGGCATTGGCGATTCGAGCCGCAGGGCTTCGGCGGGCTGCACGATCTGAAGCCGGCTCCGGGGCCACGTTGGAATACGATCTACAAGACAGTTCGGGATCAAGTGCTCGACCTGTCGCTCAAGTGCATGGATATTGCGCCACGCCAGCTCGCCTCTCGCTATAGCGGCTCGAAAGGGATACTTCGTATTCGAATCAAGTGCCTATCGCGTTCTGAAGGCCGCTGGCCTTATTCCGAACCCCATGTCGAGACTGAACGACGTTTTGACTCAGTGGTCGAAAGTGGGCGTTGCACCGAAATGCGGTTTAGAATTTCCGGGGGATCGAGTTTCAGCGATTCGCTGGCCAAGGTGTTTCCAAATCTCCCTGAAGACATGCTATTGACCCCTGCGAATGGAATGAGGTGCGGAGATGGATCTGAATCCGAGTGTGATTTTTTTTACAGACGGACTCGATGCGGACGCCCTGGAAGCATTCGCAATTCGTCTCGAAGAGTTGGGTTATGAGTCTCTCTGGGTTCCAGAGTTTTTCGGGCGGGAACCTTTTTCGACGGTCTCCTTCCTGCTGGCGAAGACGACGCGCCTCAAGGTCGCGACCGGAATTGCAAATGTCTACGCGCGAGATGCGCTGATCACCGCCCAGGCGCGGCAGACCCTGGCCGAGTTTTCCGGGGGTCGGTTCATCCTGGGACTCGGAGTTTCTCACCCGCCCGTGGCGCGGGCTCATGGTCTGGAGTGGATCCCGGCTCTTCCCAAGATGCGAAGCTATCTCGACACGATGGAGAGCGCGCAGATCTCTTCTCCGCCCCCGGCCGAGCCGGCCCCCCTCTGGCTGGCGGCCCACGGACCGGGACTTCTGCGCCTCGCCGCTGCGCGTGCAGACGGCGCGAATACCTATCTCATGCCGCCCTCCCATACGAGGCGGGCTCGCGAGTTGGTGGGTCCCGAAAGGCGGCTGAATGTCGTCGTTCCATCCTGCCTCTGCGAGGATCCGGATCTGGCCCGTCGGATTGGGCGCAAGGCGCTTCGCCTCTATCTGCCTTTGTCCGCCTACCAGAAGCAGTGGCTCGAATGGGGGTTTGGCGAGGCCGACTTCCAAGGCGAGGGCAGCGATCACCTGGTGGATAGTCTCATCGCCTGGGGGAGCGAGGAGCAGATTCGAGAGCGCATGATCGAGCATCGCGCGGCGGGGGCCTCTCATATTGCAATCAGTCCACTGAGCCCGGAAGGCAAGGGTCCCCAGCCGCATTGGAAACTTCTCGAATCCCTGGCCCCCCAGGCGGTGACGTGAAAAGTGCAGAACTGGAATTTGGCTGAGGGCTCGGCCATGCCCAATCAGGCCATGCCCAATCAGTAGAAGAGCATCAGCAACCACGCCGCCGCGTCGTAGAAGAAGTTCTTCAAAGCCTTCCACCAGGCTGGCGAGTTCCTATGGGAAGCATCCGAGATGGCCTCATCGATGACGAATGCCTGGATCGCCACAACTTCATTTTCATCCAGGACGTCAGCGAAGCCGGGCATGCCCAAAGCCTCCATCGATCCGCCTCGTACGATGCTATCGAAGTTGTCGTGGAAGCCCCTGGAGAGATGACGCAGGTCCGGGACCGTTCCACCGCTGACCGCGCCAGTTCCATGACAGAATGCGCAGTATTTCGCATAGAGGGCCCCACCACGCTCGATCTCGCTCTTGGGGACTCCCAGTGGTTCGGGTGGATCCGGAATCGGCATTGGCTCGGGGATCGGCGGAAGCTCGACCTCACCATCCAATGCGAAAGTCAGCAGCCGACCGCTGCCCGGACTCGGTGGTCGTTGGATCCCCGACATCAGGCCGAATGCCCCCCCCCAGCCCGCGAGCACGCTCACATACTGAACTCCATCCACCGCGAATGAGATGGGAGTGGCGATTACGCCGGTCTGGGCCGGGAAACTCCAAAGAAGTTCGCCGTTGTCGGCGCGGTGAGCCCTGAAATATCCGTCGCCTCCTCCCTGGAAGACGAGGTCGCCCGCCGTCGCCAGCAGTCCGCCATTCCAGCCCTGGGCCTGGGGCGCGCGCCAGACCTCCGACTGGCTGCGTGGATCCCAAGCAAGCAGATGCGCCTTCGCGAGTCGCCTCTGTAGTCGGGCGAAGAATTCAGCGTTTCCAGGTGGGTCCGTCGCGTCCGCGATTCCACGGTTGCGAAGCCCCGGCTCGAATTCGATCGAGTTCGCGCCTTCGTAGGTGAAGATTGCCTCCAACACGGGCAGGTAGACCAGTCCCGTTCCCGGGTGATAGGCCATCGGCTGCCAGTTATGAGCGCCCCCACTCGTGGGCTTCACCGAGATTGGGCCGTTCTCGTAATCCTGCCCCTCGACCTCCACGGGTCGACCTGTGGACGGGTCGTAATGGCTGGCCCACGTCACCTCCGCGAAGGGCTCGGCGGATAGAAACTCACCGCTGACCCGGTCGATGATCATGAAAAATCCGCTCTTCGGAGCCTGCATGAGCACCTTGCGCACACGCCCCTGCCATTCCATGTCGGCAAGGATCATATGCTGCGTTGCGGTGTAGTCCCAGGTTTCGGCGGGTACGACCTGATAGTGCCAGACGTATTCACCTGTCTCGGGTCTTAGTGCCACGATCGAGGAGAGGAATAGGTTGTCGCCACCACCGGGGCTGCGCAGCCGTCGATTCCAGGGGCTGCCGTTGCCGACGCCGACGTAGAGCAGGTCGAGTTCCGGATCGTAGGCGAGTGAATCCCAGACGGTTCCGCCGCCGCCGAGTTTCCACCACTCGCCGTTCCAGGTCGCTGCCGCCATCCTCATGGCCTCGGATTCAAAGCCTTCCGAAGGATTTCCAGGCACGGTATGGAAGCGCCAGTCGAGGCGACCCGATTCGGAATCATAGGCGGAGAGATAACCCCGAACACCGTATTCGGCTCCGCCATTCCCGATCAGGACTCGTCCTTTCACGACGCGAGGTGCGCCGGTAATCGTGTAGGGAAGCTCCGGGTCCACGGTCATCACCTGCCAGAGAAGCGATCCGTCTCTTGCGTCGAGGGCCAGCAAGCGGCCGTCGAGGGTCCCGATGAATACGCGGCCCTTCCAGACTGCAACGCCCCGGTTCACCACGTCGCAGCAAGCCTTGCGGGCGGTGGCTCCCGGCACCATGGGGTCGTAGCGCCAGAGTTCCTTCCCAGTTGCAGCTTCGACTGCAAAAACTCGGCTCCAGGCGCCACTGAAGTACATGACCCCATCTACGACCAGCGGCGTTCCCTCGAGACCTCGCTTGGTCGGCATATCGAATGACCAGGAGAGCCCGAGCCGATCGACATTGTGGATGTTGACCTGAGTCAGGGGGCTGAATCGTTGCTCATTATAAGTTCGGCCATGGCTCATCCACTCGCCCGGTTCATCTTTCGCTGCGACGATTCGCTCATGGTCTACATCGGCAGATGCGTTCTGATTCGCATTGGCCGGCCCGATCAAAGCGACGAGTACGGCGATTGAGATGGCCCTCTCGAGCCCGTGGATGCTCACCTCGAGCCTCCGAGATAGGCGATGACCTCTCTGGCGACCACCTTTGGCCGTTCCGGGAGCAGGGCGTGGCCTGCCCCTTCGATCATGATTACGCGAACCCTGTCGGCATGTTTCTCGCGGAGCATCGCTCCTGCGCCCGCCGCGACCGCGTCTTCCGCTGGTTCGAGTACCAGAATCCGGGCCGCTCCTCCATCCACCCACTCGTGGAGCGGTGTATTCGACATTGCACGTGCCTGTGCGAGGCCGGCACGCGGGTACCAGCCTCGAAGCCAATATTCGGGAACCCTATTGGATTCGGAAAAGAATGCGAAGTGCACGGATTCTTCACGTTTCGAGTCTGAGCCGAGTCCCAATAATGCCGTGAAGATCGCTTTGGCTGTTTCGGGGGGTGTAGGCCGAGCGCCTCCGGCTGCGAGGAGGATCAGGCCTGCTACCCGTTCCGGATGGTCTTCCGCAATCGTTCGCACAATACGATTTCCGAAGGCATGTCCCAGAAAGTTGATCGGATCGGATTTGCCTTCCGCATCGAGTACCGCGATGACATCGTCTGCGAGCGTGTGAAGGCTGATGTCGAAACTCGGAAGTGTCGAAGATCCTACGCCACGTGGCTGCACGGCGAGGGTTCGAAATCCCGCACGATGCAGTGCCGTTCTGAGTTCATTGAAATCCGAAACCGATCGCCCATAGCTCGGGAGCAGAACCACGAGGGGATCCTCGGACTCGCCTGCGTCGTAGTAGGCGATTTCAGCATCCCCCGATTGGACTCGTTTCAAGGTGCCGCTCGCTTCGCGACCGGGGGAGTCGCGAAGTGCAATCAGGACGAAGACGGTCGTGATGGCGATCGACAAAGCCGCGATGGCAGCGAAGATCTTCAATGCTCTCATGCGGGAAGGCACTCGAAGACGGCGATTTCGGGGTTGGCGATCTTGCCTCCCCACCTCCCGTCGATCCGGCGGTAGGAAAAGACGTTTAGCTTGGAATGGTAGCGCGTGAATATTCGCATGAGACGTTCCCGCCCGGGAGTTGCTGTCTCGACATCAGTCGGACGGGATATCGAATTCTCCTTGGCCTCTCTCGTTCGGGGTGGATCGTGTCGTGACGAAGGTTGCGATACATAGGCCGACCACCGCAAAGTCGATCAGGGCGTGGAAGTAGGTGAAAGGAGTTGGCGTTGCATTGAAAATCCGCAGCAGCGCAGCCATGCCGCCGAGCAGGGGCAGAGTAATCGCGACGAATAGTGCGAGTCGAAACCGCGTCAGGAGTCCGAGTCCGACCGGGAAGAAGATGATTCCCGCCGTTGCTGGATCTCGGATCTCGGGGGCCATGCCATAGAAGAGCATCTGGGCCGGGTGGGTGATGCCGGAGAGCAGCATCATATAGGCCGCGATTCTTTGATAGGGGCTCATTCGGCCGATCCCGGAGCGAGAGCTTCGAAGGCCTTCCAGTCGGGCACTGCATCTCTGCCATCGAGATCCAGGGGTTGGATGCATTTATGCGATGCACCCGCATCGAAGTATTCCTCCACTCGGTTGGAGAGGGCGGCTTCGTCACCCCAGGCGACGGTCGAGTCGAGGAAACGAGGTGCGGCGTTGTCGATCTCCTCTGCCGTGGATCCGAGTCGCATCCAGCAGTTCCGATATTCGGGGGCCTTGCGGTAGAAGGCCAATCCCTTCTTCGCAGCTTCCCTCGCTTTTGAGGCATGCATCGAGAGGACGACCTTCTGCTCTACGAAGAGATGCGCTTCGGGACCCAGGGTCTCGCGCGCCCGCCTCGCGCGTTCGGGATTGACATTATAGGTGTGTGCGCCTGCCGTTCTTTCTGCGGCCAGGGCGAGCATATTGGGGCCCAAAGCGGCGAGAACTGCGGGATAGGGCGTTTCGGGCGCAATGGACGCATAGAAGGAAGAGTCCATCGAGTCCAGGTATTGACGCATGAATTGCAATGGCTTTCCATATTCGATCCCGGGCATCTTGCTCACGATCTGCGGACTCGAAACTCCGAGCGCGGGGATCATGCGGCCGCCGAGCTCTTCGGCGACCGTATTGGCGGCCTGCTTCATGACACCCGGATACCGGTGGTAGACGTTTGCGATCCCGGTAGCGAATTCGAGTTTCTCCGTGATGGCCCCGAGGTATGCGATGTGCGAGAACGGGTCTCGTCCAAAAGTCCCACCGACCCACAATCGCGAATAGCAGAGGGTTTCGATTCGCTGCGCAAAGGCAGCCGATTCTCGTGCGCTCATTCCTTCAGTGGGAAACCAGACGCCAATACTCCTCGTCACTGCCACCTCTTTCTATGCAATTCCGGGCGATTCATGCGGCGGAGAGGGGCGCTGATCTAGCGCATCCCTCCTTCGTGAGATGAGTTTCGGGAAGGCGCCGGAGCCAGGGCAGCTTCCAGTACACCCGCCACGAGTTGAAGTCTCTCGCCGAGTCTGCAGGAAGGGTCCACGACCCAGGTCAGCAATACTTCGAGATAGGCGCCCGCCACCATTTCGGCGAGCAACGAGACGGGAACGTCTGATCTCACGTCTCCACGATCCACCCCGTCCAGAAGAAGTGCCGCAAAGGCATCGTGCATGCGGGCAGTGCGGCCTTTGCGCTCGGCAAGGTCACGTCTGCGGCCCACAGTCTCGAAGAGGAGTGCCCTGGAAAGATCGCCTCGCGCTTCGAGCTTCGGGGTCGCCGTGGCGAAAAAGCTTGCGAGGCGGGTGGTTGTAGAGGCATCCTCTTTCCGAACCGCTTCGACGTCTCGCACGAAAGTATCCGTCATCGAATCGCCGAGTTCGGCCACGAGTGCGGATTTTTCCCCGAAGTACGTGAAGAAGGTTGCGCGGGAGATATCCGCCGCCTCTGCGATCTCTTCCACCGTCGTCGCGTCGAAGCCCTGTTCCGCAAACAGGCCGCTGGCAGTACTCAGAATTCGGGCGCGGGTTTCGATTTTCTTGCGCTCGCGTCGGCCCAGGGTGGGCCTCGGATTCGCATTCTCATCCGGGGGGCGAGTCATGGAAAAAAGACTCTAGTCTGAACTCAGACGAGAGGCAAGAAGTGGATGAGAATCCAGAGTTGGCTTCTGCTCTCATCCGGCCCGCTCCGTCATCGCCCGCACTTCGCCGGGGCCTTGGGGCGAATAGGGGATGGGTGCAGCCAGATCCCGGGCTCGCCCTATCTGGGGTTGATGTCGATCGGCGGCTGGATCGATCATGGGCTGGGCGAGCCCAATTTCTGATCGGCCGATTGGCCTCCTCTCGGAGGGGGGGCCCGCAAGGGCCCCCGGATCCTCTTCGGCAGAATCCTCATGAGTTCTTCGCGGATGACGGGCGAGGCGATTGCAAGGGGGTGAAGAGAATGGATTGCGTCTCAGTACTCGAGCCTTTCAGCAGGGGCCGACGAAAGGCGCGAACGGGTCCCTCTGCCCCATCTCATGCCGACCAGCCCAAGGCCGATGAGCAGGGCCGTAGAGGGCTCGGGGATCGTCGGGTATTCGAGAACATCTACCGATAGGATCTGATTGCTTAAACCGATCGGGAAGCTCGAGGCGTCACCCGTATATACGAGCTCCTTCCAGATATCGACCTCGGTTCCGGGCGGCAGCGGCGAAAAATCGAATCGGATGGTCGTTCCATCGTTCGTAAGAGTCCCTACCGGAACGTTATTGGCATAAAACGTCGCAGCGATTCCCCAATGCCAGTCCGGAGTCAAGAGCTCTTCGTGCCAGTCCGTCCATGCGGGGCTATTCGGGCCGACTTCAAGATACTCGTGAATCACGATCGAAGTGCTGAGAAGGGAACTAAGATCAGCCAGGTCGGTTGCGCCGTCGTCATTCCGGTCCGAGTTGATATTCAAGGTCTTGATCATCGGGCCATAAGCCGAATCGTGCTCGATCACCAGGGGGAGTGGCCCGTTGCCGATGAAGATCGTGCCCGATGGGGATTCATCGAAAATCAGAAAGCTGTCTGCGGGCTGATCGGGTGTGCCAACCCGGATGGCATATGCCGGGCTGGGAGACAACGACGCCAAGAGCATCATGGCCGTGCAAGCCAACACATAGGCCGTATTCCTTCCGAGAGTGGAAATGCGGAAGGCTTCAGGTAGGCGAAGGAATTCCAGCTTGGACGCGAGGTGGAGAAGCCAGATCGTTCCCATCTGACCTCTCTCTTTTGATCGGAGAAAATCCGTCATCAGAAGCTCTGAGAAGAAGAGGCCCCTCAACGAATTCCGGGCCTCGGTGATGGAGGTTCTTCTCAACAGGGAAATTGTCTTGGCGTCTCTCGAAATTTCAATCATGTCGCATCTCCTTGCTATATAGATAATGAACTGCGGTAAAGGTGGGTTTCGGCATCAAGACCATGAACTGGATACAGAGGAGCATCTGCCTGCGCGCTATCTCATCATGCTGGAAGCAATCTTTGAATCCGGCGCTCCACCGGTGCCTCTCCGACGCGCGTGAACTCCCAGGCCAACCAGGCCCATGGATAGCAGCAAGAAGGAGGTGGGCTCCGGAACGAGAGTTCCTCCGAATTTGACCTCTCGGAACTGATTATCCTGCACTCCGTGCGAGCTACTTACGATCAGTTTGATTCGATTGACGTTCAAAACTGTCGGGAATGTAAAAGTATTGGAGCAGAGGAGGGCGCTATGTGTGCAGTCCGGTACAGGTGCTGTGTCGGTGTAGGTTCCGAGGAGCGTGCTGTCCGAAAGGAATTGCAATGTAAAATCCTGGATCCCGGTATCTACCTGCCCCCGATCGTTCCAGAGTTCGAATAGGAAGATGTCGTAGTGCCCATCCAAAGTGTAGTCAAAGATCGGTACCCAAGAGGGAGTTGCCCCCTGGTTGGCATAGTCGACAAAAGCCAATGGATCACTGGAGGTGTTCGAGTCTATCGTGGCGAGTTCAGCATCGGGGCCGACACGCCCACCGTTGGCGGATATGAATGCGGGGATATTCGAGTCGGCATCAATGGGAGTAATGGACACGGCCATGACTGAGGCTGGTGCAAAACTCATGAATGCGACATACGCCAGGATGCAGGCAGAGTTTCTCGCCAACATTCGAAGTGCCGATTGCAGCCCCATGGATGGGATTATTTCAAAGAAATCTAGAGCCATCTTCTTTCTCCTTCAAACTTCTTGGGTATTAGCCAGGGTCGGTGCCGAGTTCAGTTCTTTTCGGGATTCTCCCGAAATGTCATGGGGCCTGGATCGATCGCAGCGTGGATGGAGTCGTGATCGAATTGCATCATTTTTATCTTTTTCAGGCGAACGCAGACTGTCCGAGCGCGAATGACTGAGTTCCAACACAGCAGCGGGGCGGGGCGCAATATGCTCCTTCGGGATCTGCGGCCACCAAACGCCGAGAGCCCGGATAGGCCGAGTCCCAGGAGGAGTGCGGAATTCGGCTCGGGAACCAAGGATGCAATGATGCTTCCGGAGGACATTGAAATAGTCTGCCCAGGGCTGCCCGATCCATCCCCCACACCGAGTGAGGCCATGGCGTCTGGATCAGTGAGAAGACTATTCGTGTAGCCATCGATTACGAAATGCCAGGTCTCTCCCGATCGGAAGATCCCATCGTTCGGGCTGACTGTATCGCTCTCGAAAATCAGGGATCGATTGGCGTCCGCGCGGTCGATCTTGAATGCGGATTCCCCGTTGATGGTGCCATCGATATTGGTGATGGATGTTTCCGGATCCGCGACGTACCAGAGATCGTAGAAGTCACGCGCCGGAAAGACAGTATTCGTAATACTGACCACCACTTGATTTCCCCCCGTATTCGGGCCTGGATTCATCTGGCATGCAACCTCTTCCGTACTCGTGAATTGTGCCTGGATTCTTTCATCGAGGGGGAAAGCGGTGGTGGTCCCCAATTCATCGACCTGGGCCACCATCGCGCCCGGTAAACCTTGCAGGTCCAGATCGTCACAGGTGGTGCTATCAGATGGAACGACGTATACGGTGGTGGCCATTGCGAGGTCGCTGGAAAGCAGAAGTAGCACGCAGAAAGCGAGGCCCGATCCGATCCAGCCTCTGGATGTCGGACACCGATCTTTCGTGATCTTCGAATCGCCGGAGAAGTTTTCTCTCTTCATGGGAGGCTCCTTTTAAGTGTTGAAATTCGGTATATGTCTCTGGTCAGTGTTTACTCGCTGAAGCTCTGACCTCAAGAATTTGGATTCGGGTAGGTGAAAGCGAGTTATTACTTCGCCCTTTCATCGAAGTCAGGAATCAGGAGTTTCCGGGCAGTGGGAGGCCGCTGTCTGGTAGAAGCGTTGAGCCGATCCAGATGTGAGGGCAAGGGCGAATGGCCGCCATCTGCATTCGTATTGAAGTCCACCGATCCCGTCGTCTGACTCTTATGACACCAGGTGGAGTCAGAGTGAGCGGGGCCGCAGTGCATATTCCTGCCGCCCCGATCCTCGCGCCGGCCTGTCTCGGCAGCGACGGCATTCAGTTGGGAATTGGCGGCTTGGATGCCGCCGTGGATCATTGGGGCGCTGAAGTCGCCTGTCTGGGTGACCACCATGGGGGCTGGAAGAGATGCCCCCCGGAAGCCACGGCCGTCATTCTTCAAAATCCGGCGAGCGTAGGGCGGGAGGCCGAAACTCATGGCATCGGCGCCATTTTCCGCATCGCCGACCTTAGCTTTTCGGCGGAATGAAGGGTCTCGTCGAACGAAATGATAAACGGCGCTGGCGCGCCGACGAAAAGCGTTCGTTCACGCATTCCATGCCCTCCCACGGCAAATATGCGTACGCCATGTTCGCATGGACACGAGCCCGATGGAAGAATAATTCTCTTCCTGGAGGTATTGGGGTCGTCGGGGCGGATGCGGGCTGGAGAGTGATTCGGGGTGTGGCAAAAATGCTCGCTAGCGACAGCATTACAGATTGGAAATCCCTACCCCATCCCCCGCCGGATCAGAATCGGCAATTCTGCTTGCGCTAAGAAGAGCGACACAATTCAGTCATCTTGTTGGAATCATCTCGTGGGCACGCGCCTGCAGTACGCTGGAAGGTGTCGCCGAAGAAGAGGGCTTGCGATCGTAATCTCGCAATCGTGTCGACTTCGTTGAACCTGGGTCGTGGCATTATGAGGCTACAGACAACATTGGATCAGGCAGTGCGGAGTGTCGCCTGAAACCGATGCTATCGCGTCAAGCGTGAGGGCGGGTGGGATCTGAGGACGCGGATTTCCGGGAGTCGAAGTCAACCCTGGCCAATGAAGCGGATGCCCGGCAAGTGCGAAGAGTCGAGTGATTGCAGGAGTCATTCTCATGGATGAATGTCTCATCCCGAGTAGAAATCAGGCTCGGACTGCGTTGCAGCGATCCTCTCTCCGTCGCCGCTGCCGGATGATTCAGGCGAGCCGCAGCCTGCTTGCCTCCAGGCAGATACGCACGGATAAGCTCGGCAGCGCGGCAGCCGTTGGGGACGGCCTCAACTCAGCTGAAAAATCCGAGGTCGCGGCCGAGGAAGTAGAGGGCGATGGCGATTGCCGGGCCGGCGGTTGTCAGGAACATGACCGCTATGACCTTGGCCCAGAAGCGCCAGGAGCTGGCATCTCGCTCGACGAAGGAGTAGAGCATCCTGATGGCCCTCTCCTCGAGCCGTGTCCTGCTCGGCTCCTGGCCCTCTGCCTGGTCTTCCTGGTCTTTCGTGGCCATACCCGATTTCCTCGTTGATGTCGGTTCGAGTCTATCATTGCATCCTGCCACTTCATGTCGTCGATTCGCTACACCTCGACTCGGCCCATGCGCCGGAGTGCCCTCATCTCTCGCCAAAGTACTCGGCTCAGGTGCGCGAAGCCTCTGATTATAAAACGACTTAGGGCATTTCCCTGCTGCCACGAAGAAGAGGCGAAAGAAGAGCCCGCGGACCGTGTGGCCGGGCCGAAGAATATCGAGCTATTCAGGCGTGTTTTCGCCCGCTGGGGCCGTGTTAGGCGGCATCGGAATCGGTGGTATCTTGCTGGTATACAAGGGAGTGGTCCTTCATGACTTCAACCCAGGTCGCAATCGTCGGTGCAGGCCCCGCGGGTGCATTTCTCGCGTATCTCCTGGCTTCGCGCGGCATTGAGGTGACGTTGCTCGAGCGTCAAGCCGACTTCATGCGCGAGTTCCGGGGCGAGGCGTTGACTCCGTCGGGAGTGCGGGCAATCCGAGACATTGGACTCGGGAAATTGCTCGAACGTGTTCCGACCTCCCGGCCGGAATATGTAGACGTCTTCAACGACCGCAAGCGTTTACTCCATCTCCCCTTCGACGAAGAGTTTTTTGGGGAAGGAAACTCTCCGCTGGTTGTCTCACAGCCACATCTGCTCGAAGCAGTCGTCGGCGAATGCCAGAAATACGCGAACTTTTATTTTGCCCGCTCTGCGACCTTTACTGATCTGTTCAGGGACGGTGAGCGCGTAAAAGGATTGTGCGCAAAGAGCGGCGAAGAGGAGATTCGCATCGATACCGATCTGGTCATCGGTGCGGATGGCCGGTCGTCGCGCGTACGGGCAGAGGCGAATTTGCCAGTTCATGTGGATGGAACCCGGATGGATGTTGTCTGGTGCAAGCTTCCGCTGGCACCATCTTTCCAATCGACATCCCATGTCGAATTCTATATTGGAGACGCGCATCTTCTGATCTCTTATCGCGCGCCCGATGACCTGCTCCAATTGGGCTGGGTGATCCGGAAGGGCACCTGGGGTGGTCTACGGAGCCGGGGTATGGAGAGTTGGGTCGAAGAGATGGCCAACCATGTGACGGGTGAACTCAGTGCGCATCTGCGGGAGAAGTGCGGCGAGATTTCCCTCCCCTTTCTGCTTTCCACTGCCGCCGACCGCTGTACCGAATGGTCGAGACCGGGTGTAATGGTGATCGGGGATGCCGCCCATACTTGCTCTCCGGTGGGTGCCCAGGGGATCAATATTGCGCTGCGCGATTCGATCGTCGCGGCCAATCACCTGATTCCTGCGCTGAAGGCTGGTGCGAATCTCGATCTGACAGCGAAAGAGATCGAAGCGGAACGGATGCGGGAGGTGCAAGAGATCCAGAGCCTGCAGGCGCGGCCACCGCAGATTCTCTTCGCGAAGAGTCCCATGGTCCGACGCTTGCGGGGCGTGACCGGGTTGATGCGCTTCGGTTGGGTTCGGGCGCTGGCTGCGCGGCAGGCCAGAGTGTTCTCGGATGGCGTGACGGAAGTGGAACTGAAGGTCTGACGATCTCGGCATATCCGACTCGCCTGGAGGCCGTCTTTTCTTTTCTCCTGGATCGCCAGCCCCGAATCTCGACGCTTCCATTTCGCTTCATTGCGAAGGTCGGCATCTGGAATTCGGAACCCCGTCCCGTCTCGAATCGGGCGAGAGCTTATCGAGATCTGAGGATTTCAGGACGCAAGCTCTTATGGGATACCCCCGCATGGCCAAGCTCAGGGAATGCACTTCTCCGGTAGGGGATGTCGGAAGAGTCGAGCTGCATTTTCGTGGGTGATCATTCGGATCTCCTCTTTGGGCAGATCCCCGATGAGGTTGTCAATGACTTCTTGCGTGTCGGGCCAGGTGCCGTCGCCGTGCGGATAGTCGGATTCGAACATGATCCTGTCGACACCGATCGCATGACGCGTTGAAATGGTCGACGGGTCGTCGATCATGCAGAACCAGAAGTTGCGGCGCAGTACCTCGCTGGGAGTTGCATCCTTGAAAGGCCAGTCCTTGCCGTAGCCGGAGCGGCTCATGATATTCTCGAGTCTATCCCGGATCATGGCCACCCAGCCGATCCCGCCCTCGGATAGGGCGATTTTCAAGTTCGGGTATTTCCCCGGATAGCCGCTCCAGAGCCACTCGACACAAGCCGGCATGGCGAGCACGCCGAAGAGCGTCGAACTGGCCCCCATCGGGGCGTTGGGTGCAATCTCGGCGAAGCCCGAGGAAGCCACGTGCAGATTGATCACGGTATCTGTCTCGGCACAGGCCTCGATGATCGGATCCCACTCGCCGGAGAAGATCGACGGCAGCCCGATGCGATGGGGCCGCTCGGGCAGGGTCACTCCACGAAAACCACGCTTCGCGTTGCGCCGAATCTCTTCAGCTCCCTTTACGGGATCGGCCAGGAAAGTGACGCCGATCGGGATCTGGCGCTCGGGGTAGGGGGAACACCACTCCTCGAATAGCCAATCATTCCACGCGCGTGTGCAGGCCAGACCGAGTTCGGGATCCTTGGCCTCGGAGAAGAGTGTTCCGCTGAAACCCGTGACTCCCGAGGGGAAGCAGGCCGAGGCCCAGATTCCGCCGAGGTCCATATCCTTGATGCGCTCATCGATCTGGTAGCAGCCCGGCCGGATCTCCTCGAAGCGCGCAGGTTCGATTCTCCAATCCTCTTTCGGGCGACCCGCAGTGCACATAAAACCCACCTGGAAGTAGGGCTGGCCCTCGAAATACCAGACCTCGTGGCCATCCTCGGTCTCGATGACCCGAGGCGCCTCTTCCTGAAGTTTGCGTGGCAGCCGGCCTTCAAAGGTATGAGGGGGCTCGACGAGATGGTCGTCTACGGAAATGAACGTGTACTTGGTTTCGCGTCTTTCGGGATCAGGGAGCAGCCCCTGCGAGATTGGACGATTGATCCCAAGCTTGATGACTCGCGGCATCTTCGGACCTCCAGTATCTGCCGACTACGTGCAGGAGTCCACGTAGGACGGCGCTCTATTCATGGATGGATTTCTCGCGCATAGCGACGCGCTCATACGAAAAGACATCGACGTTTCGAGTTTTCGAAGAGCACGCCATATCCAGCGGCAATCGGAATGGCTGATCGCCGGCGGCTCTTCGTTTCGCGCCAGTGGACTGGCTTTCTCGATGATCTTTCCCATATGAGGAGAGTAATCGAGAAAGGGCTCCTCGGGTTCCAGAACGCGTCGGACTGGAGGTAAAAAGCGGGCTGGGAGGCGCGAGGTCGGGTCTGAAGTGTGCCGGACTGCGACTTCAGGCCACAGTTCCTCCTCGGGTCATGCGTTTTCGGCACACCTGATGGAGTCGGGTCAATTGCTCCGCATGCCGCCCGCGATCGAGTAGTCCTCTCCCGTCACGTAGGAGGAAGCATCGCTCGCGAGAAAAAGAGTGAGTCCGACGATTTCATCCGGGTCGGCGATTCGTTTCATCAGAGTCGCTTCTGCAGCGTGCTCGACGAAGATGGGGTTCTTTCGAGCAGTTCCCTTCATGATCTCGGTCATGAAGGGTCCTGGTGCGAGGGCATTGACGCGCACTCCAAGGGAGATCCATTCAGCGGCCATGGTTCGTGTGAAGTTCAGAAGTGCCGCCTTCAGGCCCGTATAGGTTCCCACACCGGGGCCGGCCGCGTAGGCGCCCTGGGTCGTGACGTTGATGATGCTGCCACCGCCCCCTTCGCCCATGCGGGGTGCGACGAGCGCAGCAAGGCGAATGGGCCCCTTCAGATTCACCGACGCGAGCTTGTCGAAGAAGGCCTCGCTGATCTCGGCGATGGGCATCATGGCCGGGTTGATGGCGGCATTGTTCACGAGAACGTCAAGCTTTCCGAATTCGTCGTAGACGCGCTCGACCAGGCCGGGCAGGGCATCCCACTCGCCGACGTGACACGCGACGGGCAGGGCACGTCGGTCCGTCGAACGCTCGATCTCCCTGGCCACGGACGCACAGAGGTCCGGCTTGCGGCTGACGACGACGACATCGCTGCCCGCTTCGGCGAGTCCCTGAACCATCGCCCGTCCGAGTCCCTTGGTTGCCCCCGTGACGAGGGATACGCGACCAGAAAGGTCGAATCGGTCCGGCAAGTTCGCGTCCTCTCTTCAATGCTATTGGGCGCAGCAATCCTAGCTGAATGCTGGCCTTCCACTCCATCCTCGACGCTAGCACGCTATCGAAAGTCCTAT
>CAYTAT010000001.1:20291-57471 GCA_964435795.1 uncultured Spirochaetaceae bacterium
TTGAAGGCTGCGCCTGGCAATTCTCGGCAATTGTGGGCGCCGGTTGGCTTGGGCCGGATTCTTCTATTTCGCCGTAGCTTTCGAAGGAATACGAGCCGATGCCACGGATGGGGTGGAGGGATCAGCTGGGAAATCCGTCCGCCGCGATATTATAATGGGCTGCGAGTCGTAGGCGGGCATATGAAGGGGCCCGGGCGAAGCGGTCTTCGGAATACTGGCGACGGAATCCTTTTTCTCGAATACGAGCACGAAAGGATGCGCCCGGAAGCGGCGATTTCTCCTATGCTCCCTGCGATGTTCTACGGCTGGTGGATCGTGGCGAGTGTATTCATTGCCCAACTCTTCATGGTGGGTTTCATCACCTACGCCTTCCCCCTGATCATCGTTTCCGTAAGGGAGGATTTTGGTGCGACCGCTACCGAGATCAATATGGCGATGACGGCTTCGGCCATGGTCGGCATATTCCTGCCGCCGTTGGTCGGTCCCCTGGTCGATCGCTGGTCCGCCCGCTGGCTGATGGTATTGGGTGCCATCACGCTGGCGTCGTCGCTCGTTTTTCTTTCGCTCACCCAGGGCGTCATTCAATTCGTATTGGTCTTCGCGCTATTCATGGCTACGGCGAATACCTTGCTCGGACCGATCACCGGTTCCGCACTCGTTTCCCGCTGGTTCACGACCTCGCGTGGCAAGGCGCTGGGGTTCGCGGCGACGGGGACATCCCTCGGTGGCGTGATCCTGCCCTTCCTCGCCACCGATTGGCTCTCGGCCTGGGGTTGGCGTACGACCCTGCAGGCTCTTGCGCTGCTGACCGCCGGTTGCGTATTGCCCATGCTCCTATTCGTATTGCGGGACCATCCGGCCGAGAAGGGACTTGAGCCCGAAGGGCAGGGGGCCGACCCCATCGGCGCGCCGGCTGGGGAGCCAACCGACTCTCTGCTTGCGAATCGGGACATCCTGGGCAGTCGATCCTATTGGCTGATGGGCATATGTTTTGGCCTGCTCTTCATGGGTTATACGGCCCTGCTTGGAAATCTTGGCCTTTACGTGAAAGGCCAGGGGCTGGATGCCTCGGTGAGCCGAACCCTGATCTCGTTGGTCGCCTTCTTCGGATTCGTGGGGAAAATCGCGCTGGGTGCCGCATCCGACAGCATTGGTCTGCGGACCGGACTCTGGACTTCGCTCGGCCTGGCAGGGGTCGGGATCGCCCTTTTTTCGGTTGAGCCGGACTACCCGGCGCTGGTTGTGGCGTCGTCGTTGCTGGGCCTGGCCGCGGGTGGGATGTTGCCTGTCTGGGGGGGCATGATTGCAGCCGCATTCGGCACCGAGAACTTTGGCAGGGCCATGGGCTTGATCTCGCCCCTGATCGCCCTCCTCGTCATGCCGGGATTCATGATTGCTGGCTGGAGCGAGGATACTACGGGAAGCTTCAGCCTTGGGTTCCAAATCTTCGTGGGGCAGATCGTCTTCGCGAGCGTACTCCTCCTGGGGCTCGATCTCGATTCGGATTCGTCCCCGGGCAAAGATTCGGATTGAAGCGCACTGGCCGGGAAGCGAGTCTTCTACGTTGTTTTGGCGATGCGCCTTCGCGATGTGCTTTCGAGATATGCCAGGACTCTCGCCGTTGATTCAGGCGTCGGGCTTCCAATTGCCGTGGAAGCCGCTGGGCACGCGCACGGGCAATTGAATTACCGCAAGGGGTTCACTTTCGATCTGCTGGGCATCCAGGATGAGCAGGTCGCTGCGTTTTTCAGCGCTTCGGTAGGCGAGACAAAGCAGAAAACCATCCCCTTCGGGCGCATCGGAGCTGCGCGGCACGAAGATGGGCTCGCCGACGACCGCTCCCGCTCCGGGTTCGTGGATCTTTCTTTCACCGCCCGACACGTCGTAGCGGACGATGGCATTGAAGCCGAGAGCGGCATCATCCGTGCCCGTACTCGGCTGCAGGCAAGGGCCCCAGCTATAGCGATAGGGCAGACCGGCGAAGCGTTCATCGATTCTCGGGAACTCCGTCGGCAACTCGTCGAGTTGTTCTTCCTGGAGGCGTCCGGCACCGAGGTCCAGGGTCCAGCGCCAGAAGGCGGGCGAGCCCGCCCCCGTGCCGCCGAAGAGGGGGAGTTCGGGAAAGCGCACCACCTCGGCGACAATCCGATCTCCCTGGCTGTATGCGTTGGCGGGGTGGAAGACGTAGCAGGGATCACTCTCGATCCAGATCACATCGCCTGCTGAACCCTCTCGGGGCATGACCCCCAGATGCGTGCCCAACTCGGGCTTCCAGGCGAGCAGGCTCGTCCCCTCGGCCATGGCTTCGAAATCAAAAGTGGCGGGGAAGACGGGAAAGATCACGTGCTGATCCGTCACGATGAAGTCGTGCATCATGGCTGGAAAGGGCACATCGATCTCCTCCGTGCGCACGAGCTTCCCATCCGCCGAGATTACGTGGTAGAGCAGATAAGGAGGCGCCCCCGCCGCACCAAAAATCAGCATCTCGCCGGTCTTCGGGTCGATCTTCGGATGGGCTGTCATCACCCCCTGGCCGCGGCCTTCTTCCACCGTCAGGCCCAATTGTGCGGCGATCGTCGGGTCGATGCGGCGTGTCAGCTGTCCTTCGAAGTCCCAGATGCCCCGGGTCTCGAGCGTCACGGGGTCGATCTCCGTCGGCAGCCCTCCCTCCCAAAGCGCCAATAGCTTTCCGCCATGCCAGACGACGTTGGTATTGGCCGCATTGCTCGACTTGCCCACGACGCTCGGATGCGAGGAGCCCGGGTCGACCATGGAGCCGAAGAGCGCCTCACCAGCCTGACGCTCCAACAGAAAACGCTCTGTCCGCACCCAACGGTTCTTATAGGAAGCACGCCCGGATCTGATACAAATGGAATGGATCATGCCGTCGCCGTCGAAGAAGTGATAACCCCGCCGCGGGGCGAATTGAGGGTTGGATCCGTTTCGGAAATAGGTTCCCGAGAGTTCGTTGGGGATCTCGCCCAAAACCACAAGGTCCCCGGATTCTCCCTCGAAATTCAGCGGAGCACCATTTCCCTGCAGAAAGGTATTGTCCGTGGGCATGGGTCGACTCATGGTGAACTCCCTCTATGAATGGGAAGCGAGCCAACGAGCAATTGGCTGGCGATGGGAAGAGCATACCATTTTATTCACCGGCGCGTGAGCCCGATCTCCCGCATCGTCCACTTCAACGTGTATGCCATTCTTGAACGTCGGGCGCCCGGCCCCGGGGAGGAGATTTCCGCCATACGAGGAATCGTTGCGCGGACGAGTCGAGCCCTGCCATCTCGAGCCCCGAGCGGAATCGCGACGGATTTTCTCTGGATCAGCTGCGCCGAAATGATGCCTCGATCTTCGTGGTTGCACTTCGTGATTCCAGATGAGGGAGCCAAGCTCGAAAGTCGTCATCCCCTGCACTAGCCTCTATCTTTCCACGATTAGCGTAAAATCAGGACAGAAAGGAAGACTCATGGCTGAGTTCTCGGTCAATCCCGCAGGTGAGAAGTTCGCGATTCCGAGCGAGGAGGAATACGCCCCGGAAATGCGCCGACTGGAGGACCTGGCCGCGGCGGCGAGGAAGGATGGGCGGGAAGTGGTTGTGGTCATGGGTGTCGGATTCGTCGGGGCCGTAATGGCGGCCATCGTTGCCGACACCGTCGATGCCGAAGGCAAACCCAGCAAATTCGTCATTGGCTGCCAGAGACCCTCCGCACGGAGTTATTGGAAGATCCCCATGCTCAACCGCGGTGAGAGTCCCGTCAAAGCCGAAGATCCCGAGGTCGATCCGATGATTGCCCGCTGTGTCCTCGACAAGAAGGCGCTGACGGCCACCTATAATAGTGATTGTCTTCAACTGGCCGATTGCGTCGTAGTGGATGTGCAGTGTGATTACGCGAAGGCGGAGCTGGGCAATATGGTCACAGGCGATGCCGATATGGCTGCCCTGGAAGCGACGATGCGGACCATCGGGGAAAAGATTCCGGCCGAAGCATTGGTTCTGATTGAAACCACGGTGGCTCCGGGCACGACCGAATTTGTCGCCTGGCCGATTCTGAAGAAGGCCTTCTCCGCTCGGGATATCGCTTCGGAGCCCCTGCTGGCCCATAGCTTCGAGCGAGTGATGCCGGGCAAGGAATATGTATCGAGCATTCGGGATTTTTGGAGGGTTTGCTCCGGCTGCAATGATGAAGCCCGCAGCCGGGTAGAGAAGTTTCTCCACGAGGTGCTCAATACCGATGAGTTTCCACTGACGGTGATGGATCGCCCCATCGAATCCGAAACGACGAAGATCATCGAAAACTCCTATCGAGCCACGACACTCGCCTTCCTCAACGAATGGTCCCTCTTTTCGGAGCGCAACGGCGTGGATCTGATCAAGGTCATCGACGCAATCAAAATGCGGCCTACACATAGCAATATCATCTTCCCGGGCCCCGGCATTGGCGGCTATTGCCTGCCCAAGGATGGAGGCCTCGGCTACTGGGCCTATAAGCACATCCTGGGTTTCGAAGATGGCGACCGCGTCTTCAAGATCACGCCGACCGCGATCGATATCAATGATACGCGTGGCCTGCACGTGGCCGAGCTCGCCCGCGACGCGTTGCGAAATATGGGCCGTTATATCGCGGGGGCCGACGTTCTGGTGGCCGGGGCCAGTTACCGCCAGGATGTGGGCGATACTCGCTACAGCGGCTCCGAGATGGTCGTGCGAAAATTGACCGAGATGGGTGCCAGTCTCCACGTGCATGATCCCTACGTCGAGCATTGGTATGAGCTGGAGAGCCAGGATACCTATCCGGCGCCCGGGCAGTCATGGGCGAGGTTCTTCCGCAACCAGGAGGGTCTCGCCGAGATCGAAGTCCAGCAGGATTTGAAAGGGGCCTTGAAGGGCATGGAAGTTCTGATTCTCGCCGTCCCCCACGAACCCTATCTCGCGATCGAGCCCGGCGATGTCGTAGATGCCGCCGGTGCGCCTCTGGCAATTGTGGATTGCTTCGGCATCCTCAGCGATGAGAAGATTCGCGAGTACTTCAATCTGGGCTGCGAAGTCAAGGCCCTGGGTCGTGGCCATATCCAGCGCATCAAGGAGGAGGCGCGGAAGGCGAGGAAGTAGGGGGGCGTCGGCATCCTGCCCAAGGGGCTGATGCGCTTCGCCTGGCTTCTTGCGTCCGGAATCCTGTAGCGAGGTCCCCCATTCGCGCCCGGCCGAACTGACGCCTCTTCTCTCCGGGGTCTCGCGGCATGATTCCAGAAGGCGCATTCTGCTGCCAGGAAGATGGGCCTGGGGGAGTGGCAAAGTCTTGAGCGGAACCTCCAAATCGGGAGATCGTAATAATGGATCTGAAGCAAACCCTCTTCTCCATGGACGAACGCGGAATCGCGACGGCTACCTTCAACGAGCCAAAGCGGCATAACGTAATGAGCCCGGCCTTCATGGAGGATATGCATGAAGTGATGGATTACGTCGAAGCGGCCGATAGGGGAGTCCGAGCCCTGATTCTCACGGGGGCCGGTGAGTCCTTCTGTGCGGGGGGTGATCTCGGCTGGATGAAAGAGCAATTCAGCATGACCCGTTCGGAACGCATCGCCAACTCTGCATTGTTGGCCGAGATGCTGCAACGTCTCGATCTCCTTCCCCTGCTCACGATTGCGCGCGTCAACGGGCAGGCTTATGGGGGCGGTGTTGGGATGGTCGCGGTCTGCGATATGGCGATTGCCGTGCCCAGCGCGAAGTTCGCGCTGACCGAAGTGAGTCTCGGTCTGGCACCTTCGAATATCAGCCCCTACGTGGTGCGGAGAATCGGTGTCGCCAACGCCCGTCGCACATTCCTGAATGCGCGCCTCATGGATGCTGAGATGGCCAAAGCCCTGGGTCTGCTTGCAGAGGTCGCGGACGATCTCGACGCTGCAGTGGAGATCGAAGTGGAAAGCCTGCTGCGCTGTGGTCCGGAGGCCGTTTCCGCCGCAAAGCGATTGATTGCATGGGTCGATAGTCATGACGCAGAAGACAATGCCTGGTATACGGCGCGCGATCTCGCCGACGCCTGGGAGAGGGAGGAAGGCCAGGCCGGGATTCAGGCCTTCCTCGAAAAACGCTCCCCACCGTGGCGGCAGGGGTGAGAGTCCGCTCTGCGTTCGGGCGAATCTCGGCGGATATCGCACGATCCAATCGAGTCTTTCACGGACCCTTCAGGAAACTACTCCCGCGATCACCTCGAGCCGGGCCCGCTCGACCCGGGGTGGGAATTCCTATGATAGGGAGTTGCAGGAACTCTAAAGCATCACCGCTGCCCTTTTCTGGCTATGCATCGGCCAAGCTCCCTCACCATGAAAGGGCATATGAGAAGAGAAGAGGAAGACTATGACCCGCCTCGGTTACCAAATCCCGAACTTCACCTACCCCGGAGTCGCACCAGCGGACATCTTCGAGAACGTCGTCGCCCAGGCGAAGGCCGCCGAAGCATCGGGCTACGACCGCATCTTCGTGATGGATCACTTCTACCAGTTGCCTGGAATCGGTGCCCCCGAAGAGCCCATGTTCGAGTGCTACGGGATGCTGTCGGCACTCGCAGAGCGGACGCAAAGTGTTCGACTTTCCGCCCTCGTCACCGGAAATACTTACCGAAATCCAGCTCTGCTGGCGAAGGCGGTGACTACCCTCGATCATGTTTCGAAGGGCAGAGCGACACTCGGCATCGGCTGTGCCTGGTTTGAGAAGGAGCATGCCGATCTGGGTTTCGAATTCGGCACCTTTACGGAGCGCTTCGAGAAACTTGAAGAGGCCCTGCAGATCATCATTCCGATGCTTCGGGGCGAGCGTATCAGTTTTTCGGGCAAGCACTACCAGGTGCGGGATGCCATCAATTCGCCCGCACCGATTTCGAGAATCCCCATCATGATCGGGGGACAGGGCGAAAAGAAGACGCTTCGCATGGTGGCCGAATATGCCGATGAATCGAATCTGGTCGGGGATAATGCAGCGATTCCCCGAAAACTCGAGGCATTGGCCGAACACTGCGAACGCCTCGGACGCGATCGCTCGGAGATCCGGGTGACCAAACTCCAGATGATCGCCGTGGCACCGACCCAGGAGGAACTCGACGCGGACTTCGTGGCCATCGCTGCTGCGAAGGGCTGGAACGATACCCAGATCGCGGCCGCAAAATCGGCCCTCATCACGGGCGATCCGGATCGGGTGGGCGAAATCCTGCAGGATGCGGTTGCCATGGGCCTCGACGGCCTCGCTGTGGACCTGCCGGTGAATGGGCATAATCCCGAAAGAATCGAGTTGTTGGCGGAAATTGCGAAGAGGGTTCTAGGCTAATCCGAGAGGAGAAGTCCAATGCCCCTGGGATCTGCGGGATTTCCCGCTCTCCCCCTTCGCTCAGCGCTTCCGTCCGACGATCACGGCTTCGCGCTGGCGAAAATAGAGACTGCCATCCCTCATGAAGGGTGCCAGGCCGGTCTGCTCCCCGCCGGCGAGTTCTTCTTCCAGGGCCCGAATCACGGCCTCACGATCCGGTTTTCCGGTGAGCGAGAAGTTCAGCCAATCGAGGACGTTTTCCTCGATGATCTCGTTCTTCGCTGAGAAGACGTCAATGCCCGACAAGCGGTAGAGCTTCTGGATTTCATCGAAGCCACAGCAGCGGGTATGGGATGGGTCGCATCGCCACTCGTAATAGTTGGCTTCGGTCGCCGTGGCTTCGTCGCGCGTGACGATGTCGACGATCAGGATATGTCCGTCTCTTCTGCAGACGCGGGCCATTTCGGAAATCACGGGTTTCGGATCGGCGAAATGGTGGAATGCGTAACGACACGTGACGACGTCAAAACGCTCGTCCTCGAAGGGAAGATCCTCGACCTGGCCCTGTTGAAATGAGACGTTCTCGATCCCGGATTCGCGAATGAAGTTTCTTCCCTTTTCGAGCATTGCAGGTGTCGCATCGAGGCCGACGACCGATGCGACTCGGGCTGCGAGTCCCCGAGCGAGTTCTCCCGTTCCCGTCGCGATATCGAGGGCCCTGCTCTGTTCCGTCAGGGGCAATTCCTGGAGCATCCAATCGACTTCTTCCAGCTTCGCGTAGGTCTGGCCGTCGCTCGAGAATCCCTCGGATTGCGCGGAGAATGCCTTCTGGTTTTTCTCCAATATGCTCATATCTTCTCTCCTGGAAGGTCTCGATCTCGCCCGGGGGCCCGGCTATCTGATGGGATCATCTGATGCAAGGCAGGAGTCTGCTGGAGAAAGGGCGCATGGAGTCCCCGCTGCTCCATAGAGGCGGCCTGGGCTCGAACTCCAGGGCGATCGCAGGGCAGGGGGGATGCGCGCTTTGAGATGCCAAGCTGCTCGATGCCGATGTCATTGGGAACTGTTCGGCTGATAGGGCTTGACGACGATGGGATCGCCCCGATTGATTGTCCCCGGAACATCGACCACTCCCACGACCCCTCGCAGGCCCATTGCGTATTTCGGAAACATCCGCCCCGGCACGGGTTTGTCGGAATTCGTCATATATTTTGCGGCAATCTGCTCGGCCATCCAGGTACAGGGAGGGTTGTCTTCTTCCACGACAAGTACCGCACCCGAAGGAAATATCAGCTTGCTGCCCCTGGGAAGTCGAGAGAAATTCGGAATACCCTCCACGCAGATATTGGCGCCGAGGGTCTCCGCCTTCAGTTCTTCCCGGAGATCCATTTTTTCCCGGATTATCTCCAGCTCCTCCAGGGATACCCCGGACCACTGGCGCTCATTGCGTCGGGCTATTCCATTGGGTTCAGAATCCCAGGACTGGGCTTCCCGCTGGAAGCCCCGATGCTTGTCTTCCGGGAAGCCCTCCAGGTCCACCTCCAAAGACGTCCTCTCGGGCTTGCTATAATCCTCGCGACTTCCCGCATGGAGCGACGTCAGCTTGCCTTTGATCTCCTTCATTGGATCCCCTCGAGGTTCGAGTCGGTCGAGCGCCAGCACCTGGAATTCCTTGCAACACAACTCTATTCCAGCGCTTCGGGAACATCGACCATCCGTTTTCGGGTTGGGGTCCGCATCTGGCTCTTGCGAGCGCCTTCCCGTTCCGGCCGCTCCAATCTTCCGAAGTCCGCTCGAGATCCCCACGATACACGCCAGCCTCGCGACTCCGCCAGCTTGCGTCGGATGTTCGTAGCGACCCGCTCCGTCGCTGAGGTGTTAACTCCCGAAACTCAAACCATCGCCCCGGGGCCAGAGCCCTTGTGTGAGACGGCGGTTCTTCAGGGAGAAGAGTCTGCCGATATTCTCTTATCACTGCTGAAGATCTCCCACGATCGGGCGGATCAGCCGGGTCCGAACGCAGTCGGCGAAGGAAGCGATCTGCCGGAAAGGCCTGACGATGGCCACGAATCTGCTTAACAGGCTTCCGGTGGCGGCCCGGGGCACCGGGCATCAAGATTCTCTTCAGCGCCCTATATTTCGAGGACGGCAAGGCCTTTCGATCATTGCCCGCTCCTGGCCCCGATCTCCTGCATGGAGCGTGGCCGCTTGCGTGGCCACTGTCGTCGGCATGGTAGAGTTGCTGCGGGGCCGCTGAAATACCCAACTTGTCCTATTCTTCCCGCGCTTCAGGCCGCGACTCCAATTCGGGACTCTAGAGACGTTCCGTCTGCAGCGGCCATCCGGAATGCATCGGGGGAACCCAAATCAACGAGCCGGTTGTTTGAAATCGCCGGCTTGCATGGAGTGGATAAGGGGATGCGGCCTGGGTCAGCCCATCATCGCTACGGATTTCGAATCTGAGCAACGACTTCGATTTCGCATCCGCCCTATCTGGAATCGATCATTGAGAGTCGGAGGAAGTGGTCATCATGCGATCAGAAGCAAGAGTCGTCGTAATAGGTGGCGGTGTCGCCGGTTGTAGTCTTTTGTACCACCTGACCAGGCTGGGCTGGAGCGATGTCGTTCTCGTGGAACAGAACGAACTCACGAGTGGCTCGACGTGGCATGCGGCGGGCCTCTGCACGCAGTTCATCTCCAGCTGGAATCTGATGGGACTCCTCAAGTACAGCATCGGGCTGTATAAGTCATTGGAGTCCGAGACCGGGCAGGCGGTGGACTTCCATCCTTGCGGCAGCATTCGTCTTGCCGCCAGTCAGGATCGGCTCGACGAATTTCAACATCGGAAGGGAATTGCGGACACTCTCGAAATTCCTTTTGAGATTGTCTCCCCCGAGCGCGCGCAGGAACTCTATCCGCTGGCAGATCTGGGCGACATCCTGGGTGCCGCCTATACCCCCACGGATGGATACGTGGATCCGACGGGACTTACGCATGCGTTTGCGAAGGGGGCCACGGCGAAGGGTGCCGAAATCTGTCGCCATACGGCGGTCGAGGCGATCGAGAAAGATGGCAGCGGGTGGATCGTGCACACATCCAAGGGGGATATCCGCACCGAAGTCGTTGTGAATGCCGCCGGGCAATGGGCACGAGAGATCGGGCGCATGGTCGGAGTCGAGCATCCGATCATACCCCTCGAGCACCACTATCTGATTACGGAGCCCATGGAAGAGCTTTCGGCCCTCAGCCGTGAGATGCCCGTTCTGCGCGATCCAGATGCCTCCTTCTATATTCGCCAGGAGGCGGGTGCCCTGATCGTGGGCCCATTCGAGAGAGAGACCGTGCCCTGGGCCCTCGATGGAATCCCCAAGGACTTTCATAGCAGCCTGCTCGAACCCGACCTCGATCGCCTCGAGGATGTGCTCCACGATGTTGCGAGGAGGGTGCCCGCCTTCGCCAATGTTGGCATTCGAAGCATCGTCAATGGGCCGGACGGCTATACCCCCGATGGCCATTGCTTGATGGGACCCGTTCCCGGATTGCAGAATTTTCACGTACTCGCGGGCTTCAGCATCTTTGGCATCGTATTCGGGGGCGGCGCCGGAAAGTATGCGGCGGAATGGATCGTGAATGGACAGCCGAGCGACAATATGTGGGAGGTTGATGCTCGTCGCTTCGATGACTACGCGGATTCGACCGAATATGTGGCGGCGCGGGCATGTGAAGTCTATGCACGCGAGTACGCAATCCACTACCCCGAGGAGGAATTGCCCGCCGGTCGCCCTCTGAAGATGAGCCCGATCCATGATCGACTACTCGCCAAAGGCGCCGTCTTTGGTGCCCGCTTTGCGTGGGAGAGACCGCTCTGGTTCGCGAAGAAGGGGCCCGCGAAGGATGAGTATTCCTTTCGTCGCGGCAACTGGCATGCCTCGGTGGGCGAGGAGTGCAGGGCCGTTCGGTCTTCGGTCGGCGTGCTCGACCAGGCGAGCTTCGCAAAATACGAAGTCTCGGGCCCGGGTGCGGAGAAGTTGCTGGATCGTCTATGTGCGAACAAGCTCCCCAGCGTTGTCGGTCGCATGGTGCTGACCCAGATGTGCACGCCGAGGGGGGGCATTGAGTGCGATCTCACCGTCACGAAGCTCGACGAGAATCGCTACTACGTAATTTCCGCAGCAGCGACGGATCTGCACGACTACGATTGGATCGCTCGTCACCTGCCCGCGGACGGGTCCGTAAAGCTCGACAATCTCTCCAATTCTACCGCTGTATTGACGCTGGCAGGCCCGCGATCCCGGGATCTTCTGCAGGCCCTCACCTCCACGGATTGTTCGAATCGGGCCTTTCGTTTCTTCCGCTCCAAGTCTATGCACGTGGGTATGGCTCCGGTACGGGCTCTCAGGCTCTCTTTCGTAGGTGAACTCGGCTACGAACTCCATCATCCGATGGAATATCAGCGTCATATCTATGATCTGCTGATGCGGGAAGGTGAGCAATACGGAATCGTGGACTGGGGCTATAGGGCCCTCGATTCGATGCGGCTGGAAAAGGCCTATCGCCTTTGGAGTTCCGATATGTCCGCCGACTGGACGCCCCTTGAAGCGGGGATGGATCGATTCGTCAATTTCGAAAAAGGCGACTTCATCGGCCGGGATGCCCTCCTGCGTCAGAAGGAAGCAGGAGTCAAACGATCTCTGAGCTGCCTCGTCATAGACGCAGAGGGTGCGGACGCGCATGAATTCGAACCCGTGCGCGCCGGGGGGAAGGTCATCGGCTATGTCGCTTCAGGTGGCTATGGCCATTGGGTCGAGAAGTCGATCGCCTTCTCCTACCTCCCCGTAGAGCATTGCCAGCCCGGGACGGAGCTGTCGGTCGATATCCTGGGCCAAGCGCGCCCCGCGATTGTCGCGCAAGCCCCACTCTACGATCCGGGAAACGAGCGGCTACTCGGCTGAAGTGGAGGATGGAGGAGTGATGAGGCCCCGCCGAGACGTTCCCGTTCTGGCGGGAAGACCTGCGAGACCGGGATCCGAGGCATCACTTCGGACGCCGGAAGCATGCGGATAAGAGGAGAAGAGGTGTCCCAGGCCCGCTCTACCGCCGGAAATGAGATTGATCTTCCCTCGCAGGCTCGCGTCGTGATTGTCGGCGGCGGTGTCATCGGATGCAGCGTGGCCTATCACCTGACCCGCCTCGGTTGGCGCGATGTCGTACTGCTCGAGCGCAGCAAGCTGACATCGGGAACGACATGGCATGCGGCGGGACTGGTCGTTACGGCGACCTTCGCCTCTGAGCTCACCGTCAACATGGCCAAATACAGTCGCGACCTCTACCGGGTGCTCGGGGACGAGACCGGCCAGGATACGGGCTTTCGCGACGTGGGATATCTCCAGATTGCGAGCAATCCCGAACGGGTGGAGAAGTTGCGGCGGACTTCAGATTTCTGTCGCGGCTTCGGTATCGAAGTCGAAGAAGTCGGGGGTGCGGAAGTCAAGAAGATGTGGCCGCTCTTCGAAACCGATGACGTCTTGCGCGGTTTCTACACAGCCGATGATGGAAGAGCGAATCCCGTCGATGTCACCATATCCCTTGCGAAGGGTGCTCGGATGGGTGGAGCGCGAATCTTCGAAGACACGCCCGTAACTGCCATCCACCAGAAGCAGGGTCGGGTCACGGGTGTGTCCACGCCGCACTCGGATATTGCCGCGGAATACGTTGTGAACTGCGGAGGTATGTGGGCCAGGGAATTGGGCAAATTGGCCGGCGTCAATATTCCCCTGCATGCGGCGGAGCACTACTACCTGATTACCGAGGCCATGGAGGGGATTCATCGAGATCTGCCGATCGTGGAGGATCCGGATCTTTTCGCCTACTTCCGCGAGGAGGGGGGAGGGCTGATGCTGGGGATGTTTGAACCCGTCGCCGGGCCCTGGGGCATGGATGGGATCCCCAGGGACTTCAGCTTCGGGGAGTTGCCACCCGATTGGGATCGTCTGGCGCCCTATATCGAAAAGGCGATGGATCGGATACCGGCAGCGCGAAATGTCGGAGTGCGCCAGCTCTTCTGCGGGCCCGAAAGTTTTACGCCGGATATGGGAACACATATGGGCGAGGCGCCCGAGCTGCAGAATTTCTACGTCGCCGCGGGATTCAATTCCCTGGGCATCCTCTTTGGGGGAGGCGCGGGGCAGATTCTCGCCCAGTGGATCGTGGACGGATTGCCGCCGGTGGATGTCTGCGAGGTCAACATCGACCGCATGCATTCCTTTCAGAACACATCCCGATACCTTCACGACCGGACCGTGGAGATGATCGGTTGGCAATACATCAGCTGGCCCAACCTCGAGGCGGAGACGGCCCGCAATGTGCGAAAGTCCGCCATCCACGATCGCCTCGCTGCGGCCGGTGCCTACTTCGGAACTTCGGGTGGCTGGGAGTTTCCGAACTGGTTCGCACCCGAAGGCGTCGAGCCGACACTCGAATATTCCTGGGGGCGTCAGAACTGGGCGCCTTATAGTGCCGCCGAGCATCGGGCTGCGCGCGATGGCGTCGTGCTGATGGATCTGACCCATATGTCGAAATTCCTGATCCAGGGAAGGGATTCGGAGACCGTCTTGAATCGGATCTCTGCCAACGACGTATCGGTTCCGGTGGGAGAGATCGTCTACACCCAATGGCTGAACGAACGGGGAAAGATCGAAGCGGATCTCACGGTTACACGCCTCGCCGAAGACCGATACCTGATCATCGCGGGCGATCTGCTCCATATGCACGCATTGACCTGGCTGCGCCGCCACATCCCCGAGGATGCCCACGCCTATATATCCGACATGACATCGGCCTATAATATCCTCAATATCCAGGGCCCCAATTCTCGCGACTTGTTGCGTAGGCTCACGGATGCCGATCTCTCGACGGAAGCCTTCCCCTATAAATCCCTGCGCGAGATTGAAATCGGCTACGCACTCGTCCAGGCGATGCGCATCACCTATGTGGGGGAGCTTGGCTATGAGCTCTACGTTCCGACGGAAATGACGCTCCACGTTTTCGATCTATTGATGGATGCCGGTCGGGAAGTGGGACTCAAACACGCGGGACTCGTCGCCCTCGAATCCCTGAGGCTTGAGAAGGCCTATCGGGATTGGGCCCACGATATCGATAACGATGATACGCCCTTGGAAGTGGGCCTGGGCTTCGCACTCGCATGGCAGAAGCCGGGGGGGTTCATCGGCCGCGAGGCTCTGCTGAAGCAGAGGGAAGCTGGCCCCCTTGAGACCCGACTCGTTCAATTTCTATTGCAAGATCCCGAATTCCTGCTGCACCATAACGAAACCATCTTTCGGGATGGAGTCCGGGTGGGATATATCAAGGCCGGGGCGTATGGGCATAGCCTGGGCGGGGCGGTGGGGCTCGGCGCGATCGCGAATGAGTCGGGGGTGACGGCGGATTTCATCCGCAGCGGAAGTTACGAGATCGAAGTTGCCGGGACTCGAATCCCCGCGCAGGCCTCCCTGAGGCCCCTCTACGATCCGAAGGGGGTGCGGATTCGCGTATGATCGGTGCCGGGAAGGGCCGAGCCGCGATATCAGCCGGAGGGCGAATGCCGCGGGCCCGAGCGGCGCATATATGGGGCTGCCCTGCTCGGGCGGGTCTGCGAGATCGGCGTACTTCGCTGGCCCCTATGCGGCCGATGCCGCCGCAAGACCCGTTCCATCGCGGCGCTCGAAAGCTCGCATGCCGCCCGGCGCATCTTCGATTGCCCGAAGTCCGCCGTCCCATGAGGAGACCGCAACGGGAGGCGCCATGCCGTGATGTCTGGCCACTCTTTGGCGTCAGTTCGCCAATTCCTCATAGAGTCGACGGCTTTCCTCCTCGCTTACCCGAACGCCAAGTTCGCCGGTGAGTATTCGCCCGAGTTCTTCGGAATCGCCGATCTCCCGATTCCGGGTATCCGATTCTTGGATTACCCAATACTCCAAATCGCGCAACGAGCGGGTTTCGTTCTCCTTGATAAGTGACACTACCAAATGATTCACGAAGGCAGCATCTGGATGTCGGTGTGAGTAGAAATGCCCCAATTCGCAATCGGCTTCACCATAACGCGCGAGTTCGAAGCGATATAGAGAGAAGAAATTTCCGTCCTTGAAAACCTGCATATGATATTCGCCAGGCCGACGTTCCGCGATGCGGAAAGTCTTTCTGCCATCATCGGATTCGATTCCCGACATGGGGATCGGAATCCTGGGCGCAAGAGCGCCGAAACCGACGTCCAGTACATATCGTCGACGTTCATAGTCGACGATCGTGATTCGGTGTGTCAACCCAGGGTGGGTATCGTGGTCGTAGACTACACGGGCTAGATAGAGTTCCGGCGAAAATCCGAGTTCCGCCAGGACTCGATAGAGCAAGCCATTTTGTTCAAAACAGTACCCCCCACGTCGTCGGAGAATAATTCGCTGGTATAGCGATTCAAAATCGAGGGGCAGATCTTCACCGAGTCGGCATCCTACGCTACTGAACGCAAATGTAGCGACATGCCGCGCAACCACGTCACTCAGAAATTCGAAATCCAATTTCCGGCCATGGAGACCGAGGGCCTGAAGATACTCTCGGACCATTTCGCCACTTTCCATCACGTGCTCCATTGCTTCTGGATTGCTCAAGATTGCCCCAATATATAACTGACATTCTTCTCTGGCCGTACTTCGCGGTGCGTGCAGTGCGGCGTGGCCAGCCGAGCGCGGCACGAATAGAGTTGGCGAAACCGCGAGACGCAATACGCCATCGGGCCCTGCGAGAGGAGCGTTGTTCAGGTCCTGGCAGCTGCGCGAATGAAGCGTTCCGGCGGGCCCAGGCGGGTCATTCTGCCCGAAGACCGAGGTCATCGTGCTGGCGGGAGTCTCGAAGGACTCTGGGCAATCGTTTCCAGCGAACTATGGCTGGACGAGCAGGAAAAGAGAATCAAAACGAGTCAGGGGCCTCGGAGTATCGGCCGGAGTGGGGCTCGTCGATTCGAAATATTCGCATGTCACGAGCTGAAGCACCGTCCGGGCAGGGGCTTGCCGTCTCCGAAGCCTCCGGTATTGTGCGCTCCGCTCGCAGCGATTGCCAGGAACTCGGGACAATCTAGTGCTTGCCGGGGCTCCTCGCGGCTCCGATGGGGCCCAGAGCTGACGCTGAATGATGCGACATCAAACAAACTGAATTCATCGACGGGTTTTCGATGCCTCGATTCGTATCGTTCAATCCGTCACGGCGGCAAGGACCAGGTCCGATAGTCGAAGCATTCTCTCGAAATTGCTGGAGTCCTCGAGCACGCCGACGGTGAGACAGACGAAGATCAGATCGCGTTGGGGATCCACCCAGAAGAGGGTGGATCCGGCGCCGAGCCCGCCGAAGGTTTGCGGCGATGCCGTCAATCCGAAGGGCATCGGGAAGATTCCCTCTCCTCTCAGGAAGAAACCGAGGCCGAGGTAGGCGGGAAAAGGTTCCCAGCCCCGCCTTTCGCACATGCCATCGAAGATATGGTTGATTTCGTCGCCCGTATGGTTGCTGAGCGCCAATTCGAGCAGGGCGCGTGAGAGAATCCGGACGCCCTCGAGTTCTCCCCCCCGTCGCAACATCTCCGCCCAGAGAAAGAGATCGTGCGCGGTTCCCAATGCGCCTCCCCCCGGCATCTCGAAGCAGTCGGTCTGCAGCACGTTGATCGCCTCGAGCGCTTCCGGAGGAATGATTCCCGGGGTGGGGTCGCGGACGACGACGGGTACGCGTCGGGTGGCGAGATCCGGCCGCAGGGCCAGGCTGGTCTGCTTCATTCCGAGGGGCAGGAAGATTTCATCGTCGAGAATCTCGCGAAAGGGGCGCGATCCGCCGTCGATCCGGCGGACCACCTCCGCCAGTACCGCGTAGGCTCCGATGGGGCTGTAGCTCACGATCCGCCCCGGTTTCACCAGCGGTGCCTGGTTGGCCACGGCCAATGCGACGCTGGGTGTATCGCCCAGGCGATCCGGCTCGATATAGGGCAGATCGATCGGCATGCCGCCGGTATGGGTGAGGAGATGGGCGATATGAACGCGCTGCTTTCCCTTGACCCCGAATTCGGGAATCACATCGGCGACGGGCGTCGTGAGCTGGAGATCGCCGCGATCGATGCAGCGCAGGACAGCCGCGGCCGTGAAGGTCTTCGTTACCGAGAAGAGGTGGAAGACGTCATCGACCCTTGCGGCCCTTTCCGTGTCACGCTCGGCAAAGCCGATGGCCTCGTGGAGTGCGATCTCACCCCTGCGGCCTACCAGCACCACCGCCCCATCATAGTGTTGCGTCTCGACGTCGGATTCGATGACCTCGGGGATGCGCGCGAGACGTGCCGGGTCGAGTCCCAGATGCCGGGTGTCCATGGCTTCGATCCTCCCACTCCGCGAATCGGGGTCGGTCGCATGATCCCCGAGGGCGGACATGACGGAGCATATCAGCCCGGGGGCTCGCCGATCAGTTATTTTCGAAATCCCCCTGCTTGAGAGTCGCCGAAGGATTCGCGCGGGAAGGGCGAGACTCCGAGTCCGAATGCCGAGCGGAATTGCCCCCGGGCGGCCCGGAGTTTGCCGCATCCGGCTCCTGGCATGAAGAAGATTTTCAAATGAATCCGGGAGGATGCCGGGCCCGACCCCAGAGGGCCGGTCTCTGCGGGACTGGATGGGGCGGAGCCGGGTCCCGGAGGGGCCAGGGGGCCGTCGAGGAAGGGATGGTCGGCGCTCTCTCGGCTATTTCCCGGCCCCGAGGCTCACTGGCCCATGGAGTGGGTTTGATTTCAGGAGCAGATTCCGAGCGCGGGTCGCCAGGCGGATTGTCGGGATGAAATATTGGACGATGAAGGTTCGGAATATGGCATGATCTTCGGATAGACCCCGGCTCCACCCAGGGAGGAAGTTGGATGTCCCGCCATCCCAAGTTCGATCCCCCCCATTCCTCGCCATGATCCGCCTGGTAATGGGGTTGTCGCTCTTCGCACCCTTTGCGAGTCCGGGTGCCGAGTTCGCTGAGAAGATGCGGAAATTCGATATCCGCACTCGCGATCAGCTGCTCTTTGCGAATTGGAGTCCAATCGGCCCGGCCCCCTTGAATAACGGACAGACCTGGGGGATTTGCCGAATGGCGGCCAGTGGTCGGGCGACGACCATCGCGGTCAACCCCCTGAATCCCGATGATGTCTGGCTCGGGGCGGCCGCGGGCGGCGCCTGGCACTCCCCGAATGCCGGGGTGTCGTGGATGCCGATGACCGACGATCAGGCGTCTCTGGCGGTGGGGGCAATCGCATTGGACAATTGCGATGCCCAGGCGGGTTGCGCGGATGTCTACGTGGGAACCGGGGAGAATAACATTCGCCGCGATACCTATTATGGGGCCGGTCTGCTGATCGGAAGTATGAGCGGGTCGTCACCGTTGATCTATAGCTGGACACTCTCGGGTCAGGATATCTTCAACCGGGCCTCGATCAACAACGTCGTGCTTGATCGCAGCCCGCCCGGAGATCCGCGCATCTACGTGACTCTCTCGAGCGGAGTGACCGCTTCCGCGACCGAGTCCACGGTGACTGCACCCGAGCCCGCGTCGGGCTATGGGATCTACCGTTCGGAAGATCACGGAGGCAGCTGGACGAAACTTGCAGTAGCGGAGAGCAATGGGGCGAGGCCCACCGACCTGGAGATCGATCCCCAGGATAGCGATGTGCTCTACGCGGGCTTCATGGGCAGGGGCGTCTTCAAGGGCAACCGCAACCCGGCAGACGGGAGCATCCAATGGTGCCCCCTGAACGCCGGTCTGCCCGTGAGCGGATGCCCCGCGGCGAGCGGACTCCCCGATCCCAGCCTCTTCAGCTTCGATCATGTCGAAATCGCCATCCATCGGGCTTCTCCAGGAGTGCCGGCTATCCTCTACGCGGTCCTGGGAGTCTGTCCGGACGAGTCCGGTTTGCCGGGCGGGGATTCGATATTCAATGACTGTAGTTCACGTCTCTACCGCTCGGATGATGGGGGCGCCCTATGGACGTTGGTCGAGTTCACATTGGCAGCTGCCTATAGCCGCTACACGCATGCATTGACGATTCATCCCTCCGACCCCTTTACGGTCTATTTCGGGGGCCTCACGCTCAACAAGTCTACGGATGGTGGCGTCGTCTGGTCCGAAGTAGGAGGCTGTAAGGGTATGCAGAGCACTGCGCTGCATCCCGATCACCATGCCCTGGTTTTCCCCGATCCCTCGGATCCCAACCGTATGTACAACGCTTCCGACGGTGGTTTCGCTTTTTCGACCGATGGCGGGGCTTCGTGGACGAGCGGAAATAGTGGTCTGCAGATAACGGGTTTTCAATCCATCACGGCCTCGCCACTGCCCGATCTCGACTTCAAGACGGTAATCGGTGGAAGCCAGGACAACGGCACCAATAAGTGGGACGGCCTCTCGACGGTCTGGGAGCATGCCAATGATGGGGATGCGGCCTCCACGATCATGGACCATAAGCTCAAGAACGTCATGTTCGATGTCTACTATGAACTCCAGCCGCGCAGAAGCCTGCACTATGGAGCCTGCTGCAATTGGTCAAAGCCCTGGATCGAAGGGGGGCTGGATCAGAACGATCACTCCGCCTTCTATCCGCCCATGGTTCAGGATCCCACTCCCACCGACACGGGGCCGGATCCCGACTCCAGCTACCATCTTCTTTATATCGGAAGCGAGCGGTTATGGAAAAGCACCCCGGAACTCGGCGCGGCGAAATGGGAATGGCTGAGTGGCGATGCCTGGGAGGCCGTTAGCTGCAAACTCGGCGCTACGAATGCCTTCTTCGAGGATATCAACCGCCGTAATGTGATCACGGCCATCGCGGTCTCTCCATCCAATCAAGATCGCATCTACATGGGATATTACGACGGACAGGTTTTCGTGACCGACGCTGCCTGCGTGGACGTGAATTGCGTATCTCCCTCCTGCTGGCAGTCGAGGAGCAGTGGGCTTCCCTCGGCGGTGATCACCCGTATCGCGGTGCATCCGCAAGATCCGGATATCGCCTATGCGACCTTTTCAGGCTTCGACCTGCCCGGCTGTGCGCATGTCTACAAGACCGTCGATGCCGGAATCAGCTGGAATCCGGCGAGCGGTCCAACTCCCTGCGATCCCATGGACCCGACTTCGTTGCCGGAGGTGCCCGCCAATACCATCAGCATTTCGGCCGAAGATCCTCTGACCCTCTGGTTGGGCACGGATATCGGGATCTTCCTGAGCTTCGACGCCGGAGCGACGTGGGCCGGGGCCAACGGCGTGGGTACTCGTCGCTTGCCGAATGTGCCCGTCTACGAGATTGCTCTCGATGAGGTTCGGGATCGGGTCATTGCGGGCACCCACGGCCGCGGGGCCTTCGTCTTCAGCTGGGACATTCCCCTCGTCGACTTCTACGAGGTGGCGTGCAGGCCGCCCTGTTTCCTGGATATCTTCCTGATGGCCAATGCGGTGATCAATCCCCCCATCCAGCTGGAGGTATTGAGCAATGCCGGGACGGTATTGGTGGCCTCGAATATTGATGCCCAGGGTGGGCTGGTCTCGGATAGCGATCTGGGGCGCCTGGTTTCCAGCAAGGGACAACTCTTCCAGGATCGCCAGGGCGCCTGGGGATCGCTTCGCGGTCTTACGCTGGACGGCCTGGAAATCTCCGAACTGGCCGAACCCCTGGCCGGCTTTGCATTGGTCGACGGTGCCGGCGTGCGGGTCGATGCGGCCGTGCGGGTGGTCGAGTCCAGCCTCGATCCCGTCGGCGCCACGGTCAAGATACACGGCGAGGCCTTCAATACGCTGCGAGCGCCCTCGGCGCAGGAGTCTGGGGCCCAGAGAGCGGATACCCCCTCCTTCGATCTGGCGCTGCACGTGTTGCGCGAAGAGGGTTTCCTGCGACCCCTCTGCGGGGTTTCGATTCCCATGGCCGCGGGATCCGCCATCCAGGACGTTCTGAACGATGCGGCCACTCGTTTGAATCTCTCCCCGGGCTGCATTGAAAAGGGACTCAGCACCTCGGTGGTCGGCCTATCGGATGATCCGAATGCATCGGATGAGGATGCGCCCCAGGACAGCCCGGCTCTTTTCTTCTCGGCTCCGATGCAGAGTGGAATTCAGCTCCTGCCCTCGATTCGCATGCTTCCCGGTGGAGCGCCCGGAGTCGTATTCGATGTCGATGCCATCGGCCGCTTCGACGAACGTCTGCTGATTCCGACCGCAATCCACTTTGAGACTGGGCCCGATGGCGCTCACGGAGGAATCGTCGAGGTCTGGGAGCGATCTCCCCTGGGCAGTTGCGGGATCAGCGTATCCATTCCGGCGGGCGCCAGCGCCGCGGAGGTGGCCACCCATATTGCGGACGCATTTCAGGCCCCCGATCCAGTGGGCGTTCCTCCGGATCCGATGGGTGCCTGCTCATCCCTCGTCAACCCCCGAGATGTCATTGCCGACGGAAGCGCCCTTCGGATGTTGTTGGCGCGTGAGGTCACGCTATCCATCGAGGATTCGGGAATCGGCTTCCGACTGGTTTCCGTGCCGGAGCCGAGTCGAAGCTGTGGCAACGGTATCGTGGAGGGCGGTGAGGAATGTGACGATCCCACGGGTGGAGCGGGAGACATCTGTTCGGCCGATTGCCAGTTTCAGAATGACCTGCCCTTTTCGGGAATTGCCGAGGGGGGCGCCATCGACTTTCGGCTGGAGGGAATCGAACTCCACGTGGCGACCGTCATAGGAGAGGATGCTGCTGCGGTGGCGGAGAAGGTTGCGGCGGCGATCAACGCCAATGTCGCCCTTTTCGGGGCGGGCCTCTCCGCTTCGTCGGCTGGGAATGCGGTTCTGAGTACGGGAAACTTCAGCCAACTCTCCATCTCTGATCCCGGCCTCGAATCCTCCGCGCTCGTGCCGCTTCTCTTCCCCGGGGCACGTATCGCATTATGGCTCTCGCTCCTGATGACGGCGAGTGCAGTGCTCTGGCGAGCCTCAGCCGTGAATCGTGGCCAGTCCTCCTCATGAGAGAGGAAATCCTCGGGGTCGACTCTCTTCGCATCAGGCATGGGGCAGGGGAAGCGTCTCCTCTGCATCGCGTATACTGATTTCAATGATCCCAGGAGCATTTTCGGCTCAGGCTCTGAATGAACCTGCTACGCCAAAGGCTTTTGCGCGACGAGGCCTCGCATTTCTGATTCCGCTAGTCCTGCTGGGTTGTCCAATGAGCCAATCCCCGAATCCCCCGAATCCCCCGAATCCAATGGAGGAGACCTCAAAACTGGCCCGCCAGCGCATGGTTTCCCGCCAGATCGAAGCGCGGGGAGTGAGGGATCCACGGGTCCTGGAGGCCATGCGCAGTGTGCCCCGCCACGAACTCGTACCGCCGGCGATTCGAGAGGATGCCTATCTGGATCGCCCCCTGCCCATCGGCCATGGTCAGACGATTTCGCAGCCCTACATCGTGGCCCTGATGAGCGAGCAACTCCAACTCGCGGGGGATGAGAAGGTTCTCGAGATCGGCACGGGATCGGGCTACCAGGCCGCAGTGCTCAGCCGATTGGCGGCTCGTGTCTTCAGCATCGAGATCGTGGAGCCCCTGGCTGAGCGCAGTCGGCGCGATCTGGAGCGCCTCGGTTTCGATAACGTGACGGTGCGCAGCGGTGACGGCTACCGGGGCTGGCCCGAGGAGGCCCCTTTCGACGCGATCATCGTGACAGCGGCTCCCCCCTCGATTCCCCAGCCCCTGATCGATCAATTGGCCGTCGGCGGACGCATGGTGGTTCCCGTCGGGCGCTATCAGCAGGAGTTGGTTCTCGTCACGCGGGATTCCGACGGCGTGAAGACAGAGCCGCTGATCGGGGTTCGCTTCGTTCCGATGCTGGGCGAGGTCGAGGGTCGCTGAATCCTTGCCGGATGGAAGGTGCACGCAATCGCATGGCAAATGGCATCGGCGGCCGATATCCGAGAATCGACGGCGGGGAGAGGGCGCCCCGGGACCCCTCGACCTGGGACGATTTCTCTTTCCAGGGGAAAGGGAGATCCGAGAGAGGGAGAGTAGGAACTTCAGAAGCAGAATTCGCGATCGGCATCCTATCAGAGTGATTTGATATCGATTCGATGTTCTCGCGGGGGGGCGCGATGAGGAGGAGTCTCATTTCGGCGCAGCCTGCGGCATCGGGTCTCGGCGGAAAGCATCCGAGGGAATCCCATCCAGGCCATGGAGAGCCCCGGCAGGGCTTTCGCCTTCCGCCGCTACAGTTCTGTCTCCTTGTTCTCCCCGGATTTCCAAGCCGGCGCATTTCCAAGGGGTGAGATTGGCTTGCATGGCTCGCATTCAGGATGGCTAGATCGCCGGAAACCAGGTCGGTATTCGGATCATCCGATCCGTTCCGCGCGGAGTTCCCAACGCCGCACTTTGCCGGCATCGTCTCGAAGCGGGGTCTCGATCCGCTCGAAGCTTCGCGGCACGGCGTAGTGGACCAGTCGTTCTCTCAGGTGGATGCGTAATGCGTCGTCATCGACGATGGCCGTCGTTTGTAGAATCGCGTGGACGATCTGACCCATATCTTCGTCGGGCAGCCCGATCACGGCACTCGAAGCCACGTCCGGATGCTCCTCCAGTGCGGCCTCGATCTGGGCGGGGTAGATGTTGCGGCCCCCGCAGAGGATCATATCCGTGCGGCGATCCGCCAGGTAGAGGAAGCCGTCGTCGTCGAGCCGCCCCATATCTCCGATCGACTCCCAGCCCTCGCCATTGATTCGGCCCTCCGCTCCGACGTATCGATAGGTGGATCCCTGTCCGCCCGCAGGCATCATGTAGACCTCGCCGATCTCGCCATTCGGGAGTTCGGCACCTGAGCCGGGATCCAGGATGCGGATCCCGACATTTCCGATGGGTCGGCCGACCGAACCCGGATGCTCGAGCCATTCCCTTCCCGTAATATGCGTGCCGCCAATGCGCTCGCTGCCTCCGTAGACTTCATGCATCACGTCGGCGCCCAACCACTCGATGAAACTCCGCATCAGCCAGGCCGGACAGGGTGCACTTCCACTGAAGACGATCCGAAGCGAGGAGAGATCGCGTGCTTTTCGCTCGGCTTCGGGCAGGCGCCAGATGCGGTGCATCATCGTCGGTACGAATAGGATCTGATCGACACGATGGCGTTCGATGAGTTCCAGGCATTGGCTCGCATCGAAGCGGCGCAGCAGAATCGCCTTCTCACCCGTCAACAGGCATTGGGTGAGGGAGCCGAAGGCCGCCGCGTGATAGAGGGGGCCGGGAACCAGTACGCAACCCTTCGGCGTCAGGATCGTGGCTGGAGTATCGGGGTCGTGCTCCGCCGGGACATTCAATACGATCAGCTTGGGTCGCCCCGTGCTGCCCCCCGACGCGATTGCCCGCTCTCGCGGGGATACGACGTCGGATGGGGGAGTGTCGGGCAGGTCCGCCGGGGGCTCGAAGTGGCTCGGAATCGAGGGGTAGCGGTGTTCGAGGTCATCGAAGCCGACGACGAGAGCCGGTTGGGCCAACTCCAGGATTCCCGCGATTTCGGGTGGCGGGAGGCGCGGAGAGATTGGATTCGGAATCGCTCCGCATTTCCAGGTTGCGATGACGGCAATGATGAACTCGAGACCATTGGGCAGGCCGATCGTAACGAGGCGCCCGAATTCGACGCCCTGGGCCGCGAAGGCATGCGCCATGCGGTTTGCGCGGCGTTCCAATTCGCCGCGGCTCAGTTGCTCGTCATCGCAGAGAACGGCGATCCGCTCGGCATCCGCTTCGGCGAGTTGCGTGATGGCGCGACCGTAGGAGACCCTGCCCATCTATTCTCCCTGAATCCCAGGTTTCCCCTCTACGGGCGGATTCCCCAGGCATGAAAGCCAATGCGGATTTTCCGGATCTGCGTCAGTCCCGCCCCAGGATTGCGATTCCGCAGACAGTCGGGTGGCCGCCCAGATTATGCGAGAGTGCGAGCTTCGGATTTTCAACCTGGCGCTCTCCTGCACGTCCCTGCAATTGCAATGTATTTTCGTAAATCATTCGAACACCGGTTGCCCCGGTGGGGTGGCCGAAGGTCTTGAGCCCGCCGTCCGTATTCACGGGCAGATCCCCCGTGAGTTCGAAGGCTCCGGCGGCGATATATTCCTTGGCGCTCCCCTTCTCGCAGAATCCGAGATCCTCGTAGGCGAGCAACTCCGTCAGGGAAAAACAATCGTGTACCTGGGCGACACCGATTTCCTGACGCGGATCCGATATGCCGGCTTGTTGGTAGACGTCGCGAGCCGCCCAGCCATTGGGTTTCCAGGAGAGGAAGTCGTTGCCCGGATCCTTCTGGGGATTCGGGCCCGAGCGGATCGTCACGGCCTTGACCTGGACGGGATCGTCGCGGTAATTCGAGGCGAGATCCCTGCGCGTGAGGATGACTGCTGCGGCACCGTCGGTTTGGGCCGCGCAGTCGTAGAGTCCGAAGGGCCATGAGATCATGCGGGCGTTCAGAACATCATCGATGCTGATTTCGCGCTTGAGGAAACTCCTTGGAGCGAGCGTTCCATTATGATGGTTCTTCACGGCGATGCGTGCCAGATCCTCGCGCCCGGCACCGTATTTCTCGAAGTAGGTGGCGGCGCAGAGGGCGAACCAGCCGGCCGGGGTCTTCGGCAGATCGCGGACACCATCCATCATCACGCTGGGTCCCGAAACGCCTCGATCCTTTGGTTTGTCGTAGCCGACCACGAGCACGGTATCGTACATCCCGGCGGCAATGCTCAGGGTTCCGTAGCGAAAGGCATCGGTGCCCGTTGCGCAATAATTCGAAACCATGCTGACCGGCTTGTCGAAGAGTTTTAGCGCGTCCGAGCACTCATGGGGCCCCGCCTGGCTGTAGAGGCTGCCCGTGAAGACGGCATCGATCTGCTCTTGAGGAGCTTCGATTCCGGCATCCGCATAGGCTTCGTAGGCCGCGTCTACGATCATGTCGGAAGGCGACTGATCCCAATTTTCTCCGAATTGGCAGCAACCGACCCCCACGATCGAAACCTTGTCCCGGATTCCATCAGCTGCCATTTGATTCTCCTTGCTTTCTTTTCGGGGGGGAGGCGCTTTCCGAGTATTCTCATCCGTGGGGTATGGGATCATTCCCCTGGCGCTGCGGGCGGATCCAGGGGTGTGGCCTTCCAATAGTAGTTGGGTCGACCGCCGGCTTCATGGATGCGGCGAAATTCGAATTCCAGGGGCAGGCCAATCTTTACGTTTTCCGGGGGGCAATTCACGACCTGCATATGAACCCGCGCCCCGTCGATCTCCACAATCGCGACGACTGTAGGCGGGTCTGGTGTCGGAAAGAAGTGGTCGAGCGTATAGGTCACGAGTCTGCCGATGCGGTCGGAGAGGCGATAGGGTTCGAAATCGTCCTTGGCGAAACAACTCTCACAGACGCGCTGCGTGGGGAATTGCACGGCGAGGCATTGATTGCATTTCTGGCCCAGGAAACTGATCTCGCTATCCCGGTAGCGAAAGTGAATGGTGGCCGAGAGGCCCGGACCCTCGGCGGCCTGCCACTCCGGGGTCGTCAGGCTTCGCGCCTGCAGGTAATGGTTGTAGCTCGCGGCCGATTGTCGGCGCGCGAGATGCCAGGATACCCCCCTGCGTGCCGTCAACTTCTCAATCTCTTCGCTGATCAGGAAGGAGAGGGCGTCGGCACCATCGCCGTAATTGGCGACCAGGATGCGTTCCCCGGCATGGGCATTCTCGAGGGCTGCGGCCAGGAGGAGCGGTGCAAAGGCGGCTCCGGCATTTCCGAGTCTTCCGAAGAAGCTTTCGCAGAGGTTGGGCCGGGAGAAACCGAGGCTGCGGGCCACGGCGGCATGGCTGCGTGCATCGGGGCCGTATAGAGCGACGTGCGCGTAGTCGGAGGGTTCTTTTCCGCTCTTCTCGAGCAGTCCTTGCACGGCCTCGGCCAGGCGGGGCGCATAGCCCTCCTGGACGACGAAGCGATCCTCCCATCCATGAACGAAAGCATCGCCTTCGCCGCGCCAGACATCGACGATCTCATCCGCCAGGGCATGACTGGTCTCCAGTTTCGCGATCGGATTCGAGTCGGTGACAAGGAATGCGGCCGCCCCGTCTCCGCCATTTCTTTCCACGGCCGAGCCCGGCGCGCCCAGTCGGCAGTCGCTCGCAACCACCAGGATGCAGCGGGCGGAGCCGGCCGCTACGGAATCCATCGCGGCCTGCAGTGCCGCGGTCCCGGCCCGCAATGAGCTGCCGAAGTCCGCGCAGCGCAGATCGCGCCGCAGGTCGAGGGCGCGGGCGATGAGTGCCGCGGCCTGCTTTTCCCGGAAGGCGTGGGTAGTGGATGCGAAATAGAGCCCGTCGACGCGCTGCCGGTCGAAATCCTGCAGGCAATTCCTCGCAGCACCGACGGCCATCGTCACACTATCTTCGTCATTCCATACCACTGCTCTTTCGGGCCCGCCCTCGCGCGCTTTTCCCCCGCCGATCGCGGCCAGGGGCAGCCGATGCCTCGGGATATACGCGCCATAGGATGCGATTCCGGTCATGGCCCTGTCTCCTCGAGCGAAAGTTGCGACCCCGGGCAGGGTCACTCCCCCCATTATGTAGCCCACCGTCGGGGCCTGCGAAGACCTTCCGGTGGACGATGCCTGGAATCCGATTCCATGCGCGGGTCGGATCGCCAGGCGGTCGCGAAAGCTCACTTTTTCGCGGCGGATCCGAATCGGGCGGCCGAGGTGCGGAAGAGGCCGGATGGGACTCCCGGAAGCGGCGCGTGGAGAGATCCCCGGTGGAGGGGGGCTCTTCCTCCGCCAGCAGCCGCCGGTTCGGAGAATACCGATCCCATCGCGGCCGGGAGAATTACGAGGGGAAGGAGTCGGCCGGACCCTCGAAGCTCATCGAATCGTCGAGGGGCCCCGGCAGACGCGATCGGATCGACCGCGGTTCAGGGCAGGACGCCAGGCGCCGAAGTCTGGTCCCCGTCGAAGAGGAAGGCGAATTCGCGCGAAGGAGCCGGTCCCGGCATCAGGTCGAAGCGACCCGCGCCGGTGAAGGGTGTCCGGCAATTGGGGCAACGGTTCTGGCTGGCCACTGCTTCTGCGAGGCAGCGAGCGCAATAATGAGTTTCCGTCTGAAGGCTCGAACTTGATCGGGTAGGGTATGCCATGAATCCGTTCTCCTGAGGTCTTGATAGGAGAGTCGTCGGCAGTGTGTGGATCGGATCAATCCGACCCGGAAGGATCCCGCAGGCCCTCTGGGGCGCCTTGGAGCGTTCTGAGCGAAAGCCCTTCCAGGAAGCCCCGAGGGCGTGGTTCGTCCGGGCCGTCCCGGCAGGAAGGCATGGCCCGAAATGCCGGGAAGATATGTCGGGTGGGCTTCCCGGGCCCGGGGATTTTTCAGTGAACGAATGAAGCCAATAGGCTCCGACTTCCCCGATAGGTGCGTCGGCCGTGCATGGAGACGAAGTTGTCGACGATTGCTACATCGCCCACCTGCCAGGGGACGTCGAATGAGAGCTGCTCGGCCCATTCAACGACCTGCTGGGCGCTCTCCACATCCATGGGAGTCTCGTCGCCAAAGAGGATCGCCTTGGATGGGTCGTTGCGGCTATCCTTCCAGCCCGTAAAGGCGGCGATGAGTTGGTTGAAAAAAGCCGTACGCCCACTGTCGAGTTTTCGCACCGCGGGCCGCGGGTCGGTGGTGACTCTCAGCGCATCTTCTTCCAGCCACTTCCAGCTATAGCCGAGCTCTCCGAGTCGCGCTTCGGCCCCCTCCCGGGTCTGGACGCCGAGCGTATTCTTCCAGCTCCGACCCATTCCCGATGAAGCGTCTTCGATCGGGGGCATGGTATGCGTATATTTGAGTCCCTTCTCCTCGCAGGCCCTGGCGAACGCCGGTCGCTCGTCGACGATTCTCTGCCAGAGAATGTCCGAGCGGCAGATGGAGGAGGCCCCCCCGGAATCGGGCGCTTTCTGGCAGAAGAAGAAGAGCTTGCTCGGATAGATGGGAGTCTGGGCCATTTCGTGATGGAGGTTGATATCCACCTCGGGAGGTGCTTCGTTGGCGGAGAAGACTCGCGGCGTGTGGTTGATCCGCACGGCATTCGAAAGCGATCGATCGTAGGTAAAAGAGGGCAGGCCGAAGGCGGCGACGAAAGCATCAAAATCCTCGGCCGTGACGAGGGGAAGTCCGCGAAAGAAAACCGCCCCGTGTTCTGCGGCCTGGGCCACATAATCGCTCCCGTGGCTTCGGGCCCAGGTCACTGCATCTTCGAGTTGCACTTTCTCCGATTGGCATAGATAGGCCAGTGGAAAGACCCTGCCATAGTGTTCTTCTTGCCCGGGAATGTCGATCGGGGTGACAGCCAGCGTTCTTTCGGACATTGAGACCTCTCGAGCAGTCGAGTTTCGAAGCCAATATCGCGAACTCGTGGGGAAGACCGCCTCTGGCACGAAAATTGGGTCGCTCTGCCGATCTCCTGGTCGTGAAAGTCTTCACTCCAGTACGGCTATGCTCCTCTGCGTTTCCATGCGTTTCCATGCGTTTCCATGCGTTTCCATGCGCTGGATGCGCTGGAATCCCGTGCAGTTCGGTCAACGCGCTTCCTTCCACGCATCGCCTCTATAAGATCACGAGTATATCACGAACTCCTGCATCCACTTTCGTCCGACTTCCGTTCCGGCTTCCCCCGAGAGCGAATCGAGTGACTCGAAGGATTCAAAGCGGAGCCGCCGCCGCCAGGCGACTAGCGGCCGAAACGCCCGGCTTGGAGATCGCTGTAGAGCTTCGCCACCTTTTCCGCGACCGACTCCAGGCGGAAATGTGAAGTCGCGTATTCGCTGGCGCGGATGCCGCAGGCCTTCGCCCGCTCGGGATCGTCCAATAGCTCGAAGATCGCCTCGCCCATGGCCGCCTCATCGTTCACGGGAACGAGAAGGCCCGTGTCGGCCGCTTCCACGATGTCCTCGCTCCCCGAGACCCGCGTGGATACGACGGGCAGCCCAGAGCTGAGCGCTTCCATCAGGCTATTCGAAAGGCCTTCGTTGACCGAGGAGAGGACGTAGAGATCCGCCGCCTGGTACCAGGGTCGCGGGTCCGAGCTTCTCCCCGGGAGAAGCAGGGAGGAGTCGAGATTCAGCCGTTCTGCCTGCTCTCGCAACTTCGACATTTCGTTGCCGTCCCCGACGATGGCGAGGCGTGCTTCGGGTATCCGGCGCCGTACCCGGACCCAGGCATCGAGGAGCAGGGGGAGGCATTTTTCGGGGCGCATCTGGCAGACCGTGAGAACGAGGGGCGAGTCGTCGAGTTGGAGCTTCAGCCTCGCTTGTGCCCTGCTCTCGACAGAAGGCGGCGCGAAGGCCTCCGTATCCAGGCCATTGGGGATCAGGTGGACCCTGGATGCATCCAATCCGATCCCGACCATCTCCTCGCTCGCCCGCCGGCTGGTAGCGATGCAGGCGGAAAGATGGCGATGGAGCCCCAGGTGGAGGGTGCGGCCGGGCAGGCGACCCAGGGTTGCCCGAATTCCCTGGGGCCCTGTACTGGTCAGCTTCAATACGACGGGTCTGCGCGCGAGCATCCCGAATAGGATGGCCAGGCTCGAAGGCCAGCCGTATCGGTGCACGTGGATGACGTCGAAGCGCCATCCCTCGAAGAAAAGGTAGAGGCTGAGCGAAAGGATCCCGCTCAGGGTCTGCATCCTTCTCCGATTTGAACTGTAGAGGCGTCGGATTGGCATGCGGTCGAGCATTTCCCTCGCGGGCCATGAGGGGTCACGTCTTTCCGTGACGACCGTGACCTCGAGGCCCCGTCGGCTCAATTCGAGGCCAAGACGCTCGGCGGCCTGCTCGTAGCCCCCGATCAGGGGCCGAAATTGCGGGCAGACCATCAATACGCGAAGCGGTTCTACCATCGACTACATTCGTTTCCGGAGCAGTCGTTTCCGGGGCAGTCGTTTCCGGGGCAGTCGTTTCCGGGGCAGTCGCTTCCGGGAAAGTCGGATCGGCGGCCCTGCTTCCGGCGTGATGTGCATCGCATTTTCCATTTTTTGATCCGAGGGCCTCCCGCCCTGCCAGGGTTTTCGGCCACGAAGGCATGGAGGCCAATTCTCTGGCGGGGATTTTGGCCTCGTGTCAGCGGGTTGTCCAGACATCTTTCGCGGAAAAACTCGCGACTCGCTTGGGTCGGGCTTCGCGGGGCGCATTGCGGCTTTCCCCGGTAGGGAAGACTCTCCTTCCTCATGAATAGGCCTGCGTCGAGGCTTTGGCGCTCATGCGCATCTCTTCGTAGGCGGCCACCCAGACGAGTTGGGTAATGGGGCCCGCAACGAGCACTCCGATCCCGAAGACGAGCAGGCCGGCGATCATCAGGACCATATTCGCGATGGCCAGCACGAAGAGTTCTGCCTTATGGCCATCGGTGAGGGCCCAGGCGGCTTTTAGCGCTTCGATGGGCTCGAGATCATCTTCCAATACCAGCAGGAATGCCGGCCATAGCCCCAGCGCCAGCACGATACCCGGGACGATGAAGAGAAGCGTGCCCAGCAGAAGAATCAGCCCCAGGAGATTCAGGGTCCAGAAGAGTCTTCCAAATTTCGAAAAGCCTGCGAATACATCGAGAAAGGATAGGGACTCATCGTCCCGAAGAAGTCGCAGCATCGCCAGGTCGTAACCGCCGCGAATCGGGCCGGCCAGAATCAGGATGAATAGGATGACGATGAGTACCGCCAGCAGGAGGGGGCCGAAGTTGGCGAGTTCCTCGGGGCTGATTTCGGTTTCGAAGGGGTCGCCACTTCCACCACCACTTCCGCTCAATGTTGCGTAGATGAGCCACATCCCCACGGCGAGCCAGGGCCGGCGTTTGAAGGCCTCCCAGGCCTGGGGGATCAGTTGGGTGGGAGATAGATTGTTGGCGCTCGACATCGGATCTCTCCTCGGTTGTGGCGCCCGATCTCCTTCATCTCGTTTATCGGATCCCGGCCACGCGGGTTCCGAATGGTCGAGATTCAAGCTTCGCGAATATCGCGGGCTCGTCAATGGATGCGATCTTCTGCGATGCTCCCGACACGTTCTTGCCCCGGAGGAACTCCGCGGCTCGCATGCGCAGACGGCTCCCCGGGCTCGAATGGGGTGCGGGGCCAGCACTCCGGGGGGGATGGTTTGGATGCACGGACTTCGAAAAAGCCGACGGCTCGCGTATGCTAGTGGGCATGCGCGCATTCTTCGTGAGCCATACGCATTGGGATCGCGAGTGGTATCGCACTTTCGAGGATTTTCGCAGTCGACTCGTCGATAGCGTCGACCGGGTGCTCGATTTATGTACGGCCGATCCGGGCTATCGCTTCCTGCTCGATGGCCAGATCATTGCTCTCGAGGATTATGCCGAAATTCGCCCCCAGCGTGTTGGGGAATTGAGGGCGCGTATCGACGAGGGAAGGATCGCCATCGGACCCTGGTACGTACAACCCGACTCCCTGCTGCCCGCTGGAGAAGCGCATATACGCAACCTCTTGCGGGGTCGCGCGGCCGGAGAGGCCTTCGGGAGGGTTTCGCGGATCGCCTATACCCCGGATTCCTTCGGCCATCCGGATCAATTTCCCCAACTCATGGCGGGTTTCGGCATGCGGGCTTTCGTCTATTGGCGGGGGCATGGAGACGAAATCGACCAATTGCCAGCCGAGTGGTGCTGGACTGCCCCCGATGGTACGGGGCTGCTCGCCTGTCATCTGGGGCAGGGCTATTTCAGCGCCGCACTCGATTCGATCAACGATCTGAACGAGGTGGCCGAGGGGGTCGCGGGGCGCGCTGGAGAGTTGGCTGAACGGACTCGGAGTGGTGCCATCCTGCTGATGAATGGGATCGATCACCAGGCGCCCGATCCCCGCTCGAGGGAGCTGGCCAGGGGGGTCGAGAAGCGGGTCGGCTTTTCCGTCGAACGCGCTCTCCTCGAGGATTTCGTCGACGCCGTCGAAGCGTCGGATTCCGACAGGCCGGAGTGGTCTGGAGAGTTGCTGGGTGCGCGAATCGCGCCCCTGCTGCCCGGAGTCTGGTCGACCCGCAGCTGGATCAAGCTCGCCAATCGTCGGGCGGAATCGGAGTTGACGGGTTGGGCCGAGCCCTTCGCGGCACTCTCGGCCCAGCTGGGAGGTCCCGACGAGAGTCCCGCCCTGGATCGGGCCTGGCGCGGTCTGCTCCCGAATCAGGCCCATGACTCCATCTGTGGTTGTTCGCGCGATGAGGTTCATGAAGAGATGCGGGCCCGCCTCGAAAGCGCTCGAGAATTGGCGTGGCAGACCTCCGCTCGAGCGCTCGCCTATCTCTCGGGCAATCTCGAGCGACGTCCTCCCTGGTCGGTCGACTGGGATCTGGCCATCTTCAATCCCTCGCCTCATCCGCGCACGGATCGCGTTCGCGTTCCCCTCGATCCACATCCCTGGATGACGTCCTCACCGCATCCCGCCGAGATGCTGCACCCACTGCTCACCCTCGATCCGGCAGAGACCCACTACCGGGTGGAGGGTCGCCCGGCCCGCATCCTTCCGGCGCAGACGGGGCGGGTTACCTTCGTGCCGGATCGCCCCGGAATGGACGTCGAATTCGTGGCCGAAGATGTTCCCGCATTCGGCTGGAAGCGGGTCCGGTTGCGGCGCAGCGAGGAGCCGGTGATCGAAGGTCGCGAATTCGTGGCGGCGGGCTCTCCGGAGGCGAGTATCGGCTCCGACGATCTGCAGGTCAGCGTCGAGCGGCAGGGAACACTTCACGCGCGGATTGGCGGTCGCGAGTTCAAGGGACTCCTCGAAGTGGAGGATGTGGGCGATCGGGGCGATAGCTATGACTTCGATCCGTTGGGAGATAGCGATGTATCGATCCTGGGCGTAGAGGTCGAGCGGCATCTCCACCCTTCGGGTATCGATCAATTATCCATCCGCAGGCGCCTCTCCTTGCCGCTGGAAATCGCATCCGATCGAAAGCAGAGGAGTTCGGAGCGTGTCGAGATCGAGCTTCTGGCGCAGGTCAAACTGGCCGTGGGTATTCCGCGCATCGATTTGGACATCGCGGTCGAGAATCGGGCACGCGATCATCGGCTTCGCCTGCTCTTTCCCCTCGCTGAGTCGGTGAATGAGTTTCTCGCCGAGACCACCTTTGGAATCGCCACGCGCAGCCCCGGCCCGCGGGCGGACTCCGATTGGGTGCAGCGAGCGCCGCCTACCTTCCCACATCAGGGCTTCATCCAGGCGGGCGGATTGGGCCTGGTGGCTCCGGGTCTTCCCGAGGCGGAACTCGCCCCATATGGCGAAGGTCATGCCATCGCTCTCACTCTGCTGCGCTGTGTTGGAAGCCTCTCGCGCCCGGATCTCATGAGTCGGCCGGGACCGGCTGGACCGGGGACGGCGACTCCGGGCGCCCAATGTCCCGGGCGCCTCGAGGCCCGCCTTGCACTCCTTGCGCCGGGTGATCTGCGGGCGGCGCGCGACTTCGAACTCGGTCTGCGCGGCGTGCCCTGCGGCGACGAAGCGCCCCTGGCGCCGGGGGAGCCCGGCTTCGAACTCTCGCCGCCGGAACTCATGCTCTCCGCCCTCAAACCCGCTGAATCGGGTGGGGGCATGATCGTCAGGATCCTCAATCCCGGCTCGCAGCCCCGGGACGCCGACCCCCGGCTGCTGGGCAGGCCGCTCGCTGGCAGTCCCGTTCGACTCGATGAAAGCGCGGATCCGCGTTCCGATTCTCGAAAGATGCCCGGCTACGGCTTGCGGAGTTGGCGCGTGGGTTGAAATTCGGGCAACGGAATTCTGATCCGGGATGGGCTCGGCTCGCAGTCCCCCCTCCTGCGACCGCGAGCGGGGGAGAGGAGGTCCTCCCGAAGTCCTTCGCGCTCTATCGATCGTAGGCCAGGGATTCGACGTCGCTCCAGACCGCGGTACCGTTTTTCTGGAACATCTCGATGACGAATGGGGGCAGCAGCGAAGCTACGGCGGTCTCGAAGCTTGGCCGTGCGCGCATGCGGGCGTACCAGTCGGCGATCCGGGGGCGCTCCTCCAGGAATGGAGTCATGGCCAGATGATCGAGGCGCATGACATAGGGGAGTGCCGCCGCATCAGCCAGGCTCAAGCACGAGCCCGCCAGCCATTCTCGTTCCGACAGGTCCGCCTGCATTTGGTCGAGGGTTGCCAGGAAGGCGTGTAGGGCGGGAGGAAATTCCGGGGCTTTGACGCCGCATTCGATCACGCTGCGGCGCAGGGCGCGGCGTTTCGGATCGGGGATCTGGTCGATCAGCGCATTCCTTTCTTCTTCGCTTCGCTGCAGGATCATCGGCCGGGTTCCGATCGAAAACGTGAGAACTCCGGCATTCGGATGCAATTCGTCGATCCGTTTGGTCCACAGGCGCATCGCGTGACGACCTCCGGCGTCTTCGGGACGCAGGGGGCAGTTCGGGAAGGCATCCTCGAGATATTCATTGATCAGGGTCGATTCGATGAATACGTTGCCGCCATGCACAAGAGTGGGCACGACGTGATTCGGATTCAGTTTCACGTAGTCGGCTTCATGCTGAGCCCCGCCGACCAGGTCGATCTCCCGGGATTCGTAGTCGAGTCCCTTTTCGGCGAGAACGAAACGAACCTTCTGGGAGCAGGTGGAGGCGGCATTATGATAAAGGGTGATCATGGCAACTCCTTATTTCAGGCACCCGTATCTTCAGGCCTGATGGCGTGGGAAATCGTCATTGGCATGCTGCTCGACGGCCGGGTTTTGAATGGGAAAGTCTTCTCTTCTCGGAGTCGATGGAAATGAATGGCGGCAGATTCGAGAGCGCCCCTTTTTCAAGATTCCCAGAACCTCAAGGAGCATCGCATCCGCCGTGCCCGGGAGCAAGATATCCGAATGAATCCTCTTCTCCCGGCCTGGAGTCCCCCCCCTGGAACTGCTCGAGGGAGTCTTCTGAAGACCATAGGGCCGCGTGGCGGGAACGTAGACTTGGAGTCTTGGGGGCTCGCGGCGCTTCCGGGATCGCCTACGAGGCGCGGATGAGAGATGGGTTCTACGCAGGGCGAAGCGTTTTGAAGGAGCATGGGGCTCGCGGGGCGCACCCTGGCGTGCATTTCGCCTCCGGATTTTCCAGGCGGGCATCGAATGCATGGAATCAGTCTTGCCCGATCGGCGAATGGCATGGTAAATATAGAATTTCGACTTTGAGTCGAGATTCTTCTCAGGGATACGATTCCGCCCGATGCCATCGCAGTTTCCCGGCGAGGCGGGGCGGGAATAGGAAGGGGCGAAGGCGATGCCACTGAAGGTTCTTTCGCTCTGCACGCTGATCTTCCTGCTGATATGGGTTGGCGGCAAGAGCGCGGCGGGGGACGAAGAGTCGAAGAAGGTGATCCATGACCTGGAGACGGAATTGGGGGTCTTCGTGTACCCGAAAGGGGAGCAGGATTCGAAGACCCAGGCCAGCGACTCACTCAGTTGCTACGACTCCGCCGGGGAGAAGACCGGAATCGATCCCAGGACAATTGGCGATGAAGCCGTGGTTCCCGGGAAGGTCGGGGGCGGAGCCGTGAAGGGGGCTGCTGGAGGCGCGCTCGAGGGTGCGGCATTGGGTGCGATCCTGGGCGATGCATCGAAGGGTGCCGCCGTGGGCGCGGCGCGGGGGGCCATGCGCGGCCTTTTCGGCAAGAAGAAGGCCGCGGCGGCGGCCACGAAGGAGGCCGAGCAGAGGGCGGCCGCAGCCGACAATCAGAAGCAGGCCACCTTCAATCGGGCATTCAGCGCCTGCATGGATGCTCGAAACTACTCGGTGCAATAACCTCCTGCAGTAGCTTCGGTGCAGTAGTCTCGGTGCAGTAG
>CAYTAT010000001.1:57571-73012 GCA_964435795.1 uncultured Spirochaetaceae bacterium
TCGGTGCAGTAGTCTCGGTGCAGTAGCCGATCGCGTCGCCATCCGCCCGGGTGCTGCCGGGTTGCCGATTTCGGGATCGAGAATTCGCCCGGCCGGGCTCTCTATTCAGGCGGTTGCTTCGACATCCGCTTCGAGGAAGGCATCGCCGAGGATGTCGCGGCCGTTGAGACTTCTGACTTGGCGGCCCGTTTCATGAACGATGTCCCGGCTGAAGACGACACGTCCCACGTGTCGGCCCGTGGATAATTCGAGTGCCGCCTCCACCATCATTTCGACGGGTTCCACCATGTCGGGATTCCTACGGGCAATATCACGCACGTAGTCGGCCCCTTGGGTCAGGACGATCGCCACGGGTGCCATCGCGTTCACGAAGATCTCATGCTCTGCCACTTCGTGGGCCAGCGCCTCCGTATAGCGATCCAGGGCCGCCTTCGTGGCACCATAGGGGCCAATGATGAGCGCGGCATCTCTGGAATCCCGGTAGGGGAGGGCGGGTTGATTGGAGGTGGCGCTGCTGATGTTCAGAATCCAGCCGCCGCCGCGCTCTTTCATGCCGGGGATGGCCTGTTGTGCCAGGTCCACGGGGGCATTGACGTTGAGTTCGTACATATAGCTGCGATCCTCCGTGGAGGATTCACTGGGCAGCTTCATGCGGGCGCCCGCGGCATTGTTCACGAGGATGTCGATCGGGCCGAAGGCTACCTCCGCACGATCGATCAGATCCTGACGCGCCGCGGGGTCGGAGAGATCTGCCGCCACCGCGGCGGCCTTGCCGCCGGCTGCCTCGATGCTGGCCACGGACTCCTCGAGGGTGCCTTCGAGAGCGCCGTGGGCCCCCATGCGGGATGCGGATAGAACTACTGATGCGCCCTCGGCCGCGAAGCGGTGAGCGATTGCGCGCCCGATCCCCCGGCTGGCCCCGGTAATGAAAGCAACTTTTCCGTCGCAGTTTCCCATCTTGAGTCCTCCTGAGTGGCTCAACTGCATCCTAGCCCGCAATTTTCAGAACGTCGCGGCTCGGGCTGCGGAGCAGCCGATCGGTCGTCAGTTCTTCCTGGAGATTGCAGAAATAGGGGGCTGCCCGACTTCGCTTTTCCTTCGCCGGGGGCTCGGATCCGTCGAGGGCGGGTGAGATGCGCCAAGGCCTCCGCTGTGCGACGATTTTCGCATGGATCTCGTACCCACCATTGACATCCGAAGCCAGGCTCCCGGCGAACTCGAGGCGCTGGATAGCGCATGTCGGGATCACGGCTTCTTTCTCCTCAAGGGCCACGGCCTGGACGAGTTGATCGATCGCACCTTTGCCGAGAGCTGGCGTTTTTTTGCCGCATCCGAAAAGGTCAAGGCGGGCATCGCGCGTACCGAGGACGAACCCCTGGGCTGGTATGATCGTGAGTTGACCAAGCGGTATCGGGATTGCAAAGAAGTTTTTGACTATATGGAGCCGAAGGGGGCGATCGGCCAGAAGAAGAATCGCTGGCCAGAAGAGCTGCCCGGATTTCGCGAGATGCAGGATGAGTTCTTCGAGGCTTTTTCGAAGCTCGCCGGGGATACCTCGCGGCTCATACACCGGGCTCTTGCAACGCCTGGGGAATTCATGAGAGATCACCTCGGCAGTGTGATGACCAGTACAGTTCGGCTGAACTACTACCCCGTGGAGGATCCGGTGCCCGCCGATGAGCGCGCAGGGCTTCCGGAACTCGGTGAGACCGCGCTGGGCTTCCATACGGATCCGGGTGTTTTGACCCTATTGCTCCAGGATGAAACGGGTGGTCTTCAGGCCTTCTCTCGTGGGGGCACCTGGATCGATGTGCCTCCCCGGAGCGGAACGATCGTCGTGAATCTTGGCGACACCTTTCAAGTCTGGAGCAATGATCGCTATCGGGCTGCGGTGCATCGAGTCATTCCCATGCGCACGCGTGGCCGTTATAGCATTCCGTATTTCTACAACCCGAATTTCGATCAGGTGATTGAACCGATCGCCGCACCGGGAGAAGCCGCTGCGCGTTACCGCCCCTTCACCTGGCGGGAGTTCATCCAGGCCCGGGTCGACGATAATTTTTCGGATCTCGGCACCGAAGATACGCAGGCGAGTCACTATCGAATCGTCTGACGACGCCTTCGCTTCGAAATCGGGCCGCAACTCTTCCCGAATGGATATGCGCATGAGCGTGGGGGCCGCCCGAAAGGGCTGCGCCGGGCTCAGTCGCCCAGGTAGCCGGGCTCCTGGGATACATGGGTATGGGTCTTGTTCCGGATGGCGCCGAGTCGCTGACGGCCGACTTCGGCCGCTTCGGGATCCGCCGGCTCCTGGCCGAATCCCGTATAGAGAACTTTGCGTGTTCGGTGGACCGGGGGCTGGGCCATATGCAGGGTGCAGCTGAGGTGTACGGTGACGTCACCCCTTCGGGTCGGCAGATCGATGCTTTCGAGATCGAGACCTGGCTGCAGGCAGGGGGCGGGCCAGATCAGCGCCTGGTGGCTGCCGGGGACGACGCGAAGCTGCCCGGAGTCTGCATCGGCTCCCGTCACCGAGATGCCGACGGTCAGGCTGCAGCACTCGTAGGAATGCCGCCCCAATGCGCAATCCGTATGCCAGGGAACGTCGGAGATGCCCTTGACCACCCCGATGGGCTTGAAGAGCGCACCGGCTCGCATGCCGGGTTGTCGGGCCACGTGCCCCAAGCCCGGAATCCTTCCGATGCGTTGAAATCTCTCGTCGTCCAGGAGTTGGCTGGTGATTTTCGAGTATCGGTCAAATCCCCCCATGCGAACCAGATGCTCCTGGCCATCCTGGGTCGTGGCGAACCAGGCCTGGGGATTGCCCGCCTTGAAATATTCTTCCGCCGGGGCGTAGTCGGCCTCGACCGCCGCCATTTCCTCATCGCTGAAGACGCCCTGGATGTGCAGATATCCGAACTCCTCGAGGTGGCAGCGCATTTCTTCGTCGGAATCGCCCGAATCGAAACTGCGCTGTCGTTCGCTATCGACCGCGATGTCGCCCCTGGCGTGGATTCTCCTCTTGTCGAGGGCGGCGCGCAGGACCAGCCACCAGTTCAGGAAGTCTGCAAGGCCGCCTTCGGGCATTTTCAACAGCTTGTTGCTCATCAGGGCGATGGGCGTGCTCTGATCGTTGACGATGTCGCTCAGTTCTTGGGCCGAAAGCAATACTCGGGCCTCGCCCCGATTGCCCGCTACCACGGAAGCGCGATCCCCATGCCAGTCGAGAGTCCAGCACTTGCCATCGGTTTCGATACAGAGGGGGATCAGGGGCAGTTCGCTCGCTCCCGGCGCGATCTCCTCTTCCCGGGCGGCCAGCAATGGCGGCAGGATTTCGCCGAAGAAGGTCGTGGCTTCGATCGGGGTTTGCTCTGAGTCGATGCGGAATCGTCTATCGAGGGACATTCCACTCCTCCCTGGACCAGACCAACGAATGTCAGCGAGAATAGCCGATCAATCAGCGGCTGGAAATGAACTCCTGGCCCGGGAAATCCTGACGGGGATCGCACTCATTCTGGGAATTCCCGTATGGGGGTCGAAATGGCTCGCATTGTCGACCAGGCGTGCCGTATTGCTTCCGATTTTTCGAACTTCCTCGTCGTATTTGGGGATGTCACCGAAACAATGGGCCATGGATACGATGCCGCGACGCATTTCCTTCGCAGCTTCGACCACGCCGAGAATGGAGGCATGAGGCGAAGTGATTTCCACGAGATCGCCGTTCCTCAAGCCGAGTGATTCGAGATCCCCCGGATGGAGGTAGGCGGGATTGTAGGATCGGCGTCGATTCAACTCCTCGATGTCGCGACCCGTAGAATTGTAGACGTTGGGCATACGCCGCGAGATGAGTTGGAAGGGATAAGCTTCCGCCCCTGAATCCCGCTCGGGGATTTCATTTCGGATGACCGCCAATTCCCCCAGGATGTCGCTATTTCCCACGTCGAGGCGGTCTTCGCAGCCCGGATCGGCCGCACGGACTCGGATGGTCTCATCTTCGAAAATCTTGCCGTGGGGGTGACGTCGCACTTCGGATAGAGGAATTCGCGAGCCGTTCATGAGTCCTTCCAGGACTTCGTCAGACGTGGGTTTCCTCTGCATATCGAACTCGAATACCTTGCGCCCTTCGCGTAGAACGCCGGTTTCGGCCCGCAGGGGGTAGGCCTTGAGTTGCAGGTCCATGCGCCGAGAGAGTCCGTAGAAGAATTCCCATTCTTCCATCAGATCCGAGTTCTTCGGAGGATCGATGTGTGCGGGTGAATATTGTGCGTAGGGCTGTGGGTAGCCGATGGCGACGTAGGTCTGTTCGATGGCTTCACTCGAAACCGAAATACCCGGGACTTCCAGGGACATCTTCGGCGCGATCACGTAGTCGGCGAATTTGGCCGTGGCCGACATCTTGATATCGAGGCTGACGAGCAATTCGAGATTCTCCATCGCGCGGATCGTCTTCAATTGATCGGGCCAGGCGGCGATGGGGTTGCTTCCGATGCAGATCAGTCCGCGGATGCGCTCTTCACCTTCAAAGAGAATTTCGTCCGCAAGGGCGCCGGTCGGGAGTCCTGCCGCCGAATTGCCGAGTTCTCGGGAGCGCAGGGATTCTCCGCGGCCCCAACCCGGGCGGGGTGGCAGGGCCTGGGCCTTGGGGATGGCCCGGGGCAGCAGGGCACCGGGGTTGGGGATGAGTTCCCCTTCACGCCGCCAGCGGCCACATAGGGTATTGAGTGAGAGCAGCAGGTATTCTGAAACATTTCCATGGGGGGCCAGATTCGGTCCGGTGCCGGCAACCCCGCAGCCGCGCGGGCCCGCCGCGAAGGTTCGCGCGGCCCTTTCGATCTCGTGGGCGGACAGGCCGGCGCGTTTTGCCGCATATCCCGGAGTGAATTTCTCGACGGCCTTTTCGAGTTCTGCAAAGCCCGAGACATAGGCCTCGCAGAATTCGCTGTCGTAGAGACCTTCGCGGATCACGACGTGGAGCATCGACGCGAGGATCGTCGGATCCTCCCCCGCACGGGGCTGGAGATAGATGTCCGCGAAGCGGGCGACTTCCGTTTTGCGGGGATCGATCACGATCAGTTTCATGCCGCGCTGCCGAGCCTTGCGCAGATGCCTGGCCGGATTGGTGGGCGGAATTCCGCCGGACATCGAGATCAGCGGATTGTTGCCGATCAGGAGCCATACATCCGATTCATCGAAGACATGGGAGCCGCCCAGCCAGCGCCCATGAATCGCATTGGCGACGTGTTTTCCCGGTTGATCGATGGCGCTGGACGTAAAGACCATTTTGGAACCCAATGCGATCATCCAACCGACTCCGGCCGGAATCGAGGCCGGATGCGGACCCGAATAGGTGCCGGGGTAGAGTGCGATCGAGCGAGGCCCGTGCCTGGCGACCATGGCCTGGACCCGCTCGGCGATCTCGTCCAGGGCGGCTTCGCTCGAGATCGAAGTATGGGATCCGTCGCTCTGGCGTTTCTGAGAATGCAGGAGACGCGTGGGATGGAGATGCTGGCGATGCAGTTGTCGCCCCTTGGCGCAGGTGAAACCTCGATAGGCCGGATTCTGTGGGTCCCCTTTTACGCGGACGGGAAGACCCGCCTCCAGGTCGAGAAGAATTCCGCAATTCGCATGACAGAAGCGGCAAATTGAAGGCTTTGTATTCGCGGGCATCGACGTTTCCATTCGGGTCGGTTCCGGGTGGCAGTCGTAGTCAGCAGGGGCATCTGCTTTCCGCTCAGGAGAAGCATAACGCCTCGGCGAGAAAGCGGGAAATGCCCACGCCTGGATGCGGGCAGCCCGAAGCATGGCGGCGGGGGGGGTGGCCGTTCTTCGGCGGCAGCGGCCTCCCGGGAAAGTCGGGGGAGGAGGAGAGATCGAAAGGCCCTTTCCGCGCCGATCTCTTCAAAAGACGAGATTCATCCCCGATTCCCGCCATCCGATCGGCGATGGTTCCCGAGAATTCGAGAAGAGGCGTCGAATTTTTCTTTTCGATACTCTCGGCAGCATTCGATTCCATTGCCCCGGGGATTGGAAGCCATGGATTCCTCGGCTTCTTCAATTTTTCACCGGGTCGGTGGCGATCGGAGTCAGCGCTGCCTGACTCCGCATCCGGGCCACGGAAGGCCGGGCTACGATCGTATCGCGGCGGGAAGTGGTTCGGAGAGGAGGGATCCGGGAGGCGGCGATGCGAGAAGTGCATCGGAATTCCGCCGCCGAGCGGATACCCGGCGAGTGAAGGAATTTGCAATGGTGGGGGCTGGGTGGCCAGGAATCAAGAAATAGCGTCAGGGGCATCCGAAGGCGGGCGGCCGCCCCTGGGCGAGGGAGGGACATCTCTCGATCTGAGCGCCGTTTCGCGGCTGGCTTTGCGTACGCTCCCCTATCTGCGACCCGCCCTTTCTGAACTCAAACCGCTGCTATGGGTCAGTATCCCCTTCGTGCTCCTCAGCATTCCAGCGGGCATGCTGGGGGCGGATCTCTTCCTGAACCGGATGTTGAACGGGGAGCCCCTGACGGAATTCGAAGCCCGGATTCTGGCCGTGGATCGGGCCGAATTCGTGACTGTGGAGAGGCTTGCCATTCCAGCCCGTCAACTGCTGCGGGATCGCCTGGTGATCTGGAGCATGGGGATGCTGGTCCTGCTGACACCGATCGGATTATGGGCAAGTTATAAACTCCTGCTCATCGCCCAGCGCGTCAACCAGATCCTGCGGGTCGAGATGGTCTCGAATATGGAGGCGATGTCGATTCGCTTCCACGCCGAGTCCCGGGTGGGTGATTCGATCTACCGGACCTACCAGGACAGTGCCATGGTGACGAATCTGATGGGGATGCTGGTTCGCCCGATCGGTCCACTCTTCGGAGCGGTGACGGGCTTCTTCATCGCCTTCATCTATGACTGGCGCCTGCCGATCCTGGTCCTGCTCCTCTACGCGGCAACCTATCGGGTGGCACGCTACTACACGCCGATTCTCAGGCATTATTTTCGGGAGGCGCGGGAGCGCAATAGCGCGTTGACATCGCGGATTCAGGAGACGCTCGCTGGCATCAAGGCGATCAAGGCCAACGGCGCCGAAAGTTCTGAGCAACGGCGATTCGAGGAAGCATCACGTGAAGCCTTCGCCGCCGCCTTCGACGCTCGCTCTCGTTTTGCCCTGATGGGAATCCTGGCCTTCACCCTCTCCGCATTGCCGATGATGCTCACATCGACGCTGGTTTCCGTCCTGGCCCGGGACGGGGCGCCCATCGCAGCCGGTTGGGCACTTGCCGTCGTGGGCTTCTCGACCTGGAATCTGGGCGCCTATGTGAACGTGATGGGTCGCGTTTCGAGCTGGTCGGCGGCCGCTCGGAGATTGCTCTGGATGTGGGGGCAGACCCAGGATATGGCGGTGGGAATGGATCGCGCCTTCAGCCAGGTGGATATGCGTCCCGAGGTCTCGGATGCAGAGGAGGCCATGCCCTTGCCGCTCTTCCGGGAGTCCGTGGCCTTCCGTGGAGTGAGCTTTGGTTACGATCCCGATCGGCCCGTGATCCAGGATATCGATCTGACGGCCCCCGCCGGCAGCATCACGGCCATCGTGGGACCGACGGGATCCGGCAAGAGCACCCTCGTCAGCCTTCTGCTGCGGCTCTTCGATCCCGACACTGGCGCGATCGAGATCGACGGCCGGGACCTTCGGGAAATCCAGCTCGACAGCCTGCGGGAGAATGTTTCGATCGCCCTCCAGGAAAATATTCTCTTCGCCAACACGATCGCGGAGAATATTCGTTATGCCTCTCCCGATGCGAGCGACGCCCAGGTGAGTGCTGCGGCGCGGGTTGCTTGTGCGGAAGAGTTCATTCGCGACCAGCCCCAGGGCTATGGGACCCTGCTCGGCGAACGCGGTGCCCGTTTGTCGACCGGTCAGCGGCAGCGTCTTTCCATCGCCCGCGCCGTCATCAAGGATCCACCGATCCTGGTACTCGATGAGCCCACGGCATCCCTCGACGCACAGACCGAACTCGAGGTCATGTTGCGTCTCGCCGAATGGGGACGCGGACGCGCAATATTCCTGGTCACACATCGGTTGTCGACGATCCGTCGAGCCGATCAGATCGTCTACTTGCGGGATGGAAGGGTGATCGAGACGGGATCCCACGATCTGCTGATGGCAAAAGATGGCGGAGCCTATCGCCGATTTGTCGAACTCGAGCGTTCGGCGGCCTCCCCTGGGCCATCTCCCGACGCCGGCGGAGTTTCCGGGGAGCGGGTCCCATGAGCCCCATTTCGCATCCCCAGGCCATCCGCGACATCGCCCGTGCGCTTCGTTATATCCGGCCCCTGCGAAGGCTCTTTCTGGGGAAGATCGGCTACTCGCTGGTGGCGCTCATCCCGGGCATCATCTTTCCCTGGCCCGCGAAGGTGCTGATCGACCAGGTGATCGAGGGTCTGCCGATTGATCTCAAGGGCTATCCCTTCTTCTTTCAGCCCATCATGCGTGCCCTCGACGGGGCAAGTCCGATGGAGATGGCCGTTGCGATGTTGGTTCTGGGCCTGACCCTGCTGGCCCTCTTCGGGGGCACGGGGATGACCGACTCACGGGATCAGACGGGTGGATCCCTGGCCTCGGGAACCGATATGGCGACGCGCTCCGAAAATGCCGCGAATCAGGGCTATAGCTTCATCGGCGGTTTGATCGGATACCTGGAATACAAGCTCACGCTGGGCCTTTCCCAGGCCCTCAATCACCATTATCGCAGCCAACTCTTCGAGCGGATCCAGAAGCTGCCGATGACGCGGCTCGAGGATCAGCGCATTGGAGACGCGATCTACCGCCTGATGTACGACACTCCGCAGATTACGGAGGTCTGTTTTCGTCTCGTCCTCACGCCCATTCTCGCACCACTCCAGATTCTCCTCTCAGTCTGGGTGATGTCCCTCACCTTCGGTGATGTTCCGGAAGTGTTGATCGCTGCCATTCTGCTCACACCGGCGAGCTTGATCCTGACCTTGCCTTTTACGAATGCCATGCGCAGACGCTCCCTGCGCGCCCGCCAGACGGGGGCAAAAACCACTTCAACCGTTGAAGAAGGCGTTTCCAACGTGCTGGTCGTGCAGGGGCTCGGAGGTCACTCCCGGGAAAGCGAACGCTTCGATGAAGACAGCTGGATGTCCTATACGGCGTCCAGGAAATTTGACTTATTGTGGTGGGGAGTGGGAATCGTATTTTCGATTGCCGGAGTCATTGCAGCACTCTACCTCTTCTATGTGCTCTCGGATCGGGTATTCGAGGGGGTTCTCACGGTCGGCGATCTCGGCGTGATCTTTGCCTTCTTCGGCACCCTCGCCTTTACGGCCGAGAGTACGGGGAGGCTGTGGATCTACCTGCAGGATAATGTGGTGGGGCTGCGTCGGGTCTTCGAGTTGATGGATGAGCCCTGCGATCCCCAACCCGACGCCGCGCAGCCCCTGGGCCCGATTCGCAAGGGCTATCGTTTCATCGACGTATCCTATTCGTATCCGGATGGCAGCGAGGCTTTGCATGAGATCAGCTTCGAAGCGCGTCTCGGAGAGATGGTTGCAGTCGTGGGCCCGGCCGGGTCGGGCAAGACATCCCTGGCGTATATGTTCCCACGCTTTCTCTCCCCGACATCGGGCCATATCGAGTTGGATGGGATTCCCCTCGAAGAGATCGATCGCGAGGAATTGCGTTCTCAAATCGGATTCGTCTTTCAGGAGCCGGGGCTCTTCGATACGACGGTCGCCGAAAATATCCGAATGGGCAGGCCGGAGGCCAGCCCCGAAGAGATTCGCCATGCGGCCGAAGTAGCGGGCGCGGCGGAATTCATCGAGCGCCTGCCAAGGGGTTACGATACGCCGCTTGGCCGGGGTGGGGGGCGGCTCTCGATGGGGCAGAAACAGCGGATTTCCATCGCCCGGGCGCTGGTGCGTGAGGCTCCGATCCTGATTCTCGACGAGCCGACGGCCGCTCTTGATCCCGAAACCGAGTTGCGGCTGGTGCGGACGCTGCGCGAGATCAGCCGTGACCATCTGGTGATCGTGATTGCCCATCGCCTGTCGACGATTCGGGATGCCCACGAGATTCTCTTTCTCGAGGAGGGGCGGATTCGGGAATCCGGAAGTCACGATGAATTGATGGCTCGAGCGGGCGGCGCCTATCGACACTTCGTCGAATTGCAGAGCACGGACGCGGCCTAGAACTAGAAAAGGATGGGGGGGGGTGGATTGATTCGCCCGGTCCTCAGCGCCCGCCTGGAGGTCCGCGGCGATCGCGTACTCGCCCAGGATTCGGGCGGCGCTTCGTACTTGCGAATGAAAGCGTGACCCACTTTCCTAGAGGTAGGAGCGGAAGAGGTTCTCGAGGCGTTCCTGGCCGCCGGATACGGGTTTTGGATCCAATCCCTCTCTGGCAACCCGGGCGCTCAAATCCTCAAGGCTGAGCTGACCCTGGAGAATCTCTTCGCCTCTTTCTTCCCGCCAGCCCCGATAGCGATCCGCGAGTGACTTCACGATGACTCCATCCTCCAGCATCCGGGCCGCGCATAGCAGGGCCTGGGCGAGGGTGTCGAGTCCACCGATATGGGCGTAGAAGAGATCGACGGGATCCAGGCTCTGACGCCTGAGTTTTGCGTCGAAATTGAAACCCCCGCCATCCAGTCCGCCCGCTCGAAGGATTTCGTAGAGTGCCAGCGTCATTTCTTCGACATTCATTGGGAACTGGTCGGTATCCCAACCGAGTTGGGGATCGCCCCGGTTGGCGTCGATACTGCCAAAGATATCGTTTGCAATCGCATAGGCGACTTCGTGTTGAAAACTATGCCCGGCTAGAGTCGCGTGGTTGACCTCGATGTTGAGACGGATCTCATCCACAAGATCGTATTTCTGGAGAAAAGCGTGGACGGCCGCGGCATCGTGGTCGTATTGGTGTTTCGTGGGTTCATGGGGCTTGGGTTCGATCAGAAGCGCTCCCTTGAAGCCGATGCGATATTTATGTTCAACCACGAGGCGCATGAAGCGTCCGAGCTGATCGGATTCGCGGCGCAGATCGGTATTCAGCAGGGTCTCATAGCCCTCGCGCCCGCCCCAGAGAACATAATTGGAGCCACCGAGGCGGTGCGTGGCTTCAAGCGCCTGGCCCACCTGGGCGGCCGCATAGGCAAAGACGTCGGGATCCGGATTGGTGGCCGCGCCGGCGGCATAACGCGGATGGCTGAAGAGATTGGCCGTTCCCCAGAGCAATCGAATGCCCGAGTTCTCCATCTTCTCTTCGAGTTCGTCGAGAAGGATGGCAAAATTCTGCGTGCTTTCCCGGAAGGAGTCCCCTTCGGGAGCCACATCGCGGTCGTGAAAGCAGAAGAATGGGATTCCCAACTTGCTGAAGAATTCGAAGGCCACCCGCATCTTCTCGCGGGCTCGGGTCAAGGGGTCGCCATCGGCCATCCAGGGTCGGTCGAATGTGGCCGCTCCAAAAACATCATCCCCTGGCCAGCAGAAGCTATGCCAATAGCAGACGGCGGGGCGCAGCTGATCCTCCATCCTTCGCCCCAGGACGACGCGGTCAGGCTCATAGAAACGATAGGCCAGGGGGTTGGAAGTTCCGGCCCCGCCAAAGGCAATCGATTCGATGGTGGGGAAGAAGGGGGCGGTCATATTCATTCTCCTCTTCTCAGCTTGGCGTAGAGCTGGCGGTAGCTCTCGATCCGCTCAGCGTAGAAGTCGACGAGTGCGGGATCGGGCTGGGCGATATGGGATAGGGATGGCTTCGCGCATACGTCTTCCGGATTTTCGCCCGTGATGGCGAGACGTGCGAGTCGGGCGGCTCCTCGGGCCCCTCCGACCTCGCCATCCGAGCGATAGGCGAGGGGGCGTCGCAGAATAGAGGCCAGGATCTTCCCCCAGAGCCGGCTCCGGGATCCCCCCCCGATCACGCTCAGCTCTCCGATCTCGGTGCCGGATTGGGTCAGGGCAAGCTGCCCATCGGCCAGCGCGAAGGCGACCCCTTCCAGGACGCTTCGAGCGAGTTCCGCTCGTCCCGTATCGTGACTGAGTCCGACGAAAACCCCCGTGGCATCGGGATCGTTATGGGGAGTTCTTTCCCCCGAGAGATAGGGGAGGAATATCAGGCGCTCCGAAGGGCGATCCAGCGCCTCGATCTCCTTGAGAAGAGCGCTCTCATCCCGGGCTCCCGTGAGTTGAGTGACCCAGCTGAGGCAGCTCGCTGCACTCAGGATCACCGACATCTGGTGCCAGCGCTCGGGAAGGGCGTGACAGAAGGCGTGTACGGCTTTTTCCGGATGGGGTCGAAAGTCTTCCCCCACCACGAAGAGCACCCCCGAAGTGCCCAGGGCCAGGGAGGCCTCGCCCGGCGCGACGACACCGACTCCGACTGCACCGGCGGCCTGATCTCCCGCACCGGCGGCCACGGGAACTCGTTTCATCCCCCAGGCTTCCGCGACATCCCCGGTCAGGGTTCCGGTCACCTCCGATCCTTCGAAGAGGGCGGGCATTTCCCTGCGAGAGAGAAAACTATGGTCGAGGAGTTCGTCGGACCAGTCTCGTTTTGCGACATCGAGCCAGAGGGTTCCCGACGCATCGGCCAAATCTGTGGCGAGATCTCCGCTCATGCGCAGGCGCAGATAATCCTTCGGGAGCAGCACCGTGTGGATGCGCTGGAATAGATCCCTTTCATGCTCCCTCACCCACAGCAGTTTGGGCGCTGTGAAGCCCGGCATCGCGAGATTGCCCGATATCGCGCGGGAGTCGGGAAATCGACTCTCGAGTTCCGCGCAGGCCGCAGCGCTCCGCCCATCATTCCAGAGGATGGCGGGCCGCAATGGCCGCCCGGATGCATCGAGAAGCGTTGCTCCATGCATCTGCCCCGAGAGGCCGACGCCGAGGACGGCTCCGAGGTCCTGCTGGTTGCGCAGTTCGTGGATGGCAGAGCAGGTGGCGTTCCACCACTGCTCGGGATCCTGTTCGCTAAAAAGGGGCTGTGGCCTCGAGACCTCCAGATCGGCACTGGTACTTGCGACGATCCGATCTTCCTCGTCGACGAGTATGGCCTTGACAGCGGATGTGCCGAGATCGATCCCCAGGTACATCTTATTGCTCCTCGGATGGCCCTGAATTCTACCCCAGAGGCCCCTCGGGATGACTTTTTTTCTCACATTCTCGACCACGACTCTGATCGTGGCATCGGCAGCCGAGGGCGCCCTTCGTTCGTCGAAAATGCAGCGGTCGACTTTACTCTTCTGGTAGGATGGAAGAGTTTCCCGCCCTAACGTCCATATCTCAGATGAGGGAGCGCTGCATGAGCGTGGTTGAGGATCTCGGTGAATTCGATGTGATCGTGATTGGTACGGGCATGGCAGGCCTGATGGCGGGAAACGCTCTGTCAATGAATGGCCGCCGCGTTCTGATGCTCGAAAAGCATAGCAACCCGGGTGGCTGTACGATGAATTTCGAGCGTGGAGACTATCGCTTCGAGGCATCCAATCACGTCATCAACGGCTGTGCTCCTGGGGGCATGACCTACGAGTTGCTCGAAAGAATTGGCGCCGAGGATCGCGTCGATTTCATCAAGCTCGAATCCTTCGGTCGTATGATCGATGAAGAGAAGGATAAGGACTTCTCCCTGCCCTGGGAGTTGGGCGCCCATATCGAGATGCTGGTCAAGAATTTCCCCACTGAGGAGTCGGGAATCCGTGACTTCTATGCGCGTTATGCCCCGATGGCCAATGCGTTCCTGGCGAGTGCTGAGATCACTGAGAGTGCCGACCCCGAACGCCTGGCCGAGCTCGCAGAAGCGGTGAAGGAATGGGGCGCACTCGCCGGCCGCAAGGCGGTAGAGGTATTCGGAGAATATATTTCGGATCCGGAACTGATCGACTTGATGCTGTCGATTCCGAGCGGATTCATGGGGACCAGCGTTCATGTCCTCGACGCTCAAACCTCGGTCATGGTCGATCTGATCTTCCGGGTCGATGGAGGCCAGGCCTACTATCCCCGCGGCGGTTCGGGCAGGATGAGCGAGATCCTGGCCGATCTCTTCGTGGAAAGGGGGGGAACTCTGCTGCTCGAACAGGGAGTCAGCGAGATCACCTTCTCCGGGGGGCGGACGACCGGAATCGTATCCCGGCGCCAGGCGGGGCGCTCGATTTCGGCTAAGGCTCGCTGCGTGATCCATGCCGGCGATATGACTGCCCTGGTCAATCAACTCTGTCCAGAAGGCATTCTTTCCACGGACTACGTGCAGTCCGTCAATCGCCGGCGCCCCAGCATTTCCGCAGCGATTCTTTTCGCGGGCCTCGATCTGGATCTTCGCGCGCTCGGCAGGACGGAGTTCGAGATCTCTCGTAGTTGGTCGGCAGAAGGGCCGGCGCCGACTTTCGAAGAACTCGCCCGGGACGGAAGATACAATCGACAATCCGAAGCCATGGCTACGATCTACAGCAATATCGATCCGACTTGCTGTCCCGAGGGCAAAAGTGTCGTCGCCACGATGGTATTGGCCGCTCCGGAAAGATACGAAGGGGCGCTGGGGGATGGAAGGCGCCGAGGTCGCTCCTATAAGGCGCTGAAGGAAGAACTCATGCCGCAACTCCTCGAGAAAATGGAGCGGGCCCTGGGCGTGGGAGATCTCGGTCCCCATATAGAGGTTCTCGAATTGGCCACTCCCGTGACGATTGAACGCTTCACCGAGAATCGCGGCGGTGCCTACGTGGGCTGGCGCTATTCGGCCGAGCAGGCGGGAGCGCTCATCCCCCAGCGATCTCCCGTCGAGAATCTCTTCCTTTGCGGTCATTGGGTATCGCCAGGCGGAGGCGTCAGCAATGTGATGAGGGGAGGCTTGAACGCGGCGGAACTCGCGGAATCCTCTCTGCAGCAGTCATCCTGATCGAAATCGAGCGGCCAAGCATTTGCGCCCATGCTCCGCCGGGGAAGACTTCGCGGCGCGCGGAGTTTCCTCGCGACTTCGCGAGGAGACCCCCGCCCTTCCGATCTTCCGATCTTCCGATCGCGGGTGTCTCGAAAGCGGGCGGGCCGGGCTCGCGGCTGCCCTCGATGTGCGGCCGCAGATGCCAGGCCCCGGGAGGGCTCGCCGAGGCCGCCCGAAGCGCCCTCTACGCGATGCTCGGAACGGGGGCCCCTTCGGCCTCGGGGCGCGATTCCGGATTCGGCGCGCTCGCCGAATGCTCGCCCCAAGCGAGTCTTCTTCGCCCTCGTCGAAGCGGATTGGCCGGGCCGTGGTCCCCTTGGGGATGCCCCTCAGGCCGCCGCTTCCGGAGTCGTGCGCCAGCGAGGTGCCCCGCGCGGCCCGCGAAGTGATTTCGAGGCGGGATCTCGCACGCACGCGCCACTTCCGCGCCCATGCCCCGCACCAGGCCGCGCCCATGCCCCGCACCATGCCGCGCCCATGCCCCGCACCAGGCCGCGCCCAGGCC
>CAYTAT010000001.1:73112-108411 GCA_964435795.1 uncultured Spirochaetaceae bacterium
GCCGCGCCCATGCCCCGCACCAGGCCGCGCCCAGGCCCATGCTCCGTCCAGGGCCAGTTGCACCTTCCTGGGCATGCCGTCACGGGCCCGGCTCTCCCCGAATTCCTGGTTGCGGACCTCCTCGGCGGGTTCGTGAGCAGAGGGATATGCGATCCGCTGCGGCGCTCCCTTGCCGGGCATCGCTGCGATATATCCCGCCCGTTTCGGTCCCGCGCCCCGCCGCTTCATCCGAGGCTTTGCGCGGGAAGTGGAGCGCCCCGAATCGATCGTCTCGGAGTTTCGAAGAGGAGGCGACCTTCCGTCTCCACGATCCGAGTTGCGGGAATTGGAGATGTTCGCGAATCCCGCTGGCTTGGCTCGCCCTTTGAGGCGGGCCCGGGCGCGGGTATCATTCAGGAGTGCAACTCGTGCAACTCGACCGCCCCGTGATTATCGCCGGCACCCCGCGTTCGGGTAAATCCTGCGTATGGCGCTTGCTAAGGGAGTCCCCCGATTTCGTTGCTGTCGAAGAGCCTCTGCTGATCTGGGATGCCGGCATTGCGGCAGAGGATGATCGCAGAACCGCGGATATGGTTACGGATGCGATTGCCGAGCATATTCGTCGAGACTGTTCCGCCCGCATCGCATCGGCTGGCAAGAAACGCTATACCGACAATCTCTCACATCACTCACTCCGAATCGGCTTCATCCATCGTGTGATTCCGGAGGCGAAGGTCATCCACGTCATCAGGGAAGCCACCGACATAATGCCCGAGCTTCTATTCGGGTGGACGAATCGGGATACCGTGCGTGGTACTCTGGGACGACGATGGCATAATCTCAATCTGCGGGACCTGCGGGCTCTGCCCAATCATGCGGCCCGCTTCCTGCGCAACTACTTCTCGAGTCGAGTGAGCAGTCAGCGGGTCAGTTGGGGCCCTCGCGTGCCGGGGCAGGCCGAATTTGCGCGCATTCATGAGGTGGCGGAAATTGCGGCCCACCAATGGGCCTGCCTGGTCGGGAGCGCGCTGGACGACCTCTCGTTGCTTCCGCGGGATAGCGTGCTGGAGGTGCGCTACGACGAACTCATCAGTCGCCCTCGCGAGATCGCTGGCCGGATCGCGGAGTTCGCCGAGGTTTCGGATGTGGACCGCATCATATCGTATGCGGAAGAAAACCTACGCACGGATTATATCCACCATGAGCCCTGCCGACGTGATTTGACCGATGATCAATGGGAGGCCGTCGCACCCATCACCAGACCGGTTCAGGAGAGGCTTGGCTATCTATGACGATCGAAACACGGAAGGCAGTCCAGCGTGAGTACGATCATTCGGGTGCCGAGTACGATCGAATCCGGCTCGAGCAGCCTCGGGGGCTATGGCTGACCGAATACGACATCGCTCTCTTCGAGCGCATGCTCCCGGAGGCCGGCCAGGGAGCGCGGGCATTGGAGGTCGGTGCGGGTACCGGTCGCTTCACCCTTCCAACCCTCGCGAAGGGCTACGAAGTCGTCGCGACCGATGTCAACCAGGCCCCACTGGATCAACTCCTGATCAACGTCGGCGATTCGGGCCATCTTTCCGGTTGTACGGTGGAGACCCAGAGCATCTTCGATCTGGGATTTCCGGACGATTCCTTCGATCTCGTGGTTTCCGTCCACGTCGTACCACGCATGCTCACCTGGGAGGATCAATCCTCAGCCCTTCGGGAACTCTGCCGTGTGGTTCGTCCGGGAGGCCATCTGCTCTTCAACTACCGCAACCGTCACAGCCCCTATCGATTTGTGTACAGCGGGCCGTCTGCCGTCCCTTCCGATGTGAATCGGACTCTGCATGAGAATTCCATGGAGGTTCGAAGCATTCGCTCGAAGCATATCCTCAACGGCCGCCTCCTCGATTCACTGCCCCAGCTCTTTTGGAGGCCTCTGACGAGTGTCGACAAACTGCTGGAACAACGGATGCCAGGATGGGCCTGGGATATCTTTGTACTCGGGCAGAAGGTCCCAGCCGACTGAAGGAGTGCCGTGGGGAAGAAAATCCTCTTCAACGGCATTTCGGCGCAGGTGGGCGGCGGAATCACGTTCCTCGTGAACCTCCTGCCGCGCCTCTGTCGACGCGATGCGGGGAATCGCTATACGCTTCTCGTGGGGACGGGTCAGCCCTGGCTCGCCCCGCTCCAGGAGATCCCGAATCTGGAGATCCGGGAGATTGCGCTCAAGGGGCCGACTGCGCTCTTTCGGCCGCTCTTCGAGCGGAATCAGATCCCGGCCATGGTCGCTGAGGAGGGCTTCGATCTGCTCTGTTCGATCGCGGATACCACCTCTCTCGGGGCTTCATGCCCGAAGCTTCTCTGGATTCGAAACTACCTGATCCATACGCCCCGCGATGTGGGCTGGCCTCTCTCGGGAATGCCTCGGATCTGGTTTCTACGCTATCTCTCGCGCAAGAGCATGCGGGGTGCCGATCGAATCATCTTCGTCAGTCGAGGCAGCCGGGACGAGATCGGAAAACTGAATCGGCTTCCGGAATCCCGTAGCGAGGTGATCTACCACGGCATCAGCGAGGCCTTCCGTGCCACTGCGAGGGCATCCGCCACGAAGCGGGAGAAGACGGTTCTTTCCGTATCAAGCATCTACCGCTACAAGAACTTCGTGCCCCTCGTCGAGGCCTTCCAGGAGTGGGGGGCGAAGCGCGATCAATGGCAACTCAGGATCATCGGCAAGAATCTGGATCCCGACTACTTCGCCTTGATGGAGAAGGCGCGCAGGGCGGGGCCCTGCACGGATCGAATCCACTTCGAGTCCGAGATTCCCTACGCGGAGATCCAGCAGGTCTATGCATCGGCCGGACTTTTCGTCTTCCCTTCTATTCTGGAGACCTTCGGGCATCCCCTGCTCGAGGCGATGGCATGCGGGCTGCCCGTGGTGGCCGCCGACATGCCGGTCAGCCGAGAGATCTGCGGCGAGTATGCAACCTACTTCGACTGGGATGATGCGCGGGATTGCGCCCGCGCCATGCAGGAGGCTTTCGAAGCGCGTCGCGTCGTCCCCGAAGACTACTTCGAAGCTCGAGGCTTCACCTGGGATCAATCCGCCGACAGTACCTTGGAGGTGATTCGCGAGTTGTTGGTACGAGCTTGATCGAGCCCGGCGGGCCTGGTGCAGCGGCGTTCCGAAGGGTCTCGGAAGGCCAGTTTGCCTTCATTCGGGGAGGATCCGGCCTCCGCATCGGGGATCTTTTCCATCCGGTTCCCGAGTTCAGCGTTTCGACCGTTCTCTCGACTCCATCATTTCATCGGATTTGGGTCGAGTGGGTGCGCACGAAGTTGGCCGGGGTTTGCCGGGTCCAGCGGCGAAAAGCCTTCGTGAAGGCGCTCGGATCGGAGAATCCCAGCAGGAAGGAAACTTCGTCGATTCTCCGCTTCTCATGCGCCAGATAGTGGCAAGCCAATTCGGAGCGCACATCGTCGAGCAACTCCTGGTAGCTCGTATCTTCCTCTCGCAGGCGTCGTCGTAGCGTGCGGTTGCTCATGGAAAATTGGCTGGCCACGGCGTTGGCGGTCAGATTGCCCAGGGGAAGCCTGGATAGGATGCAGGCTCGGACACGCTCGGAAAATCGAGTTCCGAGTGGGAGCCTGGCGAGTTGATCCGAGGCGTGTTGTTCCAATAGCTTCCTGAGCGCAGCATCGGCCGAGGGATTCAGGCCGTCCATCATTGAGGTTGGAAAGAGGACTCCATCCTCTTCGGCATCGAAGCGAATCGGGAGTCGCAGAATCCTCTCGTATTCGTCCGCATATGCGGGGGCGGGGTAGGAGAATCTGGCTTCGATGGGGTCGGTATGGGCGGCGCCGATGAGCCGACTCATGGTGATTGTCAGCCCGATCGCATATTCCCCCGTGAAATGGTTCTCTTCGGGCCCGCTGCCCGTATTGCAACGAAAGAAGGCGACTTCGCCATCGCTCTTCAGTTCGCATTCGACGTCCTCCAGCAGGAGCGGAGTCAGATCCTTGACGAGTTCGAGGGAGTTGCGAACGGATTCACTGGCCGCCGCCAGATAGCCGATGATGCCGAGGGCATTGGTTTTTGCCGTCGTGGAAACCCGAAGCGCGATGGCCGGATCGTCCGTGACCTCGGAAGCAACTGCCCACAACGCCTGAAGTTTGCGTTTCGGACAGCGCATCTTGGCATTCCCCAGGGCCGACCTGGGAATACCGACCTCGTCCAGAATTTCGGCCAGTTCGAAGCCTTTGTTCTCGAGGTATTCGAGCAACGGCAGGACGGCGTTGATCGATCCATAAGAGCTTGAACTGGAAGGGAATTCAGGCATCGGTAGAAGTCGCCACCCGGGTGGCTGAGCCGCGGGCCGGAATATTCCGGCGCCTGGCCGGAATTGACCAGAAATAGGTCCGGGGCGGACAGGAGCCCGCACTCGGTTTTCGTACGTTGCACGTTGGACTGGAGAGACTGAGGGGCTTCATTGTGAGTTTTCATGGTAGCCCGCTGGGCTGCCAGGTGACGAATTCCCTTGAGCGCTTTGCGGGCATCCAGGGCTCGGAGGCGATGGCAACGATTCGATCGATTCGAAAGAAGCATTTTGACACCCCGGGTGATGGCCCGGGGGGGGGATGGGCACGCGATCCCGGAAGGAAGCCGGATTTCGCCGCCCATTCAGATACGATCCAGGAGAAGAGATGACGACCAATAAGCAGACCAGCAACGGCTCGGCGGGCGCCGACCCTCGCTTCATCATCATCGGGGCGGGAATGTCGGGAATTCTCAGCGCAATCAAATTGCATGAGGCCGGCCTCGATAACTTCGCAATCTACGAGAAGGCCGATCGCCTCGGCGGGACCTGGCGTGAGAATGAGTACGCGGGCCTGTCCTGCGACGTGCCCTCACACCTCTACTGCTACTCGTTTGCCCCCAACCCGGAATGGAGTCACCGCTTTTCGCCCGGCGCCGAAATTCAGGCCTATTTCGAAGAGGTCGCCCAGCGTTATGGGGTCACCGAGTTGATCCAATTTGGGACGGAGATTACGAGCTGCGAATTCGTGGATGGACGCTGGAATGTCAAGATGGCCGATGGATCGACGGATGTCGGAGATTTCATCATCGCGGCTACGGGCGTTCTTCACCACCCCGCCTATCCCGATATCGAGGGCCTCGATTCTTTCAAGGGTACGACCTTCCATAGCGCACGCTGGAATCACGATGCCGATCTTGAGGGCAAACGTATCGGTATCATCGGGACCGGATCGACCGCAATCCAGATCGTGGGCGCACTCGTCGACGAGGCCGAAGAACTCTCGCTCTTCCAGCGTACGGCGCAGTGGGTGATGCCCCAGGAAAATCCGGCTTATACCGAAGAGGAGAAGGTGGAGTTTCGGGAGAAGCCGGAGATCATCAAAGAGATGCGAACGAAGATTCTGCGCGATTTTGCGGAAGGATTCGCCAATGCCGTCATCGACGCGTATTCGCCCGAGCTGAACCTGATCCACGAAACCTGTCAGGCGAATCTCGAAAATAGTGTGAGCGATCCCGTACTTAAAGAGAAATTGCGTCCCGACTATCGGGCTGGCTGCAAGCGTCTGATCATGTCGGACAACTTCTACGACGCAATTCAACGCCCCAACGCGAATCTCGTGACCGAGGGAATCGAGCGAATCGAGGAGTCCGGGGTGCGCACGAGTGATGGCGAGCTGCACGAGTTGGACGTGCTGATCCTGGCCACGGGGTTCCGGGTCGACCGCTTCATGCGGCCGATGAAGGTGGTTGGCCGTGGTGGCATAGAACTCGATGAGGCATGGGAAAAGGGCCCCCATGCCTATATGGCGATCACGGTCCCCGAGTTTCCCAATCTCTTCATGCTGAACGGACCCAATGGACCCGTCGGGAACTTCTCCCTGATCGAAGTTGCAGAACTGCAGTTCTCATACATCATGCAACTGGTCGAGAAGATCCGATCCGGTGAGTGCAAGGAGTTGAGCGTCTCCGCCGACGCGATGGAACGCTACGATGCCGAGCGCAAGGAGGCCGCCAAGACGACGATCTGGCAGAGTGGCTGCAATAGCTGGTATCTGGATGGTGATGGCGTGCCGGCGGTCTGGCCCTGGACCTGGGATCGCCTTCGGGAGGAGATGGCCAATCCGCGAATGGATGATTACGAGACCCGATAGCGTTTTTCCCCGACTTCGAAGGATGTAGCCGGCTTTTCACAAGAAGAAGAATTCGAGAAGGTATGAGCATGGAAATCGACTGCGATTTTACCTCGTCCGATTCATGGGCGGGTGAAGAGATGGCCGGGCGTATGAAGTGGTTGCGCGAGAATGATCCCGTCTTCTGGTCGGAGAAGAGCGGGTTCTGGATCATCACGAAATATCGGGACTTGGAATTCATCTCCAAGAATCAGGAGGTTTTTACCTCGGAATTCGGAATTCGCCCGGGGAGCGATGTCGTGGCGGGTCTGATCGACGACGGTGAGCCAAGGCACGGAATTCTGCGCAAGATGATCAATCGGGGATTCACTCCCCGAATGGTCAAAAAGCTCGAAACGACATTCCGCCAGATCACCAAGGAGGCGATCGATGCGGTCGCCAGCCGGGGAGAATGTGACTTCGTTCAGAGTATTTCGGTGCCGCTTCCGATTCTTCTGATTGCCGAGATGCTCGGCATCCGGAAAGAGGATCAGGAAAAATTTCATCATTGGTCGGATGATCTGATTCTCTCCCAGGGCAATGAAGACAAGCCGGAGTTCATGGCCAAGGCCGCCCAGGCCTTCATCGAGTACGGGCGCTACGTGACGGTGCTGATCGAGGAAAAGCGGCAGAAGCCCCAGGACGATCTCATGAGCATCCTGGTGGGGGCGAAGGATGACGGTCTTCTCAACAGGGATATGAGCAATCGGGGCCTGGAGGAGGGGCAATCCGCCGAGCATCTGGCGCTCGCGAATGATGAACTCATCCTGCTGCTGGTGGTGTTGATGATCGCCGGCAACGAAACCACTCGAAACGGGATTTCGGGCGGGATGCAGCTATTGATCGAGAATCCAGAGGAGCGTCAGAAACTCCTTGAGGACCCTTCGTTGATGGATAGTGCCGTGGAAGAGGCTGTACGGGTGGTGTCGCCGGTAAGGACCATGGCCCGCACGCTGACGAGAGATCATGAGATCGGCGGAAAGAAGATGCTCAAGGGCCAGCAGGTCTGCCTCGCCTACGCGTCGGCCAATCGAGATGCCGATGTCTTCGAGGCACCCGATTCCTTCCGGATCGACCGCAACCCCCAGCACCTGGGTTTTGGGATCGGGACGCATTTTTGTCTCGGTGCCAATCTGGCGCGGATGGAGATGAGGGTGACCTTCGAGCAGGCGCTGAAGCGCTTGCCGGATATGGCATATTCGCGCGGAGGTCCGGAGTTCATCCCCTCCTCCCTGGTGCGCTCCTGCAGCCATATGTGGGTCCGCTATGGAGATGAAACGCAACCCCGCGGCTGATCGATCCGGTCGCGAGAACTGGGCCCTGTCTCGGCGACGGGCCATGCCCGACGCGACCCGGCCGGACTATCGGGGATTCAGCCTCAGGACCCGGGGTGTCCCTCCCTCGATCTGCCAGGCTGGAAGATTCGAGTTGGAGGTCCAGACGCGGCCCTGCTCATCGAAGTCGAGTTCGCGCGTATAGGTGACGCGGGTGGGCAGCGGGTAGACGGTGAAACGCTCGCTCTCGGGTTCGAAGCGGATCAGGCTGTCGCTATTGGTTCCACAGATCCAGACGGTATCGCTGCTCCGGTCGACATTCAGAGCGTAGGGGGTATCGCTCCCGGCGGGCTCGATCGGAAGGGGATAGCTCTTGAAGACTTCCGTGTCGGGATCGAAGCGCGAGAGCAGTCCGGAAGAGAAACCCGGGATCCAAAGATGCCCCTTCGAGTCGAAGCGCAGGCGTCTAGGCGCCGTGAACGGTGTTTTGATCATTTTCACCGAGAAATCTTCGGGGTCGATGCGGCCGATGCGATGCTCATTGAGCTGGCTGAACCAGATCCCGCCATCTGGAGCCACATCGATCCCGTAGGGGACGGGCATCGTGATGTCGCCGCCTTCCCCCGTCGCCATTCCTCCCAGGTCGACGTATTTGCCGAGCCATAAAATGAAGGGAATCAGGCGCAGGGTGACGGCCTGGCCGAAGCTGGTACTGGGCAGTCGAATGCTGTGTTGCCGCCCGCTCTCGGGCTCGAGCATGCCGATATGATTCGAGACCGCCATGGTGTACCAGATGCGCCCCCGCTGATCGAAGCGCAGGGTATGGGGATAGATGCCCTCGTCCAGGGGATGGATCTCCCAGGTCTCCTTCTCGGTATCGAAGCGCGCCAATTGGTTGCCCAGGGCCAGGGTCAGCCAGACCGATCCATCCGGGGCGACCTGGAGGGAATGTGGCCCCACATAGGAGTTCGAGTTGGGGGGCATTGGCCCGCCACCTCCCCCCAGCACACCGCCGAGGGGGAGTTCGCCGTGGGGGAGTCCGAAAACCGCCCGGCTCCCATCATGTGGATCCAGGCGATAGAGATTGTCCTGGGTCATGTCCACGGAATAGATATGACCATCCGGATGTACGGTCAGGTCGTGTTGCATCGAAGCCAGATGTCCCAACTGCCATTCTTCGATTTCGGCTCGGCGCACTTCGGAATTCGGCGGCGGCGCGAAATTCGGATCATTCCGATGCTCGGTAAGACGCGCGACGGCCGTCTTCGGCTCATAGGCCCGGTTGAAGAGTTCCGGGATTCGGGCCGTCAATTCCGGCGAGAGAATCCCTCCCATTCGCGCCATCAGGGCCAATACCTTGCGCCATTCCTCCGGCTGGCGCGGACGTCGTGTGGCCCAATTGCCCTGCTGGTGGCAGTAGGTGCATTGGCGCACCAATTCTTCGCGTTCGGAGGGATCGTCGAGGCTTTCCAGCAGCAGGGCATACCAGCGGTTGGCCGGGAGTTGAGCGGCCAATTGTGCTGGATCGGTCTCCCTTTCCAGGACGAAGTCCAGATTCTCGATCGTCTTCCCCGGCGCCTGAGTCGCCGTGGGCGCTTCCCCGGATAGTCGTTGATCCCGCCAGCCGATTCGCCGCGCCCGGGCGCTGAAGGGCAGGGCGGGGTCGATGAGGGTGGTCGAATAGCGACCCTCGGCATCGCTGAAAACCGTTGTCTCGTGGAAGGGTTCTCCCTGGCGAAAGCTCACCATTGCGCCCACGAGGGGTTCGCCTTGAAGATCACTGACACGTCCGCGGATCTCCTGGCCCAGAGCCCCGGCCGGTGCCGCAAGAAAGAGAGCTGCGAGGAACTGCGCGAAGAAGAGGGTGATCCCGAAGCCGAAGGCTTTTCGGGGAAGCGCGCTTTGGAGAAGGCCAAGCCCCGGGAGCATGGTCGACCCCTGGCAGGGGCGGGAAGTCCCGGAAAATCCGTACCCTCGGCGAAAAGATCCTCTTTCGAGCGTGGAAGGAGTGCCGTTGCCGGACAGGTCCTTCATCTTCAAATAGACTCTTCTCATCATGTTTCTCCGCGTACGATTCAGTCCGACTTCGCTCCCCTTCGGGTGGAGAGCACGGCCTCGCTTCGAGCATAACCTCCCATGCGCTCGTCCGCTGGCCTCGCTTCTCCTGATGCTGGCGCTCTTCGGGAATGGCTGTGCGAGCGATGGAACTCCCGGCGAGGCCGGATCGCGAGTGGGGGGCCGCCCAACTGCGCTTCAATCCGAGCTATGGGTGGGACTCGAGCAGGGATTGGGAGAGATCCCGCCCCCCGAAGATCCCGCGGCTCTTCGAATCCTATTGAGCTTCGGCGAGGAAGCGGATCTCGATCTCTATATCACGGACCCGCTACAGGAAACCGTGTACTTCGCGAATTCTCCCAGTGGATCGGGGGGGCGCCTGTTCGAAGACCTGCGCTGCGGAGCGCCGGCTCCGCGTGTGGAGGCGGTACACTTTTCGAACCCCCTCTCGGGTCGTTATCGCATCGGTGTCGATTTTCCCGAGTCCTGTGGCAAGCAGACTCGATCGGTCGAGGAAAGCGCATTCGTGATTCAAGTCGACTGTCCCCATGGCGTTGCAGAAGATCCTTTCCTTCAGCGCAGGGGATGGCTTCAGCGGGGACGCTTCGAGGTGATCGTCGTCGAATTTGATCTGGCCCTGGGTGGGGCGGGCTGCGTGCTGCATTCGGCGACCCGACTGGCGGTCGATGAGTAGGCCATCGTTGCATTGATGCGTGGCTGAAGGGGGGCGATTCTGCGAAGGGCGCTCTCCGCCAAGGGGTAGGGGGGGTAGGGGGACAAGGGGTAGGGGGCAGCCGGGTGGACCCCGGCGAGACTCAGCGGCCCACGAGCCGATTGATGAGCTGGGCCAATGCCTCGGGGCTGGAGATCATGGCGTCGTGGCCGGCGTCGAGTTCGGCCACCTCGATCGCTCCGAGATTGGCGATCATCTGATCCTGGAGTGTTGGCGCGAGTACAGCGTCCTTCTGCAGCTTGATATAGGTCGCGGGGATATCGCATTCGAGTCCCGCGAGGCGACTGGGTTCGAGAAGTGGAGACCACGCCTCCGGAACCAGCCGATCGAGCACGAATCGCGTTTGCTCGGGATTCATATCGCTGCAGAACATCGAGCGGGCGGTGTCCTCCGGGAGCATGGAAGTCCCGCGATTTGCGAGGCTTTTCTCGGCCAAAGGACGGATCTCGGGCGAGAGGATGTCGATTACGGAGCGGCCTTCCGGGGGAATAGAACACGAAATGAAGATCAGGCGTTCGAGTCTTTCAGGAATCCGAGCGGCCACCCGGGGCAGGCTCATGCCGGCCAGGGAATGCCCGACCAATACGATTTTTTCCGAGGAAATTCCGGCGATTGTCTGGATGATCGCATCGACCCAATCGTCGAGGGTGACGGTTTCCAGATCCGCTGGCGAATTTCCCCTTCCCGGCAGATCGATCGCAAGGGCGGCCCCAGAGAGGTGCGGGATCATGCGCTCCCAGCACCACGCCCCATGCGCTCCACCATGTACGAGCACGAATTTCACGTTGGAAGACTCAAAGAAGAAAGAGCTTCGCCTCGAAGTCGGATCTTGGAAGTCGGATCTCAGGAATTTCGCCGAGGTCCCCCACTCTGACCGGGCCAGCGTGAGCCGCCGATCGTGTCCACATGGGGCCAGAAGGCATCCGGATCCAGGGCGCCCTCAAGGCTGATCTCCCGGCCGAGCCAGATCGGCGTATCGAGTCTGGCCGACAGATATTCGCGCACCGGCAGGAGTTCCTGAATCGGATCCCAGGGGCTCTCGCGCAGCGTCAATACGCCATCGACATCCTCGCGATAGCTCGTTCCATAGTTGCTACGGACCCGCACGACATGGGGAGGAAAGTCGTAGCTCTTCTCGGCACCGCCCACGGCTCGCGATACCTTGATCCACCATTCGTTCTCCTCGTACTCGGGCAGGTCCGAGTCGGGGCCCGTCACGTTGCCCTCGAATTCGATGAAGGTATAGCCCTGGTGGCTACAACGGGCCGTTACGCGATCCCCCATTCTGTAGTAGGTGATATCCGAGGGATATTTGGGCTGTCCGTTCATGTCATGGCTGATCATGATGGCGGATTCCTGATCGATTCCATAGCCCAGGGTGTAGAGGCCCGGGGTGTCCCGGTAGACGGCCTCGACCATGATGAGCACGCCATTCTCCGGCTCATCGGGCACGGGTACGTTGTAGATGTTGAGATATACATTGGGCTGATCGCCGGGCTCGATACCCGGTGGCAAGAGTGCGGCAAGTTTTTCGGGATCACTGCGGTATTGGATCTTCAGGATCGGCCAACCCGAAATTTCGCCGGGCTGATTCTGGGGGGCTGACATTGGCTGCTCTCCTCTTTTCTTTTTCTATTTCCATCTCTCGCCCTGCAATTGCTCCTCGGGCGGCTATTGGAATGATGGGCGATTCGAAGTGGGGCGATCGTAGTAGGGATCGGCCGGAGTCCGGAAGAATAGACCATCCGCGATGGTATCCGCGACCGCCTCTGGAGAGGTGGCTATGGCCGGGGAGGGCGGCGCCCCTCTCGGATTCGATGCCGCTGCGAAGTCAGATCAGAACGGTGGCCGGATCGAGGCCGAGTTCGATGCGACCGATGGCGCAGGCGGACTGGGAGGGGTCCAGGGCCGCGTGGGTCGTCATGGCATGAGTGTCCCGGAAGGCCCGCTGGATCGGATTCGAACGGAAGATGCCGTGGGCACCGCTTGCGGCGGAGAGTTCCGCCACCACCTGTTGGCAGGTCCGCAGGCCCTGGCCGACGTCGCGCTTGTAGCGGGCCCGTTCCTCGATGCTGAAATCGCGGTTCTCCCGGGTCCTTTCCGCGATTTCGGTCAGATCGCGTTCCCATAGAAGTTCGACCGCATCCAGCCGATAACTGGCTTCGCCGAGAAGTATTTGTGTCGGGGTCTGATCGGATTGTTTTTCCGCGCTGTAGGTGATCAAGCGGGTGCGGGCCCGTTCCAGAAACGTCGCGTAGGCTCCGCGGGCCATTCCCAATGCGGGCCCCGCCAGGGCGAAGAGCAACATGGTCCCGAAGGGGACCCGGTAGAGGGGGCTGTCCGAGTAGAGTTCGCGGCCGGGCGAGTGTCCCGCCATGGCTCCCGGCAGGGATAGGGAGCGGTATTCGGGCACCATCGCGCCATCGATCACGATATCCTTGCTACCCGTTCCCGCCAGGCCGCTCACATGCCAATTATCGTCGATTCGGTAGTCCTGATTCGGAACCAGGAACATCCTGAGATCCGGGGCGCCGCCATCCGATGGCAGCATGGCACCCACCATCATCCAACTCGAGGCGTCGCATGCGCTGGCGAAAGACCAGCGACCACTGACCTCGATGTCGCTGCCGACCCATTTCGCCTGGCCGGTCGGTGCGAAGGAGGCGGCGAGCAGGGTCTCGCTATTCTCGCCCCATACATCCCGCTGGGCGCGCTCATCGTAGAGGCCCAACATCCAGTTGTGCACGGCGAGGATGCCCAGGCACCAGCCGGTCGAGCCACAGCCCCGGGCGACTTCAGCGCTGGCCCGTACAACTGCGGCTGGATCCAACTCGAAGCCCCCCCATTGCCTGGGCTGGTGGAGTCGGAACATTCCCGCCTCCCCGAGGTCATGCACCGCCTCGGGCAGCAGTCGCCGCGCTGCTTCCGTTTTCTCCGCTCGCTCGGAGCTCACGGCAGTCAACGCCCGGGCCGCCGGGGCTACATCCTGGAGTTCCATTGGGGCTCCCATTTCTGCGTGATTTCAGCAATTTTAGTCCTGCAATGACTTGAGTCAATAATGAAGTTAGTCATAATTGGGTTATGGTCATGCCTCAGAACGACCCTGAATCGGGTGCGAGCCGCAGCGAGCGGCGACGCGCGGGCATCCGGGAGCGAATCGTGGAATCCGCCGAGAAACTCATGCGCGAGCGCGGGGTCGAGGCCGTGACCGTCGAGCACATCACGGATGCGGCCCATGTGGGCCATGGCACCTTCTACTTGCATTTCGATACCAAGGCCGAGGTGCTTCGCCCGGTCATCGACCGACTGGCCGCACGAATACACGAGCGCGTGGATCGCCTGACCGAGGGCAGGGAAGATCCGGCGCTACGTCTCGCAACGGGCATTCGGATTGCCCTGCAATCGATCAGCGCCGATCCGCTCTGGCATTGGTATGTCTTCCAGTCCGGGACGCCCTTTCGTCGACTCGCCGAGGGGATGGGGGCGCCGCCCGTGGAGGATATGAACCGTGGCATCGCCGTCGGCCGCTTCCTGGTTTCGAATTTGCGAGCGACCTGGAGTTTTATCGACGGCGCCCTGATCGGAGTTCTGAGTTCCGCGAAGCCGGTCGAAGGGGGTGCGGAAATTGCGGCGGAACTCGTGCTTCGCAGCCTGGGCGTAGCCCCCGAAGAGGCCGCGCTGATTGCCCGACTGCCAATCGATCGGCATTGACGGATGGATTCTGGACGCTCTCAACACGGAAGAGAAGAGAAGAGAAGGGAAGAATGATGGCCAGTGCTCCCCGACTTCGTTTCAGCCATATTGGCATCCACGTTCACGATATGGAGGCGATGCTGGAATTCTATACCGGTCCGCTCGGTTTGGAGATTACCGATCGGGGCAGGCTGCCGCTCCCGGGAGACCCTCAGATCGTATTCCTGAGTGCCGATCCCGAGGAGCATCATCAGATCGCCCTGGTGGAGGGCCGCCAGGATGCGGGTATCGAGGCGGGCGTGGTCAATCAACTCTCTTTTCACGTCGCGAACCTGGCGGAACTCCGGGCCATGAAGGAGGCGGCAGAAAAGGCCGGCGTTTCTCGCTTCCTGCCGATCTCCCACGGCCGCGGCTGGTCGATCTACTTTCCCGATCCCGAGGGCAATCCGATCGAATGTTTTGCGGACTCTCCCTGGCACGTGCGCCAACCGGTGGTGGATCCCCTGGATCTTTCACTCAGCGACGCCGAAATCGTCGCCGAGACCGAGGCCGCCCATCGCGAGGAGGAGGATTTCGAGCCGATGGAGGCCTGGAAGAAATCCCTGGCGGATCGCCTGATCGAAAGATGGGGCGAGATCTGAAACGACCGCCTCCGTGGCAGACATGGACTTCGATCGCCTGAATCGCTTCGAGCGCTCGCGCGTGGTGTGCCATTCGGATCCGGGCCCGACCCGGGTCGGCCGCGCGCTTGCGGGACCCTTCCCTTTGGCCTCGTCTTCCCCCGCCATGGCGCATTCCTTCCCAATCCGGTTCGCCCGCATCCGGCGGAGTCGCCGCCCGCGGCGGAGCGAATTCCGTGGGCCCTCGCTTTGCACCGGAAATTCGCACGTGATGCGTGGCATTTGCGGGAGTTCGGGAATTCGAGCAGATCGAATTACCCCACCGCGTCCGTCGCAGCGCTGATTCCTTCGCCTCCGGGGCGAAATGTCCCAATATGTACATCAAGATATAATCTTGCATGATCATGTAAGTTTATACTAGAGTGCACACATGCGATCAGCAGAGGCTTCTGGGGCAGGGGGGATAGGCCGCTTGAGAGCGGGAGCGGTCCCGGCATACCACGCCGGCAACAATCGGCGTGGTGGATCTCTCGGGCCACCCGGAGGCTTCATTTCTGCAGCGGAGGCTCGTTCTGGACCCCCGCTCCGGGCGCTCGTGCGAGAGCGCTCGCAGACCCGGTGACGACTTCGAAGGAGGAGCAATTGCAATGACCCAGCGTAATGGTGCATCGAGAACTGAACTCGTCGACAAGGATCCCGGCATTCCCAACGGTTGGTATGCCGTCGCTTGGAGCAAAGAACTCGATCCGGGCGAGGTGAAACGCGTTCACTGCTTCGGCCACGAGTTGGTGCTCTTTCGCTCGCGCTCGGGTGGGGCCAAGGTTCTCTCCGCCTACTGTCCTCACCTGGGGATTCATATGGGCGAGGGCGGTCGGGTCATGGGGGAAACCGTTCGCTGTCCCCAGCATGGCTGGCAATTCAATGGGGATAGTGGCGAGTGTACGGACATTCCCTATTGCGATGAAATTCCGAAACGGGCCTGCGTTCGCTCCTGGGATGTTGTCGAGCGCAACCTCATGATCTTCGTCTGGCACCATGCCGAAGAGAATCCGCCGGAATGGGAGGTTCCCACTGTTTCCCAATTGGAGGATCCCGAATGGTGTGAGCCCCGCACATTCGATCTCGAGGTTCCCGTTCATATGCAGGATATGGCCGAAAACAACATGGACCCCGTCCATTTTCGCTATGTGCACTCGGCGACCGACGTTCCGGAGACTGAATTCGAGATCGCCGACGACGGTCGTTTTCTGAAGGCCGTCAGCTATTTCGAACAGATGACACCCGATGGTCCGATTCGTGTTCCCCTGGTTCGGGATACCTGGTGTCTGGGCATGTCGAGTGTTGAGAGTACCGGGATTCCGGGCGCGGGACTCTTCATGTTTTCATCCACGACTCCCATCGACAATCAGAATACGATTTCGCGCTGGTTGCTCTTTGCGACGCGGAATACCATCGATACCGCGGGAGAAGAGTGGTTCGAGGGAATCACGAAGGGCGTCATGGATGATTGGCAGGTCTGGACGAATAAGATCCATATCGAGAGCCCGGTTTTCTGCAAGGCGGACACTCCGCTGATCGAATTCCGCAAGTGGGCGCGACAGTTCTACTCGAAGCCGGCGTAGATCAAGAAAAGACAGAAGGAATAAACGATCCAGGGAGGAAACGAAAATGAGCCGTCACCTGATGATTTCATCCGATTGCCATGCCGGATTGCGACCCGGGAATTATCGCGATTACGTCGATCCGAAGTACAGGGAGCAATACGATGACCAGCTCGCCGCGCATATCGCCCAATTCGAAGAAGGGGCGAAGGCGTTCATGGTCGCGGAATTTGCCGAGGAATGGGAGCGAGGCAAGGAGGAAGGGCTGACGGGTGCCTGGGATTCCAAGCGGAGAAATGACGCGCTCGATGGCGACGGCGTGGTGGGCGAGGTGGTCTTCCCGGATGGCCTGACGGGCGGAAATTCTCCGCCCTTCGGAGCGGGACTGGCCCTGCGTACCGACTGCGACCCCGAATTGCAGCTGGCCGGTGCGCATGCCCACAACCGCTGGGCGGCCGATTTCTGTGCCCTGGAGCCCCAGCGACGCGCGGGTCTGGCGATCGTTCCGATTCTGCACGATATCGAGGCGGCATTGGCCGAGATCGAGTGGGCCCGCGATGCCGGATTGCGAGGGGGCATCCTGATTCCCTCGCTCTGGGAACCCCTTCCCGCCTACCATCATCCGCGTTACGAACCCATCTGGGCCGCCTGCGCGGATCTTGAGATGCCGATTCATACCCACGTGGCCGCGGCTCCGGATATCGAAAAGCTTCCCGGCAGCGTGGGCATCTACGTTACCGAGGTCGTGTGGTGGTCGGTGCGCCCGATGTGGTACCTGATCTGGAGCGGCGTTTTCGAGCGACATCCCAAGCTGAAATTCCTGATCTCCGAGGGTGGCGTCGATTGGGCTCCGTCATTGCTGAAGATGATGGACCAGCGTTTCACCGCCAATCGGATGAATGCGAAGATGGGCGATTTTCACGAGAATCTCTCGATGAAACCCAGCGAATATTTCGATCAAAATTGTTGGGTGGGTTCGTTTCTGACACGGGATGAGGTCGAGGCGCGCCACGATATTGGCGTCGGAAACCTGATGTGGACGAGCGATTATCCGCATCCCGAGGGCACCTGGCCCGATAGCAAGAGCCTGGTCGTCGAGGCCTTCAAGGGTATTCCCGAGCAGGAGACCCACGCCATGCTGGGGGGCAATGCCGCGGAAGTCTTCAATTTCGATGTGGATGCGCTGGCCCCGCTCACCCAGAGGATCGGACCCGAGATCTCGGATTTCGCGGCGGGATCGGGGGACTAGGGCCGAGGCGGTATCGACTCCAATTCGTTCCCGGATGCCTGGAGGCTGGGGGTTTCGATCAGTTCCAGGCAGGTTCCGTCCGGATCGGGAAAGAAGAGGGCCCAGACGCCGTCCAGGGGGATCTCCGGCCCCATGTCGAGAAAGACCGGCGCCGGACATCCGACGCCCTGGCGGAGCAACTCGTCATGGCAGGCGTGGATATCCTTGACCATGAAGGCCATGCGGTAGATCCCGAGCTGGTTCGCAGAGGCGGCACTGCTGCCGATTGGCGTCGGCGTCTTCCACTCGAGCAGGTCGATTGCGAAGGCGCTCTGGCCGGGTGGCCAGAGAAAGTCGGCTTCCCATTCGACCTCTGCCTCGAATCCGAAGGCCCGGCCGGAAACTCTTCCGGGGCGCGAGCCGCCCCGAACTTCCAGGCCGAGAACCCGCTGATACCATTCCCGGGATCGTCTGAGACTCGAGCAATTCACGTTGACGTGGATCAATTGTGTTTGGGAAACGCCGCCTTCTTCGACGAATTCGATGGCCGTTCCGTCGGGATCCCGGCAGAGAAGGACGCGCACCCTCAGGCCACTCTCGGGGTCGACGGAGATTTCGAGGGGCGGGCTTTCGCAGACGATGCCCCCGGCCCGGGCGCGCCGGTAGACCTCGTCGAGATCGGGAACCAGCAGGCAGATCCGAAAAAATCCCAGGTGATTGGCCTCGGCGCTGGGGCGTCCCCTGGGCGCGGGTTCTTTCCATTCGAGCAGGTCGAGGCCGGGGCCCCCATAGCCCCGTGCATCATGGAGGATATGCGCATCCCATTGCACCTGGCCCGGAAGGCCGAAGCCCGCGCCTTCCTGGGGCAGGGGGAGGGTATGACTCGCCATTTCGAGGCCCGCGAAGTCGCGATAAAAGGCCAGGGAGCGATTGAGGTCGGAGCAGTTCACATTGACGTGCATCACGCTCTCGATCGAAATTGCCATCAGATCCTCGCCCCTCGGAGCTTCCACGCTACCGCATTTCTTCTTTGAGGGGGCCCGCAGTAGTCCCGGGATCGACAATCGAGCAAGCCTGGTCTACACCGAAAGATAGATTCCACGCCATGGCTGCCTCGCTCGGTTCTGCTGCGCGATTCGGGCGGCATTCGGGTGGGTTGGTAGAGGCCTGGGCGAGGTGAGCGAGAGCATCGGGTCGGTGGATTGAGACGCTTGAGAGAGATGCTGGAGAGAGGAGGGCTCGATGTCCTATAGGGTGATCCAATGGGCGACCGGGGGCGTGGGCCGTTCGGCCATCCAGGGAATCCTTTCCCATCCCGAACTCGAACTCGTGGGCGTCTGGGTTCACGATCCGGAGAAGGTCGGACGCGATGTCGGTGAACTCTGCGGGCTCGACCCGTTGCAGTTGGCGGCGACCGACGATGCGGATGCACTTCTCGGTCTCGATGCCGATTGCGTTCTCTATGCTCCCATCATGGCCCAGCGCCAGGAGGTCTGTCGCATCCTGGAATCGGGCAAGAATGTCGTGACCCCCCTCGACTTCTTCTATCCCGGGAATTCCGACGGCCGGGATTCTTCCGATCTCGAGAAGGCCTGTGCGAAGGGCGGGTCGACCCTGCACGGGACCGGAATTCATCCGGGCGGCATTACCGAACGCTTTCCCCTGATGATTTCAGCCCTTTCCCGGGCCATCACCCACGTTCGAGCCGAGGAATTCTCGGATCTTCGCACCTACGGGGCTCCTCTCGTCGTTCGGGATATTCTCCGCTTCGGAAAGACACCCGAGGAAGCTGCGGGCAATCCCATGCTGCACGCCCTGGGCACGGGCTTTGGCCAGTCCATCGATATGGTGGCCGCCGAACTCGGCTTTGCCCTCGACCCCGAGAGGCGAACGAATCATGAAGTCGCCGTCGCGACCGAAGCCATCGATTCCCCGATCGGCCCGATCGAGCCCGGGCTGGTGGCCGCCCAGCGCTTCACCTGGGAGGGGCTGTGTCGTGGCGAGCCCGTGATTACGGTGCGTACGAATTGGTTTATGGGTGAGGCCTCTCTGGATCCCGCCTGGAATTTCGGATCCGAGGGCGAACGTTTCGAGATCGAGGTCCAGGGCGATCCCTCCGCCAAAGTGACCTTCCACGGCTGGCATCCCGAATCCGTCGCAGCGGGACTCAAGAGAAATCCCGGGATCGTGGCCACGGCGATTCACTGCGTCAGTGCGGTTCCCTATGTATGCCGGGCGGCTCCCGGCATCGCTACCTACCTGGATCTGCCCCTGATCGCGGGCCGGGCCGCTCCGGAGCTATCCGTCTGAGGGCCCGCTCGCCGGGGTTTGCGCGCTCCCGATCATCCGACTCTGGCTGGATCGGGATTCGATCCCGGATCAGGCGCGCCTCAGGATGGCAGCCTGGGAATTGAAGAAGAATCCACCCGTGGTGAGGAGTGCGGTCTGCGCCCCGGGCACCTGACGCCTTTCGGCCATTCCCCGCAATTGCATCGTGGCCTCGCGCAGATGTCCGGATCCCCGGGTCGCGCCCTCGGAGAGGGATCCGCCGTGTGGGTTGATGGGAATTCGACCATCGATGAGCGCCCGACCCCCTTTGGGATCCCAATGAGATTCGAGGAAGCGTCCCCCCTCTCCGGGTCCGCAGAAGCCCAGATTCTCGAGCCAGCCCAGGGTGATGATCGTGAAGCCGTCATAGGGAAAGAGGACGTCGATCTCATCCAGCCAGAGATCGCTCTTCGCCCGCAGTTTTTCGACGACCACGTGTTGCCCGTGGCGCTTCAGATCCGGGAGTTGATCCTCGTCGCCGCCATCCACCAACCCCACCGTCGCCGCGTGGATCAGGATAGGGGCATGGGGAAGATTGCGGGCGCATTCGGCGCGGGTCAGGACGAAGGCGTCGGCGCCGTCCACGGGCATATCCATATCGAGCAGGCAGAGGGGGTCGCGGATCATGCGGGCTGAGAGATAGCCCTCCATGTCGAGAGGCGTTCGGATGGCGGCCAGGGGATTGTGGGCGGCATTGGCGCGGCTGTTCAGGGCCACGTATCCGAAGTCTTCGCGGCGCGCCCCGTATTCGTGGATATAGCGGCTCGCCCAGGCCGCGTAGGCGGGCGCTCCCATCAGGGTTTCGGGAATCAGCGTCACCCCCATGCTGAGGTGGCGGCGGAAGGGATCCGCTGCCGCTGAACGCGAAGCCCAGGGCAGGCGCAACATCGAGAAGAGCAGAAGTACGTTCTCGCAGGCTCCGGAGAAGATCGCGTTCATGGCGTCGATCAGGCCGAAGATGGCGATGGGTTGAGGGCTGGAGAAGTGGGTTACATTGGGTGTGCCGAGCATCGCGGCCACTTCTTGGGGACTCGGGGCGCCCGGTTCGGCGACGGCCGTGATGCCGTCGATATCCCCGGCGCTGAGGCCCGCGTCTTGAATCGCCCGGGTGGCGGCTTCCATCCCCAACGACGCCGAGGATCGTCCTTCGGCGTCGCGGCTGAAGCCAGTCGTCCCCAATCCGACGATCGCCACCTGATCCTGGATCGGATTGCGCGACATCGTCATTGCTCCGCCGATGGGGAAGCGGGCCGAAAAGCGGGAAAGGGCGCAGCGTGACGCTCGGTCCAGACCAACTCCACCGCCATGCCGATCTCGATCTCGTCGCTCGCGCACTCGAGCATCGTGCTGGTGAAGCGCAGGCCGGTCTGCTCCTCGAGTTCGACCGTGATCACGGGATGGGGACCCTCCCGGTAGTCGACTTCCGGGACCTCGGGTCCCTGATGGAGGAGCATCTTCAGGAAGATCTTGCCACGACCGCAGACGGGCGTCGGGACGATTTTCGTCGACCAGCAGTGCGGGCAGATGGGTCGGGGGGGATGGTGCCAGCGTTCGCATTCCCGGCAGCGGTGGATCCGCAATTCCCGCCGCAGCCAGCCGCGGTATAGATCTTTGTTGTCATGATCGATACGTGCATGGGGAAAGCGCAATACCAATTCCTCGTCACCGACTTCAACGTCTCGATTCGACAAATCTTCCCTTCCGTCGCAAGCCAACTCCCGCATGCCCCTCAGCCGGGTCCTTCCCCGGGCAGAGCGTAGGAGAATCCCTTTTTCCGCATCAGGATGCCACGCCTTCGGGCCAGTCTCCGATGACTTTCCGGGCGACGAGTTCCTGGATCTCAGCGTCCGAAAGGCCGAGTTCGCGCAGGATTTCTCCGTTGTGTTCTCCGAGCATCGGAGCCGTGCGGCATAGCCAGGATTTGACACTCCGATAGCGAAAGGGCACCCCCATGGTCGCCTGCATGCCCACGACGGGATGTTCGATCTCCTCCAGGAAATCGCGTGCAACCAGTTGTGGGTGCTCGGCGAGGCTGCGGGGATCGACCACGGCCGCGGCCGGCACGCCGGCTTCGATCAGTTCTGAGATACACTCGTCCCGCTCCCGCTCGGCGAAGATCCTGCGCAGTTCTGTGTCGATCTGATCCTGCCGACTGCGCCGGGAGAGGAGGTCGCTTCCGATCGCCTGGGCCCATGCGGGGCGGCCGAGCCAATTCAGAAGGCTTTGCCACTGCTTTTCGCTGGCGACGGAGATCGCGATCCATCGCGGATTTTCGGAAATATGATGATCCCGGCAGCCGTAGAGGCCCTGGGGTGCCGCTTCCGGGCTCCGATTTCCCTGCCTCTGCATCAGATTCCCATAGGCGCTGAATTCGATGACCTGCTCGGCGGTGACATTCAGGGCCGCTTCGAGCATCGCGCACTCCACGAAGTGTCCGCGTTGGCTCTGATCCCGCTCCGCCATCGCGACGAGCAGGGCGAAGGCCGCATGCATGCCGGCGAGGGGATCACAGGGCCCGCGTTGAATCCGGGGCTGGTCCTCGACGTGCCCCGTCAACCAGGACAAGCCCGCCATCTGCTCCATCGTCGCCGCGAAGCCCACGTTTTCGGACCAGGGACCGTCGAGGCCGAAGGCCGGCATGCGCACATAATGACAGCGCGGGTTGAGGGCCTGCACCTTCTCCCAGAGGATTCCGAAGTCATTCATCACCCGGGGACTGAAGTTCTCTACCAATGCGTCAGCTCCCGCGATCAGGGATTCGAAGATTTCCAATCCCTTCGGATTGGAAAGATCCAGGGTCATCCCACGCTTGTTCACATTGGCGGAGAGGTAGACGAAACTGCATTCCCACCAGGCGGTATGTTGCGCGGCGAAGGTCCCTCCGATCGAACGACCGCCGTCCATTCGCTGGATCGATTCCACGTGAATCACGTCGGCGCCCAGGGTGGCGAGCATCTGGGTGGCGATGGGTCCTGCCCACCAGGCCGTCGCATCGATGATCCGCATGCCCTTCAGAGGGAGATGGCCTTCCGGGCCCGGCTGGGGTCGCTGGATCTGCCTGCTTTCGATTCTTCCCGAATGCTCTCCGAGGCGGGGAGCCGGGCCCGCCTTCGCAGGCTCCTGGCCGTCGATGCGATAGGGCGGACGGGGGCGCTTGAACTCCCCGGATGGGTCGTCCTCGAATGCGCCTCGTGCCTTGAGTTGTTCCTCTTCGAGGATCGTCTGCCCATTGCAGATCGGGGCTACCGGGATTCGCAAGGTGCGGGCCATCTCGATGATTTCATCGGTGGGGTGCGAATGCGTATAGGCGTGAACGATCTCCTCCCACTCCTCGAGATTCGACAGCCGCTGGGCGAATTGATCGAATTCACCGGATTCTCGCAGATCGTCACGGCCAATCATCAGCAGGAAGTCGGACATCTGCTGGGCCGAGTAGGTGGTGAATCCCACGAAGCCGTCGAGGGTCCTTTCGATCGATGGCGTCTCGAGATTCGGAAGTGAGCCGACCACCGGCGGCCGCCCCAGGATGCCCCACATCAGATCCAGATAACAATTCGTGACGAGGGCGGTTACTTCATGGAGCGAGAAATCGATGTGCTCCCCCCGACCCGTAACCTGGGCGCGGCGGATGGCCGCCAGGGCTGCGACGGCGGAAAAGCATCCCCCGGTCCAGGCCGCGATGCCCCCCCCCGCCTGATAGGGCTCGCCGCCGGGGCGTCCCCGGGCACCCAGGGATCCCCCTTCCGCCTGCAGGGTGAAATCCGTGGCGGGGCGGTCGGCCATCGGCCCCCTCAGGCCAAAGGGCGTGATCGAAAGCAGGACGAGGCCGGGATGATGCTCGCATAGCGCGCCGGGGTCATGGCTGCCGGGAGGGGCATCCTCGATCAGCAGGTCTGCATCGGCGACCAGTTCCCGGATCTCATCGCCGCGGGGATTTGCTTCCGACGCGTCTGCGAGGAGATCCTGGAGGGTTCCGATCACGCTGCGCTTCGAGGCATTCAGGTAGCGGAAGAATGCTCCATCCCGATCCCCGAGATCCTCCCCGCCCACGGACCATCCGCGCAGCGGATCTCCCTCCGGAGTCTCCACCTTGATGACATCCGCTCCCGCATCCGCAAAGAGCTTGCTGCAATAGGGGCCGGCGACTCCGGTGGAGAAGTCGACGATGCGCAGGTTCTTCAATCCGTGCATGATCTGCCTCGTGACGGGGATGCCATTGCTCGTCAGCGATCCGTCCTATGAGTTCCCATGCGGCCCGTAATCATGGGGAGGTCGAGGAAGGTCTTCATACCCGGATTCTCGGCTTCGCAGACCAGGGGCACGGAATTCACGACGTGAAAGGCGGTCGTGCTGAGTCCCTGGGCGACTCTTTCATCCTGGGTCAGCTCCGGCGGGAAGTCGATATCGATGTTGAGGTTGACGTCGCCTTCGATTTTGATGCGCCAGCCCGACTCCCGGGGAATGTCCATTTTTGACTGCAAGCGAGTCTGTGCGATGTCATCCACGTACCAGATCTGCTCCTGGATGATCTCGGTGCCCTCGTGGGTGATTCCGATATGCTGGTAGTGGTTCAGGGCGATCGTCCCCTCCTCGATGATTCCCACGGCGGTTTCGATCGGCTGATTGGCCAGGATGAAATCATGCTTGGCCTCGTAGGAAGCCACCTGGCTCCCCAGGCCTTCGGCGATCATGTCGATGGGTTGGTACCAGCTTCTGGCCAACATCGACTTCAAGGGATTATGCGAGGCCTGCTCGGGCGTCTTTCCGAGATTCATCAGATTGCGCATGACTCCCTCGGAGCTATAGGTTCGGCAGTCCCCGCATTCGGTCATCGTGATGCGGTCGATTCGATTGCACCAGCCCGTAAAGGTGAGGGGAAAGCGCTCGGCGATGCCCCCGGGATTGCAGCCCGAGGCATGCATATTGACGTTGCCCTTCTTGCACGCGGAGTCGATCGACTTGGCGACATCGGGGTCCTGGATGAAGGGAAACCAGTAGGGGCAGGGTGTGATGACATGCTTGCCGGATTCGAGCAGCCGGCAGATTTCGCCGAGATCCCAGGGCAGGGGGCAGTAGATCACGCAATCGGCATCGATGGCCATGATCTCGTCGACGTCCTGGGTCGCGATGATTCCCGTCTTTTCGCCGCCGATGATCTCCCCCGCATCGAGTCCCGCCTTTTCGTCGTTGTAGACCTTCACGCCGGCGAGTTCGATCTGGGGGTGTCGGAGAATCGCCTTGAGGGAACTGCTTCCAACTACACCCGTCGCCCATTGGATGGCTCTGTATTTCTTCGTCATGAATCTTCCTTCCGCTGATTGTCTTCCAAGTTGAAAGCATAGGATGGGCTCCCCAGCCGACTCCCTCTGTATTCAGTCTTCACTACGAGGCGATCCGCACCAGGCGGTAGACCCGAATGTTGCGCTGGGTCCTGCTCTCGTAGACCTTCATCTGGGGAATGGCCCGATGGATCTCAGGCCATACAGCGGCTTTTTCCCTATCCGATAGTACGCTTGCATCGGCGCCGAATTCTTCTCCGCGGATCTGGACCTCGACCCGCGGATTCGCGTCGAGGTTATATCGCCAGGCTGGATGTTTTTCCTGTCCCATGGCGCTCGCGACCACCAGATGGTCCCCCTCATATTCGATACAGGCGAGGTGGACGGATCTGGGTCGGCCCGATTTCTTCCCGACGGCCGTCAGGGTGAGCATCGGCATGCTGGGCACGCCCATCGAGGTCAGACGCCCATTGCTGGCCTTGAAGATCAGGGGATCCAGCTTTGAAGCGACGTTTTGGATCAGCCACGTAATGCCGGCCGAGGTCGAGAATCGGACGATGAATGCATCGGACATGGATCGAATCCTATTCGTAGACGATCACCTGGCGTGCCGCCTCGCCCTTGCGCATGAGGTCGAAGGCATCATTGATCTCCGCGAGGGGAATCCGCGAGGAGATCATCTCGTCGAGATGCAATCGTCCGTCGAGGTAGAACTCGACGTATTTGGGCATATCGAAGCGGAAGCGATTCGAGCCCATATAGGAACCCGTCACCTTCTTCTCCTGCAGGGTCAGATCGGCAGCCGAAATCGGAACCATCTCGGTCACGGGGACCACGCCGACCAATACGGTGGTGCCCCCACGTCCCGTCATGCCGATGGCCTGCTGTACCGTCGGAACCAGGCCGATGCACTCGAAGACGAAGTCCGCACCGCCGCCCGTGAGTTCATGGACTGCGGCGACCGGATCGCCATCCGTGGCGTCGACGCAATGCGTGGCGCCGAGCTTCTGGGCGAGGCTGAACTTCCAGGATTGGGAATCGACGGCGATGATCTGCCCCGCGCCGACGATGCGAGCCCCCTGGAGGGCCGAGAGTCCGACGCCACCGCAACCGATGATCACGACGCTCGCCCCGGACGGGATGTGGACGGTATTCAGAGCCGCACCGAGACCCGTGGTGACCCCACAGCCGATCAGTGCCGCTCGATCCAGGGGCATATCGTCGCGAATCTTGACCAGCGAACGCTCGGGACACAGCATCTTCTCTGCAAAGGAGGAGAGATTCGCGAATTGAAAGATCGGATCCCCTCCCGCGGCGCAGAGTCGAGACTTTGAACCCTCGGGCCGCCCGGCGAATTGTGTCGGGCAGAGATAGGGCCGGCCGCCGGTGCAGAATTTACAGACGCCACACCAGGAGGTAATGCAGCCAATCACGTGATCCCCGGGTGCGAAGTCGATGACACCTTCTCCGACCGCTTCCACGACACCCGCCGGTTCGTGGCCAAGAATGCAGGGGGGAGGCACGGGAAGTCCTCCCTCGATCACCGTGAGATCACTATGGCAGATGCCCGATGCGGCGGTCTTCAGGAGGACCTCCCCCTGGCCGGGTTCGTCGATGTCGATCTCCTCGATTTCGAGGGGGGCATTGTTGGCACGCATGACCGCTGCCTTCATGGCGGTTCTCCTTCTTTTCTTCGCATTGGGGAATTTTCTTCCGGATGATGCTCCGGGGTCGTGCTGAAGGATACGACTCATGGATCCCCTCGGCGACACGATGCGAGTGATTTCTTGGCATGCCGGAAGGCGGGATTCGCGGGATCGACCGGCCCGGAGGAGCCTCTTTTTGGATTCCGGGCCGGGGACGCAGTTCCCAGGGCCGGTAGAAAGAACTAGCCTGATCAAAGCGAAATGGAGGAAATGATGTTCAGAACCAGGTGGCTCCGATGGCTTGCATTTCCGGGTCTGCTGGTGCTCGTTCCGGCGTGTGGCTTCGAACCCTCCGCGGATCCCTGGTCACCACCTGCCGCAGCGGCCTCCGCTCGGCAGATTGCTCCCCGCACCGCTTGCGCGAGCCATCTCCCGCAGAAGCAGGCGCTCTTTGGCGATCTGCACGTTCATACCCGCGTATCGATGGATGCGAATGCGATGGGGACGCGGACGACGCCCGAGGATGCCTATCGCTATGCGAAAGGCGAGGAAATCGAGATCTATCCCGGTTCTTCCCAGGCGGATCCACGCTCGGCACGAATCGATCGTCCCCTGGATTTTGCCGCCGTAACCGATCACGCCGAGTGGATGGCGGAGGTTTCCCTCTGTACCCGCCCGGGTTCCCTGACCTATGACAGTCCGGGCTGCCGGATCTACCGCGGCGAAGACCAATCCTGGCTCGCGAGGATACTCGGACTCAAGGGCTTCCGCGCGCGCATCGCCGGATTGCTGGATCTGATGGGTCGGCGTTCGGATGTCTGTGGAAAGGAAGATTCCATCTGCCGCGAGGAATTGGGAGCCGTCTGGCGCGCGAATCAGGCGGCTGCCGAAACTTTCTACGATCGCTCGGATGCTTGTACCTTCACGACCTTTCACGCCTGGGAATACAGCCATTCCCCCTATTCGACGAAGGTGCATCGAAACATCATCCTGAGAAATGAAATCTCTCCGGAATTTCCCATCTCCTCCCTGGAAACTCCAAGGGAGATCGACCTGCGACACCAACTGGTGGATCTCTGCAACGATACGAATAGCGGCTGTGAAGCGATCGCCATTCCCCATAACCCCAATCTCTCGAATGGGCAGATGTTCGCGGTCGAATACGCCGACCTCCCCCTCGAGGAACAACGCAGGGAGGCTGCGCTGCGGGCGCGTCTTGAGCCGATCGTCGAGATGATGCAGATCAAGGGCGAGAGCGAGTGTCGGAATGGCATGTATGGCGTCGTGGGGGCAAGGGATGAGCTCTGCGGTTTCGAGAAGGTGAGGGATCTCGGTGGACAGGAATTCGAAGATTGCGAGGAAGGGGCGGGACGCGGGGCCCAGGCGGCCCGCGGCTGCACCTCCCGGACGGATTTCGCGCGCTACGCGCTATTGCAGGGATTGCGTGAGCAGAAGCGCATCGGGGTGAATCCCTATTCTTTCGGCTTCATCGGCAGTACGGACAATCATATGTCGACTCCGGGTGCCGTGAGCGAATACGAATTCCCCTATAAATTCGGTGCGACCACGGAGATGTTGCTGACGGTTGGTGAACAGAAGCGGGGCCCGTCGTTCTGGAATCCGGGAGGATTGGCGGGCGTCTGGGCGGAAGAGAATTCCCGGGATTCGATCTTCGATGCCCTGAAGCGTCGAGAGAGTTTTGCGACCAGCGGCCCGAGGATCAAGCCCCGCTTCTTCGCCGGCTGGAATCTCGATCCGGAGATCTGCGCTCGGAGCGAATTCGCCCCGGCGGGGTATGCGGCTGGGGTGCCCATGGGGAGTCAGCTCCCGGCCCCGCCCCCGGGAGCCGCGGCACCTCGTTTTGCCGTCTCCGCGCTCGCCGATCCGGGAACGAAGGGGAGAGCGGGAGGGCTTCTGCAACGAATCCAGATCATCAAGGGCTGGGTAGATGACGAGGGACTCTTTCACCAGGAGGTGCATGAGGTCGCGGGTGATCCCCTCAATGGGGCGAGTGTCGACCTGGCGACCTGCGCGCCCCGGGGCCCCGGGGCCGCCTCCCTTTGTGGGATCTGGGAGGATCCGGCCTTCGACCCGAAGCGGGATGCCCTCTACTACGCGCGGGTCGTCGAGAATCCCAGCTGCCGCTGGTCGACACGGCTCTGTTTGAGTCTGCCCGAGGTCGATCGCCCCGATGGCTGCACCTCGGACCGCCTGCCTCGAAGCATCCAGGAACGCGCCTGGACATCGCCGATCTGGTGGTCCGCGGAGTCCGCGAGCCTGGCCGCATCCGAATAGGGATTCGCGAGCCAGTCGGCTCGCGTGGCCATGGCGAAGTTCTCTCGCTGGCGAGTGTCATTGCCCGGGGGGATCGAATCCGCTCCTCGACACGATCGCGGATGAGGTCCAGCCCGGGGCTCGAATTTCCCTTTTTCGAATCCCCCTATACTCCGGGATCAGTTCAAGAATGCTCTCTACAAGCCAATCTCCAGAAAAGCAATTCCCGCGATGATTCGGTCGAGACGGGTTCCGAAGACCTCCTTCAGGGCCATCCGGGTGTTCGCACTGCGGCCCCGTCGTTTTCCCTCTTCGGTTCCTCCGTGCCGGGCAATGCATTGGACAATGTTCTGGAGAATGCATTGGAGAAAATTTCATGAGAAATCGGATCCGTTGCCACTCGGACTTCCCCCCGTTTTCGAGCCCGCATGCGGGGGGGCTCCCCTCCCCGGGGACGATCCGCGCTTCGGGTCCGGGGGAATCCTTCCCGGCCAGTCCTTCGCGGATTGCGCTGCGCGCATTATCGCTCATCAGCCTCCTGCTCCTCGCATCGAGCGGATGTCGCTCGGCCGAGGAACCCGCTCAATCGGCGGCGCTGCCCCCGGATGCGCCCCTCGTTCCCGCCGATGCCGAGAGCTTCGAGGAGTATATGAAGCAGGGGCTGGCGATGGTGGAGGTTCCGGATCTTCGCTTCGCCCTCGACGACGACGTCTTCGTGGCGCCCGCCAGCGATGCGATTCCCACCGCCCTTGCAGCGAGTGGTTCGGAGACGGCCGGCGTCTCATTTTCCAGTACGAATCTCCAGACGGTGGGTGTCGATGAGGCGGATCGCATCAAATTCGACGGCGAATTCCTCTACGTCGCCCGGTCGCCGGAGTTGGACTATAGCTGGCCCGAACCCCTGCCCGGGCCCGATCCCATCCCTCCGCCCCCGTTGCTTCCCGCCGATCCGATTCCGACGATCGAATTCGATACGCGATTCCTCTATCCGGAGACCCGGGTCATCGCTCCCGCCCGGGTGATGGTCTATCGAACCAGCCAGGAACCGGCGAGTGCCGAGCCCATCGGCTCGATCGAAATCGAAGGTCCGGTCGAGATCCGAGGCTTGGTGACATTGGGTCCCAGTGCGGACGCGCCCCCCCTGCTCGTGGTGATCGCCACCGAGGGGAATGAATTCTATGGCGGGGTGGTGGATTTCTGGAATCCCTGGTTTCACAACGCGGGCAAGCTGCACGTCCATGTCTTCGATGTCGAAGACCCCAGCGAGCCCATTCGCCTGCTGAACTGGCGCTTCGAGGGTACGGCCCTGGCGATTCGGCGGGTCGGAAAGCGTCTGATCCTCGTCTCGAGTTTTGCCCCCTACCTGCGAACGCTCGCCGAAAACACCGAGCCCGACGCGCGGGATCGACTGATCGCGGATGCGCGGGTCGAAGACCTGCTGCCGCGCTCCTGGCTGGGAGGAGTCGAGGAGTCCGAGCCCCTGGTCGCAGCCGAGCGCTGTTTCGTCCCGGTCGACGAGACCCTGAGTCCCGAACACCGACCCACGCACTTTCGGCCGATCCTGGCCACGATCGCCAGCCTGAACCTCCGAAATCTCGATGATCGCATCACCGTCTGCACCGCGGGCCCCGTGGATCGCATCTTCTCATCGACCCGCTCGCTCTACCTGGCCGCCACCCGCTCCGGCGCGGGCTCGCATTCTGGCGAGGTCGGGACGATCGTGCATAAATTCGGCTACACGGATGCCGGGCCCCGCTTCAGGGGCTCCGCGGAGGTGCCGGGGCGTCCGGCGGGTAGTCAGCCGGGCTTCGGATTGGGGGAAAACGCAGAGACCTTCGGGATCCTGACAACGGAGTCCGGGTCGGGCTCCGACGGAGCTTTCCGGGAGCGACACCGCCTGACCCTCTTGCGCGAAGATCCCGATGATGAACTTCGGCTGGTCGAGACCGCTCACCTGCCGAACGCCAGCAATCCCGAGCCGATCGGGAAACCGGATGAGCGGGTTTATGGCGTTCGTTTTGTTGCGGATCGCGTTTACGTCGTCACCTTCCGGCGCATTGATCCCCTCTACGTGATCGATATTTCGGATGCATTTGCGCCCTTCGTGGCGGGGGAGTTGGAACTCCCGGGTTTTTCCGATTTCTTGCAGCCGCTGGGAAACGAGTTGTTGCTCGGGGTCGGAATGGCATCGATCGCGGGTGGAGACGGCTTCGACTTATTCCAGGGCGTGAAGGTCGAGCTCTTCGACATTTCGGATCCCTCGGCGCCCAGCAGCCTCGACTCCCTGGAGATCGGGAAGAGGGGAAGTGGGAGTTCCGCGCGCAACGATCATCAGGCCGTCAATTGGCTGGCGGGTGGGGAGAACGACTTTCGCGTGGTCGTTCCCGTTGCGGTGCACGAAGAGAGCCGGGCCGGGGATCCGGCGGATCCCCGGACCCACTATGGCTGGTCCCATACGGGGCTCCAGTTGATCGAGGTGGACGGCTTGCGCGGCCGCCTGGCGCATATCGGGGAGGTGAGCGGGGCGCGTCTCGACGACACCGACCCGGCGTCCAGCGGAACCTATGGCGACAGGGCGCGGATACAGGGTGAAGCCGTCCACTATATTCATGACGGCCAGGTATGGTCCGCGAGTTGGAGCGATCCCGAGGGCGCGCTCGGGCCACAATGAGGAGGCGGCGTTCGAGGGCCAGAGCGCTTCTCGAGGCGGGCGCTCCGTCGGCCCGGCCGTTTCAATTCTCCCGACTCTCCGGGAGCGCGTAGGCGATCACGCTATCCCCGCGCGTGGTGCCCAGGGTGCCGTGTCCGCCGGCCGCGATGACCAGGAATTGCCGGCCCTCGGGGCCGAGCCGATAGGTCATGGGGGTCGCCTGGGCTCCGGCGGGCAATTCATCACTCCAGAGTTCCTCGCCGTTCTCGGTGTCGAAGGCGCGCAGCATATCGTCCATACCGGCGGCGATGAAGGTGAGTCCGCCGGCGGTGACGATCGGTCCCCCCATGGCGGGCAGTCCCCAGTCCAGGGCGATGCCGAGGGGAGCCATTCGACGCGTATCGCCGAGGGGAACCTCCCAGCGCTTTTCCCCGCTTGCGAGATCGATCGCCATCAGCGTTCCCCAGGGTGGTCCGACGCAGGGGACGCCGAAGGGGGAGACCAGGACTTCCTGGAGGGCACGGTAGGGGGTGCCCCGCATCTGGAGCAAGGCGCTCCCGGGGGCGGTGGGGGGGGCAGGCGATGCTTCGGAATTCTGGCGGGGAAGCAGGCGGAGCCTCTGGGCAATATGATTCTGTTGTAGCAGCAGCAGTTTGCGCTCGGGATCCCAGGCGGCGCTGCCCCAATTCGCCCCCCCCGAAGTGCCGGGATAGAGAATGCTTCCCCCCAGGCTCGGCGGTGTAAAGATGCCCTCGTTGCGGAGTGCTTCGAGTTGCGCGCGGCAATTCTCGCGATCCCAGAACGTGAAGCCGAAGGCTTCGTCGGCTCCGAGTTTCGCCGCATGAAGTGGCGGCGGATGGGTGGGGAAGGGCTGGCTGGGCGAGCTGGTTTCGCCGGGGACGTCGCTGGCGGGGACCGCTCGCTCCACGACGGGAAAGAGCGGTTCGCCCGAGCGTCGGTCGAGTAGGAAGAGATGGCCCATTTTCGTGGGCTGGATCACGGAGGGAGTCGAGACGCCCGCGATTTCCAGGTCGATCAGGCTCGGTTGGGAGGGAACGTCGTAATCCCAGAGATCGTGATGAACGGTCTGGAAGTGCCACTTCACCGCCCCGCTGGCGGCGTCGAGGGCCACGACCGAGTTCGCGTAGTGGTCGACCCCTTTGCGGTGGCCTCCGAAGAAATCAGGGCTCGGGGTGCCGGTGGGAACGAAGAGCAGCCCGCGCCCGGGATCGGCCGAGAAGATCGACCAGGCATTGGGGGTGCCGCGGTGATAGAGGGGTCGACCCTCGGCATCCGCGGGTGGGGGCGGCGTGCCCGGGGCGATGGGGTCGAAGGCCCAGCGCAGGCTCCCGCTTCGTGCGTCGAAGCCGCGAATGACACCCCCGGGCGGGAGGATCCGCCGATTGTCGGCCACCGCGGCCCCTACGGAGACGACGTCGCCGACGATCGTCGGAGGAGAGGTCAGGCTGTACTCGCCGGGATCCACGTCGCCGAGTCCGTCCAGCAGGTCGACCTCGCCTGCATTTCCGAAGTCCTGGCAGGGCAGGCCCGAATCGGCATCGAGGGCGAGCAGGCGCGCGTCCAGGGTGCCCATGAATACGCGTTGCCTGCAGGGTCCGCGCTCGGCCTCGGGATCGGTCCAGGCGGCGACACCCCGGCAGCGGGGGGTCCAGATCTTCTCGAGCCGCGGGTTGGCATCGAAGGTCCAGAGCAGGGCGCCACTGCTGGCCTCGAGGGCGAGCACCCGGTTGTGGGGCGTGCAGAGCAGCAGGCGCTCGCCGAGGAGGATGGGCGTGGTCTCGAAAGCCGTCTGGCTCGCCTCCTCGCTCGTCAGGGGCCGATGTCCCGTATGCGCGGTCCACGCCACTTCCAGCCGGTGAACGTTGCCGCGGTGGATTTCCGCCAGCGGGGAGTAGCGGGTGCCGCCCGGATCTCCTCCCGTGGTGGGCCAGCCCGCGACGCGAATCCGGGCCGCTCCGGCTTCTGAGCGGTCCTCGCAGCCCGGCACGCCGCCCAGGAGCAGGGGCAGAATCGACAGGGCCGGGAGCAGGGAGGATCGGATGAGACGCACGCATACCTCGCTTCCGAGAGGCCTCGGAGGAAAGTGACTTCCAGTGTAAGATGATGTCATGCCGATGTCTCCCGGGGTCATGGTCGTCGCCGCCGCTCTCGCCCTGGCCTTCCCGATTCGCGCCGATGGGCAGCTGGCGGAGCGAGAATTCCTCTACGCGCCCGAGGGAAATCGCCTGCGCGTCATCGACCTCGGGGATGCGGAGGGACTCGCGCGGCGGCCCGTGGCGGCTCCCATCCTGATCGAGCGCGCGGCCCTCGATCCCGAGTCGGGCCGCGATATCAACGGCATGGTGTGTGCGCTTCCCGATGGCAGCGGGGGCTTCGTGGCCGGTGAGGATACGGGCCAGCCGGAGAACCCCGCCGGCTGGGGGGTCTTTTCCGCGAGCGGAGAGCAGATCGGCAAGTTGGTGGTGCGGGCCGGATCCCGCATCCCCGAGCCCTATGGCTGCGCCTTCGATACCGAGGGACGTCTCTTCACGAGCGAGGTGGGCGATCCGGGTTTTACCGCCTCCAACGGGCAGCTGATTCTCTTCTTCCCCCCCTACGCGGGTTTCGCCCCGGCGCGCTACTGCAAACTGGCCGACGATCTCGGGACCGCCGGGGGCATCGCCATCGATGGCCGAGGCCGGGTCTACGTGGCCTCATCGAGTGGGCGCGAGATCCTGCGTTTCTCGCCCCCCTTTCCGACGGGTCCGGATGTGGCGGGGGGCTGTGGGCGCAGGGATTCCCACGGCGATCCGATGGCGGATCGGGTGCAGCGCGAACGCTTCGTGGGTGCTGAGTGGGGGCGTGGACTCATCACGTATTCGGGCCTGGCCTTCGCGCCCAATGGCAATCTCTACGCGGCCAGTGTACTGACGGGCCGCATCGGAGAATTTTCCCCCGACGGCGAGTGGGTGCGCATGTTGCTCGAATCCGACGACTGGCTCCCCCCCCATGCCATGGGAACGCCCCAGGGCCTCGCGGTCGACGGTCGCGGCGATCTCTACTACGCGGATCTTGACATCGTCTGGCAGGATTGGATGCCCGGACCCGGCTCGAATGGGCGTCTCTGGCGCATTCGTTTCGACGCGGACGGCCAGCCGCTGCCGCCCGAAGTCCTGCTGGAGGGCCTGGCCTTTCCCGATGGGCTCGGCGTGCTCTCGCGGCCGGTCGCGCCGCATTGAATCGCGCCGCCGCGCCTCGTCGAATTTCGACTGCCCATTGCTCGTGACGGGCTGCGGCCCGGGGATGCGACGTCCCCGTCACGGGTGGGGGGGGGGCGGCGGGACTCTTCAGCCGGCCTCGACTCTTTCGTTCGCGATGGGGCGGTCGAGGCCGTCCCCGTGGAGAGCTTTCCCGGAGTCTTGCGAGTGGGTACTCCTGGGCGTTCCACGGCGACCCGGATGCGGGTCTGCCCGAAGCAAGGGCCTGCTCTCCTCCTCCGTCCCGGTAGCGATAGAGGATCGCGATGTGAGCTGGGGCCGGGAGGCGCTGGTGGTCGGGGCGACTGGATTTGAACCAGCGACCGTCTGCTCCCAAAGCAGATGCGCTACCAGGCTGCGCCACGCCCCGCCGGACACTATTTGTAGCGGAAGTAATAGCAGCTGGGTGGCCGCGGCGAGTCGGGCCGGGCGCGGGCGGCCGGAGAGGCCGGAGAGAGATCGGAGAGAGAGAGGAGAGGCCGGAGAG
>CAYTAT010000001.1:108511-122711 GCA_964435795.1 uncultured Spirochaetaceae bacterium
GGAGAGATCGGAGAGGCGGGAGCGAACGGCCGTCCGAGCCCTCGGCATCGTCGCCAGCGATCGAGACGCGATGCCGCCCCCCGGAGATCGCCGCCCTCGAGCGGCCAATGCTCCTTCGAATGCTCCCCGCGATTCGAAGCGCCGGGACGAACTCGATCCCTCGCGCGGCTCCCCCGCTTCGAGCGCCCCGGCGGCTTCGGCAATCGCACTCTCGGAAGCCTTGCATCCCGCGGACGCGCGCAAGCGGGATCGGGACGACGAAGGCTCTGTCCCACAGCTCTCCCATAACTGGAGCTGATCCCTGCAACTCACTGGGATCACATAGGAAAACGAGGTACCTTGGGAGCCCGAGGCGGCTTCGGCGCGCCCCGGCCGCGGGCCCGCGAGCCCCGCTTCGGGCCCTCCCGGATCGCTTCAATCGCGCGGGATGCGGTAGCGGGGATTGGCCAGGCGGAGCTTGTCGGCAGCGGTCTGTCTCAGGTGTTCGAGGACTTCGGATCGCCGGTCGTCCAGCCCGCCCGAGCGAATTTCCCGGGATAATCGCCGATTGAGTTCGACGAGATCCCCGTCGTGGCCGAGCAATGCCCGGATCCGCTCCGCCTCCGCGCGGTCCATCGCGTCTCCCTCGGAGAGCGTGCGCTCGACGATCGCCAGGCCATTGGTGGCCACGCGGAGGAGAAAAGCCGGCTGTCCCTCGAGATCTGCGGCCAGGTCCTGCTGCAGATATTCCCGCACGGCGGCGATCAATTCGCCCGGTGTCGGTCGGTCGATGGGCATGGCTTTGCCTCCCTGCGGATTTCCGTTTCGTCGCCGGGCCCAGCAAGTGCTGGCCGGCCGGCTTCAGTCGATCAATTCGAGCAGATCGAATTCGGTCTCCGCCGTACGTCGACCGATCACGGCCTTCTCCAGCGAGGGTTGGGAACCATCGATGTGTTTGAAGGCCATGGTGATGCAGATGATTCCCCAATGCAGGGTTCCGAAGACCTCCCAGTAGCGGATGCGCTCACGGTCGATTCGAGTGCCTCCCCCCGCTTCGTATCCGGCGAGCAATTCATCGATTTCCCCAAAACCGCCGACGGGTTTTTTGATGTGGCCGTAGCGCCAGGCGCGTACGCAGATCCAGCCGAGATCGCTGGCCGGATTTCCGATATGCGCCAGTTCCCAATCGAGAACGCCACGCAGGCCATCGCGGTCCACCAGCAGATTGCCGTTGCGGAAATCACCGTGTACCAGGCCCAGCCCCTCTCCCGCCAATTCCAATCGTTCCTCGAGCCAGCGAAATGCGTATTCGAAGCCCGGGTAGGGGTGGTCGGCCTGGCTCATGGCGTCGTAATCGTTGTCGAGTTCCCGGCGGGCGTCCGCGACTTCGAGATCGGGCAGATCCGCCGCGGCAATTCCGTGGATGCGCGCGGCGGCGCGGCCGCATTCGAAGGCCAGTCCCCCGCGCGCATCCGCGTAGGCATCTTCCCTGAGGATTCGCCTTCCGAGTGTTTCCCCTTCCAGGCGCTCGGTCACGAATCCGGCGGTCGTATCCGCGCTTTCGTCCAAGTAGAAGGGGACCACGGGAACGGGCACTTGCGCCGTTGCCGCCAACTCGATCAGTCTTCCCTCGGTCTCGCGATCCACGCCGAGGCCAGCCTCTTCGCGAATCAGGCTGCCATCCCCCCGATGGAGCAGGGGATCCCTTTTCAGGATCAGGGGCAGGCGCGTCTCGTCTCCGCAGATCACGTCAAAGGACCAGGTTTCGCGACTCGCCCCCGCCGACAGCCTCCTCAGCGCCTCGATCCTGGCCCCCGAGCCGTAGATCGCCCGGGCCCTCTCCCCGAGCACCTCGCGCAGAAGGTCGGCTGCGGGGCTCGCGTCCCCGGGGCCCGTCCCGCCGGGCTCAGTCGGCAAGCAGTTGCCCCCCGTCGACGACGAGACTGGCGCCCGTGATGTAGGAACTGGCATCCGAGGCGAGAAAGAGCGCCGCATTTCCGACCTCCCTCGGTCTGCCCAATCGGCGCAGGGGCGTCCGGGCCTGGATCGCTCGCTTCTGCTCCGAACTGAAGGCATCCGCCAATTCCGTCTCGAAAAGGCCGGGAATGATGGTGTTGACCCGCAAGCCGAATCTTCCGTATTCCGCCGCGAAGGATCGGGTCATCCCGTCGAGGGCCGCCTTGAAGGTCGAGTAGAGGGCGAGGTGTCCGGTGGGTTTGCGCGCCGCCACCGAGGAAATGTTGATGATGCTCCCGGATTCTTCTTTCTTCATCAGTTCGGCCGCAGCAGCAGACATATACCAATAGCCCGCGACGTTGACTTCCAGGGCCTTCATCATCAGGGGGCGATCGGTATCCTCGATCTTCCGCCAGGGGCTCAGGACGGCGTTGTTGACCAGAATGTCGAGACGGCCGTGGCGTTCGCTGATTCGATCATAGATGGCCGTGATCGCCTCCTCTTTTCCGATATGGCAGGCGAGGGCCTCGGCGCTGAGTCCATCCGCGCGAAATTCCTCGGCGACGCGATCGCATGACTCCTGCCTGCGGCTGGAGATGATCACGTGCGCTCCGTGTTCCGCCAGTACCCGCGCCGTGGCCTCCCCCAATCCCTGGCTCGAGCCCGTGATCAGGGCCACCCGTCCGGAAAGATCGAAGATCTCGGAGGTCAAGACGGATCCCCTCCCGCGTAGCGGCGCAGCAGTTGCCTGGCCAGGGAAGACATATGAACCTGATCCGGACCGTCCCCGACTCGGATATAGCGTGCGCTCGTATAGGCGTGGGCCAGGAAGGTATCCTCGCTAAAGCCCTGGGCGCCATGAACCTGGATCGCGCGGTCGATGACCCGGGCCGCCATGCTGGGGACGACGATTTTTGCCGCGGCGATCAGGTCTCGGGCTTCCTTGTTTCCCCTTCGGTCCATCTTTTCCGCCGCCCTCAAGGTCAGCAGTCGCGCTTGCTCGATCTCGCAGAACGATTTGGCAATATCTTCTCGCAGGGAACCCCGCTCGGAGATTCGGGCGCCGAAGGCAGTACGCCTCTGCGCCCGTTGGCACATCGATTCCAGGGCCCTCTGCGCGGAGCCGATGAAGCGCATGCAGTGGTGGATACGCCCGGGGCCGAGACGTCCCTGGGCGATCTCGAAGCCCCGTCCCTCGCCGAGGAGCATATTCTCGGCGGGCACCCGGACGTTGTCGAAGAGGATTTCCGGATGTCCTCCGGGCATTCCCGAGTAACCGAAAGTCTTGATATTTCGCAATAGCTTCAGTCCCTTCGAGTCCTTGGGAACCAGGACCATCGACTGCTGAAGGTAACGATCCTCATTTCCCGGATCGCTCTTTCCCATCACGATGGCAAGTTCGCAGCGCTGGTTGGAGAATCCCGAGGAGAACCACTTCTTGCCGTGGATGACGTAGTCGGCGCCGTCACGCTCGATCCTGCACTCGATATTCGTGGCATCACTCGAGGCGACATCGGGCTCGGTCATCGAAAAACAGGAACGGATCGTTCCATCCAGGAGCGGCCGAAGCCACTCCTGCTTCTGTTTCTCCGTGCCATAGCGGGCCAGGACTTCCATATTCCCAGTATCCGGGGCGCTGCAGTTGAAAATCTCCGGGGCCCACTCGACCCTTCCCATGATCTCGGCCAGGGGTGCGTATTCGAGATTGCTGAGTCCCACGCCGTATTCCGCGTCGGGGAGGAAGAGATTCCAGAGTCCCTCTTCCCGGGCCTTCGCCTTTAATTCATCGAGGATCGCCGGGGGAGTCCAGTCGCCGGCGGCCTCGAGGTGACTCCCGTATTCGGATTCCAGGGGGTAGACGTGCTCCTCCATGAAGGATTCCAGTTGGGACCGATAGATCTCGACTTTCTCGGAAAACTCGAAATTCATTGTGGCTCGGTTGCCTTGAAGGGATCCGATTCTGCAATGGATTCCACCATTACACCGTTGGCATCCCGGGGATGGACCAGCCAGCGCGGAGATCCCCCCGCGTTGACGGCCTCGCGCATGAGTACGGTCATGTCCCGGTCGACGAGTTCCCGGCCGCTCCCCTCGACATCGTCGACTTCGATGCAGAGGTGATAGAAGCCCTCGCCGGAGTTGGCCAGGCGGCGAGATAGGGCGTTTTCCATATTGGATGGATCCAGGGGTTCCATGATTTCGATCACCATCTCATCCCATGTGCCACCCACCGAGATGAAGAGACTTCTGATTCCTTCGACGTCGATCTTCTGCTCTGCGAATTTTATGAATCCGAAAGCTTCGGTCCAGAGTCGAGCGGCCGCATCCGCATCATGCACCAATACGCCTATATGACTGATCCTCTTCGTATTCATGAACGCTGCTCCCTTCTTGATGGTTTCTCTCCATCGGGCGATGGACATGGATCTTCCCGCTCGCGAAGATAGGGAAATCCGACGTGGACTCATCTGCCGGCAGATGCGAGGGGGCGGCGGAGGTCATTCGAGCAATTCCTCGCGCAATTGCCGGAGATCCGCTTCCGACCAGCCCATCCCTTCGCGAAAGAGACTCTCCATCGAGCCGTATTCTTCGTCGATCACGCTGCGGGCGGCTTCGAGGTAGGAAGAATCGACGAAGAAGAGGCCGCGGATATTGCTCATGTCCACGGCCTCCCGGGGAAGGCCTCTCTGTCTGGCCGCAGACGCCTGCATCGCGGCCAGGGCCGCTTCAGCGTGTTCTCGTCGCTGGCGATTGGATAGCATGTAGTCCCGCAAGACGGTCTGCCATGGCACTTCGAGAGCCGAGAGGAGGACGGCCGCGGCGATTCCCGTTCGATCCTTGCCATGAGTACAATGGAAGAGCAGGGGGCGATTGGCGGGGTCGGCGGCCAGGCGCAGCAGCGAGCCCAATTCGTCTCGCCAATTCTGAATGTAGTCGCGGTTGATCTGGAGCAGGAGGTCGGGAGGAACGCTGGAGAAATCTCCACTGGCGAAGGCCGGGCCCAGGATCGGATCCAGGTTGCCGGGTTCGATCTTGATGGAAATGGGGCGCGCAGCCGGGGGAAGTCGGCTGGGGTCCTTCCTCGCCGCTTCGGCTCCGCCCCGGAGGTCGATGGCCGTGCGAATCTCCAGGGCGGAGAGTTTCTCGACGTCGCCATCACTGAGTTCGCTGAGTTCTCCGGAACGATAGAGTTGCCGCCACTTGACCCGGCGCCCCCGCACGGTCGTCCAGCCCCCCAGGTCGCGAAAATTGGGTTGGCCCGATAGGGGAATCAGCCGCTCGTTCTCGGGCTGCTCTGGCATGCTGCGAGCCTAACAGATCGCCGAATGCCCGGGATGGTTTCGCGATCAGCTGGGGTTGAGGGATGGAATCATCTTCGGGGCGCGCCCCGCCAGGCGCGCCCCGAAGACTCCCCCCTCAATCCTCGATCTCGACATCATCCGCCGGAACATCATCCCAGTTCAGGCTCTTCCAGCGGACCTTGACTTCTATCCCGGAATTTTCTCCGAGCGTCTGGAAGAATTCATTTTCGGCGATGGAATTTCCAGAGGCCCCCTCGAAATCCGTATTTCCATCCGTGCGAATGCGTACGCCGAGTAGGGTGAAGGTTTGCGCTTCCTCGCTGTCCTGAGCCGTCCCCCGCAGCCGAATTTCGTCGGGGCCATTGTCGTCCGATCGTTCGAGGAGAGTGGCCATGATTTCTCCGGCACCATCTTCGAAGCCACGGATCTCGAGGTAGTCACCCACGGAGAGATCGTCGAAGATTTCCTGACATGAGGTCAGGTTCTGATTGACATCGTCGTCGCAGCGGGTGGCCGCGTCAAAGCGAACGGAAATCCCAGCCGAATCTTCACTTTCTTCGGCGGGTACGAAGAAGCGCATGCGATTGCTCGTCTTGGCATCCAATTCTGCGATCAGGCGAATATCGCGGCTTCGAATTTTCACCTCCTCCGCCTGTAGAACCCCTGCTTGAATCGGACCCTCCACTTCGACACGCATTCCCTGCTTCAGGGTTTGCTCCAAGCTGGCGGGGCTGAAGACGGCATTCTCCACCCGGACGATCTGTCGACCGATGGTGATATCCTGCGTCGTCAGGCAGAAGAGTTCGGCATTCTGGGAGCATTCGCCGATGATCCCCTCCAACTCGACTTCGTCGATATCCTCATCGAATTCGTCTTCGAGTTCGATCTCGGTCGCCGAGACGATATCCTCATCGAAGCTGCCCTTGACCTGGACCAGAAGGCCATTGGCCAGTTCTTCGAATGTGAGTCCGTCGAGTGTGGTGCTGACGTCGAAGGAAATCTCTGCCGACGCCAGTTGGAAGGTGCTTGCCAGGGCATCGTAGTTGGAGATTATTCCGCGCAATTCGACGCTACCGTCGGCTCCCTGCAATTCGATGCGGGTCGCCTGGATTGTTCCGCCCGGGCCGAGCAGACCACTGACCTCGACGATCTGGCTGCCATCTGCGACCAGATCTTCAAAGCCGAAAGTCGGATCTCCAGTCCCCCCGTCGATGACGGTTTCCCCTCGGTTGATCTCCACCGTCTGGCCGAGGACAGTCAGGCTGGCGTTCTTGGCATCGGCCGGCAGCGGAGCATCGCAAGCCACCGCCTGGATCGGGCCCTTGACCTCGCTCTGCAGGGCCACTCTCGTCGCGGTGCCCGAGGTGCCGTCCTCGTTGAAGGTTCCCTCTACGGTCGCGATCATGCCGAGTGGTTGGCTGCCGAGGTCTCCTCCGGAGACTTCGGCAGCTTCGGTATCCCATCGGATACCGTTTACAAAGATGCTTCCAAAGGCGGTGATCGGGCCCTGGGAGATTCCACTGCCTCCGATTCCGCCGCTGGCCGTCGACAGGCCGGCCGCTTAGCAGGCCAGTTGTGCCGAGCAGAGCAGTATCGTCAGTATGGAATGGATGATGGGTTTCTTCATGGCTTTATTCCTCGTCTTGGCTCTCGTAGTAGTAGATTCCAATGGATGCGCGAGCCCGTCCCGTTCCCTCCGCATTGGGATTGGCATCGCGATCCTGTTCGGACATGCTCCGGTCGAGTTTTTCCAGCAGCGCTTGTCCGAGGTCCGCCGCTTCAACTCGAAGCGACGCCAGAAATTCGTAGGGCAGGTGATCGTAGGAGACCTTGCGCTGGAAGCGTGCGGCTTCGGGGGGCTGTGTGAGATTGTGGTCGATGGTCGAGATCAATTCGGCTACGTCTCTGCCCAGGATGCCGAGTTTTTCTGAATGTCCTTCGGCCGGCACATAGGCCCGGGTCTTCAATCGGACCGATCCGTCTTCATCCCGAACAATGGCTCCCACGCGCAGCAATTCGTCGAGGACCGCCCGCATCGGAACGTCGCCACCGTGCAGGCGAACCAATTCGGAGAAACTCTTTTCTCCGGTCGTCATGAAGAGGCGGGCGGGTTGGCCATCCGCCGTCAGAAAGTGTGGATCCTGTACCCAACCATGAATCACCCGCGCGGCCCGATTGAAGTGTTCCACGCCGGCGACGTCATCGATTGCGTTCGCGGCGGCGAGACGACTCACGTCCTTGCGTGTCAGACCCGTGATGATGGCGGTTCGCGAGATCGAGGGTTTCCGAGTTTCCACTCGAAAATCACGCATTGCGACTTCGACGTAGACCCCTTTGGCGTGCTCAGCAAATTCCCCGAAGGGCATCCCGGCTCGAAGGAGCAAGCGCACGAGCGGCCGAAGCAACTTTCGAGTCGAAAGGGCGAGGATATGGGTCGGGGTTTTCATGATATTTGGGAAAAGAATCCCAAATTCTCCCGAAGTCAATGAAAATCGAGTCCGGGGCGTCGATCGATTCGGCTGCGGTCTCTATCGCTGCGAATTCTCCAATCGCCACGGGGGTTTCAGACGGCGCCGAAAATAGGCCCGGCTCGCGGCGGATGCTTCCCACTCGGCGACCCACGTGCTCTCGGAAGTCGGCCAATGGGCCGATCTCCGGCGCCGAACTCCCTCTCAGCCTCGTTTGCGAGAGACGCAGAGAATATTCGAGCGCAGGTCTTCCAGGCGATCCGTTGCGTTGAGGATCCGCTCCCACGCCAGCATCGGGTAGAAGGCCAGTCGCGAAAAGAGTCCGTAGGAGGGTTCGGCCTCGATGCAGCGGAGCACGAGTACCTCGAAGCCCGCCGCTTCGAGGTGCTCGCGGCAGCGGCTGCGTGTATTCATCCTGTAGAGGGTCGGATAGGGTTCATGCGCGTCTTCCCTTGCCCTCTGTGCTCTCAGGGCCACGCGATCGTGAAAGAACTGCGGCGTGAGGCGCGCGATCAGTGAAACATAATGCCAGAGATTGGGCGTGCGAAAAATCATCACCCCGCCGGGCCGCAGTACTCGATAGGATTCCGCGCAGAGATCTGCGGGGCTTTCGACGTGTTCCAGAACGTAATTGGATACGACGGCATCGAAGCTGCCATCGGCCTCGGGGATTCGCTTCCCATCGTAGACCCGGGTTCGCCTGCAGGCGTCATTGTTTTCGACTTCGGCATCGAGGTCTACTCCCGTGACCTCGCCAAAAGTCGCCAGGAAGCGTGTCGTGGTATTCGAGGGGCCCGCACCGATCTCGAGGATCGCGCTTCCGCCTTCGAGGTGGGTTTCGACCAGATTGCGGAATCGTTCTGTGCCGGTACGCCAATGTGGAAATCGATGGTAGTGGCGATGAAGTGCCCGCTTCTGCCAGGTCTCCCCTGCCCGATTCTTTCCACCTCGGCCGGCTTCAATCACCTTCGATTCATCCTCCAGGATCGTGCGGCGGGCATGATCCGACAGGCCAGCGTAGCGTCATGTTTGCCAGAATGGAGGGCTCAAAATTCCCCGACCCTGCGTGAAATGCGGGGGCATGGCAGCGCCCAGGCTTCGAATCGGGCCTTGGGGCGGCGGGTCGGCTCCCGGAACTGGCGCAATTCAGGGCCTGAACTACTGTTTTTGAGCGGCCTTCGCGCGGCATGCCTTCCCGGAGAGCCGAGTCGGCCTCTCTTGATCAAGCCCATTTCTTCAACCCCTCTCTTTCAAGCCCTCTTCAATTCAGCCCGCGATGCTCGGCGATGGCCGGCATGACCGCCCTACAAGCCCCCAGAGTTCCTAGAATGGATTCCCGGAGGAATTGCCGTGTCGACCGCCCTCATCGTCGTGCTCGTGATCATCATCCTGGCCCTGGTATACGGGATAGGGATCTTCAATCGCCTGGTGGCCCTGCGCAATCGCTTCCAGAACGGCTTCGTCCAGATCGAGGTTCAACTCAAGCGGAGGCATGACCTGATTCCGAACCTCGTCGAGACCGTCAAGGGCTATATGGCCCATGAAAAGGAGACGTTGGAGGCCGTGATCCAGGCCCGCAATCAGGCGGTCGGCGGGCTCGCGGAGGCTTCGGGCAGTCCTGGGGAACCCGGGGCCATGAAGAAATTGGGTGGAGCCGAGAGTGCCCTGGCCGGAGCCATGGGCCGCCTCCTGGCCCTCTCCGAGGCCTATCCCGACCTCAAGGCCAATCAGAATATGCAACAACTCAGCGAGGAACTGACGTCCACCGAGAATAAGGTTTCCTTCGCGCGGCAGGCCTTCAACGATGCCGCAACCGAGTACAATACCTACAAGCAGAGCTTCCCCCCCCTGATCTTTGCCAATCTCTTCGGCCACGCCGAGGATGCGGCATTGCTCGAATTCGATACCGCGGCTATCGCGGACCCCCCCAAGATCGAATTCTGAATCGAATCGCGAGTACTTTCGACGGATCATGGCCACGGATTTTTTTGAACTTCAGGATCGGGCCCGCAGGCATACGAAGCGGCTGGTTCTTCTTTTCGGTCTGGCCGTGATCGGAATGGCCGCCATGCTTTATCTGGCGGCCGCCATGCTCCTCGGTTATGAGCACGACCCCTATACGGGTGCCGTGGTGCTGAACGTTCGCTGGCTGGATCCGCTGCTGATGCTTCAGGTTGGCATCGCGACTTCCCTGGTCGTGGGGGGAGCGAGCCTCTATCGCATGGCTTCTCTATCCGGGGGAGGGCGAGTCGTCGCGGAGGGCCTGGCCGGAAAGCTGATCCACGCCAATACGGAAGACCCGCTGGAACGCCGCATTCTGAACATCGTCGAGGAAATGGCGATTGCGTCGGGGATACCGACCCCCCCCGTCTACCTGATGCAGGACGAAGAGGGCATCAATGCCTTTGCGGCGGGCTACACGCCGAGTGATGCCGTGATCGGCCTGACTCGGGGCTGCGCCGATCAGCTGAGCCGCGACGAATTGCAGGGGGTGATCGCCCACGAGTTCAGCCATATCCTGAACGGAGATATGCGCCTCAATATTCGGCTGATGGGCGTACTCTTCGGGATCCTCGTGATCGGTCTGATCGGCAACCTGCTCCTGCGCTCATCCATGTACGGAAGCCTGATGCGGAGTCGGAATCGCCGGGATAATTCCACCCAGGTTCTGCTCGTCATCGGCTTCGTCATGATGTGCGTGGGCTTTGTCGGCACCTTTGTGGGCAATCTCATCAAGGCTTCGGTGAGTCGCCAACGCGAGTTCCTGGCCGATGCGTCGGCCGTGCAGTTTACGCGGAATCCCTCGGGCATCGCGGGAGCCCTGAAGAAGATCGGAAATTACGTGACGGGTTCCGAGATGAAGCATCCCTCCGCCCCGGAGTCGAGCCATCTCTTCTTTGGGCGCGCCCTCTCCTCCGGGCTCAATTCTCTCTTTGCCACGCATCCGCCCCTGGATGAGCGGATCGCCCGTCTCGACCCGTCGTGGGGACAGGCGGGCGAGCCACTTCCCTCGCCCGCCCCGGGAGTTGCGGGAAAGGGCTTCGGCCCCGCATTGGGATTTTCCCCGGAGCCCGCGACCGACGCCCTGGCACAGATCGGGAATTTTTCGATGCCGCATCTCCAGCGGGCGGGCGATCTGATCGGACGGCTCGCAGTGAGCCTGATCGAAGCCTCCCATGAGCCCTATGGGGCCCGCGCCCTCGTCTACGGGCTTTTGATGAATTCCGAGCGCGACGTGCGCAGGCGCCAGTTCGAGTTGCTGCGCGGCCAGGCAGAAGAAGGCGTCCCGGCACTGGTGGAGAGCCTTCTGCCCGAGGTCGATGGCCTGGAGACGAGCGCCCGCTTGCCCTTGATCGACCTGGCCCTGCCCGCATTGCGTGGATTGTCCAAGGATCAATATCGGCGTTTCCGTCACGTGGTCGGCGAGCTGGTTCTGGCCGATGCCGAGATCAGCCTCTTCGAATGGGTTCTCCAGAGGCTGCTCCTCGCGCATTTGCGTCCCCATTTCGAAGGGATCGCGGGCCCGAGACTTCGCCGTGCCAGCTTCAAAGGCCTGGCCGATCCCTGCGCCCAGGTCTTCTCGGCCCTGGTCGCCGCGAGTTCGAATAGCGATGTCTCGATCGAGCGGGCTTTTTCGGAGGTGGCGAATGCCCTGGAGTTGCCGGAAATTCGCCTGCTTCCCTTTGGCCGGGTCGGTTTTCGGGAATTGGATTCCGCCCTGGATTTCCTCTCGGAGCTGACTCCTCCCATGAAGAAGAAATTCCTCTCCGCCTGCGCTCGATTGATTACGGCCGATCATGAAGTGACCCCGGACGAAGCGGAACTCTTTCGGGCCATCGCCGACAGCCTCGGCTGTCCCATGCCCCCGCTGCTTCCCGATCAGCCCCTGATCCCCTGAGAGCGGATCCCTTCGAGACTCCGCGGGGCGTGACTTGATCAGCGACTTCGGCCCAGGGCCGCAAAGCTGGCATCCAGGCCCTCGGCCACCGCGCCAACATCCTCCTCGGCCAGGCAGAGGGGCGGCACGAGGCGCAGCACGCTGCGATGGGGTCCGGATTTACTCAGGATCAGTCCATGCTCTCGGGCCTTTTCGAATACGATGGCGGTGCTCTCCGGGTCGGGTTCGCGTCTTCGACGATCCCTCACCAATTCGATTGCGAGCATCAGGCCCCGGCCGCGCACGTCGCCGATGACCTCGTAGCGCTGCTTCAGGTCGGATAGCTCCCCGAGCAGCAGCTTGCCGACCCTCCGGGCATTCTCCTGCAATTCCTCCTCGCGGATCACCTGGAGGGTGGCCCGTCCCGCAGCGGACGAAATCGGGCTGGCCCCGTAGGTGTGGAAGCAGAATTTATCGGCCATTGACTCGGCGATGGGCCGCCTGGCCACGACCGCCGCCAGGGGGAAACCATTCCCCATCCCCTTGGCCATGACGACGATATCCGGCGATGTATCGTGGGCCTCGAAGGCCCAAAAGCTCGTTCCCGTGCGGCCGAAGCCCGACTGGACTTCGTCGACGATACAGATGCCCCCTGCGGCCCGGACGCGTTCAAAAGCGCCCGCCAGATAACCTTCGGGCATCGGCACGACTCCCCCGTAGCCCTGTATGGGCTCGATGATCATTCCCGCCAGGGATCCGCTGGTTTCGAGAGCGATTGCATTTTCGATCTCGTCCAGGTAGGGGAGGACTTCCGGGCCGAGGGAGCCGCGATAGAGATTGGGCTCGGCCACGAAGGTGATTCCGGGCAATTGGGGCACCGCGTGGCGAAAGGCCTGAATGCCCGTCAGCGCCTGGGCGCCGAAAGTCGCTCCATGATAGGCCGTGCGCAGGGAGAGGAAATCGATTCTTCCCGTGTGGACCCGCGCCATCAGGAGTGCGAGATCGATCGCCTCACTGCCCGAATTGGTGAAGTGCACCACCCAATCGTGTTCCGGGGGAAGCGTGGCGACCAATTCCTCGGCGTAGTGAGCGGGCATGGGGTGCGAGAACATGGTCGTATTGTGTTGAAGCTGGCTGGCCTGTTCGCAGACGGCCGCGTTGATGAAGGGATGCGCATGGCCGGCGGAGATACAGACATTCATGGCCAGGAGGTCGATGTAGCGACGATCCTCCTGATCCCAGAGGTAATGCCCCAGCCCGCGCTTGAAGATCTGCGGCGTCTGATAGGGGACGAAGGCTCTTTGGGTCGCGGCGTAGTATTTCTCCCGCCGAGCCGCGATGGCTTCCGCATTCCAATCCAGGGGTAGCGAGTCGTATTGATTCTTCATGGGGTTTCCCCTCTCGGATTCATGAATCTGGCGGGATACAAGACGGGGTCGGAGCCTGCTGAGTGATTATGCCATAGGGGGAGGAGAGGAGAGAAGAGGGGAGGGGGAGAAGAGAAGAGGGCGGGGCCCGGCTCCCGAATCGAGCAGGGGCTGGCGACGGGCGCCGAGAAGCGGCGGGCCGGGGGCAGGGATCTCCGCTCGCAAATCGGCGTGGATCTCGAGGCATCCCGGGTCGGGGTCGCCATCCATCGCATCGTCCGCCGGATGCCCCCGCCGCACTCGGGAGCGTCTGTCAGCGAGCGCCTTCTTGGCGAGCGTCGAGGGGGCCGTGGATCGAGGGGGCCGTGGATCGGGGGGGCTCGCGGATCGAGGGGAGTCGCCTCGTCGCAGCCTTCAGTCGAGGGTTCCCAACGCGTAGTCGTACACCATCGTGATAGTCGCGTAGTTGCCCTTGCTCATATCAATATGATGGATCGCATGTTTGGTCGTGATGAAATCGAGGGTCTTGAAGGGGAAGTAGGGCAGATCTACATGGGTGTGGTTGATAATGTTGATCTGGACGTAGATCAGGTAGGCGGCGGCTACAGAGAATGCATTGAAGGGGCCGACAACTGCACCCAATATGGTCGCCGATCCGATGAAGAGGGCCTGGCCGATGAATGTCTCCAGCGGATGCACATAATAGGCGTCGATATGGCAGGGCTTATGCGCCTGATGATGGACGGCATGCACCCGAACGAAATAGGGAACGCCATGCAGCAGAAAACGATGGGCCAGGTAGTAGAAAAAATCGAAGACCAGCAGGATCAGGGCGGTGTCGGCGAAGTAGCGCCAGACAGGCTTCGACTCCAGGTTGATCACGAAGGGGGCCAGAATCAGGAAGAAGATGATGTTGGTGATGAGGCCGACCCGTATGCTGGCCTTGATGACCGGCTGATAGCGTTTGTTCTTTCGCTTGACGGCATCTTGTTCGCGATTGATGGCGCGCATGCGTTGGAAGGCGGGAACCTTGAAAGCGAGAAAATATCCGAGCTTCGTTATGAGGTAGACGGAGCCAAGAAGGGCCAAGGCCGCTAGCCAGTCGTAGGTCATCGCAGAACTCCTCTTTCCCTCTAATCATCTCATGGGCGGGCAATGCGGCTCGAAAAGGTTAGCCCAGGTTCGGTTGCGAGTCGCCGTTTCAGGGCCTCTCGCCGCTTCGCGACCCTCTCCTGAAACGCCGCGGCCCTC
>CAYTAT010000001.1:122811-165071 GCA_964435795.1 uncultured Spirochaetaceae bacterium
CGGCCCTCTCCTGAAAAAAGAAGAGCGGCCAGCGATTCGCCTCATTTGCGACGGGGTCTGAGACCCTCATGATCTGTCCAGATCGCAGTATGCGACGGGGAGTCGCTAATGTGCCCGAAAGTGGGACGAGAGGCCTCGCTCCGTCGCTTCCGCATTCGCTCGAATATGGGTGTAGGACTTGCGCAAGATCGTAGCGGGCGACGAAGCGGCATCAAGAGGATTTTCGCGGGCCCCGAAGACATCGGAGATATCCCCAGCCCGACTGAGAGATTCCGGGGGCCGAGCGTCCAGTTCACCCCGGGCTCCGCCAACCCGGGCCCCGCGCAGCGATCTCGGCCCGATCGGAATATCGACTCGAGCCCGGGATCAGAATAGGAAGTGAAGGCCCGATACGCGGAAGCATGATCAGGGCAGCTTCAACTCCACGAGCCCGATCCCCGACTCTCCCGCCACTGCGTAGAAGAGGTATATCCGCTCGTCGTCCGCACCCTCATTTTCAATATAGAGAGCCGGATCGCGCAATTGGTTGACCCGGCCATAAGCGGTGCTTCTCACGGAGGGCAGCAGGGGAGCGTTGGCTCCCTCCCAGTCTTCTCGCGGGCGCAATACTTCGAGCTCATGGTCGATTCGCCACTGCATCCAGTCTCCACGCAGGTCGATTCGACTCAATTTGATCCTTTCAGGCGTCTCTCCTACCTGGGTCCAGAAGACCCATAGATGATGGCCCCTGACCATCACCGCGGCATGGCGCATATCCTTGTTGAATAGGAGCGGTCCCTTCTGATAGCCCGTGAGTGGCTGGTCCGAGCGGTAGAATTGTCCGGGCATGGCGAGACCGTAGAATTCTCCCCGCCAACGAAAACTTCGCCAATAGGTGCGTCCGAGGATCTCGGGATTGGCCTCGAAGTGGATGCCATCTCCGGATGTTGCGGCTCGAGTGAGTTGTACGCCCAGGCTCTCCAGTCCGTGGTAGTACATGATGATGCGTCGGTTCTCATCATCCACATGCACATCTGGCGAGGCGATATGCGGGGTCGTCACCTCCTCGACCCGACCGTGTTGGATCTCGATTCCACTGCGCTCAAAATACTCTTCGATGGCTTTTCGTTCTTCTGCGCTGATCGGAGGGGGCTCGGCGAGAAAGAACGAGTCCTTGATCTGCAGGCTGCCGGGCACGTGGATCTTCCAGGGGCCGGAAATCTCGTTCGCGTAGGCCAATCGGATATAGCGACCCTTATGGTCCGCAAAATAGAGGTAGTAGGCACCCAGAGGGTCTGGCACCCAATCCGGAACCCGGATCACGGAAGGCCCCTGGATGTTCTCGCCGATGCTGGGGTCGAGTCCGGGATGAATGACGGGCCCATCCGTCGGGCGCCGCAGGCCGATTGGAGGGTTTCCCCGGTCGAGGGTATCAGCGGCGCCCAGTCCCGATATGCAGCCGAGTCCCAGAGTCAGGAAGAGTCGCAGTTTTTCTCCGATGCCTCGCCAGGGACTGAGCATTCCCTCACTCATCCCCCCCCTGTCCGCGAGCGTCGCAGCGTTGGCTATTCCTCATAGGGCTGCGTACGCGGCTTCGATCAACACGTTGGCGCGGGGGGAGATCCAGCGCTCGCCCGGGCGATTCATCACGTAGGCGAATGACATCCCATTTTCGGGATCCCCGAATCCGAGGGAACCGCCGTGGCCGAAATGTCCGAACGCAGCGGGGTTCGGCCCGATCCGTCGCGACGGTTGGGAGAGTTGGAAGCCGAGTCCGAAACGCGTGGGTCGGTCCAGCACGCGATCGATTCCATCGGAGTGTGGAATGCGCGCTTCCTCGAGGAGCGAGCGCGGAAAGAGCGACGCATCCAGTGCCGCTGCGTAGATTCTCGCCAGGGCGCGCGCCGTTCCATGGCCATTCGTCGAGGGGATCTCGAGGGAGCGCCACCAGTTCGTATTGACGACACCGACCCCGGCAATGGCGGGTGGGTTGAAATAGGCCGCCTTTCGCATGGCATTCGCCTCGGCATCCCTATTTTCCGGAATCTCCTTCGACCGGGTTGCGGGGGAGGTTCCAGCGGAACTCGGAGCGCCGATTACCCGGGCACATCGAGGGTGATCCGCGGGTGGCAGGCCGATCTGGAAATCCGCTTCGAGGGGCCGCGTCAACAGATCGCCCAATGCCCGGCGGAAGGAAGGGGCCCGGGCTGCACGTCGTATGATCTCGCCCACCAGAAAGCCAAAGGTGTTGACGTGGTAGCCGTGAGCTGTGCCGCTTTCCCAATAGGCCCTCTGCCGGGCCAGGGCCATCGTCATATGCGTCCAGTCCGTGAGTGCCTCGTTGGGGAGTTCTTCGCGCAGGGCTGGCAGGCCTCCGCGATGGGCCAGGAGGTCTCGCAGCGTCGTCCCTCCTTTACCCTCCAGGCCGAATTCGGGCCAGATTTCCGTGACGCGGCGATCCGGGTCGAGTCGGCCCTGGGAGATGAGGCTGAGCGCGAGAATCGCCGTCACACCTTTTCCCGCCGAGTAGAGATTGACGACCGTATCACTCTGCCAGGGTCTGCTCTTTCCCTCATCCTGCCAGCCTCCCCAGAGATCGACGACCCTGCGCCCGGCTATTTCGATGGCGACCGCGGCTCCAACTTCATCTCGCTGCGTGAAGTTGGTATGAAAGGCCTCCCGCACAGCGGAGAAGGCCGGATCGCAATTGCCCGAGATCGGAGGATCGAGCGCCATAGGCCCCGAATGTAACCTGCGAGGAAAAAATCGCCTGCCGACGCCAGGAAACTCCGCGCGCGGATCGGCGGAGCAGCGAGTCAGGAATATGAGAAGAGAATCCCGCCCGAAGCGAGTGCCTTCCCGAAGTGGGATTTCCGGCCGCCTGTCGTTGGCTCGCGGACCTTCCCGGGCCGATCAGGCCCCCGAATGGCCGCGTATATTCGTCGAGGGGGTATAGGGCAGGTCGAGGGTGCTGATGACTCCCGCTTCGTGTTCGCAGAGTGCCGGAACCGCGTTGAGTACGCGCATCGCCGTCGCTTGAACGCCGCCGGTATTATGATCGCCGTCCTCACCCTTCAGGAAGCATTCGAGTTGTACCGAGGGATTGCCGCTGATGATGCAGCGATGAACTCCCGAACGGCCGGCCGGGGGTCGCGGCCAATCGGCCGCGACCCCGTCGGCCAGGCGATTCACGTGCTCGGTCACGATTACCGGGCGACCGTGGGCCATGCCTTCGAGTTGAAAGCGTACGGCCGCGCAGGTGTTTTCGGGGACATGCATCATCGGGGTGTCGAATGCTTCATCGGTATAGAAGCGCTCGAAGCTCTCGCGGATTTCGTCGATCTCGACGCCGAGTCGGTCGGCGATCATCTGGACCATTCCCCCCCAGCCGTTCTTGAGCACACCGGGAATCGAGAGCGGCGGCCTGTAGTCCGCCGGTCGACCAAATCCGAAGCTCAAACCCGTGAACTCGGGATCCTCGTAGGTCGAGTAGTCGCATAGCTCCTGCACCCGGATCTCATCGATCTCGTCAGCCAGTTGAAGCGCCGCGAGGGGAAGGACATCCCCGGAGAAGCCCGGATCGACACCGTTGACGAAGAGGGTCGAATTCCCGCTCTGGCAGGCCTTCTCCAGGGGATCCCGCATCGCGGCGTCGGCAAAGATCGGATAGACGAGGAAGATCATGGCCGTCGAGGCCACATTCGCCCCCGAGGCGAGGATCCGTTCGAGTTCCGGAATCACTTCGTGGGGGCGCGTCTCTCCCTTGACTGTATATACGACCGCATCGGCATCGAGGGCCAGCAGGGCCTCGATGTCATCGGTCGCGATGATGCCGGTCTCCTGCGGGAGGCCGCATAGACGGGCGGCATCCTTGCCGATTTTGGCCGATCCGTATGCATGGACTCCCACCAATTCGAGATCCGGATGGCGAATGATGTGGCGCAGGCTGTGGAAGCCGACGTTTCCGGTGCCCCATTGTATGACGCGATGACTCATGCTTCGCTCCTCTCATCCCAGCCGCGGGCATCGCTTCTTTCCCGAAGCGATGCCGACGTGATACTCTCGGCTCAACGCTAGCCCGGATTGCTCCCGGACGGTTCCGCCCCGAAGATGTCGACTTCGCTGCTCCCGAAGCATTTGCGCTGGTTTCTTTCTCCAAAGGGGATGTCGGCACGACGGTGACTCGGAAGTCTTCCGGCGTTCGAGCTTTTCGGGATGGCGTTCCAGGTCGGGGGAAAGCGGCATGCGGATCGGGATTACAGTGGGCGGGGGCTCGAATCGAATCGGTCTCGACGACTGGATTCAACGGGCCCGGGGACTCGAAAGTCGAGGCTTTTCGACCCTCTGGCTCCCGAACGTATTCGGTCCGGATGCGATTACGGCCGCGGCCCTGCTCGGCCGCGAGACCAGTCGCATCGAGTTGGGCACGGCCGTTGTGCCCACTCATCCCCGTCATCCGGCGGCTCTTGCCCAGCAGGTGCTCACGACAGCCGAGGCCTGCGGGGGTCGCTTTACGCTGGGGATCGGCCTTTCCCATCCCGCCGTGATCGAGGGGATGTTCGGACTCTCCTATATGCGCCGCGCGGCGCATATGCGCGAGTACATGGCGGTCCTCGAGCCTCTGCTCCGCGCCGGGGTGGTCGATTTCCAGGGCGACGAATATCGGGTCAAGCTCGGCCTGGATGGGGCCGGAAGGCAGCCGATCCCGATCCTGATCGCGGCCCTGGGCGATCGGATGCTCGAGATTGCGGGGGGCCAGGCCTCGGGAACCATCCTCTGGATGACGGGCCCCCGAACCATCGAGACACATATCGGTCCGAAGTTGCGGCAGGCCGCAAGGGCGGCCGGGCGTGCCGCACCGCGCCTGGTGGTGGGGATGCATATCGCCCTGACTTCCAATAACGAGGCGGCCCAGGAACGCCTGAGCGACTTGCTGGCTCTTTATGCCCAGATGCCGAGCTATCGGGCCATGCTCGAGAAGGAGGGGAGCCAGAGTCCAGCGGCCCTGGCCCTGGTGGGGGATGAGAAATTCCTCGATGCGGGCCTGGATCGCCTGCGCGGCCTCGGTGTTAGCGACTTCCAGGCGTCGATCTTGCGCACGGAAGAGGGGGCTGTCGAGCGAACTCTCGACTTCCTCCAGGATCGCCTGGGGCTCGCCTGATTCCGGGCCCCTTGCTATGAGGCCAGGCATCCCCGGCATCGGGATGGGAGGGCGTCGGCCCCTGTCTGCTCGGGAAATCGGGGCTAGTCTTTTTGGTCATGACTTCATCCCCTGGGCCGATTCCCGTACACCTCGTCGCCGGCGGATTTCCCCGCTCGTCATCGGCGGGCCATGATATCGATTACGTTCGCTTGAGGATCCTGCAGCGTCTCGAAGAGAATGAGCGGGTGGTCGCCAGCGTTTCAGGCGATTTCGCGGATATCGACGGCTGGCTTCCGAAAAGCAGTCTGTTGATCAGCTACGTCGCCGGCCCCTTCCTCGATGCCGAGCAATCTGAACGGGTGGCCGAGTGGCTCAAGGCTGGCGGGCGCTGGCTCGCCCTGCATGGCACGAGTGGTGGCCGGGCGATCCCGCTGCCGGATGGAAGTCCCGGGCGGATGATGTCCAAAGCCAGGCATCACGAAGTTCTGGGGGCCTTCTTTCTCAATCATCCGCCGATCCGAAAATTTCGTGTCGACGTCCACGCATCCGATCATCCCCTCACCCGCGGCCTGCCCGATTCATTCGAAGTCATGGACGAACTCTATCTGCTCGAACTCCAGGCTCCGGCCGAAAGCCAGATCCTGCTATCGACATCGGATCTGGCCGCCGAGGATCCCGCGCCTCGCGAGTTCGGATTCAGCTACGGCGAGGACACTTCCGTCGGATCCGATGGCCGTATGCGCGTGCTCGGATACGAGCGGCGATTGGGTTCGGGAGCGGTCGCCTATTTCGCTCTGGGTCATTGCCATACCCCGCTCACCAACATCCAGCCCTTCGTCGACAGCAGCGTCGATTCCGACGGCGTGACCCCATTGCATTTTCGAGGCCCCTGGGAGACCGATGCCTTTGGACGCCTGCTCGCCAACGGAATCGATTGGGGGCTGGCCTCCCGGCGCGCGGATTGAGAGCGCTCGCGGAGCCTAGGGGCCGCCGTAGCTCTGGGCCAGGCTCGCGAGGGGTGATTTATCCAGGCCGTGGTTGGGGATCGGGTAGCGAAGTCCGTTCCTGCTCAGCGCCGCGAGTCCCTCGGCGATCTGGGGCAGGTAGCTGGGGGGCAGGGCGATCAGCAATTCGTCGTCCTGCACGCCTCCGAATTTTCGCTCCGCATAGCAGGGGAGCGAAAGCGATGGTTCACCGGTCCGGAGGGCCTGGCCCCAGGAGTCCGCGCAGGCGCTCTCTCCGACGCAAGTGAATGAATATTTCCTATAATTCCGATACTGCAGCCCATTCATCAGCGTAATCATCTGTCCCGGAGTTCCGTAGATCAGGCAGATATCCGGATTGTCGATGCGACCCGCCGTCAGGGGCGAGACGACCAGGGCCTCGTATTCTCCATGGGAGGCGCAGGACATTTCCCGCTGATGTCGGGCGCTGCTCTCGAGATCCCCATACCAGACCCCATTGAATTGATTGCCGCTCAAGAAGTTCTCATCCCGGGGATGCAGGCCTATGACGGCGCCGCATTGCGAGCCGACGAGATTGTCCATGGTGATTCCGATCGTATAGCCGAGCCAACGAGATTGGCCGACGATCTGGTCGGTGGCGAGTTTCTCCCCGGCCGCCGGCCGCCGCAGTCTTCGGATCTGCTCCAATTCACCCACTTCACGGAATCGCTTCATCCCCACCGGGGTCGCGCGCAGGCGAAGATATTGATTCAAGCTGCCTACCAGCGCCGCATAGTCGTATTCGGTCTCATCGTTCCAGCAATTCTTGATGGTCATGCGATGGAGTCCCCCGGTTCATGGAATTCGAAGATCCTCGATGCTGCCACGGATCGGCGCGGGTCGAAAGGCGTTCGGGCCGCCCTTCCGGGATGCGCGAGGCGCTGCGCATGCTCTCGAATTCGGCTTCGAAAAAGGGGATGCCAGCGGGATCGCGAATTCGTTCCGGCTTCTTCAGCCCAGTTCGTAGAGGAGATGATGTTTGAGCTCGCCCACGAGATCGATCAGCATGATCCGGGTATCGAAATACCAGCGGCCTTCGATTCTTTGAAAAGTATCGTGATAACGGCCCGAGATGATGGGCTGAAGGGGCAGGGCATCGGTCTGTTGGAGGACGGTGAAATAGGAGCGAGACGAGCCCGCACCGGCCTCCTCATCGACCTCGATGATGGCATTCGTCGTGAGATGCTTGGTGCGGGGGGTCCCGTCCTCATGCAGGCGGGTCGCGGCCCGATACATCTCCAGAATCCGCTCGCTTCCTTCGACGCTGGCATCGGCTGTCGCATCCTCGGCGGGCTTGATGCGGCCGTATTCGAAGAGGCTCGCGACCCCGGGCAGGTCGCCAGAATCGATCTTTTCGGCATAGATGTAGAGAAGGTTCTCGATCTCGCGTGCACTGTTGGCCATGATTGGGACATAATGCCGATTCAGGCGTTATCCGACAAGAGGCCCAGGCTGCCATGACCCTTCCGACGGATTCCTTCAACGAAGCCGCGATCCTGGCCGAGGCCCGGGCCGCGGCGGGTCTCGTGGATTTCGGGGAGGAGGGTTTTCGAGAGCCCCTCGGCGTTCTCCTTTCTTCTTATGCCGCGGCGGATCTGCATGAATTGGGAGTGCGCCTGCTGCGCTCATCCGTGATCTTCAGCCTCGTCTCGCGTCTGCGGGCGCAATATTGGTTCCAGGAGTTTCCCGAAATTTCCGACGAGGTGATCGAGGCCCCCCTCGTCGTGGTCGGAATGATGCGTTCGGGAACGACGCTCCTACAACGTCTCCTGGCCAGTGATGGTCGCCACTATTCGGCTCTCGGATGGGAGGTCCGGGCGCCGGCCCCCGCGCCGGATGCCTGGCCCACCGAGCCCGATCCACGAATCGCCGAGGCGGAGGCCCAGAGCGAGCAGGCCCAGCGTTTTGCCCCGGATCTCTTCGCCATTCACCCCTCCCATGCCCATCAGGCCGAAGAGGAGATCATCCTTCTCGCCAACGCCTTTCTTTCCCATGTGCCCGAGGCTTCCTGCGACGTCCCGGCCTATCGGTCATGGCTCGACGATCAGGATTTCACTCCCGCCTACGAATACCTCTATCGAATGCTCCAACTCCTTCAGTGGCAGAAGAAATGTCGCGGGGAGGTGCGCGGTCGCTGGATCCTGAAAACGCCGGCCCATCTGGGCTATCTGGATGTTCTCTTCAAGATCTTCCCCGACGCCCACGTGATCCATATGCATCGTCGGCCCGCCGATGTGATCGCGTCGGGTGCGAGTCTGAATGCCACACTCTGGCGCATGCACGCACGGGATGTGGATCCGCGGCGGGTCGGGCGTCAATGGCTGGAGCGCATGGTCTGGGCGAATGAACGCGCGCTGGAGGCTCGTGAGAGCCTGGTAGGAAAGCGGAGATGCTTCAGCGACATCTGGTTCCGGGATGCCCTGGCGGATCCCCTTGGCGAGATCGGGAAGATCTATGACACTATTGGACTCGATTTCGAGGAGGCAGCGCGGGATGCCATGAAGGAATGGCTCGGTCAGAATACCCGTGAGAAGTTTGGTGCGCATCGATACGCGCTTGAGGATTTTGGACTCTCCGAGGAAGAGGTGGGAGCGAAATTCTCGACCTACCTGGCGCGCTTTCCGGAAGAGTGAGAAGGAAGTCGCGAGGCCTCTGGAGATACCGGATGGTCGCGAAGCACTTCCGCTATAGGAATCACGACTCAGGATTTTAGTCGGGGAATGGCCTGGAGGAGACGGTATGGAAAAACATCCCATCGCGACACCCGAACAGCATGAGCATGAATGCCAGGCTCTCGAGTTGATCGAACATCCAATCGTCAAGGAGGCCTACCAGCGGGTGGCTGAGCATTGGCTGAAAAATGCAGATCCGACTCCGGCCATGCGCGCCTGTTTCGATTGGGCTTTCGAGGAGGTGATGTTCTCGGCAGCAATCTGGTCCTCGAATCAGGATCCCCTGCGCCCGAAGGTGATAACGATCACGCGCCTCGCCCATCTCGTAGGCGATCTGCAGATTCCCGGATCCCGTTGGGGGATCGACAATCCGGATTCGATCTACCGGGTGATTCCGATTTCGGGTGATGAGGAGTATCGGATCCACGGCCGCGTCGCTGAGCGCAGGATGACGGAGAATTATTTCACGCTCTGGGATGAGAAGATGAATACCGTGGATGTTCTCTCCGGCCACGACCTGCAGTTGAATGCCGATCGCAGTTTCACCATCACGGTCGACTGCCGGGAGGCCGACGGTCGTCCCAATCATATCCGCTCATCGCCCGAGGCCCATGAATTCTACATTCGCGATGTCATGCTCGATTGGGCCAGGGATGAACCGAATGAATTTCGAATCGAAAGGTTGGGGGAGGCGCCGACCACGCCGCCGCGAACCGCCGACGAGCAGGCCCAGTTGACCGCGGATTTCATGCTTCATTACGCCGATTTCACGCATCGCCTGAGTCGGGGCTCATTGCAGGGTGAGGCCAACCGCTTCAGCCTGGGCTGGTCGGCGGATACCGGCGGAGCGTTGCGAAATCAGGTCTACGTCGGTGGGCATTTCTGCCTCGAGGAGGACGAAGCTTTCGTGGTAAATGTCAGCGATGGTGGAGCCGCCTATTTCGTGGTTCCGATCGCGAATGTCTGGGGCACGACCCTGGATATCGTGAATCGCACCAGCAGCCTCAACAAGGCCCAATCCGTCCCGAATGCCGATGGCAGCTATAGCTACGTGATCTCCCGGGAGGATCCCGGAGTTCATAATTGGCTCGACCCCTGCGATATGGATGAGGGCATGCTGACCCTGCGCATGGCGGAGTTCCCCGGCGGTCGCCCCAACGAAGACCTCTCGGCCCAGGGCGAGGTTATGAAGATCTCCGAGTTGCGCAGCCGTCTGCCCGAGGGAACGACCTGGCTTACGCCGAGTGAGCGGGCGAAGCAACAGGCGGATCGTGCCGCGAGCTATAAGCGCCGTTTGCCCGAGGTGCTGCCATGAGCCCGGAGAGTGATGGCGCATCGACCTGGCTCGTCACGGGCTGCTCGACGGGTTTTGGCCGGGAGATCGCCCGGGCGGCCCTGGCGAGGGGGCATCGGGTGGCGGTGACGGCCCGGGATCCCACTGCGATTCGGGATATCGTCGAAGCCCACCCCCAACTCGCCCTGGGCCTGGCCCTCGATGTGACGCAGCGCAGCCAGATCGAGGCCGCGGTGGAAGCCAGCCAGGAGCGATTCGGTGCAATCGACGTATTGGTCAACAATGCGGGCTATGGCTATATGGCCGCCGTCGAGGAGGGGGAAGACGAAGAGGTGCGCCGGCTCTTCGAGACGAATTACTTCGGAGTCGTCGCACTCATCAAGGCGATCCTGCCCGGGATGCGGGAGCGCCGCCGCGGCCATATCGTCAATATCTCATCGATGACGGGTCTCGTCACCAACCCTCCCAACGTCTACTACAGTTCGACGAAATACGCGCTTGAGGCCCTCTCCGAGGGCCTTTCCAAAGAAGTTCAGCCCTTTGGCATCCGGGTGACGGCGATCGAACCCGGTGGCTTTCGCACGGATTGGGGTTCCCGTTCGATGAGGGAAACCGCCACGCCCATCGCCGCCTATGCCGAAACCGTTGGGGCCCGTCGTGAAATGATCAAGGCGGTCGCCGACTCATTGCCCGGAGATCCCAAGCGGGTGGCCGATGCGGTCATGCTGGTGACTGAACTCGACAATCCCCCCCTCCACCTGCTCCTGGGTCAGGATGTGCTCAACGCCTTTCGCCAGAAATTGGAGGAGTGGTCCGCATCCATCGACGAATGGGAAGCCGTGACGAAAGATGTGAATTTTCCAGCGGACTGAAGGCCCCGGGGATCAGCCTCCCGGATGCGTGACAATCTTTCCGATGATGCGGCGCCGGCCCAGATCCTCGAGGGCCCGATCGAGTTCTTCGAAGGGGATATTGGTCGTGACCACGGATCGAATCGATTTCTCGGCCCAATATTCGAGCAGGGAGGCGTGCAGGGTATCCGTGAAGGGTTTTGCATAGGCGCCCACGTAGACTCCCAGGACCGATGCATTCTGTGCGACCAGCCTGGCCGTGGCAGCATCACTCCACGCGCCGCTCGCGAAGCCGACGGCAAGAAGCCTGCCCTCGCTCGCCAGGGCGGGGAGGGCGGCCTGGAAACTCTCTCCCCCGACGGGATCAAAGATCACATCCGCCCCTTTTCCCCGGGTCAGCGTCAAGATCTCATCTTTGATGTTGCAGTCGGAGGCATCGAGAACGCGATGGGCGCCGAGATCCGAACAGGCTCTGGCCTTTGCGCTCCCCGTGACTACGGCGATTACCTCCGCGCCCAGGGCGCGGCCCAATTGCAGCGCCGCCGAGCCACTTCCCCCGGCGGCTCCCAATACCACGAGCGTCTCGCCAGCTTCCAATTGCGCCCGGGTGATGAGGGCCAGATACGCGGTGTGGTAGGGGATGGTGAAGCCCGCGGCATCTGCGGCCGATAGGGAAGTGGGGGCCTCGAAGCTGGATCCATCCAGAACCAATGCCTCTTCCGCAAAGCCGCCGGCCCCCCGAATGAATGCGGTCACCGCCATCACCCGCGCTCCCAGGGGAGTTCGGGAACCTTCTCCCGCGGCGGTGACGATTCCGCAGACCTCCTGGCCGGGCGTGAAGGGCAGGGGGGGGTTGAAGGCGTAACTTCCCCGGCAGAGCATCACATCGGGAAGGCCCACCGCTGCGGCCTCGACCCGAAGGCGAAGTTCTCCTGCTTCCGGTTCGGGGAGCGGAACCTCCTCGAGGTTCATGGCCCCGATGGGCTCACCGTGTCGTCGTACCTGCCAGGCCTTCACGTTTTTGCCTTCTCATTCCCCAAGGATCGCATTCGCGATCCTTGGGGAATGCTTCGGACGTTCTATCCATCACCCGCATCCCCGAATTGTGGTTTGTATTTCCCGTAGACGTGGTCTCCGATCGATTCGATTCGTTCCCTTTCCTCGGGATCGAGGGGGCCGGCTTCCAAAGCCGAGATCGCTTCGTTCATCTGCTCGGCATTCGCCGGGCCGCAGAGAACGAGGTCGACCGCCGGTTGCGAGAGCGCGAAGCGATAACAATCGCGGGCTCGTGGAGGGGACTCACCCTGCGGCATTTTTGCCGGATCGAGGAGGTGTCCCCAGCGGGTGGCCGTGTAGCTGACGATGCCGGGTCCGCCCTCCTGGGGCACGAAGGGAAAGACGTCCTTCTCGGCTCCGCGATGGGCCGCGTTATAGCGCAACATGAAGAGTTCGTAGGGACTCGTTTTCTCTTCGTAGGCCCGGATCAGTTGGGGGAGAAGCGGCCGATTATGGCTGCTGAGGGAAAGGAAACGAACCTTGCCCTCTTCGCGCAGGCGTTCGAAGACCTCGATATAGCCCTCTCTGGGCTCGCTATTGCGGGCTCCGAGCAGCAGGAAGTCGAAATATTCGAGTTTCGTGCGCCTCAGCGCGACCTCGACCGAGGCCGGGATCAAACTCGGCGATTTCGAGTAGGATTGGACGGTGAGGATCAACTCATCCCGATGCCGGACGGCGAGATTTCGCAGGGCACGCCCGAATCCCGAGCGTCGGATCGTGCCCCAATAGAGGTAGTTGATCCCGCGGTCGAAGGCCTCCTCGATGACGCGCGGGGGCGCCCCGAAACTCGATCCGATGCCGAGTCGGCTCGCCATCAATCCGGTTCGACCCAATTCCCGTCGCTCCAGGAAATCGCTCATTCGCATCTCCTCCCGAGGATTTTCCAAAGCATAGTCCGATTCGCGGGCGCAGCATCGCTTCGGTCTCGAGATTCCAGGAATAAGGAGTGGGGAGCGGGCGGACGCCCTCTAGTCTCGATCTGCCACCTTGGACATTGAGTCTATCTGTCCGTCCGTACTGCCGAGCAGGACATCGTTATAGTGGCGCTCGCCTCGGTGATTGTAGGCTCCGTGCTTCGGGAAACCCAGCAGCAGGCTGATGCGATAGGGGCCGTGCTCGCCGGTCGGGGGTGGCGTACCGTGCATCAGATCGCCGAAATGGAGAGAGACGTCTCCGGCCTCGGCGGGCACCCCGATGGCACCGGGCACCGATTCGTAGGGCTCCTTGAACGCGTAGCTGCTGCGGTGGGATCCCGGCAGCACTCGCAGTTCTCCCATCTCGGGCGTGGCATTCGTCAGATAGATCTGACACACGCATCCGGGACAGTTGACCGCGTGTCCGCCCATTCCGCAATCCCGATGCCAGGGGAGATTCGTGATGCCCTCGACCGCATTCGGATACTTCCAGAGCACGGATACCCCATCCTCTTCCTGGGAGGGGCCGTCGAGGCCGAGATCGGGAATCTCTCCGATGCGCAGAATGCGCGGATCCCGGGGTAGACTGCGCAATCCGGGTAGAATGGCCGCAGCGATCACCCGGGAGAGGAGCACCTCGCCCTCAGCGGTCTTTCCCCACCAGGACTTCTGATCGCCTTCGACCGCCCGTTCGCCGACGATTTCGGCTTCCCGCAGAAGATCTGCGACTTCGGCTTCATCGAAGACATTCTTGATCAGGATATAGCCCGCGGCATGCATGAAGGCCGTCATCTCGCGAGCGTCGTCATGCAATCGGAAGCTGAGGGCCGGATCCAGGATCGCGCCCTCAGCGGAGAGCAGGGGCGCCTCGGGATCGTGAATCGGAATTCCCCGATAGAGGGCGCGCAGCGGGGGCTCCCAGGCCACGAAGTGCATCAGGTCGCCCCGCAATTTCTTGACCTTCTGGCGATAGATCAAGCCCTGGGGAGATTCCAGATCGTGAACCAGGCCTTCCCAGGATTCCTGGTCGAGGCCCACCACCGTATCGGCCGAAGCATCTCCCGAAACGATTTCGAGTCCGCCGTTTCGGGGCTGATAGGTGTAGGCATTTCCGCCGTCGATGCGCAGCGCCAGGGCCCCCTGGCGCGCAGCTTCTTCGGCGGCCAGCGAAGAGCGCCCCTCGAGCAGCAACTTTGGCAGCTCATATTCGTGAAAATGATCGAAATCCAGATCGCGAAGACTTGTGGTCATGATCACCTCCCAGCGTATCGCCCGGGAATACTATACACCAGCCATCCCGGGTTGTTCGGGCAATCGAGACCGAGGCCGACTGATTCATCTGTCGCAGCAGGGACCGAGAGTTTGGCCGATCCAGCGACGATCTTCCGGCCCGCGGCCCAGTGCCAGAAAGCCACGATCGACCCCTCCCGATGTCGCTCTTTGTCCCGAATTGCCCCGGCTGGGCTCGGTTCCGCGAGCTAAGCTGATCGGCGGGAGGCGTGAATTCATGGATGTACGCAATCTCGCTGGCAAGCAGGTGCTGGTGACGGGGGCCGCGAGCGGGATCGGGCGGGAGAGCGCGCTCGCCTTTGGGCGGCGAGGCGCCGACCTGGTGATCTGTGATATAGACGAGGCTGGACTCGAAGAGACCGAGAAGGTACTCCTCGCCATGGGGAGAGGAGTTTTCTCGCGTCGTGTCGATGTCTCGAAAGCCGAAGAGATGCGGGAATTTTCGGTTGCGGTTCACGAACGCGTCGGCGCCCTCGACATCCTGATGAATAACGCGGGTGTCGCCATTGGGGGGACCTTCCTGGATACAGATCTCGGCGATTGGGATTGGATCGTCGGGATCAACGTGAAGGGTGTCATTCACGGCTGTCACTATTTCATTCCGGCGATGGTCGAGCGCGGCGGCCCGAGGCATGTCGTGATCGTATCGTCGGCCGCTGGCTATTCCGCGAATTCGGCCCTCGCCGCCTATAATGCTACGAAGTTCGCAGTGCTCGGTCTAGCTGAAGCGCTCTCGGATGAACTGCATCCCCATGGAATCGGCGTCACGGCGATCTGCCCCGGAATCATCGATACACCCATCACGAACAGTGCTCGACTGCTGGGGGATCTGGCGACGGAAGAGATGCGGGATGAGATGGTGACTGCATATCGCAAGCGCAATTACAAGCCGGATCGGGTCGCCCGCAATATCCTGAAGGCCATCCAGCGGGGGAGAGTCGTCGCACCGATTTCTCCCGAAGCCTGGGCGATGTACTACGGCAAGCGCTTTGCTCCCGCCCTGATGCGGCGATTGGGAATCTGGATGGGAGCCCGAGCGCGGAAAGCGGCGGATTCCGCAGCCGCTCTCTCTCCATCCGATGCTGGCCGGGAGTTGCAGTAGAGCGCCATGGTTTCGGAAATCCGATCCAGCGTCCAACTTCATCATCCCATCCCGGGAGCGGGGCTCTGTTGTGGGGGCCATTCTTTGTAGACGGCCAGTCTTCCGACGGAGGCCAATCGGAAGCGGGAGCCCTTCGACCCGGAAGCCCGAAAGTTGCGGGCCCGGGCCCAATGGCAGGCGGGAGGTATTCATGTCCGAAATCGATGAGTTCAGAAGTGAATTGAAGCGGCTGAGGAATTGGGGGAAGTGGGGTGCCGAGGATGAAAGGGGTGCCCTTAACTACATCAGTGAAGAAAAGAGAGTCGCCGCCGCCGCCTTGGTTCGTCGAGGATGCACTTTCTCACTCTCGATTCCGATTCGCAGCGGCGAGGGACCTCAGTCCGGACAGGCGGGCCGAATCAACCCCCTTCACTTCATGACGGCTACCGGATGCGATCCCGTCTCGGCCTTCGATCTGGGAGAGAATGCGCGCTACACGGACGATTTCATTGCCATGACGGTACAGGGCGGAACCCAATGGGATGCGCTCTGCCACATCTATTACGACGACCTGCTCTATAACGGTCACTCGGCGAGCCATGTCGACTCACGCGGTGCGGCCCGCAACGGAATCGACAAGGTTCATGCCGATTTTGCGTCGAGGGGAGTGCTTCTCGATATCGCACGTCTGAAGGGAGTCGACCGGCTCCCGGATGGCTACGCGATTACGAGCGCCGATCTCGAGGCCAGCGAGGAGGCGCAGGGCGTTCGCGTGGGGGAGGGGGATATCGTCCTCCTGCGTACCGGGCAGATGTTCGACATCGGGGATTTTACGGATTGGTCGGTCCTGGAGAGGCCCGAGCCCGGGCTCCATTGGAAGACGGCAGCCTGGTTCGACGAACGGCGAGCGGCCGCAGTGGCGGCCGATAATATGATGGTCGAAGCCAGCGGCGTCCTAAAGGACGCCTGGGTGCCTTTTCATATGCTGGCCCTGACGGGCCTCGGCCTGCACCTGGGAGAGTTCTGGTATCTCGAGGAGTTGGCCCGGGATTGCGCGGAGGATGGCGTCTACGAATTCTTCCTCGTCGCCCAGGCCCTTCCGATCGCGGGCGGAACGGGTTCCCCGATCAACCCCCTCGCCATCAAATAGGCTCCCCTTGATGCCTCGGTCCGCTGCGCTCGGCTCTTGGTCCGCTGCGCTCGGCTCTCGGTCCGCTGCGCTCGGCTCTTGGTCCGCTGCGCTCGGCTCTTGGTCCGCTGCGCTCGGCCGTTAGTCCGCTGCGCTCGATCCCTCGGTCTGCTGCGCTCGGCCGTAGGGGGTGTCCAGGGGATGCCACTCGAAGTCGGTGAGGGCCTCGACGATGGCTTCGCTGGTCCAGGGCTCGTCGGCGCAGAGCTTTTGCGTGACCTTCAGCGGCTCGAAGACACCGATCTCCTGGCCGGCGACGTAGAAGATCTCTCCGCTGATGCCCCCCGCCTCTTCGCTACAGAGGGCGGCGATCAACACGGCTACAGCCTCCGGGCGCTGGAGCGCCCGCTGGAGGGCTTCGGCCATTCCTTCCGCCTCGGGGTCTGCCGTGGCCTTCATCGCGTCGATGGCTTCTCCGACCATGCGCGTATCGGTCGCCGAGGGGCTCACGGCATTGACGCTGATTCCATGGGGGGCGAGATCACGGCTGACGACATTCGTGAGGCCAAAGATGCCGCCCTTGCCCGCTCCATAGGCGGCATTGCCCGCGATTCCGCATAGGCCCGCTCGGGAAACGAGATTGACGATGCGGCCGTAGCCCCGCTCGCGCATCTGGGGCACGGCGGCCCGGATGCAGTTGAAAGTTCCAGTCAGGTGGGACGAGCATACCTTGCCGAAGAGTTCCGGATCGATCTCCCAGATCATCTTCCTGCTCGAGAGTCCCGCATTGTTGACGAGGATGTCCACACCTCCAAAGGCTTCCTCGGCCGCCGCGACCATGTCCTCGACGGCCCGATAATCCGTCACGGAATGCGTGTCGAGAATTGCTCGACCGCCGCCGGCCTCGATCTCCTCGACGACTTCCCGGGCCGGGCCGGCATCCGAGCCTTCACCGGACGTCGAGGCCCCGATATCGTTCACCAGGATGGCGGCTCCCCGGCGAGAGAGCTCCAGGGCCGTGGCCCGGCCGATGCCGCGGCCCGCCCCTGTCACGAGCGCCGCCCTTCCCCTCAGGTCGAATGCCATTCTTCGCCTCCTCGGCCCGAAAGCATGCTGGCTTCCCCGGAGCCGAAATTTGAATGTAGGCGAAAAAGGGAATGCAATCGATTCGAAACGGGCGAGTCGAGTTCAGGATTCTGAATAGCGATCCCGGAGTTCGAATTTCAGCACCTTGCCGGTGGCATTGCGCGGCAATTCTGCGATGACTTCGAGTTGTTCCGGGATCTTCTGGATCATGAGAGATCGCTCCCGCAGGAAGAGGGAGATTTCTTCCAGGCTCGGCGGTTTCTTCGAATCCCTGGGGACCACCACTGCACAGCAGCGCTCTCCGGAATCGGGATCCGGGAGTCCGATCACGGCGACATCCGCTACGCCGGGGTGGGAGTGGAGTTCGTCCTCGACTTCCTTGGCGCTGATATTCTCTCCCTTGCGAATGATGATATCCTTCAAACGACCGGTGATCGTCAGGAAACCATCCGGATCGAGGCTGCCCAGATCACCCGTTCGAAAGAAGCCCTCGGCGTCGAAGGCCTTTTCATCCAGGGCGGAGTCCAGGTAGCCCAGGCAGAGTTGGGGGCCCTTCGCGAGGATCTCTCCTTCTTGCCCGGATCCCTGGATGCGGCCTTCCGGGGAGACGATTCGAACTTCTACCCCGCATGGATTCACGCGCCCCTCGCTATGGGCGAGCTTCTCATCCGGATCTGTCACGCGATTCATCGTGATGATGGGGCACTCGGTGAGTCCGTAACCCGAGATGATGCCCGCTCCTCCAAAGGCCCGCTTGATCTCGTCGTGGAGCGCCGGTGGCTTCGGGGCGCCTCCCCCCGGAAAGGTTCGTACGTCGGGGAAAAGGCGGCGTTCTCCGGCTTCGCGTTGGGCCTCGAGGTAGACCTGGTGAAAGGCCGTCCCCGCGGTGGCCTGGGTGACCCCATGGCGATCCAGCAACTCGACCGTCGTATCGGGCGAGAAGATTGAAGTGCAGATCTGGGCGGCGCCCGACATGAGTCCGGCGATCAGCCAACCCGCCCCCCCGATATGCGTGATGGGGAAGACCATGGCGATACGATCATCTTCCCTCAAGTCCAGTACTTCGGCCATGCCCGCCGAGAAGGCCAGCAGCCCGGCATCGCTATGCAGCGCTCCCTTGGGATTCGAAGTCGTCCCCGAGGTATAGAAGAGCCAGCGGATCGGATCGCTCTGGAGGGTGCTCTTCAACTCGGAGAAGTCGGGAAGGGGGTGGCCGTGGGCGTCGGGGAGGCTGTCGTCGACCACCAGCATTTCGAGTTCTGGCTCTTCTTCCACCAGCTGGGAGCCCATCTTCTTATAATTGAAGCCACGAAATTCCGAGGGAAGGACCAGCAGTCGGGCCGAGGATTGTCGCGTGATGAATCCGACCTCGCGCTCCCGGTAGATGGGCAGGATCGGATTCTGTCGGGCGCCGAGTCGCGCCAATGCGCCGATCAATATGAGTGCTTCATGCCGGGTGGGCAGCAGCCACGATACGGCCTGGCCCGGTTGGATCCCTCGCTCGGCGAATCCGCATGCCGCCGAGAGGCAGGCTTCACGATACTCCCCGAAACTCAGGCGGCGATCGAATTCATCCAGGGAAAAGAGCGCATTCGGCGTGGCCGCAGCGCGAGACTCGATGAGCTCCCAGAGGGTTTCCTCGCGTATCTGCAAGCCCTTCTCCAATTCCGAGACCGTGGGCCGATCCTATCGAGGCCGATCGACGATCGCCAATGCTTCCAGCCGCTGCTCGTAGAGGCGGCGATTTTGCAGCCCGGGCGAAAATTCCGGAGGCTGCGAGGCCTCGCCTCCATGGCGGATGCTTTCTTCCGGTCTTGAATCCTTCGAGGGGGGGCGGATTCAGGGGCGGCCGCGGGCCAGGATCTCGTCCACGAGTCGGGATCGCAGAACCTGGCCGGTCGCCGCGGTTCTGGGGAAGGTGTCTGCGAATTCGAGTCGACGGGGCTTCTTGAAGTCCGCCAGCAAATCCTCGCAGCGGCCCTGCAGATCGGATAGGGAGGGGCGCTTTCCGCTCTCGGCGATCACGACCGCGCAGACGATCTCGCCCCAATGCGGATCCGGCAGGCCTACGACGGCGACGTCGGCGACGCCGGGATGATCTCGTAGCAGTTCTTCGATTTCCCCCGGCGAGACGGCTTCGCCTCCCGTGCGGATCAACTCGCCCAGCCGTCCCACGACATGGAGGTAGCCCTCGTCGTCGAGACTTCCGAGGTCGCCCGTATGGTACCAGCCCTCCTGCAATGCCTCGGCGCTGGCCTCGGGATTGTCGAAGTAACCGTCCATGAGATAGGGGGTGCGAAGACAGATCTCGCCCGCCGCGCTCAATTCGAGGTCGACGCCCGGGGAGGGGCGTCCCACGCTGCCGGGCCGAGCGAGAATTTCCGAGTCGAGGAGCGCCGTTCCCGCTCCCGCCTCCGTCGATCCGTAGTAGATTCGTCGTGTCGCGGCGGGGAATCGCTCGCGGAGCGCTTCGAGAAGATCGACCGGGGTCGCCGACGTGCCGGTATCGATCATTCTCAGGCTTGACGTGTCGTGGCGCGCGAGGTCCGCGTCGAGGATGCGATGCCAGACGGCGGGAATACAGTAGAGGCGATTGGCCCGCCGCTGCTCGACGGCTTCGAGAATGGATTTGGCCGTGGCCTCGCTGACGAAGGCGATCTCTCCCTGGGTCTGCCAGGCCGAGAGGGCGAGGGTGAAGGCCGCCATATGGAAGAGGGGAAACATGCAGACCGATCGTTCGGGTTCGTCGATGAAAACGCCCTGATAGCTGCGCAGATAGTTGGCGCGATGCGACAGGACCACGCCTTTCGGGGGGCCCGTGCTGCCGCTGGTGAAGAAGAGCACATGGGGATCGCTCTCGACGAGTCGCGGCTCCCGATATTCGTCATGGCGCGGGTCCAGAAGCTCCGGATGCAGAGAGAGGGATCCGTCCGCTCTCCCGCCACGCGATTCGAGGAAGGCCAGCCTGGAAATACCGGCCCGGGCGGCGACATGGCGCGCGTCCTCCGCATGGGCCGCATCCGCCACCAGCAGGGCGGGGCGGGCCAGTCGCGCGATGGGGATCGCCTCGTCGGGGCTGAGTCGGGCGTTCAGGGGCGCGAAGATACTTCCCATCTTCGCGAGCGCTGCGAAAAGGGGCAGCACGTCGAGGGAGGTATCGGCCCATGAAAGTACGCGATCTCCATATCCCAGGCCCAGATTCTGTAGCGCCCAGGCAAATTGATTTCCCCAGGCATTGAGTTCCCGGTGGCGGATGGACTTGCCATTCATCCAGGCCGCCACCCGCTCGGGGACGACGGCGGCATTCCTTCGAATCATGTCGCCGATCAACAAATCTGCAGGTTTCGGCATGGGGATGCACCTTCTCCTGGTTGGGAAGGGCCTCGAGTGTCGACGCCCCTCTCGCGCAGTTATTTCGGATTTGACTCCGGAGCCGGCTTCCTCCGGCTATCGGTCGCGTGTCATTCGCTTGCGTGGGGCCAAGGGGAAGAATAGAGTTCTCGAAATTCAGAATATCATTTCGATTCGAATTCACGCAATAGCCGGGCAGTGGCCCTGATGCCTCGCAGGAGTCATGGTGGAGAAATGACGGAGAGCCCGGAAGAAGACCTGAAGGTATTCGTGACTTTTCCGGTGGCGGCCCTGAAGCGCATTTCCAACGAGATGCCCGGGGTCGAATTGATCGAAGTTCCGGATGAGAGCCCCCTCCCTCAGGGCCTGGAGGCGGATGTCCTGTTGACTCCGCCGTGGGATATGGGGAATCTTGCGGAGATTCTCGAACGAGGTGTCGACTGGGTGCATACGATCGGAACCGGAGTCGATCGCTTCCCTTTCGAACTTCTGGGTCAACGGACGCTGACCTGCGCGCGAGGCGCGAGTGCGATCCCCATCGCCGAATGGATCCTGGCCATGATGCTCGCCTACGAGAAGCAGCTTCCCGAGGTCTGGATCGATCGTTTTTCCGGGCCCTGGAATCTCACGACTCTCGGCGGGCTATACGGCCGCAGCCTGGGTCTGGTGGGGCTGGGTGGAATCGGAGAGGCCGTCGCGAGATACGCCATGCTCCTGGGCATGAAGGTGCGTGGAGTGCGTCGCTCGGGTGCAGCCTGTGGTGTCGATGGGGTCGAACAGCTGCCCGATGTCGGTGCTCTGCTGGAAATCTCGGACCATATCGTTCTGGCCCTCCCCCTGACGGCCGAATCCCGCCACATCATCGATCGAGAGCGATTGGCACGGATTCCGACCGGGGCGGGCATTCATCTGGTCAATATATCGCGCGGCGGATTGATCGATCAGGACGCGCTTCGGGAGGCCCTCGAGGATGGTCGTATCGCATGTGCGTCCCTGGATGTCGCTGACCCCGAGCCGCTTCCCGACGGACATTGGCTCTATGCCCATCCGAAGGTGCGCCTCAGCCCGCACGTCTCCTGGAATATGCCGAGTGCATTCGATTGGCTCCTCGATACCTTCATCGACAATCTGCGGCGCCGTCGCGACGGACGGCCGCTTGTTGGTATCGTGGACGTTGAGAAGGGCTATTGAGGCGGGGATTGGGGCAGCGTAAAGAAGGAGGATTCATGGCGGATTCCAGCCGGGTTGAACGACGCCTGGGCGATATCGCGGATAAATTTCTCTTCGAGAATGAACGGGTGAGAATCCGGGAGATGAAGCCGACCTCGGGCGATCCGGGATCGGCTCGCCGTCATCAGCTGGATCATATCCTGATCCGGATTTCGGGGGATCGCATCGCGGTTCTACCCGAAGCGGATACCCCGGAGTGTCTACAGCAGCCGATATTTTTCCCGGGAATTTCTTCTTTCCTCGAAAAGGGTGGGATCGAGAGTGCGCGTAACGTCGGAAAACAGAACTTTCATGAGATACTCTTCGAGTTGAGGGACTGAATCGTGGATCCCCGCTACTCGGAATCGGATCAGCGCTTTCGGCGCCAGCTGCGCAGCTGGCTCGAGGAGGCGGTGCGTACCTATCCGGATCCGCCCGGCGAAGAGGATTGGGCCCTGCGGCGGGAATACGATACCGGCTGGCAGCGGAAACTTTATGAGGCGGGTTATGCGGGGATCAGCTGGCCCGCTGAGTTCGGGGGCCGCGGTGCACCTCTCTCGGAGCAACTCGTCTACTACGAGGAGATCGCCCGGGCCCGGGCCCCCTATATTGGTGTCAACTTCGTCGGCATGCTCCACGGCGGGCCGACGCTGATCGTCGAGGGTACGTCCGAACAGAAGCGGGCGCACCTCGACCGCATCCTATGCGGTGAGGAAGTCTGGTGCCAGGGATTCTCCGAGCCGGGAGCCGGATCGGATCTTGCGAGCCTGCAGACCCGCGCCCTGCGCGACGGCGACGATTATATCATTCGCGGACATAAAACCTGGACGAGCTTCGCCCAGGTCGCGGACTTCTGTGAATTGCTGGTGCGAACGGACGCCGACGCACCCAAGCATCGGGGCATCACATGGCTGATCGTTCCGATGGACGCGGCGGGCATCGAAATTCGGCCACTCAGGACGCTCGTCGGAAGCGGTGAGTTCAGCGAGGTCTTCTTCGATGATGTTCGGGTGCCAATTTCCAATCGGGTCGGAGCTGAAAACGAGGGCTGGCGGGTCGCAAATGTGACCCTTCGCTTTGAGCGGGGTACCTCGTTCGCAAGCGAGATGGTTGAGCTCCGGCAGCTGGTCGGCGAGTTGGTCGACGCCTCCAGACGCGTGACTCGGGGCGGGGCTCGGGCCTGGGATGATTCGGGGTTGCGCCGCGAGGTGGGCCGTCTTCAGGCAGAACTCGATGGCCTTTGGGCAATGCTGAAGCTCTCCGTTTCCCAGGCGAGCCAATCCGGGGTTCCGGGCCTGGGCGGGTCGGCGTTGAAGCTCATCTACAGCGAGCTCTATCAACGCATCGCCGAGCTCGGCCTGCGTGTCCTGGGCCGAGCGGGTCTGGCCCGGGAAGATGTCGCGGGCCTGCCCGCTGAACGCTTCGTATTCGGCTCGATGCAATCTCTTTCCCTGACCATCGCGGCCGGGACTTCCCAGATCCAGCGCAATATCATCGCCGAGCGGATCCTGGGCCTGCCGAAGGAGGGCTGATCGAAATGGATTTCCAACCGAGCCCCGAGCAACTGGGCCTCCAGGAGGGAATTCGAAACTTCTGCACCGGCAATCTCGACCTCGCGGCCTTGCGCGGCCTGGAGGATAAGGGCGGTTTCGATCCCGGTCTCTGGCGCGGGCTCGCCGACCTCGGCGTCTTCCAACTTCGCCTGGAGGATGGGGCGGGCGGCTTGGCTCTCGGAGCCGCCGACGCGGCTCTGGTCTTCGAGGAATTGGGGCGCGCTCTTTGCCCCGGCCCCCTGGCCTGGACGGAATTGGCGAGGCGCCTGGTGGAGGGTGCCTCCCAGGGCGCCCGCGTGGTTGGGGGCATCGATCTGGCGGCGGCGAATGCAACACCGATCGTGATCGAGCATCCGGATAGCCTGGATTCGCTGCTGGTATTGCTTCCCGATGGCGTGCGAATTCTCGAGGCCGAGGAGATCGAGAGCCAGGCCATTGGCCGATCCATCGACCCCCTCACACCCGTGGCCTACGTCGCCAGTCTGCCTCCCGGCCGCGAGGTCGGAGGTCGCGATGAGGCCCAGCGCCTGCGTCTCGAGGGCATGGGATTGGTCTCCGCGCAGCTGCTCGGGATCGCCGAGGCCACTCTGACGATCGCCCTGGACTACGCGAAGGAACGCGAGCAATTCGGACGCCCGATCGGATCCTTCCAGGCCCTCAAGCATATGCTCTCGGATATGTTCGCACGCCAGGAGCTGGCGCGGGCGAGTGTCTACGCGGCCGGGGCCCTGCTCGACTGGCCCGAGGCGGGCGATGTCGAGCGGACCGTCCGGGGGGCAAAGCTGCTGGCGGGCGATGCCGCGATGAAGAATGCCCGGGCCTGCATCCAGATTCACGGGGGCATGGGATATACGTGGGAAGTTTCCGATCACTACTATCTCAAGCGCTGCCAGGTGTGGAATTCGACATTTGGTGATGTCGAAGACCAGTCGCTCGAAATCGCCGAAGCTCTCGTCGCGGGGCCGGGGGAGAATCGCGGGATCTAGGGCGATGCCGATGCTCGCATCGTGCCGCCCCTCTAGCGCGGGATCCATGTGTCGGAGTTCGGGCGGCGGCCGCGCGCGGTGATGTCTTCAATATCGGTGAAGTGGCGCGCATCCGGCATTTTCGCGCCAGCGCCCTTCAGATCCGGCTCGCTGCAAAGGGCTTTTTCTTCGTCGAGATGCTTGACGGTCTGCTTCGTTCCCGCCGCCGAAGCAGCGGCCTGCCTTGAGAGAGTATGGGGCTCCGTGCATCGGATCGGAGAGTTGGAGGGCGCCTGAACAGAGCCGCCGGATGGAGAATCCCCGGGGCATATTCCTTGGTCTCGCCAATGCCACGATTTCGGCCGCGCAGGTGGCGCTTTGGATTCCATGCCCGGGGGCTTCGGAGCAGTGGCCGCGGGATGAAGCTATCCTCCGGATTCCAACGCCAGGGATGGAATGAAGTCCTTGAAGCGGGATCCGGGCGCGGAAATAAGAGGGAGGCGTGTGGCTGTCGAAGACTCTGTGAATCGGGCGGCCCCATCGTCCGAGACCCATTGGAAGGTGGGTTCCTATCTCGTCGAGCGATTGAGAGAGGCGGGGATTGGTCACGTCTTCGGCGTTCCCGGTGACTATTCCCTCAGCTTCCTCGATCATATTGTCGCCAGTGAGGTCGAATTCGTCGGAACCTGCAACGAATTGAATGCGGGTTATGCGGCGGATGCCTATGCGCGGATCCGGGGAATCGGAGCGGTTGCCGTTACCTACGCGGTGGGGGGCTTCAGTCTGCTCAACGCCATCGCGGGAGCCTATGCGGAGCGAGTATCGGTCGTAGTCATCTGTGGAGGTCCGTCCCGTTCGGATCGGGAGGAGGGCCTGAAGCGACACCATACGCTGGGCGATTACGGGATTCAGCTTCGAGTATTCGATTCCGTGACGGGAATGGCCGTGGCGCTGGAAAGTGCGGAGAGCGCACCCCTGCAGATCGATGCCGCGATTCGGACTTGTCTGCAGGCGCGTCGTCCGGTCTTCATCGAAATCCCGGCGGATCTCGTGGAAGCTCCGTGTCCCGCGCCCGAAAAGCTGGAGTGGGAAGAGTCGCCCGGCAGCGATCGGGCCACCCTCGCCGAGGCGGTCGCCGAGGCGGCGCTTCTGCTCACCGCCGCTGAGCGTCCCTTGATTCTGGGGGGTGTGGAAGTGCATCGCTTCGGTTTGCGCGAAGAGTTCGAGGCTCTCATCGAGCACGCCGGATATCCCGTGGCGACGGCCCTGATGGGAAAATCCCTGATCGATGAGAGGAATCCTCATTTTATCGGTCTGTATTCGGGGGCTCTTAGCGAGACCTACGTGCGGGAGACCGTGGAGGGCGCGGATTGTGTTCTGAACCTTGGTGCCTTCATGAGCGATATCAATCTCGGCATCTATACGGCGAATATTTCGGTCGAAAGATTGATTCATGCCACCGCCGAGGAGGTTCGGATCAGGCACCATCGCTTTGATCGAATCTTCCTCGGAGACTTCATTCGGGAATTGCGCAGCGCCCTCCCTCGAGCCGAGAGCCTGGATTCACGAATTCGACCCGCGAGTCGGGTATTGCTCGAGCCCTTTGAGGTAGAACCCGAAGAGGGTCTTACGATCCAGCGTTTCTACCAGCGGGTGAATCATATTCTGGACGCCGGCAATGTGGTCCTCGCCGATGCGGGTGATTCCTTCATGTGCGCCGGAGACCTGCTGATGCATGAAGAGACGGGCTTCATCAGCCAGGCCTTCTACTGCTCGATCGGATTTACCCTGCCCGCGGCTCTCGGGGTGGGCCTGGCCTCCCCCGATCACCGTCCGGTGGTATTCATCGGCGATGGTGCCTTTCAGATGGTCGTTCAGGAACTTTCGACCCTGCTCCGCCACCACCTGAACGCGGTGATCTTTTTGATGAACAACCGCGGCTATACGGTCGAGCGGGTGATTCATGACGGTCCCTACAATGATCTGCAGAATTGGCGCTATCACGAACTCGTCGGCATTTTTGGCGCCGATGCCGGATGGGGTTGCGAGGTGCATAATGAGGGAGAACTCGAAACTGCCCTGGAGCGCGCCAGCCGAGAATTCGACCGCCTCGCATTCATCGAGGTCCACCTCGATCCCATGGATTGTTCGGCGGCCCTGCGTAGACTCGGCGCTGAACTGCGGCGCAGCAACGCCATCAAGGAAAGCTAGCCCGCTGCTTCGGGTTCGGGCTCTCTTGAGCCCGTGGTGGGTGGCGAATGAAGAACGGTCCATGACGAATGACGAGCGAGAATCGACTTTCGGGAGGTGGTATGTCGAGCCGACGCAACAAGGCTCTGATTCGGAGATATTTCGAATTGGTAGAGAGGGGTGATCCGGGCATCACGGATCTGATGGCCGAAGAAATCACCTGGTGGGTCCCCCCCGCATCGCCCTTGGGCGGATCCTATCGGGGGAAGGAGCGGGTTCTCGAGTTGATGAATTCCGGCGTGGAACTCTACGATGATCGCATCCCTCTGCGGGTTGAGATCGAGGAGATGGTCGCGGAAGGCGAGTGGGTATGCGTGCAGGCCATCATTGAGGCCTCGACAGCCCAGGGGGTGGCGTATCGCAACCACTATCATTTCGCATTTCGCTTGCGTGAGGGGCTGATCGTGGCGGTAAAGGAGTACGTCGATACTCTCTATGCTCAACGCATGCTCTTCGATGCCCACTCTCCATGATCGAGTGGCAGGCACGATCCCGATTGCGACGAGGGTCGGGGCATAGCTCGCCGGCTGTGTGAGGACCGGCCTTCTCGCTCTTCTCAGATGTCTCTGCTCGAAAGATTCTCAGCTTGGAAAAGTCAGTTGCACACGGCCGGGTGTCGCCCGATTCATGGCCGCTTCGAGGGCCATATCCGCTTCCTCGAAGGGGTAGGAGTTCACCATCTCTCCGAGGGGCAGTCGATCCTTGTTGCGGCGGATGAATTCGATTCCCTGCTTCAGGACGTCGGCTCGATAGAGGGCGACACCCCGAATGTCCAGGCTGCGCCCGATGACGATCGAGGGATCCATTGCAAAGGTCTGCCTGGGATTGATGGCCCCCATCACGAGATATCGCCCGCCGCGTTCGAGCATTCGGATTCCCTCCGGAATGGCGTCGGGATGGCCGACGACTTCGACGACGACATCTGCGCCTCCACCCATAAGATCCTGGACTTTCTGTGTGCGATCCCGGGCATTCTCCAACTCCGCCAGGGAGATTGTTTCGTCTGCGCCCATGCGGCGGGCGAGATCCAGGCGCTCCTCGACCCCATCGATGGCAATGATCTGGCCCGCACCCATTTCCCGGGCCACGGCAACCGCGTAGAGACCGAGGCCGCCGGCCCCCTGGATGACGACATTCTCTCCATAGCGGATCCCGATCTCCCCGAGGCCCTGGAGGATTTGGGCTAGCGCGCAGTTGATGCCCGCACAGATCTCCGAAGGAGCGTCTTCTGGCAATTTGAATATCTTCTGGCCCCGTCTGACCAGGTAATATTCCGCGAAGCCGCCGAAGAGATGGGGTGCCTTGTCGGCGGGCTGCACGATACTCGCCATGGCATTGGGGCAGATATGCTCGGATCCCGACGTGCAATGTCTGCAGGATCCGCAGCCGACGTAGTAGCTGAAGGTAACGCGATCCCCGATCTCGACGGGTGAGCCCAGGGCATCCCTTTCGATCCCCGCTCCGAGTGCCGCAATTTCGCCGATGAATTCGTGTCCGAGCAGGTAGGCAAAGGGCAGATTCCCATTCGGGAAGGCGGCCCCGCGGAACATATGGATGTCCGAACCGCAGATATTGGTGTTGAGAACCCTCAATAGAATCTGCTCGGCTTTGGGTTCGTGAATGGGGTATTCGCGATACTCCAGGGGTGAATTGGATTCGACGACGACCGCTGCACGCGCCGCTCGGGGTATGTTGCTCATCTTTCGAGAGTCCTCGTAGTAGCGGATCGCTTTGGAGGCAATGGAGTATCGCGAAAAAGGCCCAGCTCGGAGCCAGCCCCGGGAGGGTCTATGGGCGATTCATCACGATGATCGCATCGGCTCGACGGAAGGTCGCTGATGGGATCATGCCCGGCAGGCGCCCAAGCCGACTGCCCGCTTGCCCCCATGAGAAAAGCCATCTCCCCGAACACCGATTTCGGACCCACAGAAAAGTCGATCATCGAAAGTTGGGCATCACGTGGTCGCGCATTCTCTCCATATGGGCCAATACGAGTTCGGTTCGCAATCCCCCCAACCTTGTCCAGCAGAGGAAGTGGTTGATGCCATGGTTTTCTTCCACCTCGTTGATCTTCTCGCTCACGTAATCGGCATCCCCACAGATGACGGCACCGGCATTGACCAGGGTCTCCCACTCGATCACATTGGCCATGTCGCGAATATCCGTGTACCACTCGTAACCTTCGATTGCCGGCTGGCCGAGTTTCGGAGCCACGTATTTTCCGAAATGATGGAAATACCAGAGTACGGCTTCGGAAAATTCTTCCCGGGCCTTTTCGAGTGTTTCCCCCACGTAGACCATCGTCAGGGCACCGATTTCATGGTCCGCCTCATTCCTTCCCGAATTGACCAGGGCCTCGCGATAGCTATTCATGAGTTTTTTCGAACGTTCGAGTGTTCCGCCGAAAACCGGCGAACACAGGAGGTTCATGCCCATTCGTCCCGCCTTAGGAAAAGTGGATTCGGAGAGGGCCGCCATCCACATCGGCGGACGCGGTTTCTGGAGGGGCTTCGGGCGGACCATCACGTCGTTGAATTGGTAGTGCTTTCCCTGAAAGCTGAAGCTCTCTTCCGTCCAGGCCCGCTGGATCACTTCGACCGCTTCGTCGAACATTTCCGCACTTTGAGTTTGATCGACGCCGAAGCCGTCGAATTCGACGGGTTGGTAACCACGCCCCACACCCAATTCGACGCGCCCATCGCTGATCAGATCGAGCATCGCGTAATCCTCGGCGACGCGTACGGGGTTGTAGAAGGGCAATACGACCACCCCGGTGCCCAGGCGAATGCGGCTCGTCGTGCGCGCAACCGCCGCCAGGGTCAGGGATGGCGAAGCGCAGAAGCCGTATTCGGTGAAATGATGCTCGGCGGGCCAGAGGGAGTCGAAGCCGTATTCCTCGGCTCCCTGCATGATTGCGATCTGCTCGTCGACCATTTCCTTGTCACTGCGTCCACGGGGTGCTTCGAATAAGTGCAGCATTCCGAATTTCATGGCTCTTTCCTTCTATGGGAAGGTCTCTATATGGAATGGAGCTACCGAAAGAAAGCCGGCAAATTCCCAATTTTCGCCAGCCCTTCTCCGATTGCCTTCGTTTCGATGGATACCCAGTCTTCCGATTCCCTGATGAAATCGCTTTGAATCGAATGGCTTCTTCCGCACTTGATTTCCGCGGGATGCCGGAAGATTCCGTCGGGGAATGACGTCGTCGACTTCATCTCTCCAGCCATGGATCCCCAAAGGCACAGATCATCAGGATCTCGGCACGGCCTCGGCCGATGTTGACCCAGCGATGGGGAATGTCGCCTTTGAAATGGAGGGTATCGCCGGCTCCAATCACGTATTCCGAATTTTGAATCATAAAGCGGATCCGGCCCCGCAAGCCGTATACGATCTCCTCGCCACGATAATGGATCAGACCCTCGCTACCGCTATCCGCCCCGGGCTGGATCTCCAGGCGAAAGGCTTCCATTCGCGGATATACCAGCGGTTCGGCGACCACCTGGGTGGAGACGGGTGCTCCCACTCCCGCGCGGCGTCCCTCATCGGCCCCGATGAAGCGAACGTCATCCGTCGGATCCTCGTTTTCGACGAAATAGGAGATCTTGCGGTTCAGGGCGTGGGCGAGGCGCATGCAGACCGCGATCGATGGAATGAGTTCGTGTTTTTCCAGTTTGAGGACGGTGCTCGGAGAGAGCCCCGCCTTCTCGGCGAGTTGGCGCACCGAGAGTCCCGCTTGTTCTCGGGTCCGGCGAAACTGGTCCGCCGCCTTGCGTACAGAGATTTCATGTTCGGCCGGGGCTAGCATTTCCCGCATCTTCTCGACTCGCCGTGTCTTCAGAGGAACGATTGCCCGTAAAAGGGGTACACGAGTTCCCAGGCTGATGCCAATAGGAAACATTGTTGCCTATGCGCAACGGCCGTGGATGAAGGACCTCTCGACCGGCCCCGGGGGCAGGTTCTTCCCCGGGGCCGCGAGCGGTGAAAAACGCCGTGACAGGCGTCGCCCCCCACCGCGGGCCATGTCCACGAGGAGTATCAGGGGGCGGCGGGACGTCGTTCCCGCCGCCCGAGGATGCTGAGCGGAGCGTCCATCGCCCGAGCGAAGGGGCGATGGATCCTGCGGCCGATTTCGACTAGGGGGTTCGGCTGGACGTCTGGCTTGGCGTTGCGCCCCGGCCGCCTTTGGATGCGGCCGCTTTGCGCCTTCCCCTCGGTGCCGCTCCCCGGCTCCCGGCTCGATGTTTTCGGGTCCGGGGTTCCGGGCGCCGCTCGCGGGTGGCTTCCGAATCCGTCGCGAGCATTTCGGCCTGCCGCCTCGGAATCGAGGTACCGATCATGCGTTCCGTCGCGCGTACCCAGCCGCGGTCGGCCCGGGTGACGAAGGTGAACGCCATGCCCTGGCATTCCGCACGGCCGGTACGTCCGATTCGATGCGTGTAGGCCTCGGGTGTATTCGGTACATCAAAATTGATGACGTGTGAGACGTTGCTCACGTCGATTCCCCGTGCGGCAATATCCGTGGCTACGAGGATGTCGTAATCGCGGGAACGAAAGCCTCGCATCGCCCGATCACGCTGGGATTGGGACATATTTCCCTGCAGGCCAACGGCGCGATGCCCGGCCCTGCAGATCTGCTCGGCGAGGCGCCGGGCGCGATGCTTGGTCCGAGTGAAGACAATCGCCGAATCGCAGTCATCGCCCTTGAGCAGATGCTCAAGCAGGGCTCGTTTATTCTCCTCGGAGACATGATAGAGCCCGTGGTCGATGGTCGAGGCCGGCATGGAATTCGCCAATTCGACCACGTGGGGATCCCTCAGCAGATCGTCCGCCAGGCCGCGGATCGCCGCCGGCATACTGGCCGAAAAGAGCAGGTTCTGGCGCTGGGGGGGCAGGGTCTTGATGATCTTGCGGAGTTCCGGCAGAAATCCCATATCGAATATATGGTCCGCCTCGTCCAGGACGAGGGTATCGATCCCTTTCGTGCGGAGTACACCGCGCTGGAGCAGGTCCAGGACGCGGCCCGGGCAGCCTACGATGACCTCCGGTCGTCGACGTAGCGCGGCAACTTGCCCGCCGATGGACACGCCGCCATAAACGGTGATCACCTTGATCTTCGTAAATTTGGCGAGCAGGCGAATCTCGACAGAAATCTGGTTGGCGAGTTCCCGGGTGGGCGCGAGAATCAGTGTTCGAGGCCCCTTGCCCGGAGATTGCAGCAATCGTTCGAGGAGAGGCAGCGCAAAGGCCGCCGTCTTGCCCGTTCCGGTCTGGGCGAGCCCCAGTACATCACGGCCCTTGAGGCCTTCTGGAATGGTTTCGTTCTGGATGGGTCGCGGCTGATCGAAGCCCGCGGCCCGAATGGCACGCATCAGGGAGGCGTCGAGTTTGAAAACGCCGAATCCCGTGCTGGCCGTGGATCTGGAAATAGACATCAGATGTTACTTCTCCACCATTCACGTGCAGGCAAGCCTGGACGGAACGGTCGTACTTTCCCGCACTGCTCAACAGCAAAGAGCAGGCTGGGATGGGTTGGCGGTGCGACCTCATCAAGAGTTCAAGGGAGGTCCGGCTGTTCACCGCTGTCGGGCTTCTGCCCGATTTGGGCCTTGGATTAGCTCGTATCCGCCCGGGATGCCAGCGGTCGCATCAACTTCTGGCCTTTTTTCGCTTGTGCCGGGGGGCAATCGAGGGGTCCGACGGCCGGATCGAAAAAGGGGTGAGAGGCTTGAGGAGATGGTCCGGAGTCGGGCTTTCGGTTTCGTAACACATTGATATTCAATGGCTATAGGGTCTTCTCGGGAAAGTTTCGACAGCCGCTCGCGAGTTCTGCGGACGGTTTTTCCGCTCGCGCGGCATCCCCCCTGCCATTTTATTGCTGAGCAAGAAAATTCTTCTTCCATCAGCTACGAAATCGATTTCCCGAACCCAGACGGTCGGAATCCATCGGTTGGGAGTTGTCGCCTTCCGGTGGGGGAGCGTCCTGAAGCGGGTCCGAATTTTATCGATCTTCGGAGGATGTCTCGGGCCCGAATTCCAGCAATTCCTCGAAACGACGTTGGGAGGCCGCGGCGGCCCGGGGGCGATCTTGTTTTCGGTACATCGCGGCAAGTTCCTTGTGAATCGGGGCGAAATTGGGCTCGGCCTCGGCCATCTCCTCGAGGGCGGTCAGCAATTCTGATTCGTTGCGCGGCAGGGCTTCGCTGAATAGGGTCAGTAGCGGCTGCATCCAGGCCGGCGTGTTTTTCGCGTGGGTGAGGCCGCTCGGTAGTATGAGCATGTGATTGAGCAAGGGGAGCATTTCCGCGGGATCCTGGGCTTCGAGGCCCCTCTGGCTCGTCATATTTCCCGAGGCCACATAGCCCAATGACTCGAGCCGCTCGATGGAGAGCCGATCGAGTTCGATCGCTGAGGTGACGAGATCGTCGGCCGCCGGTCCGCGCAATTCGATCAACTTTTCCCGCAGAGCGGCAGCCTGCTCCAGACGTTCCGGGAAGAGATTCTTCCGCTCGTTGGGATCCTTGGAGAAGTCGTAGAATTCCGGATTGGGACCGTCCACATATTTGAGGCGATGCTGGTAGATCGCGGCGAGCCGGGCCCAGCCGTAGCTCACCTGCCCGTAGTGGGATTCCGCGAGCACGATGCGATCTTTCTCGGGGGCTCGGGTCAGATCGATCCCGTCGAGATCCTCGGGCACGGGCAAACCGAGGAGCGAGAGGGCCGTGGGCATCAGGTCGACCTGGGATACGAGTCCATCGATCTGAGCTGCTGCCGGGAGCCCTTCCGTAGTGCCAATCAGCAGCGGAATCCTCAGCGTTGCATCGTTGACGAGCAGGCCATGAGTCTGCTCGCCATGCTCGCCCAGGCTCTCGCCGTGATCCGCCGTCACGATCACGAGGGCGGCTTCGGGACTGGTGGCTTCAACCTGCGTGAGAAGACGCCCGATCTGCTGATCCACGAAGGCGATTTCGGCATCGTAGGGATTCGCGGAGGAGTTCTCGAAGGGCTCGGGGGGGGCATAGTCTGCGTGGGGGTCGTAGTAGTGGATCCAGAGGAAGAAAGGTCGATCACGAGATCGTCGAAGCCATGCGAGAGCTCGATCCGTCGTAATATTGGCTCTGCGTTCCGAGTAGCCCGTGACCGAGGCAGGGTCATGAGTGTGGTCGTCGTATCGTTGGAATCCCTGTGCCAGGCCGAATCGTCGATCCAGAATAAAAGCGGACACAAAAGCGGCGGTATCGTAGCCATGCTCGGATAGGAGTTCTGCCAGCGTTCTCTGATCGTTCGCGAGCTGGGGCAGCCCATTTCTGCGGACTCCATGGCGATGGGGATATCGTCCCGTCAGGATGGAGGCGTGGCTGGGAAGCGTGATGGAAGTCGTGGCCAGGGCGCGGGTAAAGACGGAACTCCTCGAGGCCAGTCGATCGAGATTCGGCGTCGCGATCTCGTGATTGCCGTAGAAGCCCAGGCGATCCGGCCGAGTGGTGTCGATCGTCACGAGCAGGAAATTGCGTCCCGACAATTCGCCCGCTGAAATCGGGAGTCTCTGCGAGGCTGGCAGGGGGGGGACGACCTCCACCGGCAGAATCGGGATCAAAAGCCGCGTCGATATGAGGCTCTCGGCGTAGTGGATGAGTCCGGCGAGGATGACGAGCACGCTCGAGACGCGGAGCCAGAGAACTCGGTTCGTCCACCACGGCCTGGAGTCCTGAGGATTGCTGGGCATCGCCGAATTATTCCCGAATTCCTAGGAGGAGTCCACGATCCGAAGCTTTGGCCGCCAAACCCGCCGGAACGGCCGCTGCCGTTGATTGACCCTTGGGATGAAGAAGATTCAGGCCGGGAAGGCTCCCCGGGTCGCCACCGGACGCATTGTCGGCAGAGTTCCGAGGCATTGGCGTCGATCGCCCCGAAGGAAATTTCCGTGGGGCCGAGCATTCGCAGCCCGCCCCCGGAAATCTCCGCCCGCAAAGGCCGCTCAGAAGCGCACCATGTCGAAGGGAGTCTTGCCCTCGGGTAGCGGGGGGCGCCGCGTCAATTCACTCAGGGGAACGCCGGCTTCGAATTGCGCGACGAACTCCTCGGGTTCGAAGACGATCCCGATCGGGTTCTCATCGAATTCGCCGCCCCTCAACCATGAGTTGGTCTCCTCGATAGTCGCAAAATTATCTACCTGCATCTCGATGCCATTGCCATCGGGATCCTTGTAGTAGAAGGATGTCGTCGGACCGTGGTTGATGCACCAGAAGGGCTCGATCCCCTCATCCCTGAGGCGTTTGTAGGTGTAGACGAGGTCATCCATTCCCGAGTACGCGAAGGCGATATGATCCGTGCCCGTCGCGTTGGGCGGCGGATCCGTGAGACCGGGGATCGCCAGCAGCGCCAGCCGATGGTGTTCCTCGTCGTAGGTGAGGAACGCCATGATCTCGGTGCCGAAGACGACCTCGGCTTCGAGAACGGTTTTGTACCAGTCGAGCATTTCGGAAAAGCGGGAGGTCTTGCGCACGAAATGAGCGAGCCTCGCGGGGGCCACGCGGCCGCGTTTCTCGGCGCTATCCGGGAGTCGTGCCTGGACTGTCATGGATTCTTCTCCGAGGCAGAGGGTTGAGAGTTCGATGCAGGGGCGTTCGCCCTGAGGTTTCTCGAATGCTTGGCGATCAAGATAACTGAGCAGTCGACAAATTTAAAGCTTTAATATTAGTCAAGTGACAAAGTTATGATAAAGTCGACCCATGGTTGGCGAAAAAAAGAGAGTTCCTGCCGAGGCTCAGACGCGGTCCCAGAAGACCCGGCGGGAGATCGAGGCGGCGGCCCTCCAGGCCTTCTCTGAGGCGGGATATGATGCGACCGGCACTCGCCTGATCGCCGATCGCGCCGGGGTTAAACAGCAGTTGATCCACTACCACTACGGATCCAAGCTGAAACTCTGGAAGGCCGTTGCGGACGGGCTCTTCGACGCCTGTCGCGAGCGCATCACCAGGCGCTCCGAGGGCCTGAAGGGCGTCGACGATACGACTCGGATTCAATTGCTGGTTCGTGAATTCCTGCTCTTCAGCGCCGAACGCCCGGAACTCGGGCGTTTCATGATGCACGAGGGGGGCTGCCCCGGGCCTCGGCTCACATGGCTCCACGAGCGTCATACTCGGGACTTTTTCGAGATGACTCGCGAGGGATTTGAAGCGGTTCAGGCGAAGGGTATCGCCCCGGAAGGGGATCCTGTGCATTTCGTCTATCTCCTGCTGGGCGCCACCAGCATGTTCTCCCAGGCCGCTGAAGTATCCCTTCGAACCGGTCAGGACCCCCGCGATCCCGAAGCTGTCCAGCGCTACGTGGATCTGGTAGTGCGCCTCCTGCTTCCGGGGATCTAGACCTCTTCGTCCCGCTCTTTCCGTCGCGCCGTCCCTCCGCTCCCCGGCCCTGATTCTTCCGCGCTCATTCCGGAGAGGGCCGTCGGTCTCGCCGGGAGTTCTCTCGGAGACGGGAGATGTCAAGGATGAGTGGGCGGTCATCTTTCAGGGGCGGAGGTTACCCCTCGGAACGTCTGGATCCGCCCAGGAGTTTCGAGTGGACACCGATGCATCGGTCGAACGCATTCGACCGTCGAGTGCGATGCGATATTTGCGACTCTCTGCGAACTTTTTGGGGCGCTTGCCGAGTTCGAAACTCGAGAAATTCGGACATTCTCCGTGGGACCTAAAGGCATATACGCCACACTCCTTCTGTGTATTATTGCCTCAGGCGCGATGATCAACTGATCTTATTGGTGCATCGCATTTGGTGAAGACGAAAAAATAAGAGCAGCATAGTGTTGCACCCTGTCAAACGGCGGATGCTGATATTCGATTCATTCGACATTGTGCAGATTCATTCAAAGGGAGAGGCTTATAGAGGATCCTGCAGCAATTTGTTTCGGCGATTTATTCTTGTTCTGGCACGACCAATGCACCTTCCGACGGCAATATGGTGGAAGTTTATTGGGGTTGATTGTCCGGTCTTTTGAAATAGAGCCTGAAATAGAGCCGATCAGGTTTGAGAAAAGACAACGATAGCCTTCAACTTTCGCAGAATAATGGAAATGTAATTCGGTCACTTTCGACTGAAAGCCAAAACAAGGAAGAAGAAGGAACGATGCTGCAGGATGACAAAGTTTTTGCGATTTATTCACTGGGACTAATTTGCGCGGTACTCGCCGTTCTTTCACTGAGTGTTGGTCTTGGTCTCACTCAGATGCCCAGTCCTCTTGAGTTTGTAGAACATGCCGGTCTCGGATTGATTTTCCGCGGCATGTACAAGAGTCTAAACGGCACAAGCTGGGTACGAGACACACTTGAATACACGGGCATGATCGAGGCGCCGAAGATGCAAGAAACGCTTCCCGCCTGATCTTGCGGAGTGAGGACAGAAAGGAATTCCCGGGACTGCATGATGCGAAAGATTCTTGCGCCAGGTGCGGTGAGCGTTCGCTGATTTCGAGAGAGCTGTGGAGATCGTACCGGCGGGGTGCGGTTTTCAGCTAAAGGCTTCTCGGATTGGCTCTGAACGCCCGCGCCTGGTCGCAAATTCAACTCACCGTGCAGTCCTGGGATCTATCTGCCCGCCCCGCCCGTTTCTCCGCGCCTCCCTTCCCACGGCGCACGTATGCGCGCTCGTATGCGAAAGCCGCCACCTCCCCCGGGGAGGCAGCCAGAAAGTCGGCGCCTGCGCCAATTTCCGAGCCCCAGGGTGGATTCCGGCTATTCCCGCCCCCGGTATGCGCTCAGGATCGGTTCCAATTCGGTTGGAGTCGCACCGTGGAGGATGACGCCGTCGCAGCCGAGGGAAAATTGCCCCCGAATGGCTTCGACACAGTCTTCTGGAGACCCCGTGGCTGCGGGGGCCAGCCACTCGTCGGGGATGAGTTCCGCCAGCCGGGCCAGTTCGTCGCTCGTCGCGTGCTGGTCGATGCCGCCCTGAAAACCGGCCACCAGGGGATCGGCTCTGAATCGTTCGAGTATCGCGGGATCCCAGTTATTCGTTCGGACCATCAGATCTCCATATCCCTGAAGATAGGTGGCCAACCTGCCCACTGATTTCATCAAGCGCGCTTCTTCTGGAATGTGGTCCCCGATCGTTGCGAAACACGACCAGACCTTGACGTTCTCCGGGTTTCGCCCCGCTCTTTCAGCGGATTCCTTGACGATTCTTACTGCCCGGGCCGTCGTCTCGTCGGTGAAGAAGGTATGCAGTACGACCTCGTCATAGCACCTGCCCGCCAGGGCCAGGGTATTTTCCCCAAAGGCGGTGATCAGCAACGGAACTTTGCTCGCGAGATCCGACCCCAGTCTCAACACGGGGAAGGAGCCGATATGGCCCTGGTGTCCGAGGATGGTTTCTCCAGCGAGTAGTCGCCGCACGAGTTGGGCGAATTCCTCGAGTTCCGCGGTGCTGATCGAAGGAATCCCATAGGCCTTCTGCAGGATTTCGATCCCGCGCCCGAGGCCCAGGACGAATCGCCCCCCGGTCAGGCCGTGCATGGTCAAGGCGAATCCAGCGGTGACAAGAGGGTGGCGGGTATTGTGGTTGGTGGCCGCTGTGGCGATGCGAATCTTTTCGGTGACGGCAGCCGCGGCTCCGCATAGGCTACAGGCTTCCTTGGATTGGTAGCGCTCCGAAACGAAGGCCGTGCCCAGCCCCAAGGCCTCTCCGGCCCGAGCCTCGTCAATCAGGTCGCGGGGTGAGCGCGGCTGTCCAGCCAGCAGGTAGAAACCCAATTCCTCGTTTGTAGACATGATCCATCGAGGGTATCGCTTCTCGGAGGCCGATGGGAATGTCGAAATCACGATTCCTATTTCGAAGCTCCGGGTCCGAAGCTCCGGGGCGACGGTTCCCAAATCATCGAGAGGCAACTCGGCCCGGAATCCGTCCGGGTAGATCGGGATCGCTGCTCAGGGAGGCCCCGCTGCTGCCGCGGATCCTCCAACTCCGGATGGGCTCGCCATTCCCTGAATGGAGAGCCCGTGAATGGAGAACCGCAGACATCGATCCCATTCGACCGCGCTATGCTCGGATACGATCAGAGTCATGGTCGTGCTCCGTAATCCGGACGAGAAGGGAATCGATGTCAAGACTTCGAGTAGCCAGTTCCAGGAAATGGGTGGAGGCTGTACTGGGGGACTTCGATCTTTTCCTGATCGATCATGCCTCCTGCGAACGAAAAGCCTCGGCCACGGCACTTTCCCTTCTGAGTCATTACCCGGATCGAAAGCTTCTGGTTCAGGATATGCTGTGGCTTGCCCGCGAAGAACTCGAGCATTTCCATCAGACACTTTTCCTTCTCCAATCCCGAGGCCTGATCCTGGAGCGCGATGAAAAGGATCCCTACATACAGGCTCTTCGCGGTGAATTTCGAGACGGTCGCGAGGCCTATTTTCTCGACCGCCTGCTGGTGGGCAGCATCGTGGAGGCACGGGGTTGCGAGCGTTTCAGAATGATCGCGGAAGCCCTGGAGCCGGAGGCCCTCGCAGACTTCTACCGCGAAATCGCCCGCACGGAATCGCAGCATCAGGTACTTTTTTATCGTCTGGCCGAGACTTATTTCGACCCCGCCGAGGTTCGGCATCGCTACGACGAACTTCTCGATCGTGAGGCGGAAATTCTCCAATCGATTCCCATACGCCCGGTCGTCCACTGACGGCCCGCTGCATTTTCGATCATGAGAATCGAGAGGGATTTCGGCTCAGCCAGCAAGGCCATTGGGAAATATCTCGCGGGCCATGCGGAAGCAGAAGTGGATCTCTGCGACGGAGTCGGGAAGGCATCGCCCCCCTTCGCCGATGGCTTGCTGATACCGAGCTATGGAGAAGGGGAGGATGTCATTTCCTCTATTGGGACGATTCCCATTTCTCCCCGGGGTCCGGTGCTCACGATCCTGATCGTCAACTCCGCGGCGGAGTCGCCCGCCTGGGTGCGAGAAGGAAATCGGAAGACTCTGCGGCGGCTCGCCGAACTCTACCCGGCGCCGCATCCGCTGAATTCCTCATGTCTTCTCTATTCACATCCCAGCGGCGCACTGCTCGTGATCGACCGAAGCACGACACGGCCCTTGCCTCGTGGGCAGGGGGTTGGGCTTGCTCGCAAGATCGGGGCCGATCTTCTTCTGGCATTGATCGCTTCGGGAAGGATCGGGTCTCGCTGGATCCACTGCAGCGACGCGGATGTGATCTTTCCCGGCGATTATTTTCGGCAGGTCGAAGCCGGGAGGGATCCCGATGCCACCGCGCGCATCTATCGCTTTCGCCATCGGATGGCTGGGGATCCCGCGGCCTTTGAGGCCGCCCTGCAATATGAAATTTCGCTTCGCTACTATGTTCTGGGTCTACGCTTTGCCCGCTCCCCCTACGCCTTTCACTCCGTTGGCAGTACGCTGGCAATAGAGGCCGGAGCTTATGCCCAGGTACGAGGCTTTCCGCGGCGTCTGGCGGCAGAGGATTTCTATCTTCTCGACAAACTCGCGAAGTTGGGGAGCATCGAGGAACTCTCTGGGGCTCCGCTGGAGTTGTCTTCCCGTATTTCGAGCCGCGTACCCTTTGGTACTGGGGCCGCCATCGGAAAATTTCTCAAAGACGAGAGCGGCCCTCGTAAAACCTACGATCCGCTTCTCTTCTCTTATCTTCGGGTTTGGCAGACAGTGTTGAAACACCTGCAGACGAGTAGAGCGTCGGCGGCGGATATTCCTCGATTGCTGGCTGAATTTTCCGATCGGGAGCCTCGGATCGAATTGTCTCCACTCCTCGAATCCCTTCGGGCAACGGGGGCACTCGCTGCAGCTGAAGCGGCATTATTCGAAGCGGGGCCACGGGTTGGCCGGAGACTGCACGACACTTTCGATGGGTTTCGTACGCTCAAATTTCTTCACGCCCTTCGAGAAAGCGGACTGGCCGACATTGCCCTGCCAGAGGCTTTGGAGAGGGCCAGCTTCATTCCGGCCTTTCCGCCCGAGCAGGCCTTCTCGAGCCATGATCTCGCCAGATGGATCGAAGTCCTGGATTTTTGCAAAGCGTAAAATAGCCTCGAATTGCCAAATCCGAGGGGTGGACTTCAGGCGATCCCGGCGGAAGGAGAGTGGGCGAAGGCCGGTCTTCCGCGATCAGGATGCCACTTCGTGATGGCTTTCGGAACTCCGGGATAGTAGAGTATTCCTGCAGTATCAGTGAAAATCCATGGGGGGATGTCTTCATAGATGGATATCGATGGCATGGCTATTCCCACGGAGCTGGGCTCGCTTCCCTTAGGGATTGTCTTCGTCAACGAAGAGGGAGTCATTGTCAGCGCCAGTTCGGGTTCGACGTCCATCTTCGGTTACACCCAGAAGAGACTCGAGGGGATGCGCGTCGAAGAGTTGCTTTCCGTGGACTCCGCGGATTGGAATGTGGCGCCGCGCCAAAGTGATTCTCGCGAGCCGGCGAGTCGGAGTATGGGCGCGGGGAGGCGATTGAGAGGTCTTCGCAAGGACGGCAACGCCGACCCCTTGTCCATCGAGATCGAATGTTTTCGGACGGAGGCTGGCGATTTTCAAGCTCTGATAATCCGGGAAGATTTCGCCCAAAAGCGGCTGGAGAAGGAGAGAGCAAGAATCGTTGAAAGACGCATTCGTGCCGAGAAGATCCAGAGTCTGACAGCGATGGCCCAGGGCGTCGCCCATAATCTGAATAATGGGTTGACCGTGATTCTCGCGGCATTGGAGAGCGCGCTTGACGTTTTGCCCAAGGGAAGTCCGGCCCGTCAGTTCGTCGAAGACGGACGGCAAAGCGCAGGCCGTGCAGCCGAATTGGGACATGGTCTGCTGGCTTACCTCGGACAATCGCGGGGAACTACCGAAGAGGTGAATCTGTCGGAGGTGATTGCTTCGAATCGTGAAGAGCTGAACAAGCTGGTGCCGAACGGTTCCGTACTCGAACTGAAATCGGACTCAACGATTCCCGACGTCTCCGCAAAACCGCGGCAGCTTCTGGATGCAGTGTGTCGGCTTCTCGAGAATGCCTACGAATCCTCTGGAGGATCGCCGGTTCGGGCAGAAGTGGAGGTCGGAATCGTTTCCTCAGTTGAGTTGGAAGGGCTTGAATTCGAGTTGGTGGTGCCTTCTGGAAGGTTTGCCTTCATTCGGGTCACAGATGATGGGATGGGGGTGGAGCCGTCCGTGAGGACCAGGGTTTTCGAACCCCTCTTTACCACCAAATTTGCTGGTCGTGGCATGGGTCTGTCAATTGTCAGGGGAATCGTTACGTCTCACGAGGCCAATATTTCGCTGGATAGTGAAATGGGTCGCGGTACATCCGTGACCTTGCTTTTTCAGAATGATCCGCTGGCCGATAGCTGAGAACAGCCTTCGCCGAGATGACTGGATGAGAGCGATGGGGAGAACCATTTTCAGCAGAGCAGAGTCGGGATCGTTCTGGTC
>CAYTAT010000001.1:165081-230680 GCA_964435795.1 uncultured Spirochaetaceae bacterium
GACCACGATGTCCACGGTCTGACCGTCTTCTACGGTCACGGCGACTCGGGATTCTCCTCTTGACCGCCCTTCAAATCCCGAAGAGGGGATTCGCAGCACATCTTCCGGCGGCCTCATGCCTTGCGATCGTGCTCTTCCTTCCGCATTCCGTTTTCGCCGAGACGGTATTCTTCGTGGTTTCGGAAATCGCCCAGCCTTGTTCGGCCTGCGATAGCTATGTACTTCCGCTTTCCGAGCCCACGGATATTGCCCATGCCCGGGACCTTATTGCGAACGGTCCGGGAATTGGAGGCACGATTGCGATGGTGGACGCCGTTGCGGGCGGGGATGGAATCAATCGTAACGTCGTGGCATCCGGAGAACCTCTATGGTCGTGGCATGTGACATCCTTTCAGGTCTTTGCGGATGTGGCGATTGAACTCTGCGATGGCACCCCGACATTCGTCGAGGCGAATCCCGAGGCCTTTCTCGCCAATACCAATGGGACCCTATGTTTCTGGGGCTATACGGTCAGTGCAGAGATCGAGGGAGGGGTGGAGCCCCTTCCCGTCGGCGGGCTCATCGCTCCCGTGATCGCGGTATTGATTTCATTTGCCGGGATGGCATATATCGCGTGGCGGCGGGCTTCTCTGCCGTCGGCAAGGAATGAAAGCCTCCCCTAGCCCCAACGCGAGATGCGTTTTGGGCTTGTCCCCCGGATCCCGGGGCGAATCGACTGCTCGACTGGCCAATCGCTGCCTGCGGGCGACCCCCGGCCCGATCCCGGCCGGCTTGCTTCGAAGCGGTAGAACTCGGGCGCATGAACGGGGCGCTCCTCTCTCCCGGCACCAGCCTGGATTCGGCTCGGGGGGTGTCGGCCCGGCGGGCCGTGGCAGCCTCGACGAGTTTATATCCCGCGGGTAGTGGCCTCCCCGGGCCTTTTTCTGCCATTATCGTTCCTGGCTCGTGGAGGCGAAAATCGTGGAAAAGTTCAGCTCTTGGATCGGCCTTTTCCTGCTGCTGACAGCTCCGAGTGTGCAGGCCGGGTACTCGCCCGGGGGCAACGGGCGCACCCTGACCCACGATGCGGTTCTGCGTGATTTCGACGTCCACGCGCCGAGTGGTTATACGGGCTTGCGGAGCATTCCCCTCGTAGTGGATCTGCATGGTGCGGGATCCAATAAAGTGGAGCATCGAGCAATATCGGGTTGGTCCACGAGAGCCGATGCCAGCGGTTTCCTCGTCGCTTATCCGAATGGACTCTTCAATACATGGAATGCGGGGGTCTGCTGCGGGGGCGCCATGCTGGGCCTGGTAGATGATGTCGGTTTCATTCGGGCGATGGTGGCATCGATTTCGAGCGAAGCCCCCGTCGATCCCCTGCGCATCTACGTCACGGGTCTTTCGAATGGGGGCGCGATGAGCCATCGCCTTGCTTGCGAGGCGGCCGACCTTTTTGCCGCGGCAGCTCCAATGGCTTTTCCCATTCCCTATACGGACTTTGCGAGCCAGTGTCAGCCCTCTCGTCCAATCCCGGTCCTGGCCTTCATGGGCCTGACGGATATCGTGATTCCCTATACGGGTGGCTTTTTCGGAGATGCCCTCCCGAGTCTCGAAGCGTGGCGGGCCCAGAACTCCTGCGGCAGTGAACCGATGGAGATTCACGAGACCTACGGAGGCAGCTATTGTGATATCGATACGAGTTGCACGGCAGAAGTCGAGGTGGGCCTCTGCAGCATCCGGGGATCGGATCTGGCCCCCCCCCTCGATATCTTCAACGGACACCTGCTCTACATCAATGACGATGCCATGGTTCTGGCAGATCGGGCATGGACATTCTTCCTGCGCTTCGCGCCGCCGCCTGCTGGGATTCCCCTGGCGGGGCCCATCGGATGGGGAGTCCTGGGCCTGCTGCTGATGGTGGCCGGCTTCGCGATGCTGAGCGATCGCCGACGCTGAGGTTCTTCTTGTTGGCCGCCGGCTGCCGAATAGCACTGAACTCAAGCTAGGCTGTCGCCTTCTGCGAGCATTCCGGAGATTTCCCCGACATCCCCGGGAAGAGGCCCTGGCGGCGCCTCTAGGGCTATCGCGATGGGGCATCAAGTCACACCACCCCGACTCGGGCTCCATTTCGACCACAAGCCCGGCTCCTCGCGTTTCAGGATGCCCGTCACAGAGCGGAGGGTTTGCTATTTCTCTTGGCTGTGAAAAATTCGGTTGAGGGGGGATAGCTTTGTCGGATCAACTTCAGGCAAGAGTTGCGAGCAGTTCCGAGGAGATGCCATTTCTGGTTCGGGTTTTTGCCTGGACGGTCTTCCCTGTTTTTTTCTGTGGCAGCATCGCGTTGGCGATCAAAGAGATGAACCGGGGAGTGGATCCCGCCCTTGCCTACATAATCCCCGTCGTTGCCTCTTATCTCCTCGTCATGTTGCTCGAGCGGATATTGCCCCTGCATCGGAGTTGGAGTCGCTCGCAGGGAGATATCCACGTCGACATCCTTTACCTGATCTTCTCGGGTGCGGTCACCGTCCAACTATTGAGACCCATGATGCTCGCCCTTGGAGTTGGTCTGGGCGGGTGGCTGTCGCAATTTTTTCAGGGGGGGCCGTGGCCTCAAGATTGGCCGCTGCTCATCCAGTTGATCCTTTCACTCATCGTCGGTGAGTTCTTCATGTATTGGGCTCATCGCCTGGGTCATGTATGGGAACCGCTCTGGCGTTTCCATGCGGTCCACCATAGTGCGCCGCGACTCTATTTCCTGAATGCCGTGCGTTTTCATCCGGTCGATCTGGCGATCTCGACATTCTCCCCCTTCATTGTCCTGGTAGCGCTGGGCGCGGATGACCGAGTGCTTGCGCTCTATGCCCTGGTTTCGGCTGTGCACGGAATCTTCCAGCATGCGAATCTTCCGATCCGATGTGGCCCGCTGAACTGGATCTTCAGCATGGCGGAACTCCATCGCTGGCACCATTCCCGTTCGCTGGAGGAGGCGAATACCAATTACGGACAGAATCTGATCATCTGGGATATCGTTTTCGGGACCCGTTTTCTGCCTGCCGATCGCGAACCGCCCGAGGATATCGGGATCGCGGGGATGCCCGATTTCCCGATGGGTTTCATCGGGCAGTTGATCTCGCCCATCACCTGGGCACGGATTCAGGCCGAGAATAGCGGCGCTACGACCGACGAGACTGAATGAATTCCGAAGCTATTCACGGATTCCCGCTATCGATTCGGAAGCATCATGCGGGCGACCTGGGCCATGGCCCCGGCGATGAGTTCGGGTTTCCTCGCATCTCCGAGGCTCTGTAGGCCGGGAATTTTTTCGTGCAACTGCTCGGCCAGCCGCATTTCCGCTTCGATAGTACCGGTGACGATGACCGAGTCCGCTTCCATCCGTCCACCGCCCATCAATACGATCTCTTTCCGGCTGATTTCGATGACCTCCGCCCTCGTATGTATCGTCACAGCCAACCCTTCGAGGCGTTGGATGTGTTCGAATCGTCGCTTGGGGCCAACGTCGCTGCCGATATCGTCGCCGGCTTCGAGCAGGTTGACCCGGCGTCCGCGCTCGGCGAGAAATTCGGCGAGTTCGATTCCGGCCAGGTTTGCGCCGATGATCGCGACTCGGTGGCCCAGGGGCAACCAATATCGCGTCAGCAGGCGGATGGATGGGGGATCGAGCAGGCGCGCGATGGGTGCGCCCAGGACTCGAATCATCCAGCGCTGATGAGTGGAAAACTTCCGGTCTGCCTCCTGGGGCCAGCCTCCAATGAGCAGCGCGGTCAGCATCTTCCCAGTCAGCACATGGGGAAGCTGGTCGCCGGGAATCCGCTGCGTTCGATGTCGACCGCCAGTGGCCAGGACTACGTTTTCTATTCCCAGGTTTTCGATCTGATCTGCGTCGAGAGCTGAATTGAGCTCAACCGTGATCTGGAGCCGCTTGACTTCCGAGATCAGGAAGTTCAGGAAGGGCTGATTCTCGGCGTGTACGATCGATGCCATCCGCAATGCACCGCCGAGTCTGGACCGGGCTTCGTAGATTGTAACCGAGTGTCCTCGCTCCGCGGCGATTCGGGCCGCTTCGAGTCCCGCTACGCCTCCGCCAACCACGGCAATCCTTTCGGGTCGGAATGTCCGGCCCAGGTCCAATTTGTATTCGTGACCCGTAAAGGCATTGATCGCGCAGGCCATGCGTCCGACTTGCATGGAATCGATGCAGTGTTGACATGAGATGCAGTATCGGATCTGTTCTGCTCTCCCCGTCCGGGCCTTGTTGGGCCATTCGCTATCCGCCAGCAGTGGGCGCCCCATTGCGATCAGGTCGGCGCGCCCCTCGCTCAGGATCTTCTCAGCAAGGGCCGGGTCATGAATGCGCCCCACCGCGATTACGGGTACATCAACGACTTCCTTGACGGCCTGGGCGGCTGCGACATTATGGCCGGGAGGGAGGTGGGAACCAGCGACCATCTGGGTGGTCAAGGGGTCGATGACACCACCGCTGATATGAAAAGCGTTGACTCCGGCTTCTACCAGGTGAGCCGCGATAGCGGCGGTATCGTAGCTGGGTCGCCCGGCGGCGATGCGTTCGTGACCGGAGATTCGCAGCGTGAGCGGAAAGTCCTCCCCGGCGGCCGCTTTGATCGCTCGAATGACCTCGATGAGGAGTCGACAGCGACCGGCCTGGCTGGAGCCCGAGTAGCCGTCCTTTCGGCGATTGCGATTCGGGGTGAGGAAGGAGCCGAGGAGCATATAGCCGTGGGCAGCATGCAATTCGATGCCATCGTAACCCGCCTCCCGAACGCGTTCGGAGGCGGCCGCGAATTCTTCGACAATGCCCGGAATTTCTGCGATATCGAGTTCGCGGCAGGGGATTCCGCTCAGATAGGATGGGATCACCGAGGGGCCGATATTGGGCAGGCCCGAGAGATGGGGAGCCATGCCGTCGGGCCCGGGATGGACGAGTTGGGGCTGGATCCGGGCCCCCTGGGCCTGGACGCGTTGGGTGAGTTCGCGGTGCGCATCGAGGCGCGCGTCGGCTCCAAAATGGATGCTGCGGGGGACTTCCCGATGTGACTCATCGATGGTGCAGGCTCCGAGGGTGATCAAAGCGATTCCGCCTCGGGCTCGGGCCTCGAAGAAGGCGATGCTGCGGGAGGAGGGCTCACCCTCGAGTGTCGCGTAGGAGTTCTCCATCGGCGACATGATCAGGCGATTGCGGAGTTGAAGCGCTCCGATCTTCACGGGTGAGAAGAGGTTCGGGAATTCAGTCACCGTCGAGATTTCCGCATTTCCGAAAGCTCAATCCGATTCTGCGAGCGACTTTTGGGTGCGTTTTCGACGGGCTGCGGAGGAAATTGCTCGGACTCCTGCTTCGGAGGGCCCGATGCGTCTGAATCAGATTGCGTCGCCATGCCGCACATTGCGAAGCTGCCGATTTCGCCATTGCGGCAGGCCCGCCGGCTGGTAGGCGAGCAGATAGGCGCGGCGATTTTCCTGTGCCCGATTCGTCTGGGAGCCGTGGACGATGTCACGGTGAAAGAAGGCCATCGATCCCGCCGGGAGTTCGAGGGGAATCCCCTTTTCTTCCAGGTTTCCGACATCCGTATAGAGCCTTCCCAGGGTGCCTCGATCCTTCAGGGATTCGAGGGTCCCGTAGCGATGAGTGCCGGGGATGAGCCATAGGCAGCCATTCTCTACGCTGGCGTCGTCGAGATAGAGGATCAGGGTGATGACATGTTCGAGATCCTCGGCCCCATAGGCCCAATAGGGCCCCTCCTGATGCCAGGGAAAGGGAGCGCCTCCGGGTCGCTTCACGTTGAGCTTGTCACTGAAAAGGGAGAGTTCCTTCTGGCCAATCAGGTCGGCGCAGGGTCCCCAGCAACGGGAATCGTCGATCAGGGCCGCGAGGCGTTCATCCAATTGGAAGACCGGCTCCATCGAGCGCACCGCACGGAGTTCTTGATTCCATTCCCATTTGATCGTGGAGCCGAGAAGTTGCTGGTATTTCTGGTTGTCTACCTGCTCGATGGCGGTCGCATCCTTCTGGTTGGCAGCATCGAGGACCTGTTGGTGAGCATTCTCGGCGGCCTCACGCAATTCCAGGATCTCCGCAGGGGAGAATATATTTGGCCGACAGAAATAGCCGAGTTTCTCGTATTGATCTCGCTCGGCTGGCGTAACGGAATGCATCTATGTCCTCGGAATCTCGAGTGATGGATGGGGAGTGGGCCGCCCGCTCAAGAGATCGGGAGATTCCGCCCCGGCCGCATCGGCATTCTAGCCCGGATATGGGGCATCTTACCATCCCGTCCGAATGAATCGATCCGAGCCCGGCGTGCCGGCTTTGCCGTCGCTATGCTGGCCCTTCTCGCCGGCTTACCCGGATCGAAGGATGATCGAAGTTGACCCGGATCTACGGCGCCTTGGAGGTGATGGGGGGTACACTTTCCCTGGGCTTCATTGTTGCGATCGGTATCGTGATCCTGATCCTCGCGCCGATCTATCTTGGAGCCGCCTTCGTGGTACTGGGCCGCTTTGCCGGGGCTGCACGTCGTCGAAATCTGATCGCGTTTACGGTAGCCCTGGTCTGCGCCGTTTTCGCCCTGCTCTGGCTACACTTCTTCGAGCCGGAAGTGGAATTGCTCTCGGGGTCAGAATTATTTCGGGCCTGGATCGCAGAACTGCTCTGGATCGCTCCTATCAGTGTCGGAAGCGTCTGGCTTTATCTCCTTTCGCGCAACATGAGTGGACTCCTGCGCTTCCTGGGATTGGGTCTTCTGCCCGCTGCGATCGGGGCGGGTATGGCATTGCTCCCCCAGCAGAGATGGGACATCACTCCCGAATCGGCTGCCGGTCTCGGATTGCTGCTCTCGGTGCTCCTGGGCCTGATCCCCCTGGCGTTGGCGGGTCTGATCGAGATGAGGCGCGGGGTCGAGTGGTTTATTGCAACCCGCTATCTGGTCGCTGAAAGGCGGCAGATCTTCATTTCGGCAATAACCCTGATATGTGTGGGCGCAGTGGCGGCGGGAGTCTGGCTCATCATCACCGTACTCTCTGTGATGAACGGATTTGAAAAAACCTGGCGCGAGGAAATTGTCGGGAATTACGCTCATCTCATCGTGCGCAGCTATTCTGGAGAGATCATCGACTACCCCGGAGTTCTGGAGAGGATTGAAGCTCTGGAGGGAGTTGTTGCGGCCAATCCTTTTCTCGATGGTGAGGGCATGATCCGCGGAGGCCCGGGTCGTCTCGCACCTATACGGCTACGGGGAATCGATCCGGAGCGGGCCGCCAGGGTGACCCGACTGGATGATAAACTCGTCCAGGGGACTCTGGCCGAGTTATGGCCAGCTGGGAAAGAGGACGGAGCTCCGGCCTCGGGCCTCATCATCGGAAGCGTTCTGGCGGATAAGCTCGAGCTGACGCTCGGCGATCCGATCACCCTCATCTCCCCAGTGGGCGGTGCCCCGACGCCCATGGGGCCGTCTCCGAGGCTTCTGCGCTCCCGGGTCGTGGGCCTCTTTCAATCCAGTTTTCTGCAGTTTGACGAACTCTACGCCTACGCGACGATTCCCGAAGTTCAGGAATTTCTCGGGAATCGCGAGGGGGTGAAGGGCTTCGAGGTTCGGACCCTCGATTTCTATCGCTCTCGTCGCGTCGCTGCCGCCATCGAAGAAGAACTCGGACATCCCTTCTACGCACGCGACTGGAAGGAACTCTTCCCCGGATTCTTCCACGCCCTGCAGGATAATCGATCCCTGATGTTCATGTTGCTGATCATGATCATGGTCGTTTCCGCTTTCGTGATCGTCGTGACACTGATGATGATGATCATGGCGAAATCGACCGATGTCGCGATTCTCAAGACAATGGGGGCTCGGGATGAGAGCATCGGCCTGATTTTTTCTATCGAGGGAACGCTGATCGGGCTTGCGGGAGTGGTTCTGGGCGTGTTGGCGGGAGTGGCGGTATCCAATCGCCTGGCCTGGATACAGACACAGATCGAGGAGATCACGGGTGTGGACACGCTCCCCGCGAGCGTGTACCAGATCTCGACCCTGCCATCGGAACTGGATGTCGTGCAGGTCTTCGGTGTCGTCGCAATCGCCCTGGTGCTTTCCCTGGGTGCCACCCTTCTCCCGAGTCGTCACGGTGCTCGCCTCGATCCCGTAGAGGTGCTGCGGGAAGAATAGGGATGAGTTCTAAGAGCCGGCAGCTGACTTTGGCAGTTCGACTTCGATCCGGGCCTGGGCGCGCAAACTCGCTACGAAGTTGCGGAATGCCGCCTTCTCGAGTTCCCTGAGTCGCTCGTTGCGGACTCGACTTCGAATTCTCGCAAGCGGAGGCAGGCTCGCAGGGACGTATTCGTAGATCCAGACGTAATGAAGTCCGTAGCTCGATGATATCGGACCCTCCCAGCGGCCCGGGCTCGCCTGCATGCTGGCTGCGGCAAAGTCTGGACCCAGCTGCCGGGCGAGAGACTTCTGACTGGAGAGCGGCAGGTGGAGGGGGAGAAGAAAGGGATCTCCCCATTCAGCGGCCGTCGCGGGCGCAATGTCCTGCTCCCGGAGCTTCTGACCCAGGGCCTTCGCGTCGGCGAGAAGATCCTCACCGTGTCGGTCTCGGCTGAGGAAGATATGACTGAGCCGAATTCGGGCCGGCTCCATGAACTCTTCATGATGTGCCGCCAGGTAGGCTTCGAGTTCTTCGTCCGGGATTTCCTGGTCGCGTACCGAGGAGACGACCAGGAGTCGCATTCTCTCCAGGAGCCGTCGCCTCACGACGATGTCGGATCGGTCCATACCCTGCTCGTAGGCCCGCTCCAGCATTTCTTCATCGCTGCCGCTCTCATCTTCAGCAAGAAAACGCTGGTTCCGGATCAGCCTGCGCAGGACGATTCCGTCCGTCCGATGCCAGCCCAGTCTGCGCGTCTCATGGAGTAATAATTCATCTTCGATATGCGAGCGGATCAGGGCCTCGAGGAGTTCGGGGTCGGGGCTACGGCCGTTCTGATCCAGCCAACCCTTCTCGAGGGCCTGGATTTCAGGGGTCGCAACCTCGATGATGACTTGGGGGGTCGGTGTGCTCCAAATCCGATCGGCAAAGAAGAGCAGGCTGCCGAGCAGGAGGAAGTGGAAGAGCGGGGCCTGGAGCAGGCGTTGGAAACGTGTGTTTTTCCGGGTCTTCGGCTCGTCCATGGACTGGAGTTGATACCCGATCTTCTTCGGTCGGGCCCGTCTCGGCGGAGTCCTTCCATATTTCCCGCAAGGATTCCCCGCCTCCTTATGAGCCTCCTCAATCCCGGGAAATCTTGCGGGCCTGCTCCGCGGCATTGCCCAGGTATTTCGCGGGGCTGAGCGAAGCGAGTTCCCGCTTGACGTCTTCGGGAAGGTCGAGACTTTCGACGAAGTCTGCCAGGGTCGTCGCGTCGACGCGGTTGCCCCGGGTCAGGGCTTTCAATTTTTCGTAGGGCTTCTCGACTCCATGGCGTCGCATCAGGGTCTGGATGGCTTCGGCCAGGACCGCCCAATTCGCTTCCAGATCATCGGCCAGTACCTGTGGGGCCAATTCGAGTCGCGAGAGTCCGCGCAGGGTGGAGCGATAGGCGATCAGGGAATGGGCGATTGCGACGCCCAAGTTGCGCAATGCGGTTGAATCCGAGAGGTCGCGCTGCCAGCGCGAAATCGGCAATTTTCCCGCGAGATGGATCAGGAGCGCATTCGCAATTCCGAGATTGCCCTCGCTATTCTCGAAATCGATCGGATTTACCTTATGGGGCATCGTGGAGGATCCGACTTCCCCCTCGACTGTTCGCTGGCGGAAATAGTCGATCGAAATATAGCTCCAGAGATCTCGGTCGAAATCCAGGAGGATCGTATTGAATCGCGAGATGGCATGGAAGAATTCAGCCATATAGTCGTGGGGCTCGATCTGGGTCGTGTAGGGATTCTCTTCCAGACCCAGGGATTCTACAAAGCGGCGGCTGATTCCTGGCCAGTCGAGCTCGGGATAGGCGGCGATGTGAGCGTTGTAGTTTCCGACGGCGCCATTCATCTTCCCCAGGATAGGCACATCCTGAAGTTGCTGTCGTTGGCGCGCCAGGCGAGCCACAACATTTGCCAACTCCTTGCCCAGGGTGGTGGGCGAGGCGGGCTGGCCATGGGTCCGGGAGAGCATCGGCTGGGCGGCTGTTTCTTCGGCCAGGGATCGGATCTCCGCGATGACCTCGTCCATCATGGGCAATAGGCAGGACTCTCGAGATTCCGCGAGCATCAGTCCGTAGGCGAGGTTGTTGATATCCTCGGATGTGCAGGCGAAGTGGACGAATTCCGAGATGGCAAGGAGTTCTGGCTGGCTTTCTATTCTTTCCTTGATGAAATATTCCACTGCTTTGACGTCGTGGTTGGTCGTGCGCTCGATCTCCCTGACCCGTTCGGCATCGGCTTCCGAGAAATTCGTCAGCACTTCATCGAGCCGGGACTGCGCCTCGCTCGAAAGAGTCGGGACCTCCGCGAGTTCGTTTTCTGAGGCCAGCCAGCGGAGCCATTCGACCTCGACGCGCAGCCTCTGGCGAATCAGCCCGAATTCGCTGAAGATGCCGCGCAGATCGTCGAGCTTTTCGCCGTAGCGGCCATCCACTGGCGAGATCGCTGTCAATCTTCTGAGATCCATATATCGGACTCCGTGAGAAAACGATGGCTGGCCGGATCAGTCCACCCAGCTGCGAGCGTTGCGATAGAGGTTCATCCATGGCGCATCTTCGCCCCATTCTGGGGGATGCCAGGAATATTGAACCGAGCGAAAGACCCTCTCGGGATGGGGCATCATGATATTGACTCGGCCATCCCGGGTCGTGAGGCCGGTAATACCCTGGGGCGAACCATTCGGATTTTCGGGATAGTGGGCGGTGGCTTCTCCGCGATGATCGACGAAGCGGAGGCTGACCAGTGGGGCGATCTCCTGCACTTCGGATCCGAAAAATTCGGCTCGTCCCTCGCCGTGAGCGACGGCGATGGGCAGGCGGGCTCCCTGCATGCCGCGCAGCAAAATCGAGGGACTTTCCTCGACCTCGACGAGGCATAACCTCGCTTCGAATTGATCGGAGCGATTGCGGACGAAATGCGGCCAATGCTCAGCACCGGGAATCAATTCATGGAGGTTGGAGAGCATCTGGCAGCCATTGCAGACGCCGAGCGAAAAACTGTCGGGTCGGGCAAAGAAGGATGAGAAGATATCCCGGGCACGTGAGGAAAAGAGGATCGACTTGGCCCATCCTTCCCCGGCACCCAGAACGTCCCCATAGGAGAAGCCCCCGCATGCAACGAGGCCCCGGAAGTCATCCAGACTGCTTCGTCCCTCGAGAATATCGCTCATATGAACGTCGACGCAGTCAAAGCCGGCGCGGTCGAAAGCCGCCGCCATCTCGATCTGACCATTCACTCCCTGTTCGCGGAGGATCGCCATCGGTGGGCGCTGGCCTCCAATGGTGGCAGCGGGGATGGAGCGCTCCTGCCATGAGGGAGGAAGCTGGGAAGAGAGTCCGGGATTCGCGTCGTCCAGGCGCAGCGAGTGTTCCTCATCCGCACACTCCGTATCGTCGCGAAGTCGCTGCATCTGCCAGGTCGTTTTTGACCATAGATCTCGCAGTTGGCTGCGCTCCCGTTCCAGGAGGGACTGCCCTTTATTTCGGATGGTGATTCTTGTGCTCGATAGGGGCCGACCGATATCCAGGACGAGATCTTCCAGCCCGTGCACCGAGAATTCTTCCAGGATGGAATCCATATCCGTTTCACGGATTTGCACAATCGCCCCAAGCTCTTCGTTGAAGAGGAAGGGCAGGCATTTCTCAGCGGGGCAGGAAAGGTCGATCTCGAGCCCCATTCCCCCGGCGAATGCCATTTCGCAGAGGGTCGCAAAGGCGCCTCCATCCGAGCGGTCATGGTATGCCAGCAGAAGATCCTTTTCGTTCAAGTGCTGGATGGCATCGAAAAAGGCCCGCAGTTGTTTTGGATCGTCCACATCCGGGCACTCATCTCCGAGGCAGCGATGAACCTGGGCCAGGGCGGATCCCCCCATGCGTTGGCGCCCCTTTCCGAGGTCAATCAGCAGCAGGCGGGTCTCGCCGGCATCGCGGCGCAATTCGGGAGTGAGACTGGAGCGAATATCCCTGACCCTTGCGAAGGCGCTGACGATGACCGAAATGGGTGCCGTTACACTATGTTCGCCATCCTGATCCTCCCAGACCGTTCGCATCGACATGCTGTCCTTGCCCACGGGAACCGCGATTCCCAGGGCGGGGCAGATCTCTTTTCCGAGGGCTCGCACGGCATCGTATAGGCCCGCATCCTCGCCCTGATGTCCGGCAGCCGCCATCCAATTCGCCGAGAGCTTGATCTCCTGGGTGCCGAGGATCGATGCGCAGGCAATATTCGTGACGGCTTCGCCCACCGCCATGCGGGCGGAGGCGGCCGGATCCAGCAGGGCCAGGGGCGTGCGTTCTCCGATCGCCATGGCTTCACCCGTGAAGGTGTCGAAACTCGTAGTTGTAATCGCGGCATCGGCGACGGGAACCTGCCAGGGGCCCACCATCTGGTCCCGGTGGACGAGGCCTCCGACCGTGCGGTCTCCAATCGTGATCAGGAAGCTCTTATCCGCCACCGACGGCAGCTGCAATACAGACTCCGCCGCATCCGCGAATTCGATGTTCGAGAGGTCGAATTCTTCCCTTGCAAAGGGAATGCGCTTGACATCGCGTTGCATGCGGGGCGGTTTTCCGAAGAGGAGGGAGAGGGGCAGGTCGACGGGGCGATTGGCAAAATACTCATCCTCGACGATCAGGAGCCCATCGTCGGTGGCTTCGCCCACTACGGAGAAGGGGCAGCGTTCGCGACGGCAGAGAGCCTCAAAATTCTCGATTTCTTCGGCGGAGATCGCCATCACGTAGCGCTCCTGGCTTTCATTGCACCAGACTTCCATCGGGGTCATACCCCGTTCGGCGTTCGGAATTCTCCGAAGTTCGAAGCGCGCTCCGCGTTGGCTGTCGTTGATGAGTTCCGGCAGGGCATTCGAAAGGCCGCCCGCACCGACATCGTGGATGGAGATGATCGGGTTCTTTTCGCCTTCCGCCCAGCAGCGGTCGATGACTTCCTGGCAGCGGCGCTCGAGTTCGGCGTTTTCGCGCTGTACGGATGCGAAGTCCAGATCTTCCTGGCTGCTGCCGGAATCCATTGAAGATGCCGCCCCCCCGCCGAGTCCGATCAACATGGCGGGGCCGCCGAGAACGACAATTCTGGCTCCGGGGGGAATCGTTCCCTTCTCCACGTGCTCATTGCGGATATTCCCCAGGCCGCCGGCCAGCATGATCGGTTTGTGGTAGCCGCGGATTTCGATTCCTCCGGCGCCCGCTACCTTTTCCTCGTAGGTGCGAAAATATCCCGCCAGATTTGGTCTCCCGAATTCGTTGTTATAGGCCGCCCCCCCGATCGGCGCCTCGAGCATGATCTCAAGGGCCGAAGCGATGCGATCCGGCTTTCCGAAGTCTTCCTCCCACTTTTGTTCAGTCCCGGGAATTCGAAGATTCGAGACCGAGAAACCCGTGAGCCCGGCCTTGGGGCGGGCCCCTCGCCCGGTGGCCCCCTCGTCGCGGATTTCTCCTCCAGAACCGGTTGCGGCTCCCGGGTAGGGAGAGATCGCCGTGGGGTGGTTGTGAGTCTCCACCTTCATCAGGATCTGAACCGCCTCCGCATGGCTGCGGTAGATGTGATCGATGGGATTGGGCATGAAACGGGTGGCGAGAGAGCCGCTGACGACCGCCGAGTTGTCCGAGTAGGCGGAGAGCACGCCATCCGGTGCCTGATCGGTGCTGTTCCGGATCATCTGGAAGAGCGAGTCTTCCATGCGCTCCCCATCGATGATCCAGTCGGCGTTGAAGATCTTATGTCTGCAGTGCTCGGAATTCGCCTGGGCGAACATCATCAACTCGACGTCGCTCGGATTCCTCTCGAGTTCGCGAAAGTTTTCCACCAGGTAGTCGATCTCATCCGAAGCCAGGGCCAGGCCCAGGGTCCGGTCGGCCTCGATCAGGGCCTGCGGCCCCTCTCCGAGCAGGTCCACCGTCACGAGGGGCCTCGGCTCCGCCTGTTCGAAAAGGGCCTTCGCGGCCTCGAGCTCATGCAGTACCGCCTGGGTCATCCGATCGTGGATCAGGGGCAGAATCGCGGCGATCTCGTCTTCCGAGAGTTCTCCATCCAGCCAGTGGGCGACGCCCCTCTCCAGACGTTCGATCGTCTGCAGGCCGCAGATGTGGGCGATATCCGTGGCTTTCGAGGACCAGGGGGAGATGGTCCCGAGTCGTGGAACGACGAGCAGGAGGCGACCCTGGGGCGCATCGGAAGTTTCGTGCTGCGGGCCGTAACGCAACAACTCTTCGAGCAGTCGACCTTCTTCTTCGTTCAGGGCTTCGCGCAGCGCAACGAAATGTACGAACTCGCTATGGATTTCCCGTATCTTCGGCACTTCTCGGCGAATGCTCTTGAGCAGCATCAGCTTTCTGGACGATGAGTGCGCGGGTGTGCCGCGTAGGTGGAGCATTCGACTCCTCTTCGCGAACCGGCGGAGGTTCGGAGCGCTGGGGATCTGAAGTGTATCGCCCGCCCCCGGGGCGACAAATGGAAGAGATCGATCGGGTCGGGCTGGAGGGCTAGCCGAGCAGGGAGAGGGTGACGTTCCTTCGGCGCTCGAGGATCGATTCCTCGGATTCTTCAACGATGATCTCGTCGGGCTCAATCTCAAAGATTCTCTGGCCCTTGCCGATTACGGCACCGTCCGAGTCCCCCATCAGGTTCCGCTTCATCGTTCCGGAAAAGGGAGCCAGAATCTTGTTGAACATCTTCATCACCTCGATGATGAAGAGGGGCTGATCCTTTTCGAAGTGCTCACCCGCATCGACCAGCAGCGGGAGATGGGGGGCTTCTCGCGCATAGAAGGTGCCCCCCATCGGGCTCAGAATCTCGTTCGCGCTGGCCGGTGGCGGGGGCGCCAGACTTCGGATCAACTTCGGGAAAATTTCGGAATCCATGTATTGGTCGGGGAAGATGGGTTCCAATTTCGAATTGATTCGGATCTCCGTGAATCCCGAGCGCAGGCCGATTTCTCCGATCAGCGCCAGCAGTTCGGATCCGATCTGGAAACCCTCATGGGCCGCCTGGCATTCGGCCCAGAGCTCCGGATCATCGGGCGCGATGGCGGCATTCTCTTCGCCCTCGAGGGCCGCTCGAATCTGCTGCCAGTCGTCACTTTGCAGGCGATGACCGATTTCCGAGTAGAAGGAAAGGGCCTCCGCGAGCAGTTGCTGGTCTTGTTTCCAGATCATCTCGGATGCGGGTTTTCCCGGGGCGAGATCCATGTGGAGGTAGTGGTAGAGATGCTGGAGTAGCGCGAGGGGATTGCTCGTGAATTCGATGCGATCGTTCTTTTCCTGCCAGAGCCTGCCATGATAGAGCCCGATGAAGCCCGCGAGGGCATGGGGATCGCTGAGCAGGCGCTGCATGGGGCGGAGAATCAGGGTTTCCTTGCCATTCAGGGTCTTCGCGGCCTCCTGGCTCCCGGCCTTCTCGAGCAATTGGCCCAGGGCCAGGGGAAGGTCGATCTCCCGCGCGATCTCATTGAGCGAACCGACGGCGGCCAGGTAATAGGTGAGGAAGCGAGTATTGGGCTTCATCATGGGCTCGATGCCGATCGTCCAGTTGATGAGGCCGTATTGTACGGGGAGATTCGTTTCGAGATCATCGCCCCGGAGTTCACTCTGGCGGATGATCTCCGAGAGTCGCTTCAGATTGTGCTTCCGATCCTCCCCGTAGCTGAGAATCAATGCGATATTCGAATCGTAGGCTCCCGCCAGGCTGTAGTACATGAAGGCCCCGGTATCGGGATTCCGTGTACCGATGCCCTGGTCATCGCGAATCTCATGCTCGATGGGCTCGGACCATTGTCGAATCAGGCCACCCGCATGGGGCTGCAGGGCCGCATTGGTGGCGTTCAGCCGGATTTCGGCGCCAGAGAGGTGACGGCATTCTCGCTGGGGGACGGGCAGTCGCTTGCCGTGGAGAGAGAGCAGGACCATCGCTTCGATCAGCCTCACGATGTGGAAGCTTTCGTTGCTGTCGTCGGGGTTGGTGAATTTGAGTCGATAGGCCAGTTCCGTCACGCCATGCTCGACCTGGATCCGGGTATTCATCTCCATGAAGAAATGGTCAAAATCCTCGACGATGCATTCGAAGGTGGAGACGCTATCCAGCCCGACGCCTGCGCCGAAGCGCTCGGCATCCCGCTCCATCGCCTTCAGGGTGGCGCGGTCCTTCTCGAGGGTCTCGGCCTCTTCTCCGCTATAGCGCCCCGCCGCCTCGGCGAGCAATTCGTCCGTGAGGGAGAATTCGAGTTGCTTCTGCTCGTGCATTTGAATCGAGCAGTCTCGCCCACCCAGGGCTACGGCCCAGTCGCCATTTCCGATCATCTGGATTTCGTTATGACGAGTCGTTTCGAGATTGAGCTCGATCAGGAAATTTCGATTCGAACCCGCTTCGATGACTTTCTGCTCGGCCAGGATCTCCATCACGGCCGACGCCACCTCATCCCGACTCGATACAACCCGCTGGCCCTTGCCTCCACCTCCGCCAATGCATTTGAAGCGGATTCGCTTGCCCGGGTACTGCTGCCAGATCTCGTCGCTCTCGCGTTCGGCCGCGGCCTGCAATTCCTCGATCCCCACCAACTCTATGCCGTGGGAGTATCCAGCCTGAAGCAGACTTTCCGCATTTTCCTCAGGAGTCAGGCTCTTATCATATTCCCAATCGAGACGGTGCTCGTCACGAAGTTTGAGAAGTCCGGCTCCATCTTCCACGCGCGCCAGCAGGGCCCGAGCCGATACGTCATCGACGCCCGGGATGACGGCATTCCCGAGGCCGCGAGCCAGTTTCTTGGCCTCATCCTTGGCTCCCGCGCGGCGAATCACCGCCGCGGAGGGGCCGATGAATCCTATCCCGGCATCCTCGACGGCCTGGATGAAATCCGCATCCTCGGCCATGAAACCATAACCGGCGAAAATATGGGTATAGCCGTGGCTGCGTGCAATCTCGATGATCTCTTCCACGCGCCGATTCTTCTCCTCCTGTCCGGCACCCACGTAGTCGGCCACCCGGTGGATATTGGCCGGAAAGGAAAGGGTGCGAATTTCCGGTGCGAGGCAGCGCGGATAGACGATCGAATCCTTCTCCGAGAGCAGCATGCCGAATTCGCGAATGCCTATTTCTTCGAAGACTTCGAAGGCTTCCTTGCGAACGGGGCCGCGGCATACGACCAGACATTTTACATCCTGAACCGAGAATGCACGGAACCACTCGGAGTTCGTTTCGTGAAAGCGAAGCGGTTTGAGATCGGAACCCAACATCATTCGTGCTCCCTCTGAGTTCCAGTCATGGGGCCGGGCGTGTAATGGCGCATCAGGAATGCGAGATTTTTCGCCAGGACGCGCCGGCTTTCTCCCGGGCGCACGATGCTCGAGACTGAACCCAACGAGAGGGCTTCTTTCGGATTCATCAATTCATGCTCATATCTTTGCGAGAGTTCCGCGAGGCCCTGGCTGCGCCGACCGGCCGCATCCTCCTCGCTTTCTCCCGCCGCGAGGGCATCACGATAGTCGCGGTCGAGTTGCCTCATCTCGCTTTTGTAGACGAAATCCTTGCCCGCTGGCCCCATCACGGCGATTCGCGCCATCGGCATGGCGAGTACGCGATCGGCGCCCGTGAAGTAGGAATTCCAGCTCGCGTAGGCTCCCCCGAATGCGTTGCGGATGATCATCGTCATGCGCGGTGTGCGAATATCGATGATCGAGTCCAGAAGCTTTCGGCCGGCCAGGATGATGCCCCGACTTTCCTGTTCACTGCCGGGCAGGAAGCCGGTCGTATCCTCAACGAAGATCAGGGGGATGTTGTAGAGATTGCAGAATCGAATGAAGCGCGTGGCCTTCAGGGCCGCATCGATATCGATCTGGCCAGAGGCGACGGCCGAATTATTGGCCACGAAACCGACGACGTGGCCGGCGAGTCTTCCAAATGCGGTGATGAGATTTCTGGCTCGCCTGGGTTGCAACTCGAAGTACTCGCCAAAATCCGTGATCTGCTGCAGGTAGAGGGTGATGTCCATCGGGGCACTCATGCCCGCCGGGCTCGAGAAAGTGCGTCGGAAGAGCAGATCCTCCTCGACGGTATAGCGGTCGAGGGGGTCGGAGGTTTCCTTGAAGGGGGCGAGGCTCCGATTGTCGTCCGGCAGGTAGGAGAGCAGCCGAATCGCCGTCCGAAGCGAGCCGAGTTCATCGGCGGTCGTGAGATCGCAGACTCCGCTCAGTCCGTGGATGCCGGGCCCACCGAGGTCGTTGGCAGTGATTTCTTCACCGAGTACGGATTTGACGACGCCCGGGCCCGTCAGCCCGATGAAGGTCTCCTCGCATTGGATCATGAAGGATCCCTGGCGCGGCAGGTAGGCTCCGCCCCCGGCGTTGTAGCCGAACATCAGGCTGATGCTCGGCACGACCCCGCTGATCTTGCGGAGAGCCGTGAAGGCCTCGCTATAACCGTCCAGGCCGCCAACCCCCGCCGGAACGAATGCACCCGCCGAGTCATTCATGCCGATGAGAGGAATCCCGCGCTCACCGGCCATGTAGATCAGGCGCGCCAGCTTGGCGCCATTGGTCGCATCCATCGAGCCCGCGCGAAGCGTGAAATCATGGCCGTAGACCGCCACGTCCCGACCCCCGATCTCGAGGATTCCCGTAACGATCGATGCGCCATCGAGGTCGGGGCCCCAATTATTCCAGAGGATATTCGGTTCTTCCCGGCTGAGGACCTGAATCCGCTCCCAGACCGTCATTCGACGCTTGGCGTGTTGCACGCGCACTCGATCGCTGCCACCGCCTCGAAGTGGGCGCTCGGCAAGATCTCGTCCCAGATCCAAGGCGTTCTGGTAGAGGCCCTCCCCCGCACTTGTCGTCTGGGGCGGTGGGGGACTCTTTCTTGCAAAGGGATTGCGGAGCGATATCTGCGCTGCTGCCATGGATTCTTGATTGAGCCTCTTCCTGGGAAGCATCTCCGAGTCCCAGACGAATGAGGGGGGTCTCTCCGACGTGGGCCACGTGGCCGTAGCACGTCGGATTGAGTGGGCCGAAGATGAGATGGACACACCCCCGGGGGTCCGGGGGCCGAGCGAAGTCAGGCAGGCATCTTAGCCGCTTTGGCGGGCAGGAGCGACAGAGAGTTCCCCGGGGTGGGGCAAACGCAATCGGGTCTACCGATTCGGGCGCCGAGGTGACTGAGCGGGTCCTTCCTGGGCTAGGATGATCCGTCGTGAAGGGCTCCGGGATCCAGGCGGTCGTCGGCTCGCCGCCCCATCACGCTTTCGGGTCGTTCTCGCCTTTGAGATTGTGCGCGGAACTTGGTTTTCCGCGCACATCCGCAGAATGCGCCGAGCTTCTCCCGGGTCCCAGGGAGTTCAGAGGAAGCAGGTGGCCCCCATGCCCGAGCCGATTGCAGGTGATCTCGAAGAGACGGCAGCACAGTTGCGCGGCTGGCTCTCGGCTCAACTCGAGGGGGCGAGCGATCTGGACATCCTGGACCTGCGCGGGCCGAAGGGTACGGGATTTTCGAGTGACACCCTGATGTTCGGGCTTCGCTACCTGCAGGGAGGTGTTCTGCGCCAGGAAGATCGGGTGCTCCGAATGGCTCCCCGGGGTGATTTTTGTGTCTTCCCCGAATACGACGTGGCACTGCAATTCGACGTTATGCGCGCTCTGGAAACCAGCCGAGTGCCGGTTCCCCGGATGCTCTGGCTGGAGGAGGATCCGGCTCCTCTGGGTACGCCTTTCTATATAATGGAAAGGATTGAGGGCGTGGTGCCCAGTGACAACCCTCCCTACCACTCGGAGGGCTGGATCTACGATGCCACCCCGGCCGATCGGGAGAAACTCTGGTACAGCGGCCTCGACGCCATGTCCGAGATCCACAAACTCGATTGGCGGCAGCCGGAATACGCTTTTTTGAAATGCCCGCAGACGAATCAGACGACGGTTCAGGCACAACTCGTCTATTGGGAGGGCTTCCTGGATTGGGGATTGGAACGATCCCGTTATCCCCTCATCAATCGCGGCTTCGACTGGTTGGTCGAGAATCAGCCGATGGAAGCCAGGCAGGGCATCTGCTGGGGGGATGCCCGACTATCGAATCAGATCTTTCACAATCGTGAAGTCGTTGCGGTGATCGATTGGGAGATGATATTCGTCGGGAATCCCACAGCGGACCTCGCCTGGTTCATCACGATGGATAGGGTGCTCACCGAGGGTCTGGGGATCGGACGTCTGGAGGGCATGCCCGACAAGAGGGCGTCCATCGCTCGATGGGAAGAGAACGTTGGATTCAAGGTGGATGACTACGATTATTACGAGGTTTTCGCTTCATGGCGTTTTGCCGCGATCATGGCAAGAATCTTTCTGCAGATGAAGCACTACGGAATTCTTCCCGAAGAAGCGATGGCGGACGTCGAGAACCTGTCGACTCCCATCCTGAAATCGTTGTTGAAGGAAAATGCCTAGCCCCGAGAGGACTCCCGGCCCGGGGGCTGGTCTTTCCGGTCGGAAGATCGGATCAGTGGCGCCAGGACTTGCGCGGCCTTCGATAGCGATGTCCTGAGGATAAAAGAAAAGGAAAAGCATGGTTGTGACGGACGAAAGTGAATTGACTGAAAAGCGCTGGCGCCGAGGGAGTCCCGAGGAGGGGCCGCCGAGTGACGGCCGAGCGGCCCGGGCCCAACGCACGCGCCGTGCCGTTGCGGAGGCCCTGCTGAATTTGATTCAGGAGGGTGAGATTCGGCCCACCTCGAAGCAGATCGCTGAACGAGCCGGTGTGTCGGAACGGACCATTTTCCAGCACTTCGAGGATCTCGAGGTTCTCTTCGCCGAATCCGCGAAATTGCTCGGTCGGCGACTGATTCGAAAGTTGGGGCATATTTCGGATCAGGGCTCCTTCGAAGTCCGGCTCGCAGCCTATTTCGACGAGGTGATCTATCTGCTCGAAGAGATGAGTCCGGTGCGCCGAGCTTCTCGCATCCACGAACCCTTTTCTCCGTCTCTCCTGGAGGCCCTGGTTTCCTGGCGAGAGGAAAGCCGCCGAGGCATCGATCGGGTCTTTGCCAGTGAATTGATCGGTTTTTCCGAGGAGCATCGACGGAACGTATTGGAAGCCCTGGCATTGATCGCGACCTGGAGCAGTTGGGAGAATATGCGCCAGAATTCGGGATTTTCCGGCGAGCGCGCGCGGCGGGTGATGGAGATGTCCTTTCGAAGTCTCTTATGCTCCGTCGAGGGGGAAGGAGTCTAGTCGCGATGCGGGCGATCCGATGTGTGGAGGGCGATATATCAGCCGTGAATCTGCCGAGCCCGACGGGCGAAGGTGTGCGCGTCAAGCTGCGATCGGCGGGAATCTGCGGTTCGGATCTCCACCTGCTGGATTCCGAGTTCATCCCCTCCGTGACCCTCGGACATGAGATGGCGGGCGTGCTCGAGGATGGGACGGGCGTGGCCATAGAGCCATTGGTCCCCTGTGGCATATGCGAGTACTGCGGCCGCGGCGACTACAATCTATGTCGAAGCGCCCCGGCGCGAATGATGGGCATCGGGGTGGATGGTGGCATGGCGGAGGAGATCCTGGTCCCCGAGCGCTGCCTGGTGCCTTTGCCATCGAGCATCCGGCTGAGGGATGCCTGCCTGGTCGAGCCCATCGCGGTCGCGGTTCATGGGATGCGCCGGGTGGGACTTCAGCCGGGCCAGAAGGTGGCGATCATCGGCGGCGGGAGCATCGGTCTATCTGCGGTGGCCGCGGCTCATGAGGCCGGAGTTTCGGTCGCCCTGGAGGCGCGCCATGACGCCCAACGCGAGGCCGGGGAAAGGCTGGGTGCGGGGGCTGTATCCGGCGACTACGACGTCGTCGTCGAGTCCGCCGGAACGGAGTCCGCCTTCGCCCGGGCGATCTCCCTGGCGCGTCCGGGAGCTACGCTGGTGCTCCTCGCGAGCTATTGGCGCGGGCTGACGATCCCCGGGATCGAACTCTGTCTGAAGGAATTGCGAGTCCTCGCCTCGAGCATGTATGCGACTCAGGGGAGCGAGCGCGACTTCGACCTGGCGGCCCGAGTCCTGGCGGGGAATCCGGACCTGCCGGATATCCTGATCACCCATCGATTTCCGCTGGAAGCCGCCCCGGAAGCCTTCGCGACCGCTCGGGACCGTGCCCAGGGGGCGATCAAGGTCGTCCTCGAAGCCTGATCGCCTACTCGACCTGGCGCAGGAACTCCGAGAGTCCATAGCCGATCCGATCGCCGCAATGCCATTCGGTCATTCCCTCTCCGATATGGGTCACCAGGCCCTGACGCCGATTGCGCAGGGGAATGAAGCCCTTGACCCGGCCGCTGATTTCGAGGACTTCCCCCTCATGGGTCTCCAACTGCACCTCGAGGGCCCGATGGTAGAGGCCGTTCTCTTCGTAATCGGCGTCGATTCTGGCTTTCGTCACGAGACTGAGCTTGCCGTCGCGGACCAGCACCCCGCCCTGCCTCTCGTTGTCGCTGTCACGTCGGATGATTGAAATCATGGCCCCGAAATCTTCCCCGAAGTTCATCGTCAACCACTCATAGCTCTGAATGGCCTGCCAGTGACGGGGTCCCCAGGAGTGGTCGCGCAGCCCGTAGCCCGAAATTTCGAATACCTCGCCCGCTACTTCGAGACTGCCGTGGACTTTCATATGCTGCTCGTAGTGGGCCTTCCCAAATTGTTTTTCCGGATCTCGTTCTTCCTCCGCACGGGATCGGGCGCTGCCGTACATCGGGCCGGCCGCTCGATGCGTGAGGTCGAGGGAAATTTTTCGGCGGGGATTGTCCTTGAAGGCGGCCGAGGGATCCGCCATGGCGCGGGCGTCTCTCAACTCGACGGCCGTGCCCTCGTAGCTGGTAAGTAATTCTTCGGAGGGTTCGATGACCTCGAATCGCATGCCGCCGGCTTCGAAGGCTTCATTGCCATCGATGGGTGAGCGTTTGAAGTTGAAGAGCACGCGGTCGTCGGGAAGGTAGAGACAGATGGTCATCTCGGCGCTCCCCTCGTTGGCCCGATTGCCCAGTCGGACGAAACCCCCGATGGATTGGTCGGGATCGAAGAAGTTGAAGTACATGCTCTCGTTGAAGTTCTTTTCCTCGCCCAGTGGATGCGTGTAGTCGTCCTCGGCGACCAGATTCCCGATGATTTCTGCCATTTCGAACCTCCCGTCTGCGATCACACCTCTGGCGACCCATGCGATTGGCGGAAGGTCGCTGACGTCCTGGGGTCGGTCAATCGGGAGGCGACTTTCGTGCCGGATGCCGCCTGCCCCACTGCCGAGCACTCGGATCGGAGTGTCGGCAGCGCAGGCTCGGTCGCGGGGGGCGGCGGGACGTCCCGAATCCTCTCGGATGCGTCCCCCCGCTCTCGTGACGGGGTCGGAGCCCGACGATTCGAGTTTCCCATCCGCGGAAGGGCTTCCGGCGGGGGTCGGTGTGGGCTCCGATTCTTGGGGAACCTGCTTTTTTTTGCCTCCTCGGACGATTCTGTGAAAGATGGGGTGTATCTAACCCAATTGATGTCTTTCATAGGCAGATTGATTTCCAGGGGCCGATAAATCAGGCTCCCTCAGGGGCATATCGTCTACGACTGGCGCCTTCAGCTTCATTTTCCCCCGGGTACCACTTTCCGTCTGCGAATTGACCTGCTAATTGCGTTTCGTCTGGGGATTCGCCCTTTATTGTCCCGCGGGGATTCAAGTCGTCGGACAGGCATCCCGATTGCGCCAAGGTCAGCAGGGGAAAAATGGGAAAGTCGCTCGTCATAGTGGAATCGCCCGCCAAGGCGAAAACCATCAACAAGTATCTGGGCCGGGATTTCGTCGTGAAGTCCAGCGTGGGCCACGTACGTGATCTGCCCGTATCCGGTTCGGGCAAGAAAGTGGATCCGGCGGCCCGGGCCCGGGCCGCGGCCAAGACGCGCAGCCTGAAGGGCGCCAAGCGAGCCGCCCATGTCAAGAAGAAGGCACGCGAGGCCCTGATCGCCCGCATGGGGATCGATCCGGAGAACGGCTGGAAGGCGAATTACGCGATTCTGCCGAGAAGCGAGAAGGTCGTTACGGAACTCCAGCGTCTGGCCGAGCAGGCGGATATCATCTATCTGGCTACAGATCTCGATCGCGAAGGGGAAGCCATCGCCTGGCATCTACGCGAGGTGATCGGTGGCGCCAAGCGACGTTTCAAGCGAGTCGTCTTCAACGAGATCACCCGGTCGGCCATCCGGCAGGCCTTCGAATCGCCTGGGGAACTCGATATGGATCGGGTGCACGCCCAGCAGGCCCGTCGTTTCCTGGATCGTGTGGTGGGTTATATGCTCTCGCCGCTGCTCTGGGCCAAGGTCGCCCGGGGCCTCTCTGCCGGTCGCGTCCAATCCGTCGCCGTGCGTCTGCTGGTGGAGCGCGAGCGCGAGATCCACGCATTCATTCCCGAGGAATTCTGGGAACTCTACGCGAATGTGGCCAGTTCCGATGGAGAGCCGTTGCGGCTGCAGGTCGTCAAGGAGAATGGGGAAGAATTCAGGCCGACCAACGCCGAGATCACCCAGCGGGCCGTCTCGCGACTGCAGGAAGAGCGCTTCGTGATCAGCGAGCGCAACGACAAGCCGACAACCGTGCGACCGACGGCACCCTATATCACGTCCACGCTTCAGCAGGCCGCCAGCACGCGCCTCAACTTCGGGGTCAAGAAGACGATGGTGCTGGCCCAGAGGCTCTACGAGGCGGGACATATCACCTATATGAGAACGGATTCGACGAATCTCTCGGCCGAGGCCGTCGATTCCTGTCGTGCCTACGTTCAGGAAGAATTCGGGGAGCCCTACCTGCCCGAAGAAGCGATCAACTATTCGAGTCGCGAAGGTGCACAGGAGGCCCACGAAGCCATTCGACCCTCGGATGTGGCCGTTGTGCCCGGGCAGATCGAGGGTCTCGAGCCAGATCAGGAAAGACTCTACGACATGATCTGGAGGCAATTCGTTGCCTGTCAGATGATGCCCGCACGTTATCTGAGCAGCACGATCATCTTGAATCTCGCAGGTTTTGAATTGCGCACCCGGGGCCGCATCCTGGTCTTCGACGGTTATACGAAGGTTCAGCCTCCTACCGGCAAGGGCGATCGAAACGTGGGATTGCCCGATGTGCAGGTGGGTGACATCCTGACTCTCGGAGAACTCGATCCCATCCAGCACTTTACGAAGCCCCCCCCGCGCTATGGCGAAGCGAGCCTGGTCAAGGAACTCGAGAAACGGGGAATCGGTCGTCCCTCCACCTATGCATCGATCATCTCGACGATCCAGGATCGCGGTTATGCACGGGTCGAGAGTCGACGCTTCTACGCCGAAAAAATCGGCGACCTCGTCACGTCCCGGCTGGTCGATAATTTCGGGGATCTGATGGACTACGGTTTTACCGCCGAGCTTGAGGAATCCCTGGACGACGTCGCTCTCGGCAAGAAGGAATGGAAGCAGGTTCTGCAGAAATTCTACAAGAGCTTCAGCAAGAAGATCGACGATGCCAAGGCTTCCGAAGGTGGGATGGTGCCGAATCTGCCCACGGATACCGATATCGCCTGTCCCCAATGTGGCCGCTCGATGCAGATTCGAACGGCCTCGACGGGCGTCTTTCTCGGCTGCTCCGGCTACGCGCTGCCCCCGAAGGAGCGTTGCAAGTCCACCATCAATCTGGTGGCGGGTGATGAGGTGGTCAGCGCCGATGCCGAGGATCAGGAAGAGGGCGAAGCTCGCCTGCTTCTGGACAGGCGGCATTGTCCGAAGTGCAAGACGAGCATGGATAGCTACCTGATCGATGAAGGTCGCAAATTGCATGTATGCGGGAATAATCCCGACTGCAATGGCTTTGAAGTGGAGGCCGGGCAATTCGTCATCAAGGGTTATGACGGGCCCGTCCTCGAATGCGATAAATGCGGCGAAGAGATGCAGCTTCGATCGGGTCGTTTCGGAAAATATTTCGGTTGTACGGCAGACGAGTGCAAGAACACCCGAAAGTTGCTTCGAAACGGTGAACCGGCTCCACCCAAGGTCGATCCGATTCCGATGCCCCACCTTCCATGCCGAAAATGCGACGACTTCTACCTTCTGCGTGATGGGGCCGCCGGGATTTTTCTCGCGGCCAGCCAATTCCCGAAGCATCGCGAGACCCGAGCGCCCCTGGTCGATGAAATCGTTACCGTGGCCTCCGAACTCGACGAGAAATATAAATATCTCGCGACCGCGCCCAGTCGGGACCCTCAGGGAAATGAGGCCATGGTGCGCTTCTTGCGAAAGAGCAAGGAGCAATATGTGATGACCGAGGTCGACGGGAAGGCCACTGGATGGAGAGCCTTCTATCGGGATGGGAAATGGGTCGAAGAGATTCCAAAGCCCAAGGAGCCCCGAAAGAAATCTCCCCGCAAGAAGAGCTCCGCCAAGAAGGCGGCGGCTCGGAAGACACCCGCCAAGAAGAAAGGCGCGAAACGAAAGGCCAGAGTCACGAAGAGGAAGAGAGAGCAGGAAGCCGGTGCCGCGGGCAGTTGATTATGGGAATCCGGATTCCAGCCTCCTCGCGCCCGTCATCTCTTTTCTCTTGGGACCTGCTTCGACCATGAAGATTCTCCCGGCTTCTGGGCGGGGAAAAGGTAATAACGGAGAAAGAGGAAAAGCGAAGTCAATCGATTCCTGATTCGCTACGGGCATTCGGGTTATGGTACGGGCTTTTGATCGCGTTCTTCTTGCGAGACATTTTGCACTCTCCCTGGGAGCGCTGATCGCATATTTTTTCAGGGCCGAGTTGATGATCGGCTACCTGGCACTTTCGATTGTCGGTGTCAGCGCCGCCTTGAATTTTCTGGCCTACTCCTTCGGCGTCTATCCGAGCATGACCCGCATCTGCATGGCCGCCTCCCCGATGATTGGCGTCGGGGGTTGGAGCGCGCTGGTGGCCGCGACTCAAGGTATCGCTTCGCCCTTCATTCCCGGGCTCTGGCTGGAGATCGTGCTTTCCGCCATGGGGCTCCGTCTTCGAAGCGTCACCGTGGTTACCGTCGCCGCGATCGCCGGTCTCTGGCTATCGCAGCTCTGGATCGGCGTCGATGGCGTTCTTCGCAACCTGGTGGTGCAGTCCGGATTCATGATGGGGATGGGCCTGGCGACCCTGCTGGTGACGCGACGCTGGATTCAGCGCCAGACTTCGATGTTGCAGGAGAGCGAACAACTCGGGCGAAAGGTCCACGGGTTGACCCGGGAGTTGGAGGATGAACGCACCGTTGCCGCCCTGGGTGAAAAGGTGGCCCGCCTCGCCCACGGCATCAAGAATGCCGTTCATAGCCTGCGTGGATTCAGTAGCCTGGTCGAGGCGCGTGTCGTGGGCCAGCCCGAAGCCCGGGCGGCCCTCGAAGGACTTCGTTCGGCGATCGACGATCTCGAGTCCCTGGCCAGGACGACTCTCGCCTCCGAGGGGGTAGGAGTCGAGGGGAGCCCGAGACAAGCGGGGGAGCAGGCTTCTCCGGATGCGGGGAAAAGAGCCGCTGCCGGAGTGCTTTCCCCTGCGATTCAGAGAGCGATCGATGATATTCGCATTGCCCATCCCAAGGTGAATTGGGAGATCATATCCGAGGGTTTCTCTCCCGAGTTGAGTCTCTCCGATTCATCCCTGACGGAAACCCTCACGATCCTGCTGCGCAATGCGGTGGAGGCCATGAAGGGCGAGGGGGAGGGAAGGGTCGAGAGTCGGGTGGTCAACGGACGCTTCATCCTGACGATCATGGATGAGGGCGGGGGCCTTGCGCCTGAAGAACTCGGCGAGGTCTTCAAGCCCGGATTCACGACCAAGGAAGAGGGCAGTGGTTACGGACTCTTCCTGGCCAGGAGAATTGTTGAGCAGCATGGCGGTACGATATCTGCTTCTGCCTCGCCCGAGGGGGGTGCGTCATTTGAAATCAATCTTCCCACTCCGGGTTGAGGGTCTGCTAACTTCACGCGGTCGGCCGCGATACGCCGGAATAGAGCAGCAGGGCAAGCCGATTTGACCGATAACATTCTCATTGTCGACGACGAACCCTCCGCGCTGGATTATCTCAGGGTTCTGTTGGAAGATCAGGGCTTCGCCGTGCGCGCGACAGCCAATGGTGTCGAAGCCCTGATCGCCATGGAGATCCAATCCTACGATCTGGTAATTTCCGACATTCGTATGCCCCAGATGGATGGCCTCGAACTCCTCAACCATCTGAAGGAACGTTGGCCCGACTGCCCCGTGATCGTTCTGACCGCCAACGAAGGGGTCGAGGATATCATCAAGGCGATCCACCTCGGTGCGATCAACTACGTCATCAAACCGGCCTCAGCCTCGAATGTCCTGGTGGCAGTTGAAAAGGCCCTGAGGGTCAGACCTCGCCGAGATGAGTTGCCGCCCTCGATTCCGGAATTGGTGGGCCAGAGCGCCGCCATCGTCGAAGTGCGGCATCAGACGGTGATGGCGGCCCGCAGCGATGTGCACGTGATCGTCACAGGCGATACGGGTACCGGCAAGGAATTGGTCGCCCGTTCGATTCATTCCCATTCCAGTGTTGCGAATGGGCCCTTCGTGGCCCATAACTGCGCTCTGTCTCCGCCCGAACTCTTCGAAAGCGAATTTTTCGGTCATCGTCGTGGTTCCTTTACCGGTGCCGAACGCGATCACGTCGGGCTGCTTCGACAGGCCCATGGCGGCGTCCTCTTCCTGGACGAACTCGAGACCATGCTTCCCGCCCACCAGGCCAAACTGCTACGCGTGATCGATGACGGCGAAGTGAGGGCTGTGGGCTCGGAAGAGACTCGGAACGTTTCGGTGAGATTCGTAGCCGCAACCAATCGGGACCCACATATCATGATGGAAGATGGGACCCTGAGAGAAGATCTCTACTATCGACTACGGGGGATTGAAATCCGCTTGCCCGCCCTCAGCGATCGGATCGACGATATTCCCCTGCTCGCGGATCATTTCAGTGGCTCCGCCGGGGGTGTTTTTACGACCGAGGCCCTCGATGCCCTGATGAATTCAGCTTGGCCCGGCAATGTTCGTCAGCTGAGGAATATCGTTCAAGGGGCCCGTGCAGCGGCTGGTGAGGGCCCGATCGGAGTGGAACATCTGGGTCTGGATGCCAGGAATGCCTCTCGGGGAGGCGCACGGAAAGCCGCCGTGATCGAGCCCGCACGGGCGGGAAGTGTTCCGCGCGGGGTGACGCTTCGGGAACTCGAGCGCAGGGGAATCGAACAGGCACTCGAGGACTGCGAAGGAAATCGAACGCGCGCGGCCAAACAACTCGACATCGATCGCTCGACCCTGAGGCGAAAACTCCGGGAATTCGGCCTCGACTGACGGAAGGATTGCCGGCCGATCGGGATCAGCGGAACTCCCTCGCCGATAGGGCGAGGGTCTTGGAGTGGACGCTCGCAGCGAAGGCGGCATCCGGTCTGGTAGTGCGACCGGGATCGTGCCAGGGCTCCAACTCCCTCGCGAGTGCCGTCGTGCGGGTGTCGAAGGGGACTTCCTCGATGGGTCGATGGATCGCCCATTCGGAGAGAAGGGCCTCTTGAAGGCTCCCGATTTGAAGCTCTTTCGTGGCGTCTTCCACCGCACCGGCCGTGGCGGGATCCCAGGCCAGGTCCAGGGCGGCATAGACGGGGGTCAGGACCTTTCGCAGCCTGGCGGAGTCCCTGACGACGATTACTCCACCGAGATGGGCTGCACCCTGGATGATGCGTTGGCCCACACCCATCAGCTTGATGCGCGTGTCGGCATTGACGCTGTAGTCCCCGGGGCAATATTCCCCGGGAATGGCTCCGATTTCGGCATTCACACCGACGCGTCTCAGGCCGCGTTGAACGATTCTCGAAACGATCTCGAATCGCTCGCGAATGCCATCCCGTGCTCGGGGGTCAGGAATGGCCCATGAGAAGGCGAGGCAGTGACGGTGAAAGAGGGCGGCGTGTCCGCCGCCCAGGCGGAGCACGCTCTGGCAACCCGCCTCCTCCGCCCGTTTCAAAGCCTCTGGAAAGCCTTTTCTTTTCGCGTCGAGGAGGGAGAAGACCACCACGTCGTCTGGGGCGTAGAGTCGAAGTGTCTCGGGGAGTTCTCCCCGGGCTACGCGTCGCAGTAGGGCGTGGCTCATCGCCGTGTCGAGGATGGCCTGGCCGGGGAAGGTCTGAGCCGAGAAGGCGAGGGAGCGTTGGCAAGTGGCCGGAGTGTCGTTGGGTTCAGGAGCGATCTTCTTCTCCTTCCTCCAGGGCATCGAAGGCTTTGCGTACCCGCTCACTCTCGGGATGCCGGAAGATGCGCTCGTAGAAGATCGCTCGTTCGCGTTCGGCCATCAGGCGCGGTTGCTCGACAGTCGCCCAATGGGTCAGGACTTTCCAGAAGCCATCGATGAGGGAGGCACCGTTCAATTCGCTTCCGAGCGTTGTCTTGAAGCTGAGATGGCGAATCTCCCCAAGATAGAGTTTCAGGGAATCCACGTGGAATACTTCATCCTGGCGGATTCGGTCCACGATTACGGCGGCCCCTTCAGCCTGATCGCGGCGATCGGTGAAGAGTTCGGGATCGCGCAGCAGGGACTCCGCCAGGGCGAATGCGCGTTCTGCTCGAAACTCGATCAGGAGGAGATTCAAGAGGAATCGGATGACCTGGGCGTAGGCCTCCTCGATCGGTGAGGCGCTCTCCTGCTCGGATTCGGGCCGGGCGATATTCTCCGGAACTTCGGGTTCCGGGTAGTCGACTTCACCGAAGGCGAGGTCTCGAAGAGCAAACCACATTTCATCATGGGCGCCGATGATCTTTTCCTTTTCACCCCCCTCGTCGAGCCCATGGGCTTCCAGCAGCCCCTTGTGGAGATGGCCCACCGCCATCTCGCGGATATCCTCGACGACGATCCGCTGGAAATTCGGGAACTGCATTTCCGCCAGGATCCTTCCCCGGGCTTCGATATGTCCGGTGATGGTCAGGGAGTTCCAGAAACTCTGCCCGAGTCCCTCCTGAAGCAGGAGTCTGGACTGCGCGAGGCTCGGGTAGCGGATGCCGTCGAGCAGGGAGGCATCGGTCTGCAAGACGTCCCCGCCCCGGGCTCGCAAGGCCTCGGTCCAGGATACGACCGCCGGGCCGCGCACGCGCATCCGTGGCGAGATATATCGACCCTCGACGTCAAAGCCGCCATGGAGTCGCCGGCCGCCGACCTCCTGCAAGGATGCGTAGTCATCTTCCGAAAGCAGTTCATCTCTTTCATAGCTGAGGCGATTCATGCTTCCGTTCTCCGGGGAGAGATTACCACTCTCCAATATTCCCCATGGAGATCCAGGGCTCGCGGGGAGTCAGGGCCTCTCCCCGTTGCAGAAGTTCTATTGAAATGCCATCCGGGGAACGGATGAAGGCCATGCGGCCGTCCCGGGGTGGGCGGTTGATGATGACGCCGGATTCCATCAACTGGCTGCAGGTCTCGTGGATGTCTTCCACCTCGTAGGCGAGGTGGCCGAAGTTCCGTCCCCCCGGATAGGGCTCGGGATCCCAATTCCAGGTCAGTTCCACCTGGGCCTCGGGATTGCCGGGTGCGGCGAGGAAGATCAGGCTGAAGCGCCCCGCCTCGACATCCACCCGATTGAGTTCTTCGAGGCCGAGCTTTCCGCAGTAGAAGTCCAGGGAAGCATCGAGATCCGTAACCCGAACCATGGAGTGTAGAAATCGCATCCCCAGAGTGTCCACGATGTCGTGTGGGCCTGCTAGGCCTGATCCCCCAGCACTCGGAGCAAGCGGAAGAGCCACTTCTTCGGAGGGGGGGCCGCGCGGGAGGATCGGGGGGGTGGCCCCAATGCGTAGAGCGGATTGGAGCTAGCCCCGATCCCAGATCTTCGAGCAGAGTATCGCGAAGGGGCTCAGGGGCGGCTGGGGCGGCTGCCGTCGATGATCCCAGCCGACTCGCCGCTGGACTTCCCGGGGCGAGCCTTTCGAGCTCTGAAATCCCGGGGAAGGGTCGCTGCCGAGTCGATTGGGCTTGTGAAAAGACGGGCCTGATATAATCTGACTGCACGGCCCGAATCGCGAGCCCTCTCGGCAGGGATTGCGGGTCCGTGGGATTGGGGGAATGCTTGCCGACCCTCGCCGACTTGCGCTTCAGTGACGTGATCGACATCGCAATCGTGGCGACGCTGATCTGGCTCGTGATCGCGTGGTTTCGAACCTCCCAGGCTCGTCTGGCTCTGCTCGGGCTCGCCGCCGTAGCGGGTCTTTTTGCCCTGGCCCAGGGGCTGGATCTGCAGCTGACGACTCGGCTCCTACAGGGTTTTTTCGCTGTCGTCGCCGTGATGCTGGTGGTCGTCTTCCAGGACGATCTGCGCCGCCTCTTCGAGGGAATCGCCGTCTGGGGCCTGCGGCGGGGTGCCCCGCATCCCCCTCCGGACGTGGAGCGGATGCTGATTCGCTGTCTCTTCAGGTTCGCGGAAACCAGAGTCGGGGCCCTCGTCGTTCTCCCTGGACGCGAACCCATCGAGCGACATCTCGACGGAGGCATTTATCTGGACGGCAGGCTTTCGGAACCCCTCCTCCTGAGCCTCTTTGATACGGCCACCCCCGGGCATGACGGCGCGATTCTCATCCAGGCCAATCGGGTCGTGCGATTCGGCATCCATCTGCCCCTTTCGACGGATTGGGATCGCCTGGGCATGGGGGGAACGCGTCATGCCGCGGCCCTGGGCCTGGCGGAACGAAGCGATGCGATGTGCCTGGTGGTTTCCGAGGAAAGAGGTGAAGTTTCGGTCGCCCGGGGCGGAGAGTTGCGGACGGTCGAGGCACCCGAGGAGTTGGCGAGCGCATTGCATGATTTTGTCCTGCGGAGCACTCTGAGTTCGGACTCCGATCGCATCCCAAAATTGCTGATGCGTTTGCGAACCGGCTGGCGTGAAGCGTTGATCGCCGTCGGACTCGCCACGGCCCTCTGGTATGTGGCGGTACCGGGCGGAGCCGTGGAGAAAATGGATCGACGAGTACCCATTGTCGTGGAGAATCTGCCCGAGGGTTTCGAATTGACTTCCGTCACCCCTGCTGATGTGGCCGTCGAATTCGAAGGTCTGCGCCGAGATCTCTATATGGCCGGTGCGGACGATTTCGCCGTTCGGATCGATGCCTTCCTGGTGCAACTCGGGCGAAGAACCTTCGCTCTTGAACTCGGCCAGGTCCAGAGTCCCGATCCGATCCGCGCTCTTTCCATACGCCCGGAGAAGGTTCGACTCTCCATCAGGAAGACTCGGGAGGAGTAGGGGAGGAATCCGGACGATGCCGCTTCTCGACGGGAGCTAAATCCGCATCACTGATCCGGCTCGGCGGCGGTTTTCTTCGAGGGGTGCAGGCTCAGGAGTGCGGGCAGCAGGATCAGCACGGAGATCAGCGTATACGCCAATCCGAAGCAGAGCATGACGCCCAAGGAGTGAAGGCCATTGTGGCTGGCGAGGGCGAGGCTCCCAAAGCTCACCGCCGTGGTGGCCGCACTGTAGTAGACGGCACGAGCGGTCGATGTTCCCAGCAGTCCGCCTTCCTCGTCGAGGTCCTCCTTGGCCTTCTGGACCAGGTGGATTGCGCTGTCGACGCCGATTCCGAAGATCAGGGGGATGACTACGATGTTGATGAAGTTGAGCCGGATATCCAGTAGAGCGGCCGTCGCGGCCGTCAGGGCGCCACCGAGGCAGAGGGGGGCCAGGACGAGCAGGACATTTCGCAAACTCCGCCAGAGCAGAAGGAGTAGCAGCGAAATCGTGATGAATGCCGAGGTCAGCGCCGTGGTGAACGAGAAGCTGATCACGTTGGCGAATTCCACCAGGTTCAGTGGGACACCGGCCGCATTCGGACTCGCTTCCTTGACGGCGGAGACGAAGGCCTCCATGGCCTCGCCATCGCCCAATTCGCTGACCGGATAGACCTGGAGTCGTGCGGTGCCGTCGGCCGCCAGCATTCTTTCGGAGAGCCTGGCGGGAAGATTTTCGAGCGAGATCAACTGGGCGTCGAGGGCCTCTCGCACCCTCTTCAGATGGGCGGGAAAGGGGCCGAGGAGAACGGCTTCGAGATCCGATAGTGCTCTGGCGGGATCCGAATCGGACTCGATTCGGGAGAGAAATGCAGCGAGATGTTCCCTGAGTCGAATGACGCTGCGAGCCAGGGGGGCGTCTCCCTCGAGAGGCGGGTTGGATGCGAGGTAGTCGTGAAGTGCTTCCAGGGATTCGATTTGTTCCTCGAGGCGAGGAGTCGGCTGGCCATACCTCGGGAACTCGGGTTGTTCGAAGAGGAAGGCCACGTCCTGCAGGATCTCGATCTTCTCATCCTGTTCCTCCGGAACGAAGGAGGCCAGGCTGATGACGTGGTCGACTTCTTCGAGAGATTCGATTTCCGCCGCCAGTTGAACGGCGGAATCGAGATCGGGCATGAGTACGTTCAGGTACCAGGGGGAGGTGGATGAATTGGCCAGAAGTTCTCGAAATGCCTGGACGGATTCCGACTCGGGATCCCGCATTTCGATGACGTTGGCGTCGAAACGAAGTCCCGGAAGAAGCATCAGGGCCAGCAGTCCCATCAGGGCGGATACGGCCCGGATCGTGCGGGGATATGCACCGATTCGGAGCCAGAAGCGGGTTGTGAAACGAACTCGAGCTTGCTCGATTTGTGCCGGATCGACCCGCAACCAGGTACTGAGGAGCGCCGGAAATAATGTGAGGGTGAGGAAAAGAATGACGAACATTCCCGTTCCCGAAATCAATCCCAATTCCGCCACGCCCAGATAATCGGTGGGCACGAATACGAAAAATCCGATGGCCGTGGTCAGCGTGCAGAAGACGAGCGCCGACCCCACCTTTCCCGCGGACTCGCGCATGGCGGCGGCATGATCCTTCCGCCGGGGTAGCAAGTCCACGTAGGCCATGCCCAGATGAATGCCGAAATCGGCCCCGAGTCCGATGAATAGAATTGCGAAGGTGATCGAGAGGGGATTCAGGGTACCGATGGCGGCGGCCGTAAAAGCCGCCGTCCAGATCAATCCCACGAGCAGGGTCAGCAGGGTTGCGGCCACGATCCGGGGAGAGCGAACGGCTCGAAGCAGGACCAGGGCCACGAGAATGAAGCAGAAGACTCCCGCGGCCCCCACATCCCATGCGATTCCGATCATCTCGTCGTAGTTGAGCGCGGGGTTGCCCGTGATCCGGACGCGGACTCCCCGCTCGGTATCGAGGTTCAGTTCTTGAGCCGCCTCGCGGATGCTGTGAATCGGCCGTCGGCCCATGAGAATGTCGCTGTAGTCGAGAATCGGGTGGACGACGATGACCCTCTGCCTGGAGATATCGAGGGAGGAATCGCGGAGCAGCAACTCTTCCCATGAAACGGCGATCGGATAATCATCCCAGGCATTCAGGGTCGCCTCGGAGAGTCGATCGAGGATCAGCGCCCAATCGGCGCCGTCGTCAGCGCTCTCGTTCAACTCATCGAGCCCATCCTGGAGAATGCGCGTCATATTTCCGAGGGTGGGATCCTGCTCGAGTTGGGTCAGGAGCGGCTGGATCTCGGCCATCTTATCCGCGAAGTCATCCAATTCTTCGGGGCTGCGGTAGAGCAGACCGTTCCGTTCGAAGAATTCTCCGCCCCCGGGCAGATAGGCCTGCTGGATGAATTCGCTCTTCTCCTGCAGGCGCTCGGTCAGGTCGATGGCCGCCTTGCGCGCCAATTCGGGCGTATCGGCTTCGACCACCACGAAGATCGCCTCCTCGAGATTTGGGAATTGGCGAATGAAGGCCTCGTGAGCCAGTCGCGAGGGCAGGTTCGTGGGCATGAGGCTGACATTGTCGGCGTTGATTCCGAGTTCGAGAAAGGTGTAGACGGCGAGAATCGCGGTCAGGCCGAGGATGCAGGCGAGGATGCCGCGGGCCCGAGCGCCGACCCAATCGACCCAGCCGGCGAGCCATCGGGTGAGGAAGAAGTCGATTTCTCTCTTCATGGGGCGATTGGATTCCGTTTCCGAGCAGGGCTCTCAGGCTGGGGGCCCGCCGTCGGTACCCCTCAGCGGAAAAGACTAGCCCGCATGATTCGGGAAAGTCCGGTCGGGATGGGCATCTTCGAGAGCCGGCGGAAAAGTGGCCGCTCCAGAACTCGGGCCGAACCTTGCCGGCACGGGTCGGTAGAGGTCGGATTTCTCTCCCCATCGATGGATTCGCGATGTCGCGTCGGGCAGCCCAGGAATCCGGTTGCCGCTCCGGGCCTGGAATGATCGGCGTGGCGGCGGTAATTTGCACGGGGATCGAGGGAGATTGCGCGGTTCGGACCAACTCCGCGCTTCGCGGCGATCAGCATGGGGGAGAGATGTCGGGCGCGTGGAGAAGAAGCGTGTGGAGAGTCGGGCCGGGTGTCGCATTGCTGCATCTTCTGCCCAAGGGCCTGCTCTCCCATGCGGCGGGCAGGCTGGCTTCCCTGCCCCTGCCTCGCGGGCTGAGGATTCCCCTCTTGCGTTTGTTCGGAAGGGCCGTGGGGATCGACTTCGACGAAGTTCAGGAGCCCCTGGATCGATATGCTTCCCTCCAGGCCTTTTTTACCCGTGGCCTGAAGAGTGGAACACGCTCCTGGGATCCCGATCCTGGCGCCGTGACGGCTCCCTGCGACGGCGCCTGGGGTCAGGCTGGCCGGGTCGAGAGGGGAATGCTGCTGCAGGTGAAGGGCCGCCCTTATCGCCTTGCGGATCTGATCGGCGATGAAGAATTGGCGACTCGGATGGAGGGGGGGCATTATGCGACCTTCTACCTGTCGCCTCGGGACTATCATCGCTTTCATACGCCCTGCGCCATTCGCGTGATTCGGGCAACTCATATTCCCGGATCCCTCTGGCCCGTCAATCGCATCGGCGTGGAGGGGATCGAGGCCCTCTATGCCCGCAACGAGCGCATCTGCGCCCATATGCGGATCGCCAATGGGGGGGAGACATCCTCCTCACAGCCCGAGGCCGATCTATGCATGGTGGCCGTAGGCGCCACGATGGTGGGGAAGATTCGCCTGACATTCGACGAGTTGACGACCCATCGGCGCGGGGGGGGGTGGAATTGTCGCGACTATTCGGGCGACGGCCTCGCGATGGCGAAGGGCGCCGAGTGGGGCCACTTCGAATTCGGCTCCACGATCGTGATGATCGCGACGCCCGATTCCCTCGCATTGGATGTCAGGCCTCCGGCAACGCCCCTCCGATTGGGCGAGAGGATCGGAGGGCTCCCGAGCCCCACCCCCTAGATATGCTCGCATCCCCGAGGCTGTCTATAATCGTGAGCGGAGGCGGTTGCCATGGAGGTTGGCAGGCCCTGGCTCCCACTGGCCCGAGGGCGGCATGATCCAAGGGGCAGGCGTGGGCATGGGCGTGGGCATGGGCATGGGCATCGGCGACGGGTGGCCGGGTTGGTCGGGCTGAAGTCGAGCCCGGCGTTCATATCCATCCTGCTCGTCTTGGCCTGTGCCGGGGGTCCACCATCCGATCTCGATGATCTCTGTTCGATCTTCGAGCAGAAGAAGAACTGGTACAAGGATGCGAAAGCGTCCTTCGAGCGCTGGGGAGTGCCGGCCGCCATTCAGTTGGCGATCGTCTACCAGGAATCACGCTTCCGGGCCGATGCCCGGCCCTCCCGGAAGAAGATCCTCGGGATCATCCCCGGTTCGCGACCCTCGAGCGCCTACGGATATGGCCAGGTGCTCGATGGAACCTGGGAGAGATATGAGAAGAGCACGGGTCGCAGTGGAGCCGACCGCGATGATTTTGGGGATGTGGCCGACTTCATCGGCTGGTACGGAAACGTCGTCCAGCGCCGCTCCGGCCTCGATAAATCGGATGCCCGCGGCCTCTATCTCGCCTATCACGAGGGTCCCTCGGGCTTTGCCCGGGGGAGTCACCATTCCAAGCCGGGGCTTTTGAAGACCGCGAATCGCGTTGCAGCCCGGGCGGCTCGCTACCAGGCGCAATACGACGGCTGCCGCGAGGATCTGGATCGGGGCTTCTTCTTCGGACTCTTCTGAGGGCTTCCGAAGCATCGGCATGCCGGGGCTTTTCGGGCTCTGCGAAAGGCTTCTGGCTAGGGGGATTCGCTTCTGCTTCCGGCCACCACGGATTCTTCCAATACGGGCCGAGCCAGTCGAATCCAATCGCAGAGCACGGATCTCGTCGTCCGGGGGTCGATCAGATCGTGCACTCCGAAGGCTTCGGCTCGTGCGAATGGGTTTCGGCCCTGGGATAGCTTCTTCTCCAATTCGAGCCTTTTCGCCTCGGGATCCTCCGCCGCCTCGATTTCACGTCGAAAAGCGACTGCGACTCCCCCCTCGATGGGCAGCGCACCTCCCTCGGCCGATGGCCACGAATAGACTTCTCCGCGCGGCCCGAAATGAGCGGCCGCGGCCACTCCATAGGTCTTGCGGATGATGACGGAGGCCCAGGGGACGCGGGAACGGACGGTGGCACAGATCGCTTCGACGCCGTAGCGGATGGTCGCCGATTCTTCCGCCGCCGATCCGATCATGAAGCCGGGCTCATCGACCAGGGCCACCATGGGAAGGTGGAAGGTGTCACAGAGTTCGATGAAGCGGCGGATTTTTTGTGCACCCTGGGCCGTCATGGAGCCGCCGTAGAAGCGCGGGTCGTTGGCCCAGATGCCCACCGGGTATCCCGCGAGGCGTGCCAGGCCCGTGATCTGGGAGCGGCCGTAGAGGGCGCCCATCTCGAAAAAGGAGTCGCGATCCACGACGGCCTCGATGATCCTGCGCATCTTGTAGACCTTGCGTCGTTCCCGGGGCACGATGTCCAGCAGGAACTCCTCGCGCCGGTCCACGGCGTCGAAATCCGGATCCCCGGGATCCTTGCGGGGCGGCATTTCGGATACGTTGCGGGGGAGATACGAGAGGAAGCGCCGAATCTGCTCCATGACCTCCGTTTCATCCTCGGCCACGTTGTCGACCACACCGCTCTTCTGGTGAACCTTGGCGCCGCCGAGTTCATCCTTGGTCAACTTTTCTCCCAGGGCCCTTTCGACGACTGCCGGGCCGGCCACCAGGATTTGCGAGTTGTATTTCGTCATGATGGAGAAATGGGAGGCGGCCAGGCGCGCCGCGGGCAGGCCGGCAACGGCTCCCATGGCGGCGCTGATGACCGGAACGCATTCCAGGGCATCGGCCATGGAGGCGAAGCGGGATGTCGCGTAGACGGGATCGCCCATGGGGCGCGGCGCATTCCTCTTCTTTCCCCCCGTACCCGTGACACTGCCACCGCCTCCCTCCAGGAAACGGATCAGCGGAAGCCGATAGCGCAGGGCAAGTTCTTCGGCGTAAACGCTCTTGCGCAGGCCCGAAGGCGTCGGGGAGCCGCCCCTCTGGGTAAAATCCTCTCCGCCCACCACGCAGGGTCGGCCGTCGAGACGCGCGATTCCCAGCACGTAGTTTCCGGGCGTGAACTCGCGCAACTCCCCATTCTCGTCGAGTTCTCCATATCCGGCCAGAGGCCCCTGCTCGCGAAAGCTGTCGACGTCGGCCAGGCTCGAGATGCGTTCCCGAATCGTCATCCGCCCCTTTTCGTGTTGGCGGGCGATGGCTTCCCCGCCTCCCAACTCCTGTGCGAGTCGGCGACGCTGCTCGATGCCTTCCACTTCCTTTTTCCAGCTCATCGGATTTTCCTTGCTCGGGTTCGCAGGTCGGCTACGCCCGGTCGAGAGTCCACCAGTTCAAAATCGGGTATTTCAGAACTTTCTGTCCAGCAACTTCTGGTCCTGGAAGTTCTCCTTCCGGAATCGTGGTTCCGGAAATCATGGCTCTGGGACATGATTTTCAAGACATGATCTTCAAGAAACGGTTTTCAAGAAATGGTTCTCAAGAAGAATGGTTTCAAAAATAGACGAGTTCGCAATGCAGGGAAGTGAGATCGACCAGACCGATCCTATTATGGCCCTCGAGCGTCCCGGCGCATTCCCCGGGGCAGAAGACCAGGGTCTCCCCGAGTTTCTGCTTCCGATAGAGGTGAGTGTGTCCATGCAGCGCCAGAGCGTGATGGGGCTTGAGGGATTCCTCGATTTCCAGGGGGTCGTGGGCGATCAGGATATGCCTGCCGGCCCAATGCACCTCGAGGGGCGGGTCGTCGAAAAGCATGCCATGACGAGTTGCGACAGTGTCGAGATGCGGTCTCTCCCCATGGTCGTTATTGCCGAAAACGCCGTGGATGGGCAGCTTCAGGGCCGAGAGGGCCTCCAGGACCTTGGGCTGGGTGATGTCGCCGGTATGCACCACCCGATCGACCGGATGGCGCTCGAAGATTTCCACGATTCGAGTGATACTTCGCAGGTTGTTATGAGTATCTCCGATCACGCCGATCACCATGGAATAGGTTTCGCCCTCTCTCGCTCCATTGGCCTTTGTCTGCGGGCGCCAAGCGTATCACGTTCGGTTTTCGTTCGGCGACTCAGGGGCTAAGCTGCGTGGAAGGCGATTTGGGTGTGGAAAGGAGTTCTTCGATGCCAGATACAAGCGACTTCCGTGCCAGTGGGTCGGACGAACGGAGATCCGGCAATCGCAGGTCGAAGGAGCGGAGAGCCGGCGATAGGCGGGCCGATGAACGCCGACCCGGGGAGGGGAGTTCGCGGGCCGGAAATTCCGATGAAAGAAGATCCGGCGATCGCAGGTCCGAGGAGAGAAGGTCGGATCCGAGACGACTCGGGGATCGAAGGTCGGGTCGGGAGAGGCCCTGATGGCAGGTTCTGACGTGAAGGGATCCGATCGAAAAGGGGCCGCCGGGCGAAGTGCCTACGAAACCCTCCTGACCGATCTGGAGGAAGGCGTGCTGACGGTCACGCTCAACCGCCCGGAAAAACTCAATGCCTTTACGACCCCGATGATGAACGATCTCCTGCAGCTGGCGGACTTCGTGGATGCCGAAGATGAAGTGCGGGCCGTGATCTTCACCGGAGCGGGCAGGGGATTCTGCGCTGGTGCGGATCTCTCCTCGGGGGGGGATACCTTCGAAAGCGATGCCTCGGAAGGGGTGAGTCGAGATCGCGCTCCGAGAGATGGAGGAGGACGTGTAACCCTGCGCTTCTTCGATTGCAGGAAACCCCTGATCGCAGCGATCAACGGTGCGGCCGTGGGGGTCGGGATCACCCAGACCCTGCCCATGGATATCCGGCTGGCGAGTGAGAAGGCGAAATTTGGCTTCGTTTTCGCACGTCGCGGAATTGCCCCTGAAGCGGCCAGCAGCTGGTTTCTGCCCCGGGTAGTGGGGATCAGCAAGGCGATGGAGTGGGTGGCCAGCGGTCGCGTCTTCGGGCCCGAGGAAGCCCTGGCGGCGGGATTGGTTTCGGAAGTGCTCGCCCCCGAGGCCCTGCTGCCCCGGGCCCGGGAGCTGGCCCGGGAAATTGCGGCGCATACCAGCGCCGTATCCGTGGCGCTCTCCAGGCAGATGATGTGGAAGATGCTCGGCGCTTCGCATCCCATGGAGGCCCATCGCATCGATTCCAAGGTGATCGACTTCATGGGCCGTGAGCCCGATTCGAAGGAGGGGATCATGAGTTTTCTCGAAAAACGTGCCCCTCGTTTCCCGATGAAGGTTTCGAGCGATCTGCCGGACTTCTATCCCTTCTGGGAAGAGCCGGAATATGAGGACTAGGGGGTGAAGGCGTTGGAAGCCGGGTTGCCAAAGTGATTGTCGGAGCCACGCTCCTGGGGGTTGCAGGCCTGATCCTCTGGCGCTTTCTGCTCGGTTATCCGAAAACCGACCATCGCATGCTCCGAGGTGGCGAGGCGGCTTTCTTGCAGGCCGCTGCCGAAAGCTTCTTTCCGCCCGATGAAGGCATGCCGATCTCGGGCGCAGAGGCCGATCTGCCCGGCTACGCGGATGAATACCTTCTCGCCCTGCCGTCGAGACAACGCGGACTCCTGCGCGCACTCTTCCTGCTCTTCGAGCATGCGACCCTGCTGTGGCCGGCACCCGGCGCCCGGGGATTTCGACGCTTTAGCGGGCTCTCCGAGCGACAACGGCTGGCGGTTCTCCGCGGCTGGCAGACGAGTCGCTTCGGACTTCGACGCATGTGCTTCAGTGCCCTGAAGGCGGTCTTGATCCTCGGCTACGTCGGCCATCCGAGATGTCTCGAGGCTCTCGACTTATCTCCCTGGGAAATCGAATCGCCGATTCGCGAAGCCGACCTCCTCTATGCGCCGATTGGCAAGGGCCCCGACGAGATTCCCTATCGCCCTTCTGATCTCAGCGAGCCGGGCCCCGCGCCGCCGCTGCGGATGAATCCCGGGGAGGAAGCGGGATGAGGGAGAATGAAGCCGGGGAGGTCCGGGTTTTCGCCGAGTACGGACGTGATTTCGTCGAGGAAACGGATGTGGTGGTCGTGGGATCGGGTCCCTCGGGTTCGGTGGTCAGCTACGAACTCGCTCGGGCCGGATACCGAGTCGTGCTTCTGGAGGAGGGGCCGCCTTTTACGCCGAAAGATTTTCGATCCGATGGCAATCTCTCCATGGCACGGACCATGCGAGAGGCTGGCCTGCGGAGCCCGACGGGGACGTTCATGCCGATCCTCCAGGCGATCTGCCTGGGAGGGGGATCGCTGATCAATTCCGCGATGTGCGTTCGACCGCCGCCCTTCGTTTTCGATGAGTGGTCCACGCGCTTCGATCTGGAAAGGACGAGCCGCGCGGAACTCGAGCCCCATTTCGATGCGGTGGCGGAGTTCCTGGGTATCGCTGCTACCCCGGAGCCGGTCCAGGGAGAGCGCAACCTGCTCTTTCGCAGGGGTTGCGACGAACTCGGAATCGGCAGCGAATCCGTCGCTCGCAACGTCCGGGGTTGCCGGGGTTCGGGCGAATGCCTGACGGGATGTCGGGCTCGTGCCAAGCAGAGCATGGATATCAGCTATATCCCCGAGGCCATGAAATTGGGTGCCCGGGTGCTGACTTCCGTTCAGGCACAGCGGATCATCGGGGAGGGCAGCCGAGTTCGGGGAGTCGAGGGCAGGGTGGTGGAACCCTTCAGCGGCCGACCCTCGCATCGCTTTACGGTCCACGCGCGCTACGTGGTATTGGCCGCGGGCTGCATGGGCACTCCCACTCTTCTTCAAAGAAGCGGCGATCTGGCGAATGCCTCGGGAGAAGTGGGACGGAATCTGCAATTCCATCCGGGGGCTGCGGTGGCGGGCGTCTTCGATCATGTGATCGATCCCCTTTTCGGGGGAACGCAGAGTTACCAATCCCTCGATTTTCTCAAAGAGGGATTCAAGTTGGAGACCATGTGGTCAGCGCCCGCCGCCCTGGCGGTGCGTACGGCGGGCCTGGGAGGGGAATTGGTGCAACGCTTCTCCGAACTTCCGAGGACGGCCATCTGGGATGCGATCGCGAGCACCCATCGCTCCCTCGGCAGTGTCAAGGCTCGTTTCCGCGCTATGAATCCGGCGATTCGCTGGACTCTTCATCCCGAGGATGCCAAGGTCATGCTTCGTTCGGTTTACGTGCTTTCCCAGATCTTTTTTGCGGCTGGGGCTGAGAAGGTCATGCCGGGCATTCACGGCCTGCCGGATGAATTTTCTTCCATGCGGGAAGCCGAGGTGCTGAGGGAGCACCCGATTCGACCCAGCGATTTCGTCACCGCCAGTTCTCACGTCTTCTGCACCACTCGCATGCATGGGGATCCGGCACGGGGAGTCGTGGATGAGTTCGGCCGTTGCCATGGCTACGACAACCTCTTCATCGCGGATACCGGGATCTTCCCGCGCTGTACTTCGGTCAATCCGATGTTTACCGTGATGGCTCTCGCGCATCGCCAGGCCCAGGCGCTGATCGATCGCATCTGAAATTCCCCCCGGGCCGAGTCCGGCTCCATTCGAGTTCAACTCGACTCTCGGAATTGCGACCCGCCCGCGCGAGGTCTGCATGCGAGGAAGTCGCCGAGAAAAACAAAGAGTGGGGGAAGACTCGAAAGAGTCGAAGAAGAAATGCCCCGGGCATTCGACGCGGGAAATCCTGCGAGCGATCTTCACGTCCGTGGGCGAAAAGATGCTCGGAAGATCGAAGGGATCGGCACTTGTCGGCTCGTGAAGCTGAAGCGTGCGAGTCGATCATTCCGTGAGGACGGAGCATGGGAACCCCGAGATCGCCGGGAAACTTCTCAAGCGCGAGAAATCGCGGCCCTCGATGGATTGGGATATTCTCGGATACCGGGGCCCCTGGGGGCCCCGGGCTGGATTCATGGATGGGCTCCACGAGGATCTGAAGCCTTGCCCCCGCCATTCGGGACGGGCCGGGAGTCCTCCAGCGCGAAAACCCTATATACTGGTCGTGGATCGCCGATTAGAAAGCCTATGAACCGCCACTGATCGAGAGGGAATCCGATGCGATTGTTCAGTCTCCTGCTCGCCGCGGCGCTGGCATTGACGGCGACCGAGGTCGTTTCCCGCGACCTTTCGGAATTGACTCCGCGCCAGCGGTGCAACCGCCTCAGCCGGCAGATCGAACACTTCGAGGGAAGGATCCTCGAATTGGCCCGGGAGCGCGGCGATTCGCTCTGGCAGGCTTCGACCGAGAAGCATATCGCGCGACTGAAGGATCGGCGCGCGGATCGATGCCCCGAGGAGGCCGAGCAGAGCAGGATCCTGGCCGAGGCGCGGGCCCGGAGTGAGCGTTTCATGGACTTCATGCGCAAGGCAACTCGCGGAGCGGCGAGGTATTTCTCGGGAGGCCTCTTTTGAGGGTCCCGTCTCGTCGCGGGAAGCCCACCTCGATTCCCCCTGGTCGAAAAGGGGAGGGGCGAGAGCTTTGAGACGGCCATTCCAAGTCTTCGCTGAAAATGATCGCGCTGAACTGCCGAATGGCAGTGAGCGGATCGCGAGGGGGAGAAGGCGACGGGTTGTAAGAAGGATCCTGGCCATTCTCTTCGTCTCATTTTTCGCCGATCCCCTGCACGCTTTCGACGATGGAGCCGATGGTCATTTCGAGAAGAGAGAATCCTCTCATTTCGTACTCTTCCAGGATGTCGACATCGATCAGACCTCGGGGCTGCGAGGTTCCCGCCGCTTCGAGCAGCGGGTTCTCGAAGTGCTCGAGTCCGCGTATCGAGACGCCGATGAGCAACTGGGATTGCGCCCGGAGCGCCAGACAACGGTCATTCTCTACGATCCCAGGGTTTTCGAGAGTCGCTTTCAGGGTCTTTTCAGATTTCCTGCGGCCGGTTTCTATCAAGGCCAGATTCACATCCGCGGGGATGAAGTCGTCTCCCCGCGGCTGGTTCGTGTGCTCCGCCACGAATTCATCCACGCGGCCTTCGACGCCGAGGCGCCGTCTGTGCAACTCCCGGGCTGGCTGAATGAGGGCGTGGCGGAATTCTTCGAAATTCCCACGACGGCTGCCTCGAGGCTATCCAGTCGCGAATGGCAACGGCTTCGGCAAGCGCAGGGACGGGGACGACTCTTCTCCCTGGAAGGCTTGTCCGGCCCCTCCTTTGCCTCTCTGGAGGGCTCCGACGCCCGCCTCGCCTACCTGCAATCCAGCGCCTTCATCGAGTATCTCTATCGCTCCCAGGGAGAGCGTCGCGTGAGGGGATGGCTCGCCGACCTGCTTCGCAAGGGAAATCTCGATCGCGCGACCCGGCGCAATTTCAGACTCGACCTGTCGGAACTCCAGGAACAATTCCGGATGCAATTGGCGGGGACTTCCGGTTGAGGGCCGGCGATTTGCCTGTGGCTCCGATACCGGGCTAGCCTGCGGGCCGTGATTTCAATCCGAGTCTCCATTCGGCTCCTCCTGCGAGGATTGCTCGGCCTGGCACTGCTGGGTTCGAGTGCGAATGCCCTATGGGCTGGCGAGGGTTCCGAAGCCGCGGAAGGGGCGGAAGGGGCGCCGGCCCTGCATCGCGCCCTGAACCGCGCCAGCGATTTCGCCCCCGCCGGCGTATTGCTCGATCATACCCACGAAAAGGGTGATTGGACTTTCCTCTACCGCTACCAGAGGTCCGAGAAGGAGAACCTTCAACGGGGAACCCAATCCCTCTCGCTGGCGGCCGTACAGGCGATCTACAATACGGTGCCCCTCTCGCAGTCTCGAGATACCCATACTTTTGGAGTCATGTACGCTCCCCGGGATCGGTTCACCGTTGCGTTGATGCTGCCCTATATCGATCAGAGTCTCGATCAACTTCGAGGCGGTGTGCTCCAGACGGATACGTCCGCCGGAATTGGAGACGCGACATTCCTGCTACTTCTTCCCTTCATTCAACGCGGTGAGGAGAAGACCCAATTCAATATTTCGATCAATTTCCCCACTGGAGATATTCGCGCCGACGATCAAAATGGGAATAGGCTCCCCTACGCGATGCAGTTGGGAACGGGTTCCTGGGCCGTCGAGTGGGGAATCACCTATACGGGGAAGTATCGACGCCTCTCCTGGGGGGCACAGATCGGGGGTGAATACGCGATCAGCGAGAACGCCCTCGACTACGAGGTTTACGATTCCTACCGATCTTCGGGTTGGTTGACGGGGGAAGTCAACGATTGGATCTCGCTCTCCGCGCGCCTGGCCTGGGTCAACCAGGCCAATGTCGAGGGCGCTGACCCCGCCCTTGATCCCGCGGAGAATCCCATGAACGTACCCTCCTTCCAGGGTGGGAATCTCCTCGGAATCGGGGCCGGAGTGAATGTTCTATTGCCCTTCGCGGGCGGACAACGGCTCTCTTTCGAAGCCGTCTTTCCCGTTTATCAGAATCTCGACGGAATTCAGTTGACCTCCGATATCCACTTCATCGCGGGCTGGCAGTGGCTCTTCTGACGGGAAGGTGGGCTGGGGTCAGAACTCGATTCGGCATATCTTCCGTGGGCCCGGCATTGTCGTGGCTCATCCTCGTGGCCGCCTGTTCCGAGCCCGTGGCCTTCCGCGGCCTCGTGGAGGAGAGGGCGCCCGAGCGGGGAGAGGTTCTGATCTCCCACGAGGGAATTCCCGATCGCGTGCCCGCCGAGACAGCCTGGTTTGTCGTCTCCGACGCGAGCCTGCTCGCCGAGATGAGCCCCGGCCGCCTGGGGATCTTCGGGCTCTCCTCCGGACGCGGCAGACCCGAAATCGAATCCTTCGAATTCCTACGCTGGGCCCGGGAGGAAGAGGGCTGGGTCGACGTGGGTGGCGAGCGGATTCGCGCTCGCCGGGCACCGCCCTTTGCCCTGGAGGATGAGCGGGGTCGCATCGCTCGGCTGGCGGATTGGCAGGGCCGGATCGTGCTACTCGATTTCATCTACACCCGCTGCCCGGGCCCATGTCCGGCCCAGACTCGGGATCACGTCCATCTCCAGCGAGAACTTTCCGAACAGGCGCGTGGCGTAACCCAATTTCTTTCCATCACCCTGGAGCCGGAATTCGACGACGGCAGCACCCTGCGGGCCTATGGGGAAGCGCTGGGCGTGGACTTCGGAAACTGGTCCCTGCTCACGGGCGATCCGCAGGTCGTACACGATGTGATTCGCCGTTGGGGGATCGGAAGCACCCGTGAGGGGGAGGAAGAAATTCTCCACACCCTCTACACATTTCTGATCGACGACCGCGGATATATCGTCGGCCGCTACAATAGTGAAGATCGCCCCCTCTCCAGGATTCGCGAAGATCTCGAGCGCTTCAGCCGACTGGCCCGTGGTCGGCAGGGGGCGTGATGGCGGGAAGGGCCGCTAAAAGGAGGAACTGCGCCCCCCTCCCGCGCGCTGATCGCTGAGGCATTCCAGATGCTCCACGCGATTGAAGGCTTCGAGGGACCAGACGTATCGGCTCCCGATGCGAACCGTATGCAGCCGGGTGATCCCGGCCCAACTCCCTGAAAAACGCAGATGTGTCCAGGGGACGGGTTCGACTCCAATCAGATGGGAAATGAGTACCGAGTTGGTGCCCTCATGGGCGAATATCAGCAGTCGCTCTCTCTCCGGGGGCAGGCGCCAGAGACGACTTCCCGTATCCTCGTGAATCTCCACCGAGTGATGGTCGGAGAGCAGGGTCTCGATTCCTCCACTCACGCGTTCGTAGAAGTGACGGAAGCTCTCGCCGCCCGGGAGCCCATTCCACCACTCCGGGAGTTCCCGGGCATTCGCATCGCGGAAATAGCGCTGGACCTGTTGGCTGCTCTGGCCCTCCATCGAAGGCAACCCCATTTCGCGCAGCCAGTTGCACTCTTCTCCCTTGCGGCCAAGGGCCTCGAGGGTGGGGGCCGCCGTCTCCACCACCCGCTGCATGGGGCTCAGGTAGATGGCGTCAAAATCATCGCCCTTCAGGGCCTGGGCTACGCATTCCGCCTGGCGCCTTCCGAGCGTCGTCAGCCCGGGCTCATCCACGGCAAGACCGCCCGGCTCCCAATCGGGTTGGGCGTGTCTTACGAGTACGATCTCCACGGGGACTCTCCAGGGGATGCGGGAATTGGATTTCGCTTTATCTTCGCTCAGCACTTCTTCCCCTGCTACCCTGACGCTCCGCCGATTCCGAAGAGACGAACCTCATGGATGCGAAGCCCACTTCGATGGCCGAGCCGAAACTCGAGCCGAGTGAAGGCCTGGAAGGCTTTCATCCCGCGATCCAGCGCTGGTTCGAAAGCCGTTTTCCGGAGGGTCCGTCCCTTCCCCAACTCCACGGCTGGCCCAGAATTGCCGAGGAAAGCGATACCCTGATTGCGGCGCCCACGGGTTCCGGTAAAACCCTGGCGGCTTTTCTCGTATGCATTGATCGTTTCTACGCGGCGGCGATGGAGGATGCAGGGAATCGAGTTGAAGCGGGCTTGCCTCTCTTCTCGGGGGATGCCGCTTCTCCGAGGAATCCGCTGCCGGGCCCCCCGGAACGCGGAGTGGAAGTCGTCTACGTCTCCCCCCTCAAGGCGTTGGCCGCGGACATCGAGCACAACCTGCGGCAGCCCCTGCTGGAAATCGCCGAGCGGGCACGTGCCGGGGGGTATCCGATCCCGGATCTGCGGATTTCCGTGCGCAGTGGCGATACCCCCGCCTCGGCCCGAGCGGCCATGCTGAAGCGTCCGCCTCAGATCCTGGTCACGACACCGGAGTCACTCTTCCTTCTGATCACGGCCGAACGCAGTCGCAAGATGCTTCGCGGCGTGCGCACGTTGATCCTCGATGAAATTCATGCCGTGGCTCGGGATAAACGGGGATCCCATCTGGCGCTGAGTCTCGAGCGCCTCGATCGGCTCTGTATGCGCCGGCCCGTTCGTATCGGCCTGTCGGCGACCCAGCGCCCCATCGAGGGGCTGGCGCGTCTTCTGGTGGGAGCCGGTGAGGGCCGAAGCGCCGAGGATGGATCCCCGCTCTGCAAAATCGTCGACGTCGGTCATCGACGCAGCCTGGATCTGGCGATCGAGTCGCCGAGCCAGGATTTCGAGGCCGTCGCTTCGGCGGAACAGATGAAGGATGTACTGAAGCGGATCTCCGAGCATGTGCAGAAACATCGCACGACGCTGATCTTCGTGAACACCCGGCGCATGGCGGAGCGGGTCGCCCATGAACTGGCCGAGTGGCTGGGGGACGGCGAAGTCGCCGCGCATCACGGCAGCCTTTCTCGTGAGCGCCGCCAGCGCGTCGAGGGCCTGTTGCGGGCCGGTGAGTTGCGAGCCCTGGTGGCCACCGCTTCCCTGGAACTTGGCATCGACGTCGGGCCCGTCGAATTGGTCTGCCAGATCGGTTCTCCGCGCAGCCTTTCCACCTTCCTGCAGCGCGTCGGCCGCTCCGGCCATTCCCGCTCGGGAATTCCGAAAGGGCGCCTCTATCCGACGACCCGAGATGAATTGATCGAGTGCGTGGGGTTGTTGCGGGGCGTACGGGCCGGGCGCCTCGATACGATCCATCCCCCGCTGGCTCCCCTGGACATCCTCGCGCAGCAGATCGTCGCGGCCTGTGCGGTGGAGGAATGGGGTGAGGATCAGCTCTACGAGTTGATGCGCGGCGCGGCACCCTTCTCGGAACTGGCCCGGGGGGATTTCGATGCTGTCGTCGAAATGCTCGCCGAGGGAATACGGACGGGCCGCGGGCGCCGGGCCGCCTATCTGCATCGGGATGGGATCAATCGCGTTCTGCGGGGTCGGCGGGGAGCACGCCTGGCGGCGTTGACTTCGGGGGGAGCGATTCCCGAGGTCGCCGACTACCGGGTGCTGGCGGCGCCGGATGATGCCGTGGTGGGAAGCGTTTCCGAGGATTTTGCGATCGAGAGCATGCGGGGAGACATTTTCCTGCTCGGCAGCATGTCCTGGCAGATCCTGGGCGTGGAATCCGGGGCGGTACGGGTGGTTGATGCGGGGGGTGCTCCGCCGACGATTCCCTTCTGGCAGGGCGAGGCCCCCGCCCGCAGCGAGGAACTCTCCGACGAGGTTTCGAATCTGCGCACGGAGATCACCGAACTGCTGGGGGATCGGGGCGGGCCGGGGGCCGTCCGCTGGTTGATGGAATCCGAGCAGCTCTCGGCTTCGGTGGCCGAGCAGGTGGTGAACTATCTCGCCGTTTCGCTGACGGCCCTGGGGGCTCTGCCGACACTGGATCGCATCGTTTTCGAGCGTTTCTTCGACGAGGCCGAGGGAATGCAACTCGTGGTTCACTCCCCTCTCGGTGCTCGCATCAATCGAGCCCTATGCCTCTCCCTGCGCAAGAAATTCTGTCGCAATTTCAATTTCGAGCTCCAGGCGGCCGCAAATGACGATGCGTTGGTGCTATCCCTCGGCCCCCACCACAGCTTCCCCCTGGATTCGGTACCGCGCTTTCTCAACTCATCGACGCTCGAGGATACGCTCTCCCAGGCGGTTCTCGCTGCGCCGATGTTCACGACCCGCTGGCGCTGGAATCTGAACCGATCCCTGGCGGTTCTGCGCTTCAGGAACGGGCGACGCAATCCTCCAGCGATTCAGCGCATGGAATCCGACGATCTGCTGGCCGCCATATTTCCCAATCAGGCGGCCTGCCAGGAGAATGTCAGCTATCCGATCGAGATTCCCGATCACCCCCTGGTGGCCCAGACCCTATACGACTGTCTCAATGAGGGAATGGATCTGCCGGGCCTCGAGAAGTTGGTGGCGGGCTTCGAATCGGGAAGGGTCGAGACCCATTTCGTGGATTCGAGCGAAGCCTCGCCCCTGGCCCACGAGATCCTGAACGGGCGCCCCTTTACTTTTCTCGACGACGCCCCCTTGGAGGAGCGGCGCACGCGGGCCGTGGCATTGCCCCGGGGACTGCCCGTGGAAGCTCGGGAACTTGCGGAACTCGATCCGGAAGCCATCGAGAGGGTGCGCGGGGAATTGGCTCCCAACCCCTCCAATGCCGATGAATTGCACGATCTATTGCTCTCCCTGCTGCTCTGCCGCCCGCAACCGGCTCTGCGGGGATTCTTTTCGGAATTGCGGGTCGCGGGTCGAGCCGCGCAACTCGACCTGGCCGGGTCGTCCTTCTGGTTTGCGAGCGAACGCCTGCAGGCGGTCGAAGTGATTCATCCCGAGGCCGAAATCCTCTCGCGACCCGAGCTTCCCGAATCCCTGGCCGCTACTCCGGCTCCGGATCGCCAGCATGCGATTCGCGACCTTTTGCGGGGGCATCTCGAAATCGCGGGACCGACGACCCCGGAGCAGCTGGCCCGCGAAGCGGGTCTCGAATTGCCCGATGTGGAACTCGGATGCGCCGATCTCGAGGCCGAGGGTTTCGTGCTGCGGGGAGAATTCGAGGCCGTCTCCGGGGCGTCGGAGAGGCTGGAAGAAATCTGCTCGCGCAGGGCCCTAGGCCGCATTCACGCCTATACGCGAAATCGCATGAGGGCCCGGGTGGAGCCCGCGAGTGCGCGGGATTTCATGCGCTTCCTGCTGCGCTGGCAGCACGTCGCAGGGGGCAGCCGCTGTGAAGGCCGCGGTGCGGTGGCCCGGATCGTAGAACAACTCCAGGGCTTCGAGGTGGCGGCCGGCAATTGGGAGCCGGATATCCTCGCCTGCCGAATCGAGGGCTATCAACCCGATTGGTTGGATGCGGCCTGCCTGGCGGGGCAGGTGAGTTGGGGGCGCCTCTCCGCTTCGCCCGCTTCGGTCGCTGCGAGCACTTCGGCTGCTCCGGGCCGGGGCTCGGGGGTGGCCGAGGGCGGGGAATCGAGGCCGGAGGTGCGGGCCGAGGCATCTCCCTCCCGGGCCACTCCGCTCTCATTTCTCCTGCGCTCGGATCTGCCCTGGCTGCTCCAGGCGCATCGCGGCGACGTTCCCATTCAATTCCCGAGCCGGGGTGCGGCCGCGGACGTTCTGGCCCACCTGCGTGAAGCCGGGGCTCTCTTTCACGGTGACCTCGTCGCCCGGGTAGGGCGCCTTCCGGTGGAAATCGAAGCGGGTCTTTGGGGCCTGGTCGCCCGGGGCCTGGTCAGCGCGGACGGCTTTCAGGCCGTGCGTTCCCTGCTGGGTGCCCGGGAGCGCTGGGCGCGCACGCGAGCCCGTCAGCGCGCGCGGCGCGGACTCCGACGCGGATTGGGGCAGGGACCTGCCGGGGGTGCCGAGGGGCGTTGGTCCCTGCTTCCCGAGGTCGAAGCGGTGGCGGATCCCGACGCGCTGGCGGAAGCGGTGGCGGAGCAATTGTTGGCGCGCTGGGGCGTGGTCTTTCGCGATCTGATGGCCCGGGAGCACCTGGCCCTGCCGTGGCGCGATCTTCTCTGGGCCATGCGCCGCCTGGAGGCCCGGGGCCTGATTCGCGGCGGCCGCTTCGTGCGGGGCTTCTCTGGCGAGCAGTTTGCCCTGCCCGAAGCCGTCGAATCCCTGGGCCGCGTGAGGCGTTCGGAATTGCCCGCCGAGCGAATCCGCATCTCTGCCACGGATCCCCTGAATCTCGTGGGCATCCTGACTCCGGGCCCCCGCATTCCCGCCGTGCCGAGTCGCGAAGTGGTCTACCTGGACGGAGATCCGATACGAGTCGATTTGGGCTCCCGCGAGGTCGACGATGAGCCCCCCATCCGGCATGCGAGGAACAACCCCTGAGAAATGGGTTTCACATCGGGATCGATGAGTCGTGATGAAAATGGAGGAGTCCGCATTGAAAGTCGCTTTCCTATGCCTGGGTGTGATGGGCTATCCGATGGCCGGGCATCTGGCACGTGCGGGGCATGCTCTTCGGATCTACAACCGTTCGCCCGCTCGTCTGCAGGATTTTCTCCGGGAGCATGGGGATCGGGAAGTCGTACCCGCGAAGAGCCCGGCCGAAGCTGCGGCCGGGGCGGATTTCGTATTGGTATGCACCGGCGATGACGAAGCATTGCAGGAGATCGCCCTCGCCGAGGACGGCGCCTTCGACGCCATGTCGCCGGGAGCCTGTTTCGTCGACCATACGACGGCTTCCGCCCGCATGGCTCGACGACTCGGGGATGAAGCCCTGGCTCGGGGATTCGGTTTTCTGGACGCACCGGTCTCCGGGGGAGAGGTCGGGGCCGAGCAGGGCATCCTCACGATCATGGTGGGGGGGCGTGAATCCGACTATAGGCGAGCCACTCCCCTCTTCGATCTCTACGCGAGAAAACATCTCTGGATGGGGGAGGCCGGCAGCGGTCAGTTGACCAAGATGGTCAACCAGATCTGCATCGCGGGGCTCATCCAGGCCCTTTCGGAAGGACTTCATTTCGCCAGGCGGAGCGGTCTCGATGCGAGTCGCGTGGTCGACGTCATCTCCCAGGGAGCCGCTCAATCCTGGCAGATGGATCAGCGGGCTCGCACCATGCTCGCGGGGGAATTTGATTTCGGTTTTGCAGTCGAATGGATGCGCAAGGATCTCGGGATGGCTCTTGCAGAGGCCGAGGGCTGTGATGCAAAACTCGATTTCACCGCCGCTGTAGATGCCCGCTACGCCGAGGTCGAGGCTCGGGGTGGCGGGCGCCTCGATACCTCGAGTCTGATCCGCCTGCTGGAATCGGATTTCTCCGGGAGCTGATCAGGGATCGGGATTCACCTTCTCTTCGGGATCGCGAAATCTCCTGCCCGGCCCCGGGGCCATGAAGAGCTGGAGTTGGGCGATCGAGATGTCGCGCTGATTGACCTTGCCGTCTCCGTCCAGGTCATGATCGGCGATATGGAGCCCATCCCTGGCGCTCAGCGCGATCATTTCGACATCCCCACGTTCGCTGAGGGGAAAGCTCTCGCCCCAACTCGTCGTCACGAGGCCGTCTCCGTTGACGTCGGCATCGCAGATATTTCCGTATCCGTCGCCATCGCTGTCGCGCTGGCGAGCATTCGGGATCAGGACGCAATTGTCATCCGAATCGGGTCGTCCGTCTCCATCCGAATCCGCCGCCCGCATATTTCCCCTGGGGATGTCCCAGCGCATCAGGGGGTCCCCGATATAGACGTTCATCCAACCCAGATAGGGGAGGGCGCGGTAGTAGGCCTCGATCGCCGGGGCGCCGAGAGCAAAGTGAAAGAAGAGCAGATGCGGCCGGACGACGGTGGGCAGCGTTGGTTCTGCGACGTGGCCCGCGGCACCTCCCACCCCTTGGGCGATCAGGTCCGCGACGAGGGATTGCCCGTAAACCGGAGGTGCGGTGAAGCTGCGCGCATTGGTGCTCACCAGGTCGACCGCGATCGCGCCGGGAGCGAAGCCGCCGGGATGCAGGGATCCGTCGATTTCTCCATAGGTCTGCGGGGCCTTCTCGGTGCTCGCGTTGCTCCCCCAGGAGGCGAAGCCCTGGATGTTCTCGAGATCGGCGGCGGTTTCCGGGCCGTCATCCGCCACCACGCGCAGACCGAGCCCCTTCAGCAGGCCGACCACCGGATCCAATAGGACTCGATTCGCAGCATCCATGGCGATGGGCAGGGTCGGATCGAAATCCACGAGCCAGAGGGAATTTTCTCGATTGGGCGCCTGGCCCCTGGCGATCAGGGCGCCGACATCCCGGGGCAGGGCGCCGCCCGCTTCGATCGGCGTCTGGTAGCCGGTCAGGCGGGCGACCAGATAGCGGAGGGGAGAAGTGGGATGGGAGCGTCGAAAGTCGCGAAAGCCCTGGGCCTGGCCGTAATAGGGATTTGGGCTCGAAGCAATGCCAGGGCTTCCGATCTGGGGAGAAAAGAGCAGGCTGAGTTCGGCGTCCACGGAGGCGGTCGTGGAGTCTCGCAGTGAAAGCGCCGGATCCACGGCCGGACCTTCGACGCGGAGCGGAATGCCCTTGGTCGTCACGATGATGTCGATTTCGTCGCGAAAGCCGTTTTTCTCGAAACTCTCCTCCAGGGGAATTCGGATCAGGCGTTCGAATTCCTCGCGCGATATCGACTCATGCTCGCGATCGCCCAATTCGGGGTCGTCCACGGGAATCGAGAGGCGGAGGAGTTGTCCCTTCGGGATGCCCCGGGCCCGCATATAGGCTTCCCCGATCGCCAGCGAGACGGGGCTGGCGTCGTTCACCACCACGCAGATACGATCACGAGGATTCTTCTCGCAGCCGAGCAGGACGATGAGCAGAATGATCGAGGAGAGGAATCGCATTTGAAGGGGATTCGGGAGATCGTGGCCGCCCAGGATTCCGGAGTCTAGCCCGCCCTTTTCCGTGTGGCCCGTATCCCGGACGACGGTAGGATGCGACCCCTATTTTACCCTGGCTCGGGGCCGCTGCGGGATTCCGAAATCCGCTCGACCCCGATACACTTCCGCCGCTGGGAGGAAAAGTTGCGTGGCCAATGAATTTGTTTTTGTGATGGAAGACCTGCGTAAAGTCGTGGGGCAGGGGCGAGTCATTCTCGATGGGATCAGTCTCTCTTTCTTCCCCGGGGCCAAGATCGGAGTCCTGGGGCATAACGGAGCGGGCAAGAGTTCCCTGTTGAAGATCATGGCGGGGATCGATTCGGATTTTCTCGGTGAGGCGAGGCCTCTCAAGGGCGTTCGGATCGGTTATCTCGCCCAGGAGCCCGAATTGGATCCGAATAAGGATGTGCTCGGAAACGTCGAGGAGGGAGTCGCGGAGATCGCCGGATTGCTCCAGGATTTCAACGAGATCAGCGCCCGATTTGCGGAGCCCATGGACGACGACGAGATGAGCAAATTGCTCGAGAAGCAGGCCGTACTCCAGGACAAGATCGATGCCGCGGATGGATGGGAATTGGAGAGGACGCTCGAAGTGGCCATGGATGCCCTTCGCTGTCCGCCGGGTGATGCCGATGTGGCGACACTCTCCGGCGGAGAGCGTCGCCGGGTAGCCCTTTGCAGACTTCTGCTCGCAAAGCCAGATATGCTGCTTCTCGATGAGCCCACCAACCATCTCGACGCCGAATCCGTGGCCTGGCTGGAACGCTTCCTCTCCGAATACCCCGGAACCGTCGTGGCCGTGACCCATGATCGCTACTTCCTCGACAATGTTGCGGGCTGGATCCTGGAACTCGACCGCGGCGCCGGGATTCCCTGGAAGGGAAATTATTCCTCCTGGCTCGAACAGAAGCAGAAGCGACTCGAGGTCGAGGAAAAAAAGGCGAGTGCTCGGTCTCGAACCCTGGCCCGGGAACTCGACTGGATCCGGATGAGTCCGCGCGCGCGCCAGGCCAAGGGCAAGGCGCGGATCAGTGCCTATGAGAAGCTGCTCAGCGAAGGAGAGGAGGCAGGGGCCACGAGGGCGGAAATCGCGATTCCCATGCCCCAGCGGCTGGGCGATGTCGTGGTTGAGGCCCAGGAGATCCACAAGGCCTTCGGAGATAAATTGCTCATCGACGATTTCAGCTTTTCGCTGCCGCCGGGCGGAATCGTGGGCGTGATCGGGGCCAATGGGGCGGGCAAGTCGACACTCTTTCGCATGATCGTGGGGGAGGATAAACCCGATCGAGGTGAAATGCGCCTGGGTGAAACCGTTCAACTCGGCTACGTGGATCAGGTTCGTGATGCTCTCGATCCCGAGAAGACGGTTTGGGAGATGATCAGTGATGGGGAGGAGCGGATGCTCATCGGTCGCCGTGAGATCCCATCCCGCGCCTATGTCTCCTCATTCAACTTCAAAGGCACGGATCAGCAGAAGAGGGTGGGCGATCTCTCGGGCGGTGAGCGCAATCGCGTACACCTGGCCCGGCTCCTCAAGGGGGGGGGGAATGTGCTGCTCCTCGATGAACCGACGAACGATCTCGACGTGGACACCCTTCGGGCCCTGGAGGATGCCGTGCTCCAATTTGCCGGTTGCGTCGTGGTGATCTCCCACGATCGCTGGTTCCTGGATCGAATCGCGACCCATATTCTGGCTTTTGAGGGGGATAGTCGGGTGGAGTACTTCGAGGGCAATTACCAGGACTACGAAAAGGATCGCCGCCGCCGACTGGGTGACGATGCCGAACGACCCCATCGCATCAAATATCGCCGCATCGATGGCTGAATGGAGCTGGAATCGGGGAGGGGCTCGCGCGCCCATGCTTCGATTCCGATGCTATCGCGACAGGGCGTCGCCCTCCTTCCAGGGCGAGAGCTGACCGGAATAGACCGAGGGGCCGCGGCGGAAGTGGGAGGCTTCTTCCAGGGTTTCCACGAAGGGCATATCCCGAGGATAGAGTCTGTCGCCCCGGGGCCGCGGGCCTCCTTTCGAGACATGTCCCCAGAGAGGGTGCCCGACCACCTCTTCGGCGATGACCGCGGCTTCGATGACCTTGTCGAGGTTGTAGCCGGTCTCGATGCCCATCTCGTGACAGAGGTCCACGAAGTCCTCGGTGGGGACATGTCCCGCGGCTCTGCCATTTCCGCAATAGGGACAGCCCCCCATACCACCGAGGCAGGTATCGAATTCCCGAACGCCGAGTTGGAGGGCTTCGTAGTAGCTCGTCATGCTGGCGCCCCGGGCATTGTGAAAATGGCAGTGGAAGTCGCTGATTTCGGGCCATCGATTCCGGATGGCCTCCAATGTTCTTCGCACCTCGAGGGGCGAATTCCAGCCCATGGCCTCCAGCAGCGAGCAGCGCCGGACTTCCAGGCCCACTCCATGCCACGCTTCGATCATCAACTCGAGCAGTTCCAGCCTCTGATCGAGAGAAAAGGCCCCCTCGAAATTTGAACCGAAGGGATTGCCGAGTACGATGGAGCCGGCCTCTGCACCCGCCTCCTTCGCCCGCGCGACAGAGGCGGGGATGCTGGCGATCTGGTCGGCCTGGCTTCGATTGTAGTTTCTGCGCGCGAAGGTATCGCATAGCTCCACATGGGTTCCGAATCGGATTCCTCTCACATCGATCTTCGGATACCACTTCTCCGCCCGCTCAAAACCCTTCTGATTGAAAATGGCTGCGGTGTATTGCACGCCCTCTCTGGGGACGAATTTTTCGGCAATTTCATCGATGCAGGCCATTTGGGGCGTCCACTTCGGATGGGCGAAGGAACCGATCGAGATCAACTTCGCCCCCATTTCTCCGATCGCATCCAGAAGTCTCAACTTCTCGGAAGTCGGAATCTCGGAGCTTTCAATCTGGAGTCCCTCGCGCATGGTGTCGTCCGTGATGACGACGGATTGGGGCATCTCACTCATTCCGATTTCCCATCCTCCCCGACCCCTCTTTCGAGCGGGCATTCGGAATTCCCAGAAACGGTCGAGGAGGGGGAGATCTCCACGCTCGTCGGCCCCTCGGATCGATCGGGCCTTTTCATGATATGCCAGATCGAGAGCGATTGAATCTCTCGAGTGCGGGCGTCCCGAGGCCATTTCGCGGCCCGGCGGCGGCCGAGCCGGCAAGCCCCGGCATGCGGGCCATGAGTATCGGCGGCCCGGCTCTGGTATCGGGGTTGCCGGCCGCAAGGTCTGAGGGGTCCCTACGCGTCGAATGCGATGGGTACTCGATTCGGACCGCGTAGGGTGGCGCCCAGGAATTGCATCGAATCCTTCTCCGCGAGGCGCAGGTTCGGCAGCCGCTCGAGAAAGGCGTCCAACGCCGCTCGCATTTCACCCCGGGCGAAGTGGGAGCCCAGGCAGAAGTGTTGTCCCTGGCCAAAGGTCGCGATCTGATGCTCGATTTTCCGATCGAGGTCGAAGCGGTCCGGCTCGGGAAAGAACTTGGGATCCCTATTGGCTGCACTGGTGCCAAAGAGGAAGAAGCCCGCGGGAATTTCGAGGTCCCGCCAGCGGATGGCCTGGGGGCTCATGCGCGGCTGAATCGTGACGGGGGGTTCCAGGCGCAGACTTTCCTCGATGGCGGCCTCACGATCTTCGGGATGCGCGTAGACCCGTTCCAGGGCTTCGGGATTCAGGAGAAGATGAGCCATCATGCTGCCCGTGGTGAGGTAGGTCGTATCGGCACCGGCTGGAAAGAGCAGGCGGATGAAGGAGAGGATCTGCTCGTCGCTGAGCCGATGGCCCTCGATCTCGGCCTCGACGAGATGGGTCAGCAGGTCATTCCTGCCGCTATTCCGGCGCTCTTCGAGAAGCCCCAGGATATACTCATTGAATTGTTTCGTGGTTGCGATCGCACCTTCCGGATCGCCCGGATAGCTGAAGAGTCCGGATACCCAATGGTGGAGCTGGTCATTATCCACATCCGTGATGCCGATGACGCGTGCAATGATGTTGAAGGAGAAGTGTCGCGTGAAGTCCTCCACCAGCTCTGCCTGGCCCCTGCCGATGAACTGGTCGATCAGTTCATGGGCCGCCGAGGCGAAGATCGTGGATGCGTACTCCTGGGCGACGGACGGTTTGAAAGCCGAGCGGACGAGGGCGCGATGCACTCGATGCTCCTCGCCCGTCATGCATTGGATCGTGCGGCCCATGACCGGGCCCGCAATTACGTCATAGGCCGCATGGGCGGGAAAGGTCTCCTCATCCCGGTAGGCGGCGATGACATCCTCGTAGTGGGTCAGAAGGGGGGCGGGTGCACCGTGGATCTTGACTGCCGTCATGCGTCCCGCTTTTCGGCTGGCATGCTGCCTTTGATGCAGGTCGGGAACGGAATCCAAGGCGATGTCGATATCGGTCATCGGGTCGGACATGAGAACCTCCGTGAGTGGAATCCCTCTTTATTCGGTCGCCTCAACTGTATCGCTCTGCGCTACGAATTGTCTGCACATTTTCGGCGAGGGTTTCCGGCATGGGCCGAGACTGGCAATATGGGGATACCGTTGGAGGGCATCGAATCGATGAATGTGACAGAAAGCCCCATCCAGAAGTCTGCTATACGGTCGCAGTGATGGAATCCCGAGTTTTATCCGGGATAGGGAGGAAATGAGCGATGCCCCTGGAACACTTTCCCGAGCACATAGCCGTGCCCGATCGAGAAATCGACTACCACAGCTTTGAGTTGTCCTCACTGACGCCTCATATCGGTGCGGAAATTCGGGGCATCGATCTCTCGAAGAGTCCGTCCGCGGAAGAGGAGGCGGAGCTCAAGCGCGCTCTGCGTGATTGGATGGTGTTGGTCTTTCCCGAACAGGATCTCGGGCCCGAGGAGCATAAGAATTTCGGAAGACTTTTTGGGACGCTTCACGTTCATCCTCAGCTGCGCGGAGCCGAGATGTCTCATCCGGAGATCCTGCCCGTGCACACCAACGCCGACTCACCCTTTACGCCGGGGGATGGCTGGCATAGTGATGTCACCTGCGATGAAATTCCCCCCCTCGCTTCGATGCTCTACATCCGGGAAACCCCGGCTTGCGGTGGAGGCGATACGCTCTACGCGAATATGTACATGGCCTACGAGTTGCTCTCCGAGCCCATGAAGAATTTCCTCTCAGGGTTGAGAGCGATTCACGACGGGGCGGGTCCGTATTCGGAGCAGCGGGCGATGGGAATCGGGAAGCCGGATTCCGCAGAGGTATATCCCCGGGCTGAACATCCGATGGTGGTATGTCATCCGGAATCCGGGCGAAAACTTCTCTATGTGAATAGTGGTTTCACGACCCGGATCGTCGGTCTCACGGCTGGCGAGAGTCGGGCGGTTCTGGGTATGCTCTTTCGGCATATCGAGTCGATTCCCAAACTATCCTGCCGCGTTCGCTGGCAGCCCAGGACGCTCACCTTCTGGGATAATCTCTGCACCCAGCACCACGCCATCTGGGACTACTACCCGCATTCCAGGCTGGGTGGAAGGGTGTCGATTCTTGGAGAGTCGCCTCCGAGCGCCTGACGCCAGCCCCTTTCGGCCACGCTCCTTTCGGCCACGCTCCTTTCTGCCACGCCCCTTTCTGCCCCGCCCCTTTCTGCCCCGCCCTGCCCCGCCCCGAGGCTGCCACGCTCCGAGGCGAAGCGGCTCGGGATTCGAGAGCATATCGTGGCCAGGGGGAGAGGCGCGGGGCGAGAGTCGCCGATTTCCGAAAGATCTCAGGCGCCCGGAATTCCCGCTTGCCGATGCCCCGCCGTCAAGCCCGCATCCACCACGAAATCAGCCGCCGTGCAGGAGAGGCTCTCATCCGATGCCAGGAAGAGCGCCATGCGCGCGACGTCGAGAAGTCGGCTGGAGGCCTCCGCCTCCTGGGGTGCCTTCAGGATGGCCTGCATCATGCGATGGGATACTTCGCTGAGGTCGGGATTCCCCGGCAGGAAGGGGGCGCTCATATTGGGATTTCCGGCCTCGGGGCAGATCGCATTGACGCGAATGCCATGGGGGCCGAGTTCCATGGCCGCGGATTTCGTGAGCCCGCGAATGCCGAATTTGCTCGACGCGTAGGCGCAGACCCCATTCATTCCCTTGATTCCATCCGTGGATGAAATATTGATGATCGAGCCTCCCCCTCGAGTCTTCATGGAGTTCATCACCGCTCGGATGCCGAGGAAGGGGCCGAGTTGATTGACTTCCAGGATGCGAAGGAAATCGGCACGACTCGTTCGCTCGATCTCGGCGAGCAGGAGTATGGCGGCGTTATTGACCAGGATGTCGATACCCCCGAAGAGCTCAACTGCCTTCTCGACGCCACGTTCCCAATCCTCTTCACGGCGCACATCCAGGGCCAGGAAATAGGCGGAATCTCCGATCTCGGCTGCGATCTTCTCACCGGCATCCTGGACCACGTCTGTCAGGAGGACAGCCGCTCCCTCCGCGGCGAAGAGTCGGGCGATGGTTTCTCCCGTTCCTCCCGCAGCGCCCGTGACCACCGCGATCTTTCCATCGAGTCTTCCCATCGAATCTTCCTCACGCATTCAGTAGTGGATGTCGCCGAGATCGCCTATCACTCGAAGGCGCGCAGCCGCTTTGGAATTCCTCGTCGCCTTCCTTCCGGGCAGCGTACTCCGGGGCGGGTGGCGAGTCTCCTATCATCCATCCCTCTGGGATAACAGTTCGCTCATTTCGATGAGCCGGGCATCCGATAGGGCGGCCGTTCGGATCGGAGAGATCGACTGGTATTCGGGATCTGCGAGCATGCTGATGAATTCTTCGCGCGTGGGATAACGCACGAGGATCGTGAGATCCCAGGCCTCGCCCTCCATTCCGATCACGACATCATGGGGTCTTCCCATCCAGATGGCCTCCCCCCCGAACCTGGGATGCAGCTTGGCAAAGCGTCGCCCGTACTCCCGGTACGCCTCTTCTCCGCTCATGCCGTCGACGCCATATCCGGACTCTGCCCGGCTTCGATAGCGCAGGAGATTCAGCATGACGATGGGTTCATCCCCTGAGCGTGCTGCCAGATCCTGGAGCTTTTCGGGGCTCGGGTTGACGGGCATGGAGATCACTCCTCCTCGTCGGTTTCCGGATCGGGGCGGCTGAGTCTTCCTGAAAGAATATCGTAGAAGCTTTCATCTTCTATTTCTATGTGGCGGATGTTTCGGGGCTCGAGGCGTCTGGCAGCCCGGTCGCGCGGGCGAGCCTCGGGCTCGGCGTCGCGCATGGGCCCCGGCTGCTAGCGAATCCCGGGGGTCTCCGATCCTTGCAGGATTTCCCTGCTGAAGGTCTCCAGGATGCTCCAGGCTCGCTCCAGGGGGATGCCCCCGGCGAGCGGATGCAAAACGGCATGGGAGGGTTCGCCCCGCGCCAGGCGGCTTCTCGCCTCGTCGGCTGTCAGGATCTCGAATCGCTTCTGTCGCCTGAGATCTTCGATCGTATCCACATCCTCTTCCGAGGGTCGCGGGACTCCCTCCTGCCGCCAGCTGCTGTATTCCTTGAGTTCCCGGAGAAAGTAGGGGGCGAGTTCCTTCCAACTGGATTCGGGATCCGCATCGACGATCCACATGCTATTTCCATCCCCTGCGTCGAGATAGAAGCCCGTCTTTCCGCATCGCTTCAGCTCCGACTCATAGAGGGCGCGCAGATCCGGCCGCGCGGTGGGAGGAAAGAAGGGAATGCCGAAGCGCGCCGCCCGTCGAGCGGCAACGGGACTCATTCCGCCGATCAGGAAGATGGGATGGGGCCGTGTCATCGGCGTCGGAGTGACGCGAACGGGCTTTCCCCGGTAGAGGAATTCCTCCCCCTTCCAGGCTTCGAGGAGGGTCTCGATGCACTCGTCCATCAGGCGTCCCCGATCTTCCCAGCGCAGACCCATGGCATGGTATTCGACGGGTCGATAGCCCAGGCCGGCTACGAAACTGAAACGCCCCCCGCTCACGAGATCCAGAATCGCGATTTCTTCGGCCAGCCGTATCGGGTGATAGAGCGTGACGAGAAGCGCGGCGACGTTGACCCGGATCGTCTTCGTGCGGGCGATGATCATCGCCGCCAGGGTGAGGGGTGCGGGCAGCCAGCCATTCCGCGCGCAATGATGTTCTTCCAGGTTGACGCTATAGAAGCCCTGGTTCTCGGCGAAAACGGCCATTTCTATGGCCGCCCGATAACGCTCCGCTTCATGCGCCGGATCCTCGCGCAATCCCGTCATATTCAGACGTAAAGTGGCCTGCACTGCCAATGCCTTGTCTGACCTCCCTTGAGTCTCCGGGGCCACCATTTTGCAGCCAATTTTCCGGGGATCTGGACCCGGTCGATGCGTGAATCGCGCAGGGTCGCGCATGGAATGGTGCGAAATCTTCGGGCCGCCCCGACCGCCGCCCGTCCGCGAGATGAATCTTGCAGATCTGGAAGTCGAGCGCCGTCCGCGAGATGAATCTTGCAGATCTGGAAGTCTGTCGGAGATCTCGATCGCCATGCTAGCGTGTCGGCTGACGCGTGGACGGACTTCGGACGTATTCTCCCGGCTCCAGCAGGATTCCGGCGGGGCGCCGGCGGGGAGGAGAAGGCAGTGGAAAAGCGCCCCTATTTCGTGATGGGCGATCTGATCGCGAATCTCTCTGCGGGGGCACTCGTGGGTGCCATCGCGGTGCAATCCATGGGTCCTTCGTGGAATATGTGGATCTCGATGTGCGTGGGGATGGTGGCGGGGATGCTTCTCTCGATGCTCGTTGCATTCCCGGCGATGGCACTCTTTGGCGCGATGGAAGTCATGCTTCCCGTCATGTTGACGGGAATGGTAGCGGGAATGGTGGTCTCGATGATGGCGGCCATGGATAGCCTTCCCATCGCCCGTGGAGTCGTATGGGGCGCAGTCTGCGGCGTTCTGACCCTGGCGGCATGCTACCTGGCGAATGCGTGGATCGGGAAAAGGGGGATTTCCTGATGGATGCGATCACGCGTGCAAAATGGGATCGGGCTTCGCGAAACTTCGATCTGATGGCGGGCTATGGCCCCGAGAAGCGCTGGGAGCCCTTCAAGCGCGCGCTCTTTTCGAAAATGGGAAGCGGCAGGATTCTCTTTCTCGCCGTAGGAACGGGGCTCGATATTCCCTTTTTTCCGCCCGGCCGGGACATCCTTGGCATCGATATCAGCGAAAAGATGCTGGAGAAGGCGCGACCCCGGGCGGATACCTACGAGGGCGATCTCGAATTGCAGGCGATGGATGTCCACGATATGCAATTCGATGCCGGATCCTTCGAGCAGGTCTTTACCTCCTGTACCTTCTGCTCCGTCCCGCGTCCGGTCGAAGGCCTTCGGGCCTTGCACCGCGTCCTCGAACCCGGCGGAGAACTGCATATGTTCGAACATACGGGAAGCCGGTATTTCCCATTCAGCCTCATCATGAACGTGATGACCCTGCTTTCGCGCAGGGTGGGGCCGGATATGAATCGGCCCACGGTGGAAAATGTGAAATCCGCCGGTTTCGAAGTGACGCAGGTGACTCCGGTCTTTCTCGATGTCGTGAAAATGATTTCGGCCAGGGCGTGATCGGGGCGCAGAGCGGCGACCTCGGATGAGCAGAGCACCGGTCTCCGGGGTCTTCGGTGGGACCTCCTGGCAGGCCGCCCGATGATCCCCGATCCCCCCCCCCATGCTCCGGAAATCCAGAGGCTTGTCTCGTGTCGGCGGGCGACGGTTTTGCGCCGTATACCCATCCGGGGGCGCATATCGTCGGGCCGGGGCCGCCCCTGATCCGACGAGTCGCGGCGAGCGCGATGGGTCCGAATGAGCGCCGAGAGCCCCGGGCGGCCGATCCCGGCCCCTTCCGATTTCATCTATGTTCTGGGCGGGCTCGGCCCGCTCGTTTCCTAATGTCCCATGTCACCGGTCATGTCACCGG
>CAYTAT010000001.1:230780-256769 GCA_964435795.1 uncultured Spirochaetaceae bacterium
GGCGGGCTCGGCCCGCTCGTTTCCTAATGTCCCATGTCACCGGTCATGTCACCGGCTGCCCACCTCGTCCAGCAGAAGAATCCGATACGGAGGAATACGATCATGGCGAATCGCATCGCGGAAGATCCCAGGCTCGACCCTCGCATCAAGGCGATGCTCGGCAATTTGGAATTTCCGCAGGCCGCCGATGTCGATAGCCGCGAAGCGCTGCTGGAGGCTGCCAATAGCGAGCAGGCCATCGCGGCCCAGGAGGGTCTGCGGATATTCCTGGATACCTGCGATGACGAGTCGATCGCTCCCTCCGCGGGCCTGCGGTTCAAGGATTTCGAATTCGAGTCCCAGCCGGACGGAAATCTGGCCAGGATCCAATTCATCCGGCCGGATTCGGATGCAACGCTTCCCTGCGTCTACTATATCCACGGCGGGGGCATGGAATCCCTTTCCTGTTATCTGGGGAATTACCGGGCCTGGGGCCGAATCATCGCCGCCCAGGGGCTGGCCGTTGCGATGGTCGACTTTCGCAACTCGCTCACACCGTCTTCGATTCCCGAGGTCGCCCCCTATCCGGCGGGTCTCAACGATTGTGTTTCGGGTCTCAAGTGGGTGGCCGCTCGCGCCGAGGAACTCGGGATCGATGAGAATCGCATCATCGTTGCCGGCGAGAGCGGCGGAGGCAATCTCGCCCTCGCCACCGGATTGCGGTTGAAGCAGGAGGGATGCCTCCAGTTGATCAGGGGAATCTACGCGCTCTGCCCCTATATCGCCGGAATCTGGCCGCTCGACGAGAATCCGTCTTCCCGCGAAAACAACGGCATTCTGCTCGATCTGCACAATAACCGGGGGGCGATGGCCTATGGCATCGAGGCCTGGGAAAAGCGTGATCCCTTGGCATGGCCCGGCTTCGCGAACGAAGACGATGTGCGTGGGCTGGTTCCGACGTTCATCAGTGTGAATGAATGCGATCCGCTCCGGGATGAGGGAGTCAATTTCTACCGACTGCTCCTGCGCGCCGGAGTGTCGGCACGCTGTCGTCAGGTGATGGGAAGCAGCCATGGGATCGAAATCTTCCCCACCGCCTGTCCGGACCTGAGCTACGACACGGCTCGTAGCCTCAGGGATTTCTGTGAGGACCTCTGATTCGTGGACGAGAAGATTCTTGCGAAGGGGTGAGCGGATCACCCCATTGATTCGAGCCCCTCGTCCCGGGAATGGATAATCATGAACGATACTGAAATTCTGATGATCGAGCGTGAATGTGAAAGGCTCGTGACCGCCTATTGCCATTATGTAGATCATGGGGAGGCGGAAAGGATCGCGGAACTCTTCAGCCAGGACGGCGTCTGGGCTTCACCCGAAGCGACACTCGATGGCAAGCAGGCGATCAGGAAGGCCATGGGCCAAAGGCAGGCCCAGGTCGGACGGATATCGCGTCACGTCTGCAACAACCTTCTGATCGACGTAATCGATGAAGACCATGCGGAAAGCGTGGTCTACCTCACACTCTATCGGCACGATCATGAGAAGCCGAAAGCCCTCGCCCCTCTCGAGTCTCCCTTCATGGTTGGTGAATATCGCGATCGATTCATCCGCACCCCGGATGGCTGGCGGATCGCCCACCGTGAAATCGCGATCAGTTTTCTTCGACGCGAAGATTCCCCGTCTTGAATTCCTCGAGGCTGTCGGGGCGGCGGGTGCTGATCTCGGGCGGTGGAAGTGGAATCGGTCGTGCCGCGGGTGGCCGTCAGCGATAAGCGAGCCTCGCTCTGCGAAGAAGTGGTCGAGGAGATTCGGGACGCCGGTGGAGAAGCGGTCGCCATTTCCTGTGACGTTGGAAATGAATCCGAGGTTGCGGCGGCCGTGCGCGATACCGTGCAAGCCTTCGGGGGACTCGATTCACTCTTCGCCAATGCCGGGACGGCAGGGGCCGGTTGGATTCATGAGATCGCGTTGGAAGATTGGGAGGCCGTTCTGCGGGTGAATCTCACGGGCGCTTGCCTCTGTGCGAAGCATTGCATTCCCCAGATGCTGGAAGCGGGGGGGGGAGCGGTCGTGACGACGGGCTCCATCGCTTCCGTCGTGGTCGGGGCCGGGGGCTCTGCGGCCAGTTATGCGGCGAGCAAGGGGGGAATTCTCCAACTCACGAGGCAGATCGCCGTGGACTACGGCGAGCGGGGAATTCGCGCCAATTGCGTCTGTCCCGGCGCCGTCAGGAACTCTCTCGGCGAGCATAGTCGCGAGGATCGAGAGGGGGCCAGGACGCCTGAAGCGGAGCGACTGCCACGCCAGAGGCCCCCCGTGGCCATTCGTCGAGTCGCGGAACCCGATGAAATCGCTCGGGCAGTGGCCTTCCTGCTTTCGGATGAGGCCTCTTTTGTGACCGGGAGCGCAATGATGGTTGACGGAGGCTATACCGCGCTCTGACGCCCCGGGTCTCGTCGGCCGCTGCCGTCTCTTGCCCCGGGGATGAAGAAGTGGCAGGGGATACGAGGGCCGGGGGAGGGGCTGTCATCCCCGATGCCGCCAATGCGCTTGGGCGTGCTCTTGCGCATGGCTGAATTTCCGAGGGGCGGCCAACCCGCCCCCTGGCTGGCGAAGTTGGCACTTCAGGTGCTGACGCCTATTGCGGCCAAAGAAAATCGAGGCGATGGGATGCTGGTGAATGGCTCGCTTCCCATGTCGACCCATGGCCCGATCCGGGGATGCGATATGCCCGGGCCGCGGCCGCCGGAGACGGTATTTGCAGCCGCATCGGGGCCGGCGACACTCGAAGGGAGGCTGGCCGCTGGCCGGGTCTTGCGGGAGGCCATAAGCGATCCCCCGATGGATCCCTGTCGCGATCTTCAGGCATCAGGGATCCGTGAGAGGGGCAGGCCGATCGAATCCTCTCATGACCGACCCAAGCGAAGGGCGAGACTCGATAGCTTCGTGCCCCGAGCGAATTGAGTCAGGTGATCGGGATCTCCCATCTGCAGGAAGGCGAAGGAAATCCCCGTCGCAGGATCTGCGAAGCCGATCTGCCCACCTACCCCCGGCCAGCCAAAGGCCGTTTTCGATTCACCCCAGGTGGCCCCGAAGCCCGCCCCCACAACGACCCCCAGCGTTCGGTTGGCGGGAAGATTCATCAAGGGATCGGGCAGGGTGCAGCGAATATTCCCCGTACCGTCGGTCAGAACTTCGGCTTCCCATAATTCGCCGGGATTGTGGAGCAGGGCCTGGTAGAAGAGCGCCAGGGTGGAAGCGGTCATGATCCCGCCGCCTCCCGGTTCGCCGACTTCGATCTTGGCCGCGATATCGTCATGGAGTTTTCTGCTTTCGGAGTCGGCGGCATGGGAGAGCTGGGCTACGCCGCTCTGCTCTTCTCGCCTGATGCCGAGCACTCGGGGCAGACCCAGGGGCCGCGTCACTTCTTCCTCTACAAAATCACAGAAATTCCGACCGCTGATCCTCTCGATCAATTCGGCGAGTACCCAATGGGCAGAGCTGCCGTGATAGACGTAGCGGGTGCCGGGCTCATGCTCGAGCGTCCATTCTGCGAGTTGGGCGATCCGTCGCGCCGGATCGCCTCCATCTGCGGATTCCATGGGGGCATCTGCAAGCCCGCAGGTCATCAGGAGGATCTCTTCGACGGTGATGGATTCCTTCCCATTGGCCGCGAACTCGGGTGCATAATGGGCAACCGGGCGTTCAATATCGAGCTGCCCTCTTCCGATCAGGAGCCAGATTGCTGAAGCGACGATGGGTTTGGTCGCCGAAGCGACCCAGAAACGCGTCTGGGCATTGGCGCTGCCCAAGGAAGGGCTCCAAAGGATTTCATTATCCCGAGCGACGGCGATCTGGCAGGCCTGGAGTCCGCTGCGGAACTCCTCTTCAGCCGCATCTTCGAGTTCCGCCATGTCGAGGTCGGCCGACATCGAGTTCTCCTCGCTTCTCGGGCTTCTCGGGCCGGCGCCGGAGGGCGGGCCCCGGAGAATGCCCTGGGGTGGATGGTACTGCAGTATAGAGAAGTGCAGCCCAAAGGCCTCGCCTGGAGGATGGAGTGCCCCCTTTGGCTCCCCGCTCAGGCGTCGCCCGGGTGTAGCGATCGCTCATTCCCCGCGCGGGTTCTCAGCCGCCGACCCATGGTTCTCGAGCTAGGGAGCGGAGCCGTCCAGTACCCATTGCAACCCGAGATATCCCTGCCAGCCGATTCGCTCCCGCTTCCAGGAACCCAGCCCCGAACCCGCTGAGGCGAGGACATGCACGCCCAAGGGGCTTTCCCAGTCGAAGCCCAGATTGAATGCCAGGTCTTCACCCCGTTGATTCAAGGTACCGCCGCCGAGTCCCAGGCCCAGATCGATTGCCTCGAGCGAGTTGAAGTACCACACCTCGCCCAGCAGTTGCAAGCGATCGGATGCACTGAAGAGTCCATAAACTCCAGCTCTCCAGGTATGAGTATCGTCATTGACCCAGGTGTAGACGACGTCCGTGCCGAATGCGAAGCGTCTAAAGTTTCGTTCCACCTGAAGAGTGAGATTGACAGCGGTCAGATCATCACCCCTGATCTGGAATGAGACGGCCGGAGTCAGACTGGCATTCCATTGATCACCCTGGATCGGCTGCCACTTGAATCCGGTCATGAACAGCCCCGTCTCCGGTTCGTCCTGGCCGGAGTTCGCGACATGACCCATGGAGCCTACAGCCAGGAAATCAAATCCATCCACGATTCCCAGGGTGAGATCCAGGACGGGTCCTTCCACTCCGATTTCTCCGCCCTGTTCACTCGCGACGCTCGCCAGGATGATCTCGATATTTCCGGCTCCGATCGCATGGGGATCATCGAGAACCCCCGGCGGGCCGGCACTTGCCGAGTGCGCGATCAAGAGTGTAAGACCTATGAGCTGTCGTATGACCCGGATCAGGTCCTTTGCGCCTCGTTGACCTGCTGCCTGGATTCGAGGACCCGAAAGGACCCTGCCCAACAAGTATTGGCCTTTGGCTCCGCCGAACTTCATCCCTTCCCCTTTATGCGCTTTCGCTTCGACCGATCACCCACCATGAATCGCCGAGGCAGACCGTAGAAAGAGTGATCCGCCGCAGGCGAGGATTTCATAGTTCCTTCAGAATTTCAGATAATATCAGCTTATCGGCTGCTTTAATTTATATATGATGAAATCTCTCGATGAAAAGCGGTCTCCTCTGCTTGAGTGTTCGTCTTTGACAATGCGGCGTAGCATGACTTGCCGGCTCTCTGCCCATTTGTGTCTTGGCCCCCTATAGATCGTGCCGTTCGCCTTGAAGCACGCCCGCCCCTCGCCCCTTCTCTCGGGGTACATAGAATGCAGTGACATCCCATTACTACTTTTATTCTCTACCCCCTTGCCTGGGATCGGGGGGGGAAGGGGATCACGATGATGGAGGGAAATAAATGAGCGGACCTCTGGAAGGAATCAAGATCGTCGACGCATCGGCTGTTGTTTCGGGGCCCCTGGCTGCAATGATGTTGGCCGATCAGGCTGCCGAGGTTGTCAAACTCGAGCCGCTGGTATTGGGGGATATCCTTCGGCTCGCCCCTTCTCCAAGGCTGGGATGAACGCCCTCTACGCGAATTGCAACCGTAACAAGCGTGCGATCGCGGTCGACCTCTCGAAGGCCGAAGGGCTCGATCTCGCTCACAGTCTTCTCCGCGATGCAGGCGTATTTCCCCGGAATTGGCGGATCCGGATCCGCGGATCGTCAGGCACTCGGTGAGCCCGATCTGAGGCGCATGAACCCCGACCTGATCTATTGCTCGATCTCGGGCTATGGCTCCAGCGAACCCCAAAGCCAGCGACGAGTCTATGATCCCATCAGCCAGGGGGCTTTCGGGTCATGCGGCCATCCAGATCAATCCCGAGGTTCCGATTCGCGATCTGGCTCGCAACATCGTCTCCGATAAATCCAATGCCTATACCGTTGCCCAGGCCATTACCGCCGAACTCCTGGCCAGGGGGCGCGGCGCCGGGGGGCAGCACGTCGAAGTGCCGATGATCGACTCCTCGCTGACGTTTTCTGGCCGCATGGGATGATGGCGCATCCCTTTGCCGGAGATGACCAACCCGAGGGCCGTCCCCTCTATGAATCCTATCGACTCTCGGAGGCGAAGGACGGATATCTGATCTACTTCGCGGCGACCGATGCCGAGATGTATGCCCTCTTTCGGGCGGTGGGATACCCGGAGTGGGCGAAAGATTCACGCTTCGCAAGCGCTGAGCAGCGTGCAATGAGAGAGAACGATATCGCCCTCGGTGAGAAGATTGAGGCCACCATGCGCGAGTGGACTACAGAAGAACTGCTGAAGCGCTTGCAGGCCGAAGACGTTGCCTTTGCGCCCGTACTCGATCTCGATCAACTCTTCGAAGACGAGCAGCTTCGGCATGATGAGTCGATTCTCGATTTCGAATACCCGACTGTCGGCCTTTATTGTCAAGCACGTCCCGCCGCGCGTTTCGACAAGACCCGGCAAGGTCCTGGTCGCTATATGCCCCCTCTTCACGGTGAGCATGCGGAAGAAGTGCTGTGTGCGTTGGGCTCTGGCGAGAGCGAAGTGGAGAAAATGCGCGAGGATGGGGTGATCCTCACCGCCACCTGACTCTCATCAACCACTCGGGGATCTTTTCTCCCCGGCCGAAATCGAGACGTCGTGGGCGTCGCCTGTCAGATCACATTCTTCTCGCGCAACTCGCTGATCCGATCCCAATCCCAGCCGAGGACGTCCAGCAGGATCTCCTCGGTATGGGCACCGAGTTCGGGGGCCACGGCCCTGATCGAGCCGGGTGTTTCGGATAGAGCCACGGGCAGGCCCACCATGGGCGTGGGGCCGTGCTGGGGATGCTCGACTTCGACCACGTAGTCGTTTGCCAGTACCTGGGGGTCAGTCGGCAGATCGTCGACGCTATTGACGATGCTGAAGATCAGATCGGCTCCGTCTTCACGCATGCGTTGGATCCATTCCTCCCGAGGGCGTGCTGCAAAAATTTCGTCCAGGATGGCGATACAGGCTTCTGTGTTCTGGGAGCGATGGGTCATATCGTCGAAGCGGGGATCCGACGCCAGTTCCGGTCTGCCCAGGATGCGAGTGATATCCGCCCAGTAGCGATCCGGTTGCAACATGGAGAGCGCGAGCCATTGGTCATCCGCGCAGCGATAGTGGTTCCAGAGGGGGTTGTAGGCTCTGCTCCTGAAGGTGCGAGGAATGGGCATGCCGGCCATCAGTTTCATGGAGACCGACAGGCCCTGTAGATAGGTCATCGAGCCGAGGTGCGAAGCGTTGACCTCCTGGCCGATTCCGTGACGCTCCCGGGCGACTAGCGCGGTCATCACCCCGTATGCGAGCATGATCGCGCCCATCTGATCCGCCACTCCCCCCGCAACGGCCAGGGGGGGCATATCCGGCTCGCCCGCCGCATTCATGATGCCCGAGCGGGCGAGGCCGAGATAATCGAAGGAGGGATCCGCGCTCTCGGGGCCTTCCTTGCCATATCCGGTGGCGCTGGCGTAGATGAGTTTCGGATTGATCGCCCGCAGCGTTTCGTAGTCGATGCCGATGCGCTCGGCTACCCCCTTGCGGAAATTCTGGACGAAGACATCCGCCCGGGCGGCCAAGGCGTGAACCACCTCCACGGCCTGGGGTTGCTTGAGGTCCAGGCTGATCGAGCGCTTATTTCGATTGTTGGCTTCGAAATACCAATTCGGTTTATTGGTCGTATCCTGACCTCCCACGGCACCGAGCCCACGCCCGGGATCCCCGCTCCCCCTCTCTTCGATCTTGATCACGTCCGCGCCCATATCCCCCAACATGGCTCCACAGACGGGGCCCTGCTGCCAGATCGTCCAATCCAATACGAGAATTCCTTCAAGGGGGAGGGGCATCCTTCAATCCTTTCCTGCCCGGAGGCCGGCATGGAGCGTTTTTTTCGGATCTTCTTTGTTCAGCAATTTGCAGACGGATCGAAATCCGCTGGAGGATCCAAGTGGGTCATTGCAGGTAATTGGTGCCGCTGGTTCGCGATGCCTTGGGGTCTACCCGTACATGCACCAGAGCCAATTTATCGGCCGCCAGGGCGCGTTCAAGAGCGGGGCGGATCTCCTCTGCCCTTTCGACATACTCGGCGTGTCCACCCACCATTTCCGCCATCTTCTCGTAGCGGGCCGGCAGCAACGAGGCGATCATCGGAGAGTCGGGCGGAAGGAAATGGTCTTGGAGCATATGCCCGGCGATCCCCTCGTTATTGAGCACCACGAAGACGGGCTTCGCGTCGTTGCGGGCCGCGGTCTCGAGCGCCATGGCGGCCGAGCCGAAGGCGTAGTCGCCAAGTACGCCAATCGAGAGGCGGTCGGGGCAGGCGAGACTCGCCCCGACCGCGTAGGGAACACCGACCCCCATGCATCCCGTGGTTCCCGCATTCATGCGACTTCGGTTCACGAAGGAGGGCAGCATGGCGCGACAGATTCCCATCGTGGTTTCCCCCTCCGCGGTGACGATCGCGTCCCGGGGCAGGATGTTCTTGACTTCCCCCACCACGCGATAGGGGCTGATGGGATCCGAGTCATCCACCTGGCTGGAGAGCGCGGCCTGCTCGTTGGCCCTGGCTTTTGTGCGCAGGGCCTCGAGCCAACTGGCCGCCGAATTCGAGAGGGAGGCAGGGGAAAGGGCATCGGCCAGGGCCTCGGCGCTGGCCCTCGCATCGGCGACCACTCCGAGGGAGATATTGGCTCCCGAGGTCAGTTCCTCGGCTTCCAGGTCGATCTGCACCAGGGTGGCATCCGGTGCGAAGCGCCTGCCCATGCCGAAGATCCAATTGAAGCGTCCGCCCAGCATCACGATCACGTCCGCGCCCGCCAGGGCCTGGGAGCGCGCCGCGTTGGCGAAGTTCGGATGATCATCGGGGAGGGTCCCGCGCGCCATCGGAGCGCAGATATAGGGCAGGCCGTGGTCGACCAATTTCTGGATCGCCCCTCCCGCATCCCCCCAGGCCGCACCCTTGCCGAGCAGGATCAAGGGGCGTTCCGCGCTGGAGAGGAGATCGGCCACTCGCGTGATGGCAGCGGGGTCGGGGTGGGGAGAGGAGATCTCGGGTGCGCTCCGGAAAGATATGCCCTCTTCCTCGACGCTGCGGCCCACGACATCTCCGGGGAAGTCGAGGTAGACGCCCCCGGGTCTTCCCTCGAGGGCCTTGCCGAGGGCGAGGTGAATCCATTCGGGGATGCGTTCCGTGCTATCCACTCGGCCCGTCCACTTGCAGACCGAACCGACGGCGGAGATCTGATTGAGTTCCTGGAAAGCCCCGATGCCCGTGCTATTCGAAAAGGCCGAACCGCCCAGAACGACGAGAGGCATGGCGCTTTCCGTTGCGACATAAAGGGGAGTGGCGCAATTGGTGACGGCGGGACCCGAGCCGGCGACAAAGACCCCGGGGCGCTGTTTCTGCCAGCCCCATGCCGAAGCCATGAATCCCCCGTTGATTTCATGCCGGCAGCCGATGACTCGCAGCCCCTCGCTCTGGCCCCCGGAATAGAGTTCGATCATGGGCCCCGCAACGACACCGAATAGCGTATCGACGCCACTTCGCTTCAACTGTCGGGCGGCCAGCGCCCCGCCATGCATCTGGGCCATACGATCCCCCTGCAGCCATCTGTCGCCCATGAGGGCATCGTGAATCAAGCTTGCACACGATGGCACGAGATCGGTCGAAGCGCACCTCCTGAATCTGGGCCGATTGTTTTCTGGGAGTCATTCAACTCCATCCCAAGAGCATGCTTGCTCGCGGGGCCGGATGGAATTGGCCCGAATTCGCTCTTCTTGGGTTATATGAGATCGATGCCAGAGATTGTCGCCGAGCGCGTACGTCTGTCCTCGTCTCCGGAGTTCCTCCCGATCTGCCGCCTCTGCTGGAGTGGAAGCAGTCGGAGCCGGGAAGGCAGGATATCGGATGGCGTCGGGCGAATGGCCGATTCGCTGAGCCGGCGGCTTCTCCGGTTCAGGGCGAGCTGAGCGGGCTCTTCCGCCGCCTGGCCAGGCAGCGGCAAGTCAACCCGAGGCCCATCAGAAGCGCTTTATTGGGCTCGGAGGTAAGCGTGGTAATGATGCCTCCCGAGGAATTGTCGATGTCGCCGGGCAGAGCCGTCGAGTTGTCGCCGACGCCGATAGAAGTCGGCGCATGGGCGGGGAGTCCGACTGAGTTCTTGTAGTTGTCGATGATGAATCTCCAGGTCTCGCCGCGTTCGAAGATTTCATCGATGGTTTCGGATTCCCAGATCCGGGGATTGTTTGGAGCAGGATCTGGCAGTATCGGGAGCAGTCTGGGATCGGGGATATCGGGGATGAGTCCATCGGTCTTGAAGGCTTGTTGGTTGTTTGCCTCTCCGTCGACGTCTGTGATCGACGTTTCGGGCTTGGCGACGTACCCGACGTGCTCAGATGTCTTGTTTTTCCTGATTCGTGATGTTGAGTTCGATCTCTTCTCCGAAGAGGTCGGGATCGTTGCTGAGATAACCGTCCGGGCATGTAAAGCGGGTGGTGGTCGCGGACTCGGTGGCAATCGTTTCATCTGCCGGGAAGCTCTGTAGACCCAATTCGTCCACTCAGGTCATGCCGTCCTCCTCCTTGAGATCAGTCTGAGGTTGTCGCGGGATTCGCCAAGGTCGCCATTGTGATGGTCGAAACCTTTGACGGAGGTCCAGCTGGCCGGAGCCCTATTGGGCATCAGCAGGAGCAATGCCGAGAGAAGGAGAAGAGAGGGAATCCAGAGGGGAGACGCTCGCTCCACTCATATTGCTTCGGATGGGTTGATCGATTGAATGTCGGAAGCCATCTCTTATCGCCGTAGTCAGAGGTCAGTTCGTCATCCTCTTCTGATATGATCTATTGGATCCGAATGCTCTACCCGTCATCCAATGCGTCGAAATGCCCCCGCGCCAGTTGCGCAGCGTGAGGGTCGAGGAGGTCGGGGAATGTTCACGGGGGAAACGAGGGAGCAGGAAATCGGGACTCGATTCCCAGGGAGGGGCGACGCCATTGCAGACGTGGGCCCCGTCCTGCGAAGGATCGGGGCTAGGGCTGTCCAGGCTTCGCCTTCGGAGTCGAATCGGTGGACTCTGAATCCTCGTTGCTCGTCCCTGAAATCGAGAAGCCCTGACCCGCCCTGGGCCGTCGCCCCAGGGCGATTTCCGGGGGCAGAATATCGCTATCGGCTCGATTCGATTCGGGATCCGAGAAGTAGCCGAGGGCGTAATGGCCCTGTGTATATCCGAGGATTTCCTGGAGTTCCGGCTCCAGTTCCCTGGCGATCTGGGGTGGGCAGGAGAGGTATTGATTTTCCTCCTGACGCAGCCAGGCCAGGCAGTAGGTGATATTCAACCCCAGCCTTCTCTCATCCGAGCGATTCTCGCCGCCCGAGTGCAGGACGCTGCCCGAGTAGAGGAGTACGGAGCCAGCGCTCATTTCCGCCTGGCCGATTTCATCCGCCCGGGCCCGCCGTTCCCAGGGCCAGTTCTGGCTGCCCGGGACGACGCGGGTGGCGCCGTTGCTCGCCGTGAAATCCGTCAGGGCCCAGATCGTATTGAATTGAGGCTCGATCTCGAGAGGCATATGAGTGCCCCAGGCCAGTCGGTCCCGATGCATGAGTTGTTCTCCCTGGCCGGGGTTGATGTTGATCGTCTGGGTCAGGTGCAGGATGATCCGCTCCGTGTATTCAGCCAAGAACGAATTGGCGGCTTCCAGGACTCCTCGATGCATGACGAATTCGCGGCAGCTCGGCGTGCGTGCCACGAGGGCACCCGTGCGTTGGGTCGAGCGTCCCACGAAGTCATCGGCTCCCATCGGTGTTCTCTCGATATAGGGAGTGACTTCAGCGATCATGCTGTCGACGAGTTCCCCGCTGACGATATCCCGGACGATGACCGCACCATCTCGTTGGATCACGCCAAGAATATCTTCAGTCGAGCTGTCGCGATTCAAAGACGTGACGGCGGGCATGCCTTCTCCTATGCGAGTTCACGATCCAGCGTGAATCGGATCGTAGCATCCCGCAAGTCGGATCAGGTCTGCTCCTCGAAACATGCATCAAAGCGACCTGGCGATGATATCAACGAGCGGCCTCCGCCCAGGGCTCCCGATCTTCGGGCCCGCCGAAGGCGTCGGGATCCGTGGAAATGGCGAATAGGGAGGCATGGATTCCAGGGCCGATGGGACTGGCCTCCAGGGCCCTGCGGAGTTCGGAGACTTTTTCGGGCTTTTGCCCGGCCAGATCATTCCGCTCCTCGGGATCGTCGTAGATGTGGTAGAGCTCGATCTCGGGATCACTCCAGGGGAAGGGGGAACTCGGCACGACCAATTTCCAGGGAATACGGATCAGGCCCACGGCCCCCAGGCCCTGGATGCGGAAGTCGGGCGGTCTTTCCCCCTCTTGCTCAGCGCTTCTTCGCGCCACTCCCCCGCCATCTTCATCGCCACCGCCATTTCCGCTCTCTTCCGCAACGGCCTGGATGGCTGCCCAGCGCGGGATGCCATCGAGATCGCCCGGGATGTCCCGGGCATGCCCCGCCGCGTGCAGGAGCGTGGGCAATACATCCTGGGCAGTAATAAAGGCGTGGCTCTCGCCCGGACGGGTATGGCCGGGCCACCAGATGACCGAGGGCACGCGGATCCCACCCTCGTAGATAGAGCCCTTGCCGGCTCGGAGCGGAGAGTTGTCGCTGGCGCCTTCCAGGGTATTTTCGCGCAGGAATTCGAGCATCTGGATGGGCAGGGGGGCTCCGAAGCTGGAGTCGAGCCAGTCGAGGGCAGTCACCAGGCCCGGGGGCGAGGCGCTCCGATTGAGTCCGCCATTGTCGCTGAAGAACCAGATCAACGTATTGGCACTCATATTCTCCGATTCCAATCCGGCGAGGATTCTTCCGATCGCGGTATCGAGTTCCTGGACCATGGCGGCGTGGATCCTGCGCCGGGCGTCGAGATTTGGAGCAGAGGCGGCGATCGATGTCTTGGGGGCCTCGTTGGGAAGGTGGGGAGCGTTGAAGGAGGCCAGGAGGAAGAGGGGTCGGCTGCGATCGCGGGTTTCCAGCAGACGGATGGCTTCATCCGCAATCAGCCGGGTCGAGTAGCCCTCTTCGCGAAGCGTGACGCCGTTTCGCTGCCAGTCGTGGCCGCCTCCGTGATTGTGATCCCAGTAGCCGATGCCCCCGGTGACGTGGCCGTAGAAGTATTCGAATCCCCGGGCGTGGGGGAAATAATCTTTTGCGGCGTGCCCCAGATGCCATTTGCCCACCATCAGCGGTTGGTAGCCGGCCTCGGCCAGATATTCGGGCAATAATTTCTCCGAGAGGGGTAGTCCGGTGGGGTCGAGTTTCGAGATGGGCTGAAAGATGCCGAGTCGCGCCGCCGATTTTCCGGTCATGACCGCAGTGCGCGTCGGGCTGCAGACGGGCTGGACGTAGAAGCGCTCGAGAGTAATGCCTTGCGTCGCGATGCGGTCGATCTGGGGTGTTTCGATCTCGCTGCCGTGGAAGCCGACATCCCGCCAGCCCAGATCATCGGCCATGATCACGAGGATATGGGGAGTTTCGGCGCTGGCGGGGGATGCCAGAAGCATCGCGATCGCGAGAGCGAGTAGTGCGCGATCCAGGAGGTCCGGGCACGATGCGCGGGAAGTCGCATCCGGCCTAGACCAGCCCCGCATAGGATCCCCCATCCAACTGCAGATTCTGGCCGGAGATATAACCCGCCTGGGCGCTGCAGAGGAAGGCGCAGGCATCGCCGACCTCCTCGGGGCGCCCCAGCCGCCCGGCGGCGATGGATTGTTTCATCTCTTCGTAGGCTTCCTCGATACTGACTCCAGCCAATTTCGATCGCATCTCGGCCATGAAACGCTGGCGCTGGGTGTCGATCCTCTCGGGCAGGATGTTGTTGAGGGTCACATTCGCGTTGGCGACCTGGCGCGATAGCGCCTTGCTTACGGAGGTGAGTCCGGTTCGCGCTCCGGTGGAGAGTCCCATCGGCGCCAGGGGGGTCTTCACCATCGCGGAGGTGATGTTCACGATGCGTCCGAAGCGCCTCTCCAGCATGCCGTCGAGGACGGCTCGGATCATCAATACGGGCGCCAGCATGTTGGAATCCAAAGCGTCGATCCAGGCCTGGCGATCCCAATCCTGGAAACGGCCGGGGGGCGGCCCGCCATTGTTGTTGATCAGGATGTCGGGCTCGGGGCAGGCGGCGAGCAGGTTTTCGCGGGTACTCTCTTCCTCGATGCGGCCCACCACCGTCGCGACCTCTACACCGTGGGCCGCGCGAAGGCTCTCGGCGGTGGCGGCGAGGGCGTCGGAATCCCGGCCGTTCAGGGTGACGGAGACCCCCTCCCGGGCCAGGGCCTCCGCGCAGGCGCGGCCCAGGCCTCGGGTCGATGCGCAGACGATGGCCCTTCGATTCGCAATTCCGAGATCCATATTCCCCCTGTCATATTCCTTCGGCCATGAAGATGAATCTTCGGCGCCATTGGGTCGCTGAAATGCGGACGAATCAGCGTCGCATTCTCTTTGGATGCCCCGAGCGTGTCGCCTGAACTCTAGCCCGGCCCCGAGCTTTGGGCCCCCGATGCGAGGGCATAGCGATCTGTTGGCATGGAAGATCTATGCTCGGGAGCGCGCTAGCCTGATCGGGGATTCCTTCACGGCTATCCGATCCAGGAGAAGAATATGACGCAAACGATCTCCGATAAATTTGGCCTCGGTTCCATCGCCCAGGTCGCCTATGTGGTCAACGATATGGAAAAGGCGTTGGAGTTCTATGGCGCCCTCTACGGCCCCTTCGAATCCTATACCGCGGAACTCCAGGATTGCAGCATCCGGGGCCAGCGGGGCGACTGCACGCTTCACGTCGCGACGAATAACGCGGGACCCGTCGAAGTCGAATTGATCGCAGTGCTCGATGGCCAACCGCCCCATAGCGATCATCTGCGAGATCATGGCGAGGGGTTGCACCATGTGCGCTTCAACGTCATTGCCATCGATGAGAAGATCGAAGCGATGGAAAAGTCGGGTTTCGAGGTCATTTTCTACAAGAAGTATTCTCCAGAGATCCGTTTCGCCTATCTCCAGGCGCCGTCGGAGATGGGAGGCCACGTGGTCGAACTTCTCGAAATGCCCTGAGTCTCTGGAGGGAGAGTGAGGCTGTGATGACGCTCGAGGATCTCGTGGAGATCGAGAAGATCCGCCAGTTGAAGGCGCGCTATTTCCATCGCATGGATCAGAAGCGTTGGGATGAATGGGAAGAGGTCTTTTGTGAGGACGTGCGGGTCGATACCAGCCAGGAGGGATCGCCGATTCTCCAGGGTTCCAGGGCATTTCGCGACTACCTGCAGCCCCTGCTCGAGGGTGTGAAGACCGTGCATCACGGCCATAGCTCCGAGATCGAAGTGACCGGGCCGGATTCGGCCACGGGTACCTGGGCGATGGAGGACAATCTCTGGTGGCCCGCGGAGCGGGGCGGTATGCATCTCTGGGGTACGGGTTTTTACTACGAGAAATATCGCAAGGGTCCCGACGGCGAATGGCGCATCCAGGAAATGAAACTTCGCCGGATTCGGAATGAAGTCGACGGCGAGCAGATCTTCCCGCGCGACGAAGCTTGAGCCGCTTTCCGGGATTGCCTGGAGGAAGGGTCAGTCTCGGGAGGGGAGATCCAGGAGTTGCGCGCTTTCCCTGCAGTTGGCCAGGGGGCGCCCGACCTCAGCCACCAGGGCGGCGGCGCGCTCTACGATGGCCACGTTGCGGGGCTTCTCCTCGGGGTGGAAGTGTTCCTCCAGACCCACGTGGAGGTGTCCGCCGAGTTCGAGGGCTTTGCGCGCGATCGGGGTCGCAAGGAGATCGCCTCCCCAGACTGAAACCGACCAGGGAAGATCCGTACCCTCGAGCAGGTCGAGGTAGGCGAGCAGCGCATTCTCGCTGGGAGGCAGGCCGAAACTCACCCCCGGATCGGTGGCAAAGAGTCCGTAATCGCCTCCGAAATAGAGTTTGACCATAGCGCCCCGGGGCAGTCGGCCGGCGTGATAAAAGGCGAGCACCGTACGCAGCCAGCCCGGCTCGTAAATGGCCAGGGAAGGGCCGAGACCGTGGCCTTCGCATTGATCGAAGCAGACGCGCACATCGTCGTAGCTATTCGAGTAGACCATGCCCACCGGGAGCCCCTCCGCGTCCGGGGCGCCCACATTCGTGGAGCCCGGATCACAGAGGCCGAGGCGGAGATCGCATTCCCCGGCGAGCAGATCGATATGGGAGATGCTCTCGGCCATATCCTCTCCCACGCCCAGGGTCGGGTACCAGAGGGCGTCGGGGCGTTCCGCCAGGATCGGGCGCCACGCGGCCAGGTAGGCATTCGCGGCTTCGCGCCCGGTCTTCATGATGTCATCATTATGGGCGTGGATCAGGCTCGCGCCGGCATCCAGGCAGCGCGGAACCTCCTCGGCGATGGCCTCGGGCGTGCGCGGAACATTTGGATTCCGTTCGGGGCGCGTCTCGCCGTTGATCGCACATTCGATGATGACGGGGACATCCTGTCGGGCCATGGCTTTCTCCAGCAGCGAAAGATTCTAACGGATCCTCGCTTTTCCCGGGGCCGGGGAGGCTTATTTGAAAATCGGCGCGGGCCGGGCGCTTCCCGATCGCATATGCCCGGGCTACGGGCCATCGACTATCCTGCCCCGATGCCCAATTGGTTCATCGCATTGCCGGTGAGAGGTGAGGGCTGGTGGGCGGAATTGCCGCCCGCGCCGGCGGGTCTGCGAATATTCGCGGCCTCGGATCTCCACATCACCGTCGCCTTCCTGGGGGATGTGGGCGAATCCCGCGCCCGGATGGCCTTCGAATTGGCCTCGGAATGGCCGGCCGATCCGATTGCCTTCAGCCTGGGGGAGGTGCGGCCCCTGGGTTCTCCCCGGCGCCCCTCCGCCCTCAGTGCGCTCGTCGACGAGGGGGGGCCAGCCCTTTCCCGCGGCATTGAGCTCTGCCGCGATGAGATGTTGGAGGCCGCGGGCGCACGGCCGGATACCCGTCCTCCTCTGCCCCATGCGACCCTCGCCCGTATTCGCCGCAAGGCTTCGAATGCCCAGCGTCGCCGCGCCCTCGAATGGGCATCGACTCCGGGTTTTCCTCGCCCATCCCTGCTCGCCGATCGCATCGCCCTCTTTACCTGGTCGCGCGAGCGTTCGCGTCGCCTCTTCGACATCGTGGCGCTTCGCGACCTCGGATTGGAGCCAAGCCCCCTGCGCTGAGCGGGGCAGTCGCGGCGATTGAGGGCGCGTTCCCCCCCCCCAGCGAAGGCCTTCGCATCGTCACGACTCCCCGTGCGGGATCCGTGCGAGATGCGCCGCGCGCAATGCGAAAGCGGGCATTATCGAGGGGGCGGCAGGGGTAGGGGACGGCTCTCGTTCTCGCGCGCGGGTTCGAAGGCCCTGCGCGGTTGCGTGCTGCGCAGTTGTTCGAGCCAGAAGACCCCGTCGTATTCGCCGGAATTTCCTCGCGTGGCCACGAAGTCCAGGTCTCCATCTCGATCGAGATCCCGGGCCTGGAATATGTCGAACATGCCCCGCACGCGACGTGAGATGTCGTGGCGGATCCACTGATCGCCCCCGGCCGCCGAATCCCTCATGCGATTTTCATAGAAGGCGATACGACCCGTACGGCTCGCCGCCGTGATGTGTTCGCCATCGCGGTCGCGCGGTTCTTCGCTATAGCCCCCCGTCATCAGGTCGAGGTCGCCGTCCTCGTCGATGTCGGCCAGGGTGAGAGCGGTGGGCGAATCGGGAAAGAGGTTGCCGATCGGATGGATCGGCCAGGGATCGGAGGGCGCGGTCGGCTGTTCGAGCCAGATATTCCGGAAGGGCGTTTCCTGGAGCACGATATCGAGATCCCCGTCGAGGTCGAGATCCGCAAAATCCATATTCATGCCCGTGAGTCGCTTGGGGCCCGAGCGCTGGGCGACACTGCGATTCGAGACTTCGATCGCGTGTTCTCGAAAGCTGAGCTTTCCGCCGGGGGAATCGAGCCTGTTTTCGAACCAGAAGATGCGGGCCTCGATGCGGCTGCCCCCCACGATATCGAGATCCCCATCCCCGTCGAGGTCGATCGGGCGGGCGTTGATGGGCACCGGGATCTTCTTCAGTATGTATTCCCTCCAATTCCCGGAGTCGAGGGGATCGCCTTCGATATCGAAATAGGAGATGGCCTTCCGGCTCTCGGGATCTCCCGCACTGAGGCCGGCGTAGAGCAGATCTCCCTTGTTGGCGGCCGTGGCTTCGAGATCGCCGTCGCCGTCGAGATCCGCCAGAAAGACGCGGATCCAGGAACCGCGTCCCGCCGTGCCGGCGATGATCTCCCGGGGCCAGGCCCCCGAACGCACTGCCTCGGGGCCGCTTTCGATCAGGGGATTTTCGAGATAGAGGAGGTGATCGAGTTCGCAGGCGACGAGCAGGTCGAGATCGCCGTCGCGATTGACATCGCCGATCGCGACGTCTTCGGCGCTTTTCGCTTCGCTGCCCTCGGCCACGGTGGCGAGTTGCCAGCGCTCCGGGTCGCCAGTGCCGAAGGCCAGGCGGACGTGATGGCTATCCTCGTGGACGGAGACGATATCCTCGATGCCGTCGCCGTCGAGATCGCCGAGTTGCAGGCCGTCCCCACCCCGGATTGGGCTGCCCGAAATTCCCTCATCGTCGATCCGATGTTCGCGCCAGGAGATGAAGGATCCGTCCGCGGCCCGGGCGTCCGAGGGCGTGGCCGCCACGCTGGGGGGGATCGACGGGATCGGTACATTCGGCAGGGGGGGGCTGCTGCCCCCGCCGCATCCATGGAGCCCGAAGGCCATGGCGCCGGCCAATCCCAGGAAGAATCCCAGGGCGAGCCGTCCCGAGGAAAAACTCATCGCGGGGGGCGCTGCCGGGATTCGAGGCTCATGGGCGCTCTCCCGCACGGGCGCGTGTCGGGAGTCGTGGCATGGCTACGACGCGACCCCAAAGGGGCCAGCCGTGTTTTGCGGCTGGCCCCGACGAAGTCGTTCCTCATGTGTCGCGTTCATTGCCTCTCGCCGGAGTCCTCAATCCACCTTCTCGAGGATGTGGATTCCGCATGCACTGCCGAGGCCGATGACGTGGGTCAGCCCGAGTCGCGCGCCCTCGACCTGGCGCTCGCCGGCTTCGCCTCGCAGGTGGGTGCTGACCTCGTAGATATTCGCGATGCCCGTGGCGCCCAGGGGATGGCCCTTCGAGAGCAGGCCGCCCGAGACGTTTACCGGAATCCGACCGCCCAGGGCCGTCTCGCCCTCGTCGATCATGCGGCCCGCATCTTCGGGCTTTCCGAGACCGAGGTTGCCGTAGTGGAGAATCTCGGCGGTGGCGAAGCAGTCGTGCAACTCCACGAGGTCGATATCTTCGGGGCCGACCCCCGCCATTTCGTAGGCCTTCTTGGCGGCATTCTGGGTACAGGTATTCACATCGGGCATCTGTAGATTGCGTTCCTGGAAGGGATCGCTGGTGAGTACCGAGGCCCGAACACGGACGGCCCGATCCATCTTCCCCAGCTGCCGGGCCTTCTCCTCGGAGCAGATCACAGCGGCCGCGGCGCCGTCGACATTCACCGAGCACATGAGCTTGGTATTGGGGTAGGAGATCATCTCCGCCCCCATCACGGTTTCGAGGGGAGTTTCGATCTGGTACATCGCCTTCGGATTCTTGGTCGAGTGATGGTGATTCTTCACCGAAACCTTGGCGAATTGCTCGAAGGTCGTGCCGTATTTGCGCTGGTGCTCCATGCCGGCTTCGGCGAAGACCGCGGGCATGGTGCCGGAACCCAGGAGTCCCTCGGTGGGAATCCCCTTGCCTCCGCCCCCGCCGCCGAGCAATCCCTTGCCCATCTGCTCGGTACCTACGCAGAGGACGAGGTCATAGACGCCGGCCTTGATGGACATCCAGCCCTCGCGGAAGGCCGTCGCGCCCGTCGCACATGCGTTCGCGCAGTTGACGACGGGGATGCCCGTCTGACCGATCTCCGAGAGGATGCGCTGTCCCACCATGGCCGCGGCCTGGCCCAAGTTGCCGCTATAGAATGCATCCACATCCTGGATGCTGATTCCGGCATCGTCGAGGGCCATATGGGCGGCCGTGGCTCCGAGCTTGGGCACGCTGGTCTCCGGGAAGCGGCCGAATTTGATCATGTCTACACCGATAATATATGCGTCACTCATGGCTTGAATCCTCCGTGGACGGCCCGCTTCAGCTCCGGGGCTGGAAGTAGTAGGTCAGATATTCATTGCCCTCGGCATCCTTGCGCGGGGCTTTCTTGAAAATGACTTCGACCGGCATCCCCATCTGGATCTTCTCGGGTTCGGGGTCGATGTTGATGAGGTTTCCCTTGACGGTCCCGCCCCCTTCCAGGTCGACGATCGCGGAGACATAGGGCACATCGATGCCGGGAAAGGATCGGCATACGATGCTGTAGACGTAGAGTTCGCCCCGATTGGAGAGTTGCACGGTCTCCAATTGATCGCGGGTGCCGCAACTCGAGCAGGTGGAGCGTTCGCCCAGGAAGAAGGAATCGCAGCTCTTGCAGCGGGAGCCTTCGAGGTAGGGGTCGGCGGCTTCGGGAATTTTCAGGAAGGGAACCACGGGCAGCAGGCCCTGGTTCCCGCTGGCCTCGGCGTTCGGGGGCATGGGGTCATCCTTGATTGATTTGATGGGGGTGGGCCGGGTCTCGGTCTGCAGGGTCTTCCTCGCTCTCGAGTTCGAGCCAGCGCAGTCCTCGTCCAGCCCCGGTTTCGACTGATGGGGGGAAGATGCCAAGTCAGACCTCTCGCTGTCAATGTGTGGGCACTGGCTGTGTCGAAACTTCAGGGCTCGGGATTCATTCGCCCCAAGGGGCCCGCGATCTGGGGGTCGCCGATCCGATGACGGAACCCGCTGGGAGCGCTTTGGCCCGAGGATTCCCCCGCCCGGGGCCCGAGTTCGTGGCCGGCTCTGCGTCTGCGTGCTAAATGGAAGACAGCAAAGAGGAATTTCCATGTCTGGGCATTCGAAGTGGTCCACCATCAAACGCAAGAAGGGCGCGGCTGACGCGAAGCGCGGCAAGATCTTTACGAAGCTGATTCGAGAGATCGCCACGGCGGCCCGCATCGGAGGCGGCGAGCCCGAGAGCAATCCGCGGCTGCGGCTGGTCATCGACAAGGCCAAATCCGCCAATATGCCCAAGGACAACATCCAGCGGGCGATTCAGAAGGGGGTCGGCGGCGGGGAAGGGGAGTCCTTCGAGGAAGCCATCTACGAGGGCTACGGCCCGGGAGGCACGGCGATCCTGATCGAGGCCCTGACCGACAACAAGAATCGAACCGTGAGTGACGTTCGCCATGCGCTCACGAAAAATGGTGGCAACCTCGGTTCCAGCGGCTGTGTTTCCTATCTCTTCGAAAAAAGGGGCCTGCTGCAATTCGAGACCGATGGGATTGATTCCGACGCCCTGATGGAGGCCGCCATGGACGCCGGGGCCGAGGATATCGTCGAGAGCGAGGGCCAACTCGAGATCGTGACGACCGGCACCGGGCTCAGCGAGGTTCGGGTCGCGCTGGAGGCCGGAGGTTTTGTGCCCCGTGAGGCCTCCCTCAGCATGGAGCCTTCGACTACCGTCGCATTGGAGGGCAAGGAGGCCGAGCAGATGCTGCGCCTCTCGGATGTCCTGGAAGACCTGGATGACGTGCAAAATTTTTATGCCAACTTCGACATCTCGGAAGAGGAGATGTCGCGGTTCGTTTGAGGTTCTTCTCGCCCCCTGAAGGGCGAGTTTCGCGGGCTGAACGCAGAGGGGGGGGGCGATGCGGATCCTCGGCGTGGATCCTGGCTCCAACGCCACGGGATATGGAGTGGTCGAATACGCGGGGGGGCGCGTGATTCACATCGCTCACGGGGTCTTGCGCTCGCGCAAGGGCGATCCCCTGGCCCTTCGTCTGGCCGGCATCCACCAGGGCCTCACGGCCGCCGCGGTCGAGTACGAGATCAAACTCGCCGCCGTGGAGCGGGTCTTCATGGCCTCCAATCCGCGTTCGGCCCTGATCCTGGGTCAGGCGCGGGGAGCCGCCCTGGCCGCCCTGGCGGGAGCGGGTCTGGCGGTCACCGAATTTTCGGCCCGGGAAGTCAAGAAGGGCGTGGTGGGAAATGGGGCGGCGGCCAAATCCCAGGTTCAGGGGATGGTGACGAGGTTGCTCGACCTCGAGACGGCACCGCCCCGGGACGCGGCGGATGCCCTCGCCGTGGCGATCTGCCAGGCTCATTCGGGTCGCTTGGCGGGCGCGGGTGTTCGCAAGCGCCGACGCGGTCTGCGCCATGCGGTCTCGCCCGAGCGCTTGTCGAGGCCGATCCGGTGATCGGCTGGCTGGAGGGGGTGCTGCGCGAGAAGACTCCGACCCGGCTGCTCCTCGACGTCGGCGGGGTGGGCTACGAACTCCTGGTTTCCCTGCTGACCTTCGAAAGCCTGCCGGATCGGGGCAAGAACGTCGCCCTTCACGTCCGGACAGTGGTGCGTGAGGACGCTCTTCTCCTCTATGGCTTCGCGACGCCCCTGGAACGGGACTCATTCGACCTGCTGGTGCGGGCCAACCGCGTGGGCCCCCGGCTCGCCCAGGCGATTCTTTCCGGTCTGGCTCCCGAACCCCTGCTTCTCGCCCTCAGCGAGGGGGACGCCACGCTGATTCAACGCATCCCCGGAGTGGGACCGAAGATGGCCCAGAGGATGGCCCTGGAGTTGTGCGAAGGCGCTGCCGACCTGGTCGGCCAACTCGATGTGGCGTCCGATGCGGCGGGGCCCGAGGTCTCTGGACCCGCTGGCGATCAGCGAGAGGAATTGCTGTCCGCCCTGATCAATCTGGGCTATCCCCGCAATCAGGCCGATCGGGTGGCCGGCGAGGCGGCCCGCGAAGCCGGGGAGGGCGCCTCGATCGAGTCCCTGATCCGAATTGCGCTGAAGAGGCTGGGCCGATGAGTCGAGACGATTCGGAGCGGAGTTTCGCGAGTGCCGAGGCCATGCTTTCCGATGTGCGTTCCGAGGAGAATCTGCGCCCACAGACCCTGGAGGATATGGTGGGCCAGGATCGCCTTCGCGAAAACCTCGCGGTTTTCGTGAAGGCCGCTCGCGCACGAGGGGAGGCCCTGGACCATCTTCTCTTCTACGGCCCACCGGGCCTCGGCAAGACTTCCCTGGCCCGGATCGTGGCCAATGAAATGGGGGCCCCCTATCACGGCACCAGTGGTCCCACCCTCGAAAGGCCCGGGGATCTGGCCGCATTGCTCTCGAATGTCGAGGAAGGGGAGGTGCTCTTCATCGACGAGATTCACCGGCTCTCGGCCTCGGTGGAGGAGATTCTCTATCCCAGCATGGAGGATTTCCAACTCGATCTGCTGATTGGCGAGGGCCCCAGTGCCCGTTCGATTCGCCTCGACCTGCCCCGATTCACCCTGGTCGGCGCCACGACTCGGGCCGGCCTGCTCACCTCTCCCCTGCGCGACCGCTTCGGTTGGAGCGCCCGGCTCGAGTATTACCCGGTCGCCGACCTCGAGCGGATCGTGCTGCGTTCGAGTCGCCTGCTCGCCATCGATCTCGACCCCGACGCGGCTCGTGAAATTGCGCGCCGGTCTCGGGGCACCCCCCGGATTGCCAATCGCCTGCTGCGCAGGGTGAGGGATTTTGCCGAGGTGGCCGATGATGGTGCCGGAGGTCGCGTGGACTTGAAGGCCGCACGCCACGCCCTCGATCGCCTGGAGGTGGACGAAGCCGGCTTCGATTCCCTCGATCGTGCGCTCCTGGGGACCCTGATCGAAAAATTCGGGGGGGGGCCGGTTGGCCTGGAGACCCTGGCTGCGGCCGTGGGAGAGGATAAGGGCACCCTGGAGGATGTCGTCGAACCCTTCCTGATCCATCAGGGTTTCCTCGATCGGACACCCCGGGGCCGGGTCGCTACCACCCGTGCGATCGATTTCTGGCGGCGAGACTGAGGTGACCTCAGCGGAACTCGAAAGCCGTACATCCGGAGCGCTCGCGCAAATTTCCTTCGCCGGGATCGGAAGTCAGCGTCGGGTCCCCGGGGTCTTCAGGGCGTTGAGCCCGGCTGCGACCGTCTGCCCGGCAGCGTTCCCCGGTTGTAGTAGACCCAGATCGTCCCCCCGGCATCCTGGGGATCGTAGGCGATCAGGTCGTCGAGTCCGTCGCCGTTGAGATCCGTGGTCTGCGTGCGGCCGGCTCGCAGTGGAATTCTCTGGTGGGCCACTAGATCGCCGAAGCGCGGGCCTTTGGGGCCTCGCTCGCCGAGTCTCAGGGCCATTCGTTCTTCGCCGTCCGCATGCAGGAGATCCCGTATGCCGTCGCCATTCCAATCCCCTTGCAGGTTGGGATAGAGGCCTATGATGCGTCCCTCTCCGAAGTTCATGCGGAAGCTGATATCCTGCTTCCACGACGTGCGAAATTTTCGCAGGTCTCCCGATTCGGCGCTGAGAACCTCGATCGAAGCCCCGGCCCTGCGCGTGAGAAGGACCCGCACGAGTTGTAGGAGGCCGAATTGGGTCGAGACCCGGATGAGTTCGCTCCTGCCGTCGCGGTCCAGGTCGATCGGGTTGATGGCCGCGAGACTATTCTGCGACCGAAGCGTGACGTTCGGAAGTTGCGAGGGCTCCGCTCCCTGGCCGGGATTCAGGTAGATCTCCGTCACCGCATTGCCCTCGGTCAGGTCTCCAGAAAATCGGTGCAGCATGAGATCCGAAAGGCCATCGCCGTTGAGATCCTCGGCAAAGTAATGGGTATTGTTGCCCTCGAATTCGGCGTCCTCGGCCTCTCCGAAGGGTCGTAGGGGGATGCCACGGGTCGGTTGGGGCGCGAACCCATCTTTGCCCCCGTGAAAGATCCAGAGATTCCAACGCGTCAGCGCGAAGAGGTCCGGGTATTCGTCGTCGTTGTCTCGGCCCAGGACAAGGGTTGGCCAACGAAATTCGGCCAGCAGGAGGTTGGGAATCAGGCCGGGAAGATCCCGATTCTGACTCTCGTAACTCGCGATCATCGGAAACTCGAGGGAGCGACTCCCGCCGTCGAGCAGGTCGATCATCAGTCCACCCTCGAGAGTGGGCAGCATCGCGACCGGCCGGCCGCGACCGCTCCAATCCTTGACCATCTCCAACCTGGAGACCCCCGAGGCCCGGGGTGGCAGCGGCAGCGCCCGCTCGACGTCGATGCGACGCGTCGGGCCGAGCGACGAGAGGGATCGGATCGCGAGGCCCCGGCGATCGACTTCTAGCCACGCGCTTCCGTGGCCATCGCCGATCTCATAGGTGTCCACGAGTACGGTCTCGGCGGCGATCTCGAATGCCAGGGGCTCTCCTCCCGCGCCGGGCCCGCTTCGGCATGGGAAGACGTTCAGGTGACGACGTTCGTCGGGGGGGGTGCCCTCCACCGAGATTACGAAGAGGTCGAGCGCTCGGGCATCGCAGGCCGAAGAGAGTCCTGCGCTCCAGACCTGGAGGGGTCGGCCTCGCACCGAGAGTGGGCTGCCCGCAAAGGGCTCGTCGCCCCCCTCGCTGGCCGCCAGCGAGGGGGGGAGCCAGCAGGCCAGGAGCATCCAATAGAGGAGGAGTCCCCGGATTCCAAGGCCACGCGGGTTCCGGCGCTGGTTTCGGTATCCCGTCATTGTGGAAGGATACGCGACTTCGCGACGGGGCCCCGGGGCCGATCCCAGACACGGGTCGCAAATGGGTTCGGAACCTGTCGGACCTGTCGGGGAACCTGTCGGGGAACCTGTCGGGAAGGGGGGAAGGGGTAAGGAAGGGACGGGGGGCAGGGGGGGGGAAGGGCGGGGGGGCAGGGGGGGGAAAGCGGGGGGGGAAAGCGGGGGCGGGAAAGCGGGGGGGGGAAAGCGGGGGGCAGGGGCGGGAAAGCGGGGGGGGGAAAGCGGGGGGCAGGGGCGGG
>CAYTAT010000002.1:0-117118 GCA_964435795.1 uncultured Spirochaetaceae bacterium
CCCCCCCCCCCCCCCCCCCCCCCCCCCCCCCCCCCCCCCCCCCCCCCCCCCATAAACCCCTCACTCGGGCGAAGCGGGATGCACTCTGGGCGCGACATCTCGTGAGTTGCGGGCCGTCCAAAGGAGGGGCCCGGGGCGCGGCGGCGGAGATCGCTCTACACTGGCCCGGGCCTCCCCACAGTCGATGTCGCTTCTATGTCGAGGCGAGGGTGGGCGGAGAATGGGTCCGCGGGAAGGCGAATCCAGCGCTGGAAGGGCGGGCCGATTCCCCCTTGTGGGTGGCGATGAGCCCAGCGGGGAACTTGCGAGGCCGCGCTCGAATCACGCCCCCGTCGTAGCGGCGACCGAGGCACGAAGGCGATCTCAAGGCCGGACTCGCCCTCCGGTTCAGCTGTCTTCCGCGCAGCCGGCAGGCCCCGGGGCCGGAGAGTCGGAGGGGCCCGTCGCGCGAGGGTCGCGTCTGTCGGAGACTCGGCCCGAGGATCTTCTGGCACAGGCTCGACCGCCCGGGGCCCAGAGGGGCTTTCGCCGCGATCCGAACGCCCGCGGGCACTCGGAGCCGGCCTGCCTTCCGATGCGAGGGGGCATCCGCCACGCCCCGGGCATTTGCCGCCTGCTGGCTGAAATTCATCCGGAGGCCTGGTCGGTCGATCAGGTCGAGAGGGAATTCCGGCGCGGGGACTCCCGGGTCTGGCTGGTCATAGGGGGTGATTTCGTGGCCGGACTGCTGCTGGCCCGCCGAGTCGTCGACGAATTGCATATTCTCGAAGTGGGCGTGGCCGCCCCCTTTCGCCGTCAGGGCATCGCTCGAATGCTGATCGCGGCCGCGGCCGACGAGGCGCGGGAGACGACTCTATTGCTCGAGGTTCGCGCATCGAATCAGCCGGCCCGAAATCTCTACGCGTGCTGCGGATTCGTGGTGGAGGGCCGCCGCCCGCGCTATTACCCCGGTGGCGAAGACGCCCTCCTGATGACCCTATGACATTCGAGACCGATTCCAGCCCGCCGGGCCGCCCCCCACCGATTCGAGCCGAAGCCGAGGTATTGGCGAATCTCCTGGAGGATGGGGGCAGCGGCCGATTGCTTCTGGCCGTTCCAGGCTGGCCGGGGGCGCTGCCCGGCCAATTCCTGATGCTCTCGGCGGGGGCCTTGAGCCTCGCTCCCCGCACGGATCCCCTGCTGCCCCGGCCGATGGCGGTCTTTCGAGGCCACGCTGCCGCGCAGAAATCCGACTCGGGTCGCATCGAGGTGCTCTACCGGATCGCCGGACGCGGTACCCAACTCCTTTCGGAGGCCCGGGTCGGTCAGGCGCTCTCGCTGGTGGGTCCCCTGGGCCTGGGATTCGACCCGATCAGCGCCACGGAAAGGCCGGTTCTCGTAGGTGGGGGCACCGGCATCGCCTCTCTCTACGAGTTGGCCGCCCGGGGGGCCAAGGGAAATGATCGCCTGGAGGTGGTGCTGGGCGCGCGTACGGAGGGGGATCTGATGGCCGTCGAGGATTTTCGTGTCCTTCCGGTTCGCTTGCATCTGACGACGGAGGATGGGAGCTGCGGCATCCGCGGCCGAACGACAGACGTCGTTCGAGATTTGCTCGGGGAGCGGGCGGAGGGCACCACTCTCTACTCCTGCGGCCCGACCCCCATGATGGAGGCCTGCGCGAAGCTGGCCCTCGAAACGTCCGCCGAATGCCGGGTTTCCCTCGAAAATACCATGGCCTGTGGCTCGGGAATCTGCCTGGGCTGCGCGGTGCCCGTGCGCTCGGGCGGCTATTCCCTGGTCTGCCGGGACGGACCGGTATTCGACGCGCGCGAAGTTGTCTGGGAGGGGCTGCCATGACTTCCTCGCCGGATAGTCGAGTCGACTTCGCGGGGATCGAATTGCGCAATCCGGTGCTGACCGCTTCCGGCACATTCGGTTATGGCAGCGAACTGGCCCCTTTCCTGGATCTGCGTGAACTCGGCGGATTCGTGGCCAAGAGCCTGACATTGGCTCCGCGCTCGGGAAATGCCCCGCCACGGATCGCCGAGACACCCTCCGGCATGCTGAATGCCATCAGCATCGAGAATATCGGCGTGGAGGCCTTTCTCGAGGAGCGCCTGCCCGAACTCCCGGACGACGTGGTCGTCATCGCCAGCTGTTTCGGAACCGAGCCCGCCGACTACGCGGAATTGGCCGAGCGTCTGTCGGAGTCTCCGAGGGTGGCCGGTATCGAGATCAATGCCTCGTGTCCGCACGTGAAGAGCGGCGGCATTGAATTCGGACAAAACGCCGCTCTGCTCGGGGAATTGGTGACGACGGTTCGCCGCTCCACCCGGAAGCCCCTGCTCGCCAAGCTCTCGCCAAATGTGACGCGAATCGAGGATATGGCGCGGGTCTGCGAGGATGCCGGCGCGGACGGCGTCTGCTTGATCAACGCCGTGCAGGCCATGGAAGTGGACGTGACCAGCCGGCGCCCGGTCCTGAGCAACATCCTGGGAGGATTGTCTGGGCCCGCGATTCGGCCGATCGCCCTGCGCATGGTCTGGCAGGTCGCGAGGGCGGTATCCATCCCCGTCTGTGGAATCGGCGGGATCCTCACCTGGGAGGATGCGGTCAAATTCATGCTCTGCGGGGCCACGGCGGTTCAGGTGGGCACCGCCAATTACCTCAATCCCCGCGCCGGGGCGGAAATCGCCCGGGGGGTCTCCGATTACGCAGAGCGAGAGGGATTCCCGCGGGTTGCCGACCTGGTGGGAGCCCTGCGCTCGTAAGACTCACCTGAAGCGCTTGCCAAGCGCCAGAAATTATTTTACTTTGCGCGGGCTTACAAGGATATTTCCCGGGCCTCGGGATCTCGAAAAGGAGAGTTTCCGGGGTGGCGATGGTCTTGATTCGTTTCGATTCTGCGGAACGAGGGGCCGGTGGGAATGAGGTAGGCGAGGCAAAGAGATGTCGGTCAGATGGTAAGCAAGTGTAGGTAGGGAACGCTTTTCGCGTATTCGGGTTGGGTCGAACGCCTCCGATTGAGAGTGGGAGTGCGGGAGAGCCGGAAAGCGGACGAGCGTCCGCTTTTTTTGTTCCCAGATCTCACGGGCGAGTCCGGCATCGATCGAAATACGAGTAAGTCGGGAGGGTCGATGTGGTGTATCGGGACATTCCCGAAGAGATGCGGAGCTTGGTCGAACCCGTGATAGCAGATCATGGATACGAATTGATGAACGTCGAGACCGTTCAGGGAGGCGGGCCCACACTCTTGCGTGTCACGATCGATAGTCAAAATGGGGACGGGAGAATACCGGTGGACAAGTTGGCCCTGATTTCCCGAGAGATCGAGAGCGGATTGGATGCGGCCGATCTGGTTGGGGAGCGCTATCGGCTGGAGGTGTCTTCGCCGGGCCTCGATCGCATGTTGGCCCGTGAAAAGGACTTCCTGGCGGCGCGTGGCAGTGAGGTTCGGATCAGGACCCGAAGACCGCTGGAGGGACGGCGGAAATTCCGGGGAGAACTGCTCGAATTTGCCGATGGGGTGGCGGTGCTGGCCTTGGATGGTGAGAGCGTAGAGATTCCGTTCGACGAAATCGATCGGGCGAATACCGTCTATTTATTCAGCAGCGCCGATTTTCGTATTGAAGGTTCCGCCTAGGGCGGAACGAGCGCGGTTCCGACTCGAGTCGGAGCCTGAAAACAACTGGAGCAGGCATGCTCATCGCAAAATTGAAAAATGAAATAGATCAGATCGCCAAGGACAAGGGCATCGACTCGGGTGAGATCATTGAGGCCCTCGAGGAGGCGATGGTCCAGGCGGCTCGTAAGCGTCATGGCCTGGAAAAGGAAATCGAGGCCCGCTACAACGATGAGATCGGTGAGATCGAACTCTTCGAGTTTCTCGAAGTCGTCGAGAGGGTGACTGATCGCGAAAGCCAGATTGCCCTGGAGATCGCTCGGGCGGAATACGATCCGGAAGCCGAGGTGGGCGACGAGATCGGCGTCAAGATGGATACGGCCGATTTCGGGAGGATCCTGGCCCAGGCTGCAAAGCAGGTGATTATTCAGCGCATTCGGGATGCCGAACGCGATCATACCTTCGGTGAGTACGCCGAGCGGCAGGGGGAGTTGGTCAACGGGATCGTTCGACGCTTCGAGAAGGGATCCCTGATCGTAGACCTGGGCCGCGCCGAGGCGATCCTGCCCCCGAAGGAGCAGGTGCCCAGAGAGGGGTATCGCCCCGGGGACCGAATTCGAGCCTATCTATCGGAGGTCAATCGCCTCAGCAAGGGTCCGCAGGTGGTTCTTTCCCGCGCCTCGCTGAAATTCCTGACCAAGCTCTTCGAACAGGAAGTGCCCGAAATCTACGAAAAGATCGTGACGATCGAATCCGCGGCTCGCGAGCCGGGGGGGCGTTCGAAAATCGCCGTCTCGTCGCGGGATAGCGATGTGGATCCCGTGGGAGCCTGCGTGGGAATGAAGGGCAGCCGAGTCCAGTCGGTGGTGCAGGAATTGAGGGGCGAGCGCATCGACATCGTGCCCTGGAATCCGGATCCCGCTCGCTACGTCTATAGCGCGCTTTCTCCCGCACAGGTTTCGAAGGTCATCATCGACGAAGAATCGAATTCGATGGATGTGATTGTTCCCGACGATCAGCTTTCTCTCGCGATCGGCAGACGAGGCCAGAACGTTCGGCTCGCCGTGCAACTCACGGGCTGGAAGATCGATATCAAGAGCGAGTCGAAGTTGAAGGAACTCGGTCAATGGTTGTCGCGGGCGGTTTCCGTCGTCGAAGGATGTGGAGATCCCGAGGCCGACGTTCTGCTGCAGCAGGGCGTGATGAGTCTGGAGGATCTGGGCGGTTGTTCGACCGAACTCCTGACCTCTCTTCCGGGTATCGATGACGACGGAGCGGAGCAGATCAAGGCGCGGGCGCTCGAATTGGTGTCGGTGAAGGTCGAAGAAGAGGAAAAGGCGCGTTTGGAAGTCGAGGCGACTGAGCAGTCATCTACGATGCTGCAGGAGGCGGGACCCGTATCGGGTTCCGATTCAGATGCTTCCCCCACAGGGGTCTCCGGAGCAGAAGAAGATCTTCAGTCCGAGACGGCTGCTTCCACGGATGAAGGGGAATCGTCATCCGATGAAGTTTCCAAGAATCCAGGAGACGGGTAGTCCCAGGTACGGAGTGCATGGCGAAGATCAGGGCGTATAAGCTGGCTGAAGAACTCGGAATCGACAGGCACGATTTCGTCGAGAAGGCGTCTGAGGCCGGTATTGAGCTGAAGAGTGCCATGGCCTCGCTCGAAGAGGAGCAGGTCGCCGCATTGCGCGAGAAGTTCGGCCAGGCTGCGAAATCCGAGAAGCAGATGGTCGAGAGCCGGGTGGCCCGTAAGGACGGGGTGACCGTTCTGCGGCGGCGGAAGCGGCAGCAGGTCGAGGAGCCCGAGCTCGAAGCCGTCCCCGAGCCGGTACTTGCGGAGGAAGCGGAACTCGAGCTGGAATCGCCTGAAGAAGTCGAGGCCGAACTCGAGGCGAGCGATGAGGAAGACCTGGAGGCGGTTGTCGAGCCGGTCGAGGAAGTCGCCGCAACGGAGCTGGAAGGCGAGGCGAAAGAGGAGGCGAAGGGTGCCCCGGGCGAGGGCCTGAAGGAGTCGAAGCCCGCCGAGACTGCTGAGACGTCCGCCGATCGCAAGTCGCCCTCGCCGCCGAAACCCGATTCCGCTCAGCCGGCCGGGGATCGCAAGGGGCGTCAGCGCAAGCGGGTTCGAGAGGTGGTGAATCTCCAGGAGCAGGAGAAGTTCGCTCGCCAGATCACGGGGCGCAGCGGGACGACACGCCGCCCCTCCGACATGGCTCCCCGAACCATCGTGAATCCCCGTCGCAAGCGGCGGGACAAGCTTGCGGTTGCCGCGGTCGCGAAGCCGGCCGCCGAGCAGAAGCGCCTGCTCAAGGTGGAACACGAAATCAGTGTGGGAGAACTTGCCCGTCAGCTGGGTGCGAAGGCTCCCGCCGTGCAGGGAAAGCTGATGGCACTCGGCATCATGGTTTCGATCAACCAGACCGTCGATGTGGATGTTGCCTCGAAGTTGGCCGCGGAATACGGATTCGAGGTCCAGAATGTGGGCTTCAACGAGCAGGATTTCCTCTCTCCCCCGGAGCCCGAAGCGGATGTGGAAGCGGAAGCCGGGGAAGAAGGATCCTTCGAATCCCGCTCCCCGATCATCACCGTCATGGGGCACGTCGATCACGGAAAGACATCCCTGCTGGATGCGATTCGAAAGGCTCGGCAGAAGGTCGTCGATGCCGAGGCGGGGGGGATCACTCAGCATATTGGTGCCTATCAGGTCAAGCTCGGCGATAGGGAATTGACCTTCATCGATACGCCGGGGCATGCCGCATTCACGGCGATGCGTGCCCGTGGCGCTGCGGTTACCGATATCGTCGTATTGGTCATCGCGGCCACCGATGGTGTGATGCCTCAGACCGTGGAGGCGATTGAGCACGCGCAGGCGGCGGGTTGTCCGATCGTGGTTGCGATCAACAAGATCGACCTTTCGGATGCAGATCTGGAAAAGACCAAGCAGCGCCTGACGGAACACAATCTGGTCCCCGAGGACTTCGGTGGCGACGTGATCTGTGTGGGAGTTTCGGCGAAGACGGGCGAGGGTATCGACCACCTGCTCGAGATGCTGAGCCTCCAGACTGAATTGCTGGAACTCAAGGCGGATGCTTCGCGGCGCGCGCGCGGGGTGGTTCTGGAAGCTCGTCTCGACAAGGGCAGGGGCTCGGTGGCGACCTGCCTGATCCAGGATGGGACTCTGCGTCGCGGCGATGTCCTGGTGGCGGAGAAGGAGTCGGGGCGCGTTCGGATGATGGAGAACGATCTCGGCCAGCGGGTGGCGCAGGCGGGCCCCTCGGTGCCGGTTCAAGTCCAGGGTCTTTCCGGCCTGCCTTCTGCCGGTGCCGTTTTTCACGTCGTCGAAAACGATCGGGTCGCCAAGCAGATCCTATCCCATCGCGAAGATCGAGAGCGCGGCCAGACGCCCCAGGCCAGCCCGAAACTGACCCTGGAGGAGTTCTTTGCCCAGGCGGAGAGCGAGGCTGCGAAGGAACTCCCCTTGGTCTTCAAGGCCGACGTGCAGGGAACCTGCGAGGCCATTCGGGATTCCCTGGAGCAACTCTCCACCGATGAGGTCAAGCTGAAGATTCTTTCCGCCGGTGTGGGGGCCATCAGTGAGAGCGATGTGATGCTCGCGAGTGCCAGCAATGCGATCATCCTGGGATTCCATGTCCGACCCGATCCGGTCGCCCGCAAAGCCGCCGATGGTCATGGCGTCGAAATTCGAACCTATACGATCATCATGGAATTGCTCGATGAGGTTCGAACGGCGATGGCGGGCTTGCTGCCCCCGGTTCGCAGGGAGAATCTGGTGGGCCAGGCCGAAGTTCGCCAGACTTTTACAATCCCCCGTGTTGGAACGATTGCCGGCTCGATCATCATGGAGGGCAAGGCCATTCGGAATTCCCATTGCCGACTGGTGCGGGATGGAATCCAGGTCTACGAGGGACGGATTGGCTCCTTGCGTCGTTTCAAGGAGGATGTATCCGAGGTCTCGAATGGAACCGAATGCGGAATCGGGATCTCAAATTTCAACGACCTGAAGATTGGCGATCAGATCGAGTTCTTCGAGGTCGAGGAGGTGCCGGCAACCCTCTGATGAGGCCGGCCACGAGAAGCCGATGAGAATCGGAGTAGCGGTCGTCGAATTGCACGTTCACGGCTCACGGTCGCTCAAAGAAAAACGCGGAGTCGTTCGATCCATCATTCAGAGGCTCCGCAATCGATACAATCTTTCCGTTGCCGAAGTCGCCGGGCAGGAGACTTGGCAGCGAGCCCTGTTGGGAATTTCCCTGGTCGGATCCGAGGCCCCAAAGGTTCGCAGGAATCTGGAGGCGGCGATTGATTTCATTGACTCCCTGCATCTGGCCGAGATTCGGTCTTCCGAATCCGAAATCCTGGAGGTAGAGCAGGGGGATCTGGCGGAATGGGGTTCTGCGATTCTTCCCTGGGAGGAGGACTGATCGGTGTCGCTCAGAAATGAACGAATTGCCGAGCAGATTCGGGCCGAACTGGCGAAACTGCTGCGCGAGGAAGTGAGCGATCCAAGGATTGGATTGGTTACGCTGACACGGGTCAAGCTGAGTCCGGATCTCTCCACGGCCGCCGTATTCTGGAGCCCTCTGGATATCCAGGGGGAGATTGTCCTGGAGGAGGTGTCGCGGGGGTTCGAGTCCGCAGCGGGTTTTCTTCGGGGCCGCATGGCCGCCGAGCTTTCCCTTCGAAAGACTCCCGCCCTCTCGTTTCGATACGATTCTTCGATCGAGGAAGGCTCGCGGACTCTCGCGCTTCTGCGTTCGCTGCCGGAATTGCAGCGGGATGAGGACGAAGAGCAGGAATCGGTTTTGAGCGCCGAAGACGGAAAGGAATGGGGCGAGGATCATGGCAAAGAGGGGTAGGAGAGGCGGGCGTGAGCGCCCCGGTCCCGCGGGTTTCCTGGTCGTCGACAAGCCGGGCGGTCAGACCTCCCACGACATCGTGGATGCAGCTCGTCGCTGGTTGGGCATTCGTCAGATCGGGCATCTCGGCACCCTGGATCCCCAGGCGACGGGCGTCCTGCCCCTGGCCGTTCGCGCCGCCACGAAACTGGTGCCCTTCTTCCAGGGGGGAGGCAAGGGGTACGTGGGAACCGTTCGCCTGGGAGTCGTCACGGATACCCAGGATGGGGAGGGCGAGGTCCGCTCGCGGCATTCGGGGCCACTCCCCGACGAAGCCCGGATTCGCAAGGCCCTCGACACTTTCGTGGGTGAAATCGAACAGATTCCGCCGATGTATAGTGCGGTGAAGCGCGACGGGGTGGCGCTCTACAAGCTGGCTCGCAGGGGTGAAGAAGTGGAGCGTGATGCCAAGAAGGTGGAGATCCAGCGCATCGAGGTGCTGGAGTTCCAGTCCCCGGATGTGAAGATTTCCGTCGACTGCGGGGCCGGGACCTATGTGCGGACCCTGGCACACGATTTGGGGCAGGAACTCGGCTGTGGGGCCTTTCTCGCGAGTTTGAGAAGGACGCATAGCGAGCCTTTCGGGATCGAATCGGCCCACTCCGTCGAGACCTGTGCAGAGGCGGCCGAAGCGGGCCGGATCGAGGAATTGCTGGTCGCCCCGGAGCGGGCGCTCGCATTGCCGGTGATTCACCTCGCCGAGGCCGCGGTCCGAAGAATCGAAAATGGGGGCGATATTTCCCCGGGGATGCAAGAGAGAGAGCGACCGGGCAGCCGTTTTTCCGCCCTGAGCCCGAAAGGGCGCCTGATCGCGGTACTGGAACTACGAGCGGACAGGCGGCTCTGGCCCGTCCGGGTCCTGCCCAGTTGATTTCTGCTCTCCCCGAGGGCGGGGGCATTGCGTCGTCGGAAGGCCTCTGTCACACTCCCGGCCATCCGGTACCCGGGAGGTGTACTCGATCACCGGTCAACAGCCGGATCGGGTGGGCAGGCTAAAGGATTCCCGATGAATCCCTGATCCATTCGCTTTCCGGGGCCGAGCATCGGACCGAGCGAAAACGCTCCCGCGGATTCGAGCCGGTCGATCGGTCGATTTCATGGACCGTATACTGCACTGCAGAGGGTACTCGAAACTCAGAAGGAAAAGAATTTGATTTCGGCCGAAACCAGAAAAGCCACGATCGATGCCCATAAGAAGCATAGTTCGGATACCGGCTCGACCGAGGTGCAGGTGGCGCTGCTGACCCAGCGATTGGGCGAACTCACCGAGCACTTCAAGACACATAAGAAGGATCATCATTCCCGACGCGGTCTTTTGCGGATCGTGAGTCGTCGCCGACGCTTGATCGACTACCTCAAGCGAAAGGATTACGACCGCTACCAGAAACTCATAGAGAGTCTCGGGTTGCGGAGATAGTCGGCTCTGGTGTGCCCGGCGGACGTCGGACACACACAGTTGGCCTGAATGCCGGCCCCCGGCCGGCGAGATGTCCGCTCGTCCAAAGGTGGTGAGTGGAACCCCAAGTGCCTCGGACGGCCCGGATTGGACGTGCTGTAGTGGGATGTGGGAATCGGTCATACGCGAACCCGCTTCAAAGCAGCGTTTTGCGCATGAGTGATCCTGCATTCCGCACACCCAGCCTCCCGGTCCACCGAGCAATGACTCTGGTACCCGATTCATAGGGATCACCGGAGAGGAGAATATAGAGAAATGCCTTATTGGTTCGAACAAACGACCGTCAGCATCGATGTCGGCGGCCGTGAAATGAAGATTGAAACGGGCCGCATGGCCAAACAGGCGGCTGGTTCCGTTGTCGTGAGTTGTGGCGGAACCTCGGTGCTCGTCACCGCCGTTCACTCATCGCCCCGGCCGGGGATCGATTTTTTCCCCCTGACGGTTGACTTCGTGGAGAAGTTCGCGGCTGCCGGAAAGATTCCCGGCGGCTTCTTCAAGCGCGAAGGCCGCCTTTCCGACCGCGAGGTTCTGACCTCCCGCTTTATCGATCGCTCGATTCGGCCGCTCTTCGCAGAGGGCTATAACGACGATACCCAGATCACCGCGACGGTACTTTCAGCGGATGCTGGCGAGTCCGCCGATATGTGCGCCTTTGTCGGGGCATCCGCGGCGTTGTCGATTTCGGATCTGCCCTTCCTCGGCCCCATCGGCGCCGTGCGAGTTGCGCGGGTAGACGGAGAGTTCCTGATCAATCCAAATCCCGAGCAGCGTGGGGAAGCCGAACTCGAATTGGTGGTGGCCGGTACCCGCGGCTCAGTCGTCATGGTCGAAGGTGGAGCGCAGCAGGTTCCCGAAGCTGAAATGCTGGCGGCCCTGAAGCACGCGCATGGGAAAATCGTCGAAATCATCGAGAAGATCGAGGAATTCCAGAAAGAGGTCGGCAAGGAGAAGATCGTGCCGCCCCAGGCCGAAGATACCTCGGCGCTCGAAGTGGAGATTCGCAAACAGGCGGAAGATCGGCTTGCCGAGGCCTATCGAGTCCAGGGCAAGTTCGAGCGGGGCACGGCGGTCAAGGCGATCGAGCGGGAAGTGCTGGCCGGCTTCGTCGAGGCTTATGCCGCAGAGAAGGTGGAAATCGATTCCCTGGCGGGTTGGGACGAGCGTCGCAATGGACTCGCCGCATTGCGTGGGAACGTGTCGCAGATTCTCCACGATCTCGGGGGAGAGTTGATGCGCGAGCGCGTGCTGAGCACAGGCGAACGCATCGATGGCCGCAAGAGCACCGACATCCGGCCGATTGCCTGCGAGGTGCGCCCGGTACAAAGACCCCACGGCGTGGCGCTCTTTACGCGTGGCGAAACCCAGGCGATCGTGAGTTGTACCCTGGGTAGCGGATTCGATGAGCAGACCATCGATGGCATGGAGGGCCGATTCAAAAAGACCTTCATGCTCCACTACAATTTTCCGCCCTTTTCCGTGGGCGAGGCGCGCCCCCTGCGCGGGCCCGGTCGACGCGAGGTCGGTCATGGCACCCTGGCGGAACGGGCGGTGACCCCGATTCTGCCGGAACACGAGGATTTCCCCTATACGATCCGAGTGGTCAGTGAGACCCTCGAGTCGAATGGATCCTCCTCCATGGCGGCGGTCTGCGGGTCGACCCTGGCCATGCTGGATGCGGGTGTTCCCCTTCGGGCCCCGGTCGCTGGGATCGCGATGGGGCTGATTACCGATGGCCAGAGGACGACCGTTCTCTCGGATATTCTCGGTGATGAGGATCACCTCGGCGACATGGACTTCAAGGTCGCGGGAACCGAAGAGGGAATTACGGCCCTGCAGATGGACATCAAGGTCCAGCAGATCGACTGGGATATTCTCGAAAATGCCCTGGAGCAGGCGCGGGAAGGCCGGCTGCACATCCTGGACTGCATGGACAAGGAGACCTCGGCGGATCTCGATGGACTCCAGGCGCGCAAGGAATTGCATGAATTCGCCCCGCGTCTTGAGGTCCTGCAGATCAAGCCGGATCGCATTCGCGACATCATTGGCCCAGGCGGCAAGGTGATCCGCGCGATCCAGGAGACCACGGGCGCCAAGATCGATGTCGAGGATTCGGGTCGGGTTTCGGTTTTCGGACCGGATTCCTCCGCTGTGGAAATGGCCCTCGCGATGGTGCAGGAACTCACCCAGGAAGCGGAGATCGGCAAGGTCTATCTCGGCAAGGTGAAGCGGGTGACGGATTTCGGGGCCTTCGCGGAGATCTTTCCCGGCACCGATGGGTTGATCCACATCAGTCATCTCGCCGAAGGGCGTGTCGACAATGTGACCGACGTGGTTTCCGAAGGGGATGAGGTGCTCGCCAAATGCATCGATATCGATCCTGCCGGGCGCATTCGTCTCTCACGCAAGGAAGCCCTGGCGGACGCCGCGGCCGAGGCCCAATAGGGGACTCGCTTGACTGAGAGTCTTCGCGTCCGACTCCTCCGTCTACCCGGTGGAGACGGTCTGACCCTTCCGAAGCCGGCCACGGCCGGCTCGGCGGGGGTGGATCTATGCGCGGCAATCCCCGAGAGTTTCGTGATTGCTCCAGGGGAACGCCGCCTGGTGCCGACCGGTTTTGCGATCGAACTTCCGGAGGGCTACGAGGCCCAGGTCCGCCCCCGGAGCGGTCTGGCGCTTCGTCATGGGATCACCCTCCCCAACTCCCCGGGGACGATCGACTCCGACTATCGGGGCGAGGTGAAGGTGATCCTGATGAACCTGGGATCCGAGGACTTTCCACTTGAGCGGGGGGATCGGATCGCACAACTCGTCGTTTCCCGGCTCTCCCGGCTCGAGTGGCAGGAAGTCGACGCCTTGGGCGAATCCGAGCGCGGCGACGGCGGCTTCGGACATTCCGGGCGTTAGCTCGCCGATCCGGGAACTGGGGGATGCCGCGGACGGCGCCCCGCTTCGAGACTTCGGATCTGGAATTCTGGGGTAAGATGGTGGAGCCATGAGTTCTGAAAACGGATCCCCCCCCGACTCGGAGATGACTGAGGTTCCGCAGGTCGAGGGAGTTCATCCGCTGCCGGCTACCCCCATCCCCGATTCCGCTCCCGGGCGCCGCCTGGGTGACCTCGCTTCTCGGCTCCTGACGGCATTGGTACTGGTTCCCCTGGTGGCCTATGTGATCGTCATCGGGGGCTATCCCTATCTCGCTGTGGTTCTGGCTTTTGGATTGCTCGCCCAGCGCGAGTTCTACCGCCTGATCGAGGGCAAGGGAGCGCGCCCCCTGATCGGGACCGGGTTGGTTTTCGGGACCGCGGTCATCGGCGTGGCATGGGTCAGCAGCGCCTATGCGGCGATGCTCTTGATGACGGCTTCGCTGCTGGTTCTGATGGTTGCCCAGTTGGGGAAGGCGCGGATCGAAGAGGCTCTGGCCAGCATCTCGGGTACCTTCTTCGGCGTCTTCTACGTCGCCTGGTTGATCTCCCATGCGGTTTTTTTGCGCTTCTTCTATCGCTCGGCCCTGCTCCACTTCGGGGAGGCGCGATTATCCGAGGTGCCCCTGGTGCCCGAGACCGGCATTTTCCTGATGGTCTACTGCCTGGTCGTCGTCATTCTCTGTGATGCGGGAGCTTATTTCGCTGGCCGGGCCTGGGGGCGACGGAAATTGGCCCCCGAGATCAGTCCGAATAAGAGCATCGAAGGAGCCCTGGGTGGCATCGTTCTCGGGACTCTGGGTGGACTATTCACTTTCATGGTCTTCAGCATCTTCTGGGCCGAGTGGTGTGCTGGTTTTTCCACGTGGATGGTGATCGTCGTGAGCCTGCTTCTCTGCGTCGTGGGGATCATCGGCGACCTGGTCGAGTCGCTGCTGAAGCGCGATGCGGATATCAAGGATACGGGCGCGCTGCTGCCCGGGATGGGCGGGGTCCTCGATCGTATCGATTCCCCGCTGCTCGCCCTGCCCGCGATGTACTATGTCATGCTGGCCTACGTGTGGTGGCAGCTCTAGATCCCGCTCCGGAAGCCGGGCCGCTGGAATACCGATGGACGACGCTGGCGCCGAGCCTCAGAGCCCCAGATTTGCGCGGATGCGGGCGAGGGGTTCATCGAGATCGGGTTCGAAAGTCAGCCCGCTGACCAGTTCATAGGCGCGTATATAGCGCCGGGCGGCCTCGCAACGAACTTCATCGCTGAGTGCGGGAGGTGGGCCATCGCCCGAGTAGCCCCGCTCTCCCAACCAGAGTCGAACGTATTCCTTGTCGATCGCCGAGGGATCCTGACCCTTCGACATCGCCTCGTCATAACTGTCCGCGTACCAATAACGGGAGGAGTCGGGTGTGTGAATTTCGTCGATCACCACCAAGCCCCCATCCGGATCGAGACCCAATTCGTATTTGGTATCGACCAGGATCAGTCCACGTTCCTTGGCAAAATGGCTTCCCGCGGCAAAAAGAGCGCTCGTGAGGCGGGTGGCTTCGTCATAGAGGGCCTCGCTCATCACTCCGTTGCGGATGATTTCCTCTCGGGATGTGAGTTCGTCATGAGCTCCCATCTCCGCCTTGGTGGTGGGTGTGAGCAGGGCTTCGGGCAGTCTCTCGTGGCGGCGCAGGCCTTCCGGCAGCTGATGACCGCAATAATCTCTTTCGCCACGCTCATACGCGGTCCAGATCGAGGTCTTGGTCGATCCCGTCAGATAGCCTCGATAGACGAATTCCACTGGCAAGAGCCCGCATTCGCGCACGACCGAGACGCAGGGATCCGGAACGTCGATCAGGTGATTGGCTGCGATATCCGAGAGCCTGTGGAACCAGAAAGCCGCCATCTGGTTCAGCACCTGCCCCTTCAAAGGAATGGTGCCGATGACCACATCAAAGGCGCTGACCCGATCCGAGACGACGATGGTGCGGCGATCGCCGTCGACATAGCTATCCCGGACTTTGCCCTCGTATTTGCGGCCGAGTTCGCTGAAATTGCTTTCTTCGAGGGTCTGGGAACAGAGTTCAAGGAGTTGTCCGTCGTCGAGAGCCAATTTTTCCTCCGCATTTAGGATCGCATTGGCGAATGGGGGAGATGCAATGCTGCAATATAGGGGAGAGCCCGAAGTCTGTCTCCGTAGATCTTGCAATCGATCGCCCCCGGGCCGGGGAATCCCGCGCAGCGGGGCCAGTTCGAGCAGTATTCCCCCGGGCGCGGGTCGCGAAGATCCCCGTCCCGGGAGAACTCTTGGCCGGGGCTCCGGATCGCCGGATTTCCCTGTGGATCCGCCGAAGCCCGAATTCTCCGGGATATGGCGGGCTCCGCGCCTTGGGTTGGAGCCGGGGGGGAGCCCTGCGACGGTGGCGCCGAAACGCTCCGCTCGGATACACTCATGGCCTGGCATGATGCGGCGTGAGGGCCGGATTCTGCCATAGATTTCCTCCCTCCGGATCGAGGCTCTCTTGCCGACACGGGTCGTTGCGCAGTCCGGTGAATATCGCTTTCGCCTGCTCTTCGGGATGTTGGAACGTTGTTCTCTTTGTCCGCAGGGGGATTCGGGGCTATGAGTGAAGTTCGGTCTACTGGCCTCGTTCTGTCGGAGCAATCCGAGGCTGAACTGGCTCGCGAGCATCAGGCGGAACACTTCAGGGATGAATGCGGGGTCTTCGGCATTCATGGCCACGACGAAGCCGCCCATATCGTCTACCTGGGCCTTTATGCGCTCCAGCATCGGGGCCAGGAGAGTTGTGGAATCGTGGCCTCGTCGGGTGGCGAGCACGCGGCCCATCGGGCCATGGGGTTGGTGGCCGACACCTTCGGCGCCAAAACCCTGAATCGCCTGAAGGGTCGGCATGCCCTCGGGCATGTTCGGTATTCGACCGCGGGGGAAAGCCTGCTGCGAAATGCCCAGCCGATCTGCGCCAATACGGATGGCGGACCGATTGCGATCGCCCATAACGGCAATATCGTGAACGCCCTGGCAATACGCCACGAACTCGAAGGAAGGGGCGCAATCTTCGGCTCGACCTCGGATAGCGAGGTCATCCTGCATCTGCTCGCGCGTTCCCGGGAGCAGACGATCGAGGATCGCTTTCTGGATGCCGTTTCCCGGGTGAAGGGGGCTTTCAGCCTGATCCTGCTTACCGAGGATGCGATGATCGGCGCGCGGGATCCCAACGGATTTCGCCCCCTGAGCCTGGGGCGCCTCGATGGAGCCTGGGTGCTCTCGAGTGAAACCTGTGCCCTCGACCTGATCGGCGCCTCTTTCGAGCGCGACGTTGAGCCGGGTGAGGTGGTCGTCATTCGTCGGGGTCGCCTGCGCAGCATCAGGCCCATGAGCCGTGTTGCCCGGGGGCATTTCTGCATCTTCGAATACATCTATTTCGCGCGGCCGGATTCGAATCTACTCGGCTATAACGTCTACGCATTTCGCAAGGCGCTCGGGCGCGCCCTGGCGAGAGAATATTCGGTTGGGGCCGATATGGTGGTCCCCGTACTCGATTCGGGGACAGCCGCTGCGCTCGGCTACGCGGAGGAGGAGAATATCCCCTACGAGACGGCCCTGATCCGGAATCATTATGTGCGCCGCACCTTCATCGAGCCCGCCCAGGCGATCCGAAACTTCGGCGTCAAGGTGAAGCATAATGCGATTCGAAACTTTCTCGGCGGCAAGAGGGTCGTATTGGTGGATGACTCGATCGTTCGAGGAACCACCCTGGTCAAGATCGTGGCGATGCTACGCGCGGCCGGTGCTCGCGAGGTGCATGTGCGGATCTCGTCGCCTCCCACGAAGGGCCCATGCCATTACGGGATCGACACGCCCACCGAGGAGGAATTGATTGCCTCGCAGCATAGTACCGAAGAGATCCGGGAGATCATCGGTGCGGATTCTCTCGGCTATCTATCCCTCGAAGGTCTGCGCGCCGCCGCGGAGCGCGAACTCAAGCTGGGGATTTGTGACGGCTGTTTTTCCGGCACATATCCGGTGCCGGCTGAGGGCGGTCGCAAGCTGCCCCAACTCTCCCTCTTCCGTGCCATGGAAGAAGAGGTGGAGCCGGACTGAGAAACCGCTCTTCGTGAATCCGGAAGAGAGGTCATGGCGGGGAGGGTTCCCTTGAACGATTCTGGCAGACTCGATCTCGACTCGCTGAAACGTGGCATCGAGGATGGGAGTATCGAGACCGTCCTGACCGTATTCCCGGATCTCTACGGCCGCCTGATGGGCAAGAGGATCGTGGGCCGTTACTTCCTCGAGGACGTAATCGATCATGGGATGCACGCCTGCGATTATCTCCTGGCCAGCGATATGGAGATGGAGCCCACATCCGGCTATGCGTTTACGAGTTGGGAGAAGGGCTACGGCGATCTGCGAGCAGTTCCCGATTGGGGGAGTTTGCGAAAAGCGGCCTGGCTGGATCGCACGGCGGTCGTCTTTTGCGACACCCTTGAAGAGGAGCGAGACGTTCCCATCTCGGTGGCGCCTCGCAATATTCTCAAGCGCCAGGTAGAGAGGGCTTCGGAACTCAATTTCCTACCCCATTTCGCCAGTGAACTCGAATTCTTTCTCTTTCGGGAAACCTATGCGGGGGCGCGCGGCAAGAATTACCACGATCTCGTTCTGAGCCAGGACTATAACGAGGACTACCATATTCTTTCCGGCGCTTTTGCGGAGCCCGTGATCGGAGCCATCCGACGCCTGGTGGATGCGTCGGGTGTTCCCGTGGAGTTCAGCAAGGGCGAAGCCAGTGCGGGGCAGCACGAGATCAACCTCCGCTATGCCGAGGCCGTGGAGATGGCCGATCGGCATGTTCTCTATAAATTGGCCGCCAAGGAGATCGCGGCTCAGCAGGACTCGGCGCTCACCTTCATGGCAAAATGGCATACGGATCATGCTGGAAATAGTTTGCATGTCCATATGAGTTTCGTTGGAGAGGACGGAACTTCTCTCTTCTCCGGCGATGGCGAAAAGTTGCCCGGGAGTGAAGCCCGCCCGACGGATCTCTTCCGTCATGCCGTGGGGGGGTTGCTCGAAAATGCCCGGGCGCTCTCACTCCTCTTTGCGCCCAACGTCAATTCATATAAGCGCTACGTCGAGGATACTTTCGCTCCCACCCGCATCGCCTGGGCCTACGACAATCGGACGGTGGGTTTCCGGGTCGTGGGACATGGCCCGAGTCTACGCGTTGAATGCCGGATCCCCGGTGGCGATGCCAATCCCTATCTCGTCTATGCGGGCATGCTCGCGGCCGCCCTCGACGGTATCGAGAAGAAGAGCGATCCCGGTCCGCCCTTCGAGGGCAATGGCTATCTGGCGACGGAATTGCCGCGCGTTCCCCATTCCCTGGGCGAAGCGGCGGATATTTTCGGAGATAGCAGCTTCGTTCGTTCGGCATTTGGGGATGAGGTGGTTGACCATCTGTTGAATTTTGTGCGGGCCGAACTCGCAGAATACAATCGCGTGGTCACGGATTTCGAACGGGCCAGATTCTTCGAGAGGATCTGAGCCGGGGCTTCGAGGCGTCTGCGGACGCTCTTCTCATATCCTCGAAAATGGGCCGGTGTCGGTTAAGCTTGGCCTTCCAAGGATTCCGGGGGAGAAGGAATTGGTAGCAGACGGAGATCGCTCGCTCGAGGGCCGCGTGGCGCTGATCACGGGGGCCGGGAGTGGAATCGGACGACAGACGGCACTTCGCATGGCTGCGGCAGGTGCCGGGGTGACGGTCTGTGAACGCAATCGGGAGGCTGGCCAGGGGACGGTTGATCAGATCGAGGAGGCCGGAGGACGGGCGCTTCTGGTCGTCGGCGATGTCTCCGACGATGCGGATATGAGGCGGGCGGTAGAGACCACTGTCGCTCAGATGGGCGGCCTTCACGTGCTCTTCAACAATGCGGGAATCTTCCCGGAAGGTGACGGTTCACCCGTCGACACACCCCTGGATGTCTGGCAGTGGGTGATCGACGTCAATCTGAAGGGCGTCTTTCTCGGCTGCCGCTACGGAATTCCGGCGATGCTGGAGAGCGGGGGGGGGTCGATCATCAATACCGCTTCCTTTGTAGCCGTGGTGGGAGCGGCGACTTCCCAGATTGCCTACACGGCGAGCAAGGGCGGTGTGCTGGCGATGACCCGGGAGATTGCGGTCGAATATGCGCGTCAGGGAATTCGGGCAAATGCACTCTGCCCGGGACCCGTGCGAACACCCCTGCTCGAAGAATTTCTCGCCGATCCGGAGGAAAAGGCGCGCAGGCTGGTCCACATTCCCATGGGACGCCTGGCCGAGGCCGAGGAAATCGCCGAGGCGGTGCTTTTTCTGGCCTCGGATGCGGCTTCCTATATCACCGGGACCACCTTTTTGGTAGATGGAGGCATCGCCTCCGCCTACGTAACCCCCGAGTAGACGGTCTTGGAACTCTCCGCGCTCCAGATTGCCATCGCGACCGTGGCGATGGCCGTCGGAGCGCTGGTCCAGGGCTCCCTGGGCTTTGGTCTGGCCCTGGTCGTGGCGCCCGTTCTCGTCCAGTTGGAGACTCGCCTGGTGCCCGGGCCGCTCATGATCGCCGGTATTCCCTTCATGTTGGGCATGGCCTGGCGCGAAAGAAAGACGGCGGATTACCGAGGGCTGGGAGTTCCGCTCCTGGGTCAATTCGCAGGTGTTCTGCTCGCGCTCGCATGGCTCTCGATCAGCGATGTCCGAGGCATCTCCCTCACCGTCGGGTTGGTGGTTCTCGCCGGAGTTGGCTTTTCGATTTCCGGCCTGAAATTGCAGCCGACCCCGGCCAACTTTCTGGCGGGTGGGACTCTTGCCGGGTTCATGGCGACGACCTCCTCCATGCCGGGCCCCCCCCTGGCGCTGATTCATCAGCATGTCTCCCCGGCCCGAATGCGAGCCGTCCTGACTCCCTTTTTCGTTTTCGGAAATCTGCTGGCCCTGGTCGGACTGGTCTGGGTGGGATACCTGGGGGAGGCGGAGGTGCGGGCGGGTCTTTGGCTGATGCCGGGTGGCCTGTTGGGGCTCGGGCTTTCGAATTGGACGGCGCCCAGGGTGAATCAGCGCGCGATGCGTATCTCCGTATTGATCTTCTCCTTCATCGCGGCCCTCACCCTGATCTATCGGTCGCTCTGAACGATCCGCTCGGAAGGAATCGGGGAAACGGCATCGCAATAGGCAGAGTTTCTCGTTTCGGAGGCATCCCGCAGCCCTTGGGAAAGATGCGAGTCTCGTCGCTGCGGAGGAGACTTCAATCGACGACCTTTTCGACCCGAGACCGACGAGAGCGAAACGATCGCCTGGAATTGCTGCCATGCGGCGCCCGATCCCCTCTCGACCCGGAATTCGGCCGAGGAAGAGAGTTTCATCACGCCGCCGCTTCGGATCGGAAGCATCCCCGGGAAGGTTCCTGGCGGGTTTGCTTCGAGGGCGGTCGGATTCAGTCCCGATGATCCCCGATGGCGACTTCCAGGGAGTCATGTGGAGGAGGGGGATGGCCGAGCATCCCCGGAATTATCGCTCCGGTTGCGACGCCTCTCCGCCTCGCCGCCGAATCAGCATCCAGAGAAAGACGAGCAGCAGCCCACTTGCCCCGGCCAGCGCCATGATCCGCGACATCGACTGCGAATCCGGGAAGCGGAGAGCCGAACAGTCGGGGGCGAGGCCCCGCCTTGGATCGCGATCCTCGCATTTCGGCCAGACGTGACGGCGGATCTCTTCGCGATAATGGCTGAGGTCTGCGACCCAGGTGATGTTGCCGTAGAAAGTGGTCTCGGGCGGTTGAGAAAAATCACTGGCCACGCTGAAGAGAAGGCCCGATAGCACCCAGCCGGTTTCGGGAAGGATCGGATTGGCGCGGGTGAAGACCGCTCCGCCCGAGTCTCCCAGGCCGGCGGCCGCCTCATCAGGCGTCGAATTGCGATCCTCGAGGCGATCGAAGACCAGGGGGAAGGCCCGGGTGTTGGTGTCCTGGTGCTCGACCCAGGTCGGCCCCCGATCCACGAGATTGCTTCCCCAGCGCATCGTATCGTCCTGATGCCAATGAAAGCCATCCCTGATGGCCAAGCCCGGAGAGTAGAGGCTGACGCGTGGGCCACGAGAGGATCCCCCCGCGATCAGCAGGGCGTTCTCCCCGATTTTCGGGGTCAAAGCGGCGATCGGGAGTATGGGCAGGCCGGGATCGCCGTCGATGCGAAAGAGTAGGAGATCGGATCTGCGGGGCTCCTCCGAATTCTCCTCGCTCCCTTCCTGCCTCGTCTCGGCACTTTTGGATTCTTCGACGTCTGTCAATTCCCTATGGAGTTGGACGAGGGATCCCGCGACGGGATTGAAGCGTCGACCCTGGATGAATACGATGCTGGCACCCACATGATCGGCCGTCAGCACCCAGCGGTTTCCGAGGTAGATCACCGAGGGTCCACCGAGATGATGTCCGACATGGCTCCAGCCGGGATCGTCCGGAGGTGGGTCGGTATTGCCCTGGCCGTCGCCGGCATCCAGGATCAGGGCCGGGGCGACATTCGCACCCTGGAGCAGGACGAAGCCGACCAGGGCAGCCAGGAGCCTCGTAGCCTGGCCGCGCGAGTGGAGGCAGCGGGAAATGGGCAGTCTGCTCACTTCAGCCGACGCAGCCCCCGCCTTGGGTATGCGAGATTTTTCATGATCGCCTCCACCGGATGGTCTTCGGGATCAGTCCCACGTGGGATGGCTCCGGGGAGGCTCTCCCCGCCGCAGCAGGGTATAGGTCCGGAAGTTCTCATCGTCTCGCTTGGGGTAATCGAGATTGTAGTGGAGTCCGCGACTCTCCCGTCGATGCTCCGCAGACCGAATGATCAACTCGGCCACCGTTGCCAGATTGCGCAATTCGAGCAGCGGAGGAGTGATCCTGAAATTCCAATAGTATTGATTGATTTCGTCATTCAGCAGCGTGATTCGATGATGCGCCCGGGCCAGTCGGCGATCGGTCCGCACGATGCCGACATAATTCCACATGAAGCGACGAATCTCATCCCAATTCTGGGTGATCACGACCGCTTCATCACTTTCTCGGACTTCTCCATCCCGCCAGGCCGGGATCTTGCCCACGTCTTCGATTCCGCCCAGACGTCCGATGGCCTCGTCGGCTGCGGCATCGGCGAAGACAACGGCTTCGAGCAGCGAATTCGAGGCCAGGCGGTTTGCGCCATGCAGGCCGGTGCAAGTGACCTCACCCGCCGCGAAGAGGTTGGGCAGATCGGTCTCCGCCACGAGATTCGTGCGGACTCCGCCGCAGCAGTAATGGGCGGCCGGGACGACTGGGATGGGTTGCCTGGTCATATCGATTCCGAAATCCCGGCAATGCGCGTAGATATTCGGGAAGCGGCGGCACACGAAAGATGCGTCCTGATGCGTGATGTCGAGGGTCACATAATCATCCCCGGATCGCTTCAATTCACTATCGATCGCCCGGGCCACGACATCCCTGGGAGCGAGATCTCCCATTTCGTGATAACGCGCCATGAAGGCGTCACCCTCGCGGTTTCGCAGCACGGCGCCCTCCCCGCGAACGGCTTCGCTGATCAGGAAGGATTTTGAATCCGCGTGGAAGAGGCAGGTGGGATGAAATTGCATGAATTCCATATTGGCGATCGACGCCCCCGCCCGGTAGGCCATCGCCATGCCGTCGCCCGAGGCGATGTCGGGATTGCTGGTGTAGAGATACACCTTGCCCGTCCCCCCGGTGGCCAGCAGGGTGATCGGGGCGAGGAATCGATGGATCGCCAGGGTATTCGCATCCAATACGTAGGCGCCGAGACAGCGATTGCCCTCGGTTCTCCCGGCCCGATGAGCGGTCAGGAGATCGACCGCACTATGGTTCTCGAAAAGTGTGATTCGGGGATGGGCGGCGGCGCGGTTCAGCAGGGACTGCTCGATTTCGCGGCCCGTGGCATCCCGATGGTGGAGAATCCTGCGCTTGGAATGCCCGCCTTCCCGGGCGAGGTCATAACTGAGTTCAGATTCTCCGGCCCTTTCGCTGCGGTCGAATAGGACGCCCCATTTATGCAGATCTTCGATCGCACGCGGTCCGCGCTCGATCACGTATTGGACGACCCGTTCGTCACAGAGTCCGGCGCCCGCGTAGAGCGTATCCTGGACATGGTCGTCGAAGCTGTCCTGGGAATCGGTGACCGCCGCAATGCCTCCCTGGGCATAATGGGTCGCGGATTCCGAAGCCCGGGTCTTCGTGATGATTCCGACCGAGCCGTGCTCGGCGACTCGCAGGGCAAAATGCAGACCGGCCACGCCACTTCCGATGACGAGGAAATCGACAGATCTGGGGATCGAGGACATAGCGGACAATCCTGTCTTGCTCGAGACGGCACCGCTCTCGGAGAAGAATTCTCCGGTACTCGAAAGTCGGGCAGCGTCGGGGGGCGTTCGCTCGACCTGTCGGGCGGCACCTCTCCCCCGGCAGTCTATCGGCCCGAGGGCTTCCCGCGCAATCGTTTGCCCCGGAGGGGGGCGCGCTGGGGCTGTTCCCGCGCCGGATTGGCCGAGGGATTCCCGCGTCTGGCTGCGTGGCTGCGATTCGAGCCGGCGGGCCGCCGAATCCGCCACAAAGAGTTGCGGATTGGTTGCGCGCCCGGGCTTCCGTGTCGCGTTTTCTGAATTACCATCGGGCACCCCGACCTTTGACACCGCGACCACCGCCGCCGGGCCTGCTGCGCTCTCTCTGGGGCCCGTCGACCATGACGAAGGGGAGCGCTCCTCAGGCCGCAAGCCTCGGAAATGGGGTGCGGCATCATAGATCTGGAGAGGGAGGCAGAGAGCATGGGAAGCAGCGAAGCTCCCGTTCTCGATACAACGACGTCGCCGCCCAAGGCGGCGCATGAAAATCGCTCGGCTTTCGCCGGAAAGGGCCTGGGGGAACGCGAGAGCTTCTGGAATCTTCCGAACTCGGTCACGATGCTGCGGATCGCCGTGGTTCCCGTTCTCCTGCTGATTCCCACCAGTTGGGGCAAGAGTCCCTTCGGAAGCCAATTCCTGGCGTGGGCGTTCATCATCGCCGCGCTCTCGGATATTCTCGACGGCTGGCTCGCCCGCCGAAGCGAGGGTGCGAGCGTGACCCGGGTCGGAAAATTGCTCGATCCCCTGGCGGATAAGTTGTTGATTGCTACGGCCCTGATCATGCTGGTGGCCGCGGGCCGAATTCCCAGTTGGGCGGGCTTCATGGTGGTGGTGATCGTCGGGAGGGAACTGGCGGTGACGGGATTGCGAAGCCTCGCTTCCTCCGACGGCCACGTGGTCGGAGCCTCGTGGCAGGGCAAGCTGAAGTCCTTCGTCCAGAATTTTTCCGTGGGAGCCCTGCTCTTTCACTACACGACCGTGGGTCTGCCCGCCCATGAGATCGGTTTGGCTTGCCTGGGAATTGCCACGGTGCTGACCCTATGGTCCGGATACGTTTATTTTTCCGATTATTTCAGCGCGAGATGACCGAAGAATAGGCGGGTGTGGGAGCGTTCCCGGGACCGGGAAGCAGGCGCCTCCACCCGGCTGAGCCCCTGGGGGGCAGGGGGGATTCTCGGATCCCGAAGTGATAGAAGTGATAGAAGTGGAAGTGAGTGGAAGTGAGTGGAAGTGAATAGAAGTGGATGATTGGACGTTGAATCGCGAATACGAGGCGTGAGGGAGATCAGTAGCAGCCGATGAAAGAGGGAAGACTCGAGGGATTGCGAGAGAAGATCCAGGATCGTTCAGCCCGGGTGGGCGTGATCGGCCTCGGCTACGTGGGTCTGCCCCTGGCGGTGGAACTCGCCAGGGCCGGCTTCAAGGTGATTGGTTTCGACATCGATGCGGCCAAGGTTCGCTCGGTGGAGGCGGGTACTTCCTATATCGGAGACGTTCCCCACGAGCATCTGCTGGCCGAGAAGCAAGCGGGTCGTCTGCAGGCCACCACGGATTTCGATCGCCTGGCGGAGGTCCAGATCGTGAACATATGCGTGCCTACGCCACTGACCAAGACCAAGGATCCGGATATCTCCTTCATGGCGAGTGCCGTCGAGGAAGTTCGCGATCGCCTGGTGGGCGGAGACCTGGTCATTCTCGGTTCGACCACGTATCCGGGAACGACTCGCGAACTCTTTGTTCCGGTTCTCGAGGAAACGGGGCTCAAGGTGGGCGAGGGTTTCGGCCTGGCCTTTGCGCCCGAGAGAATCGATCCGGCGAACGATCAATTCAAGGTCAAGAATGTTCCGAAGGTGGTGGGAGGCGAGACATCGCTATGCACGGAACTCGCCTGTGAGTTCTTTTCCACCGTCTTCGATGAGACGGTGCCCGTGAGTTCGACCCAGGCTGCCGAGATGGTGAAGCTTCTCGAGAATACCTTCCGGGCAATCAATATCGGGTTGGCGAATGAAGTCGCGTTGATGTGTGAGCGCCTGGGGCTCGATGTATGGGAAGTCATCGAGGCCGCCGCGACCAAACCCTATGGCTTCATGAAATTCCTGCCCGGTCCTGGACTCGGAGGACACTGCATTCCGGTGGATCCGAGTTATCTCTCCTGGCGCATGAAATCCCTGAATTTTTCGGCGCGCTTCATCGAATTGGCGACGGAGATCAACAGCGCGATGCCGGGGCATGTAGTCGATCGCATCGGGGACATTCTGAACGAGGCCCGGCTGGCGGTGAATGGCGCCCGGGTGCTGGTGGTCGGTGTCGCCTATAAGAGCGATGTCGGAGATCTGCGGGAGTCGCCCGCGATCGACATCGTGAGCCAACTCGCTCGCAGGGGGGCAGAGGTCAGCTACCACGATCCATTCGTCCCCGAATGCGAGATCGACGGGATCGCCTACAAGGGGCGGGATCTCGGCGCTGAGGTTCTCGGCCAGGCGGATCTGGTCGTCATCCTCACCAACCACAGCCAGATCGACTACGCGCGATTGGTGAATGCCTCCTCTCGCGTCTTCGATACTCGCAACGCCACCGCCGATCTTCCGAATACCGCGGGCAAGGTCGTCAAACTCTGATCGGGGGCCGTTCCCCATGGGGTCGATAGGAGTTCTGAATTTCTTCCTTGACGCCGCCCCTCGGGTTGCGTAAAACCTCCGTCCAAATCTGGATTTCAGGCACGAGTAGCTCAGCTGGTAGAGCATCACGTTGCCAACGTGAGGGTCGCCGGTTCGAATCCGGTCTCGTGCTCCAGGAATCGCCATCGCCCCGCCGGCCCGAGTCGGCGGGGCGATGTGTTTTCGGGGGCCGGGGGCCGGGGCGGGGGAGGAAGTGAGGCCTCCTCGGGTCGATCCGGCTGCCCCGAATCTCGGGCAGAGGGGCCCCGCTCCTCCGGGGCCGGGCATTCCGCCCTGGCTCGGCTCGACTTCACCTGGCATGGGGAGCGCGTTATCATGCTCGCGTCGTCTGGAATAGTCTTCCCCAGTTTCTCTCGAGAGTCCCTGAAGAATGCCGATCCATTACGAGAAGAATCACGAGCATATCGTCAAGATCACCCTGGACCGTCCCGAGACCCGGAATGCATTGGACCTCTACCATTTTCGGGACCTCGCCGCCGCCTGGCGCAACTTCAAGCGGGATGAGGATGCGTGGGTCGCGATCGTGACGGGCGTCGAGCGCAATTTCATGGCGGGCGCCGACCTCAAGACCTACATCCCCCAGATCACGGAATTACAGCAGAAGATCTCCGGCGGAGACGTCAAGGAGATCGACGGTTGTCGGCTTTCCGATGGGACCTACGCGGTGCTGCGAAATGTGAAACTCTACAAGCCCGTGATCGCGGCGGTGAACGGCCCCTGCGTCGCGGGCGGGATGGAGATGCTGGGAGGGGCGGATATCCGGATCGCCAGCGAACACGCCCGCTTCGGCGTGATGGAGCCCAAACGCGGCCTCTTTGCCGGTGGGGGAACGACCGTGCGCCTGCCCCGCCAGCTGAACTTTCCCGCCGCCATGGAATTCCTGTTGACGGCGGAACACTTTCCGGCGGCGCGGGCGTTGGAACTCGGATTGATCAATGAGATCGTCGCTGAGGAGGATCTCGAACAACGGGCTTACGATTGGGCGCGTCGGATCACCGCCAACGCACCGATGGCCGTTCAGGCCACCAAGGAGAGCGTGATGCGGGGGCTCGGACTTTCGCTTGAAGAGGCCTACGGGGTCGAGATGGAGTTGAGTGGCAAGGTCTTCCGGAGCGAGGATGCGAAGGAGGGCCCCAAGGCCTTTGCGGAGAAGCGTTCGCCTCGTTGGAGCGGTCGGTGAACGATCCCCGTCGACCCTGCCTGATCGGGGTGGCCCAGCGTACCGTCCATCCGGGGCAGGGGGATGCCCCGGAGCCCCTCGACCTCTGGGTCGAGATGGCGGAAATGGCCGCAGCGGATAGCGGCGGAAACGACGTCATCGAGGCGATCGACGACGTGAACGTCGTCTACGGCCTGAGCTGGACCTATGACGACGCCCCGGGACGCCTGGCGGAATCTCTCAAACTCGGTGAGGGGGGCCGGCATCTCTCGGGCATGAGCGGAACCTCTTCCCAGAAACTGCTCTGCAATGCGGCCGAAAGGATTCTCTCGAATCGCTCCGACCTGGCCCTGGTGGTGGGGGCGGAGAGCCTCGCCACTCGCAAGCGCATGAGGAAGGCGGGCATTCGCCCGGCCTGGAGTCATCCACCCGCTGAAAAGAGGTCGATTCCCTTCGATGCTCCCTTCCATCCCTCGGAGCTTTCCCACGAAATTTTCCAGGCCTATCTCACCTTCGCGATCTTCGACACTGCCCGGCGCGCTCGCCTAAAGCTTTCCCATGAGGAGAACCTGCGCCAACTCGGAAGGCTCTTCGAGCGCATGACGGAGGTGGCCGAGAGGAACCCCCACGCCTGGTTCCGGGAGCGGCGAAGTGCGTCCGAACTCACTCGGGTTACGGAAGAGAATCGCATGGTCGCCCATCCCTATCCGAAGAATCTGGTCGCCATCATGGACGTCGACATGGCTTCCGGCCTTCTCCTGGCGAGCGATGAAAAGGCGGATGCCCTGGGAATTCCCAGGGATCGGCGCATCTACTTGCGGGGCTTCTGCGAGGCTCGGGATCCCTTCTACGTGGCCGAGCGAGAGGATCTCTCGCGCAGTCATGGGATGCAGGAGGCCGGTCGCGTGGCCCTCGAGACAGCGGGAGTCGGGATCGATGAGATCGCCTACCTCGATCTCTATAGTTGTTTCCCGAGTTCGGTGAATTTCGCCCGGGATGCACTGGGTCTTTGCGAAGACGATTCTCGTCCCCTTACGGTCACGGGAGGTCTGCCCTATCAGGGGGGGCCGGGCAGTGGCTACGTGGGCCATGCCATCGCCGGCCTGGTGGAGAAATTGCGCGCGGATTCCGATGCATTCGGAATGGCGAGTGGTGTCGGGATGCATATGGTGAACCATTCCTACGCGGTCTATTCCGCCCGCCCGGGCCCGCTGCCATGCCCCGATCAGGCGGCCGTGCAGGCGCATCTGGACGGCCTTGCGAAAAAAGAGATCCAGCTTCGGGCCCGGGGCCCCGCCCGCATTGCCGCCTATAGCGTGGTGCACGGCCGGGAGGGCCGACGCTTCGGGGCCGCGGTTTGCGATCTTCCCGGCGGCGATCGTGCCTATGCGCGCAGCGAGGACGAGGGGCTGATGCGCGAGTTGGAGAATAGCGAGTGGGTGGGTCGCGAGGTCGAACTCTCCGATGGCGGCGACGGTGTCAATCGGATGGAGGCCTGAGGCTGGGGGGCGCGGTGGCCTCGATGGCGCGGGCGGTCGCCCATACGTAATCGATCTTGCCAGTCGCGGTGTGCCGGATGCTATCGATGACCCAATCCCGCGGAAGCTTATAGCTCGCGAGATGTCGGCGACAATGGGCTTCCAGATCTGCCAGGGAAAGCTTCGCGTCGGGGTCGAGGGGCTCGATCAGGGCGACTACGCGCTGCATCCAAATTTCATCGGGCACGCCCACGGCGGCGGCGTGTCGGATTGCGGGATGCTGGACCAATACGGATTCGATTTCATCGGGGAAGATCTTCTCACCGCCGGAGTTGATGCATTGGGAGCCCCGGCCGAGCAGGCTGATCGTGCCGTCCTCCTCGACCCTGGCCCAATCACCGGGAATCACCCAGCGCACCCCCTCCGCGTCGTGAAGAAAGGTTTCGGCGGTCTTCTGCGGATCCTTGTAGTAGCCGATGGGGATGTCGCCGCAGCGGGCGAGTCGGCCCACGCCGCCAGAGCCCGCTTTGATTCTGCTCAGATCTTCGTCGAGGACTGCGACCTTCTCCTCCAGGGCGAAACGAGGCCCGCTCGTCGCGTCGAATTGGCGGGTTTCCCGGGCGGCACTTCCGATCTCCGAACTGCCGATCCCCCCCGTGATATAGATCTTTCCGAAGGCCTCGCGCAGCAGATTTCGCACGGGAGCCGTCAGCAGAGCGCCGCCGGTGGAGATGGCCTTGAGAGAGCGGCTGTCGTGGCGCAGAGGCAGGGCCAGCCTTCTCTCGGCCAGGGGACGCCCCATTGCATCTCCGATGATGCTGAGTGTCGAGACCCGATAGGTCTCGAGCATTTCGAGTACTTCATCCGGATCGAAATGGTTCGAGGTCGGAAAGAGAGCGACTCCTCCGTTGAAGAGTGTGATGAAGAGGGGCCATTGGCCTCCCCCGTGCATCAGGGGGGATAGGGTGAGGGTCCGCATGCCCAGGGGATTGCCCGATTGCCGGACGATCTGCTCGGGACGCTCGATATCGCCGGCCAGTCTGCGGGCGATATTCGAATAGAGATCTTCGTGGCGCCAGAGCGTGCCCTTGGGCAACCCCGTCGTGCCCCCGGTATAGACGATGTAGAGATCGTCCCCCGAGCGGGCGCCGAAATCTCTTTGCTCCGAAGCGCCGGCGAGGGCGCTCTCATAGTTTTCGCCCAGGGCCGCATCGTCCCGTGGCCCGCCGTCCTCGAGAATCAAGTAGGTTCGGAGGGTCGGGAACTCGGCGGCCAGTTCCCGAACCGGATCCGCGAATTTTCGTTCGTAGAGCAGGGCGACGATATCCGAGTTTTCCCAGATATAGCGGAGTTCTCGCGGCACATAGCGGTAGTTGATATTGATCGCGGCCGCCCGGATCTTCCAGCAGGCCAGCAGGGCTTCGATCCATTCGATTCGGTTCAGCGCATAGACGCCGATGTGATCCCCCGGCCCGATCCCCTGCTCGAGCAGATGATGGGCGAGACGATTGGCGCGTCGGTCGAGCGCGAGGCGAGTGACGGAACGCCCGCCCGCGATTACGGCCTCCGCGTCTGGATCGGCATCGCAGAGGCACTCATAGAGATCGGCGAGTTGGAATGTCCTCGCAGCCATGCCAGTTCTCCCCCCTCGCTTCGTGTTGACCCAGGAAAAAATGCGGTCGGGTTACGGGGTTCGAGGAGTTCTCCCGCCGCTCCAAAAGTTCTGATCGCTCGGGAACGTAGCGAATGCGCCGCCCGGGAAAGCGCCACCGCGAGCCCGTGGCGAGCCGGGAATCGGCCCGGGCAGGCGGCTTGGGTCGACCCGGTCGCGAGTGGATTGCGCCCCGGCCCGAATCGGATCTGCACTCCACCCGCCGGATTCCATCGGGTTACCCGCGGGTGCTCGAATTCTACCCTGCGATCGTTTTCCAGCCGTCCTCGGCACAATTCTGCTTCCCATATGGCTCTGAATGGGTGAGACTCCGGTTATCATGGTTTTTGACACTTCGTCAGATAAAGCGGAGTGCGACCCGTTGCGAGGGATCGGTCGCAGTTTCCAGAAATTCCCGGCACTCGATCGGGTCGGGCCGGAAACCAGAATGTGCGCAGACGATCTGCGAGCTCTGTATGACCCCATTCGCTTTTTCGAAGCGACGAGGTCATCGGAACTGGCGTGGCCAAGTCCCACGAAAGTCCGATCGAGCAAGGGCGATGTCTGGTCTCGATCCATTGACCAGGGCAGGAGTGCGGTCCGGGGTGGCCGCGTGGACGACTAAAGCGAAGCGTCGGCATCCAGACGGAGGTCGGCCATGAAAGGAATGAATGCATGAACGAGACGAACTCGATGGAGAGCCGGTATCCCTTCAACGTCTATCCCAATGGCTGGTTCCGAGTGGCATTTTCCGATGAACTCGCAGCGGGCGAAGTCAGGCGACTCGAGTATTTTGGCAAGAAGCTCGTGCTCTTTCGCGGCCAGGGAGGGAGCGCGCGTCTCTTCGACGCCCATTGTCCGCATATGGGGGCGCACCTCGGTTTCGGAGGCGAGGTCGTGGGTGACTCGCTCCGTTGCCCCTTTCACCATTGGAAATTCGATGGCGAGGGAAAGTGCAGCGAGATCCCGTACGCGAAGAGAATTCCGGCGCGAGCCAAGATCGGAACGTATCCGCTGGTCGAGAAGAATGGCGTGATTCTGATGTGGCACGACCGCGATGCTGGCACCCCCTTCTTTGAAATACCGGATATCCCGGAAATCGGAGACTCGGCATGGAGTCGGCCGGATGTCGCCCATTGGGAGATTCGGGCCAATTGGCTCGACATGAATGAGAATTGCGTGGACCAGGCTCACTTCAAATACGTACACGGAACGCTTTCGATTCCCCCGACCGAGGCCACGACGGAGGGATATATCCATCGGGCGGAGTCCTGTTTTAAAATGAGGGTACCCGGAGGCGAGGGGGACGCGACCCTGCTGACCATGGATTATGGGCCCGGCTTCCAGATCGTGCGCATCAGCGGCCTGATCGACACGATCTTGATGAATACCGCAACGCCGATCGACGAGGAGATGACGGATGTGCGTTTCTCATACACCGTCAGAGTGGACGGGGATACGAGAAAGACGCATCTGGCGGAGGCCGTGATCAAGGATCTGAAGCAGCAATTCGAGAATGATATTCCCATCTGGGAGAATAAGGCCTGTTTTGACAAGCCGGTGCTATGCGAAGGCGATGGCCCGGTTGCGAACTACCGCAAGTGGTATAGCCAGTTCGCTTGAAGCATGGAGGCGATACGGCCTCCCGGGAATGCCTTCGGCTTGGATGGTGGCAACGCAAGAAGATGGGATGAAGCGAAAGGGACGAAGGGAGAAGAAATCGTGGAATACAAGATTGTCGACTGCGACCAGCACGTGATCGAGGCGCCGGATCTATGGGAGAAGATGCTCCCGGCAAAGTTCCACGACAGGGCCCCCAAGCTGGTGAAGGATGAGGACGGTGGCGATGCCTGGCTGCTGGGGGACTATAAGGAGTCGCTCGGACTGGTCGCCGCCGCCGATGTCAAACCGCGAGATCTCCGTTGGACGGGTGTCTGCTATGAAGATATGCATCCCGGAATCCTCGATCCCAAGGCGCGGCTCGAATTGATGGATGAGGATGGTGTGAGCGCAGCGGTCTTCTTTCCGCCGCAGCGCACCATGCTCTACTTCATGTCGGTGAAGGATTCCGAGTTCCATCTGGCCGGCATGCGTGCATATAATGAGTGGATCAGCACCTGGGTCTCGCATTCTCCGGAGCGCCTGGCCTGTATCTGGCAGATGCCGGCCACCGGGATCGAGGACGCCATCGAAATGCTGAGGGATGCACAAAAGGCGGGCGCCGTCGGCGTGGGGCTGGCGAGCTGGCCCAGTGGCCAGTCGCTCCTCTCGCGCGAGGACGACGCGTTCTGGGCTGTCGCCGAGGAACTCTCCATGCCCATCCACGTCCACATCGGACTGGTGCCGGCCAATTATACGACCCAGAAGGTTGCGGCCAAGAAGGGCGGGGCACCGCAGCTCATCGCGTTGGCCACCACGATGAGCCGCATGCCCGTTCTCATTGCGGAGACGATCTTCAACGGCCTCTTTCAGCGTTTCCCCCGGCTCCAATTTGTAGGCGGTGAGGTCGGGGCGGGCTGGGTTCCCTATCTGCTGCAGGAGATGGATGACCGCTATCGGCGAAATCGATACTGGTGCGAGGTCAACCTCGGAGACAAGTTTCCGAGTGAGTACTTTCGCCAAAGCTGGAAGGTCGGCTTTGTTCGCGATCAATACGGTGTGCAGAATTGCGATGCGGTGGGCGTAGACAATATGATGTGGTCGAGTGACTTCCCTCATCATATCAACGACTGGCCCAATTCCCGCTACCTGATCGACTCGATGGCCCAGGGGATCGACGAGGCGAAGAAGCAGAGAATCTTCTGTGAGAATGCAGGTGAACTCTACGGATTTCTCTGAGCGAAGCAGGTGAGGCGAGAGCGCCCTCTGTCGAGCTCCGGAAGTGGACGTTGGGAGAAGATGAGATGAGCTATGAAATCAATCGACGTCTCGTGGCCAAGCGCTCTCCTTTGGAAACGTCCGCCGAGGTCGATTCGGTGACTTCTGGGATCATACGTGGGGCCTTCGAGACCATTTGTTTCGAGACCGCCATCCATCTCGGCCGCGCCGCATCCTCTGCGATCATCAACCAGTCCAACGAGCGCAATGGCAGTATCATCGACGCTCACGGTCGACTGGCCGGCATCTCGGTGGGGGTTCCGCAGCTGCTCTTCATATCCCCCCTGGCCATACGCTGGGGACTCGAATACTACGAAGAAGACGATTGGGGTCCCGGCGATGTCTTTCTTGGCAACGATCCCGATCATGGGGGAGGGCACCTCCCGGACTATACGGTATATGCCCCCTGCTTCGATTCCGCGGGCAAATTGGTTGCCATCCAGGCCCTGCAGGCGCATCAGGGCGATACGGGAGGCAAGGATCCCGGTGGCTTTTCGGTGGACTCCCTCGATATCTTCCACGAGGGTCTGCCCATCCCGCGACTGAAGCTCGTTCATCGTGGCAAGCGAAGGGGGGATGTTCTCGATCTCCTGATTCGGAACAATCGCCTCCCGTCCTTCACCGGAGATATCGCCGCAATGATCGGAGCGGCCGAGCATGGCGCGAACCTGCTCGCCGAGCTGGTGGAGAGATGGGATTCGGATACGGTTCGCGCCGCGATGAATTTCAATATCGTGGAGACGGAGCGCCGATTTCGCAATGAGATCGAAAAGTGGCCCGACGGTTGTTACGAGGCGGACGTCTGGATCGACCATGACACGGTTGGCAACGAAGATGTGCAAGTTCATGTCGCGTGCACCGTAGCGGGCGATCAGCTGACGGTGGACATGACCGGGAGTGACGATCGTGCTGAATTGGTGAATGTCTGGAATACCTTCTCGAATAGTCGTGGTTATGCGATGGCCCAACTCGTCTCGATGGTCGATCCGACCATCGTCAAGAACGAAGGTCTCTTCAACGCGGTCGAGATGGTGATCCCCGAGGGCACCATCGTGCAGCCCCCGCCCAATAAACCGGCGGCACTCGGCGCATTTCATCCGGCCTGTGAGATCGGTGAGGCGATCTGCATTGCCCTCTCGCAGATCGTACCCGAACGCTCTTCGCCGCAGGTCTACAAGCTCGGCATGCCCAACGCCGTGATCGGCTTTGATGATGCTGGAGAGATGTGGATGGATCAGGGAGTGGATGTGCGGGCCTCCGATGCATCGGCTACCGAAGGCGTCGATGGTTGGGGGTCGATGTGCAGCGGTCTCGGAAATCTGATCCTCGCTCAAGCCGAAGATGCGGAGAGCCGCTTCCCCGTGATCAATATGAGCCGTGAGATGACCTGCGATAGCGGCGGCCCGGGTCGCTGGCGTGGGCAGCCGGGAACACTGAACGTAAAGAAGGTGCTGGAGCCCACCATCGCTGTCGCCTGGATGGTTTCGATGAAGCACCCATTGCGAGGGCTATGTGGGGGAGAGGATGCTTCCGCCTATAGCAACCACTTCGAGGTGGGTACGCCGAATGAGTACAAGATCGAGAACTCGGTACGCGCCGATCTCCCCGCTGGTGCTGTATGCGCCTACCAATATGGAGGCGGCGCCGGTTTTGGAAGTCCCTTCCTGCGCGATCCCGCTGCCGTGCGAGAGGATGTACTCGATGAATACGTGAGCGTGGAGGCGGCGCGTGAACGCTATGGCGTCGTACTCACGGGATCGGCGGAGGAATGCGATATCGAGGTAGACGTCGCGGCAACGGAGCAACTCCGCGAGCGCCTGATGGCGGAACGGGGCTGAAGCCATGACGTATAGGGTTGGAATCGATATCGGCGGTACATTCACCGACTTTGCCCTCCTGAAGGATGGTGGCGTCGTATTGGAGAAGACGCTCAGCACTCCCCATGACAATTCACTCGCCGTGATGGAGGGGCTCGAGGCGCTGGCGGCTCGCGAGGGCCGCGCGCTGTCCGATTTCCTGTCGGAGGTCGAGACGATCGTTCACGGAACGACGATCGCCGACAATACGTTGATCCAGATGAGCGGTGCCGTGACTGGCCTCCTCACGACCGATGGATTTCGCGATGAACTCGAGCTTCGCCGGGGCTTCAAGGAGGATATCTGGAATGTTCGCCTGGCATCGCCGAATTTCATCGTGCCCCGGCGGCGGCGGCTCGGCGTGCCCGAACGGATCCTCTCCGACGGCTCGGTCTACAAGGCATTGGATGAGCGGGCGGCGCGCAAGGCGATTCAGCGCCTGAAGAAGCAGAACGTGGAGTCGGTCGCCATTTCCCTGCTTTTTTCCTTCGCGAATCAGGTTCATGAGCGCCGTCTGGCTGAACTCGTCGAGGAGGAGATGCCGGGGGTCGAGATCTCGCTCTCCTGTGAGGTCCTGCCGCGGGCGCCGGAATTTGATCGGACGAATACCACGGCCGTGAACGCCTATATCGGTCCCTGCGTGACGGGTTATCTCGACCGCCTGGTGGAGCGGCTGGAGGAGGTCGGCTATCGACGCCAACTCCTGATCATGCAGTCCAGCGGTGGCGTGATGTCGCGGGATTATCTGCGCGGTAGTGCGATCCGGATTCTCGCCTCTGGCCCCGCCGGTGGCGTGGTCGGCGCCGCCCATGTCGCAGAGGCAAAAGGTGCCCCGGATCTCCTATGTGTCGACATGGGGGGCACGAGTTATGACGTATCCGTGGTGACCGGCGCCTCCGCGCCCGCCGAGGTGGGTTGGAATTGGCATCACCGCAATCTCATCGGCGTGCCGATGGTCAACGTGGAGACGCTGGGCGCCGGCGGGGGCTCGATCTGTGCGGTCAATAACGGGGCGATGGAGGTGGGACCCAGTAGCGCTGGAGCGGATCCGGGTCCGATCTGTTATGGCCGGGGTGGCCGGCAGCCCACCGTGACCGACGCAATCCTGCTGCTGGGACTCCTCTCGGAGAGTTCGCAGTTCGCAGGGGGTAGCTTCAAACTTACTCGACAGGGGGTCGACGAGGTATTCCAGGAGCAACTCGGAGCTCCGCTGGGCTGCAGCGTCGAGGAGGCCGCCTTCGATTCATGGCGTGTCGTCAATGCCAATATGACCCAGGCAGTACGGCGAATGACCGCTGGAAAAGGGATCGACCCCAAGAGCTTGACCATGCTGGCCTACGGGGGGAATGGCCCGGTCTTTGCGGGCATTCAGGCGCAGGAGTTGGGAATCAAGCAGGTGCTGGTTCCCAGATCCTCGCCCACCTTCTCCGCACTCGGCACTCTCGCAGCGAAGCCGGCGATCGATGAGGAACGGGCCTATCTGGCCTCCGCCGGTGTCGCCGATCCGGAGAAATTGCGTGATCTCTGGCACGAGTTGGATGAGCGGGCGGAGCACTACTTCAGTGCGGCGGGATTCGATAGAAACGATCTCACGGCCCTCTACCAGATCAACCTGCGATATCCGGGGCAGAATTTTGCCCTCACGGTAGATGTCAAGCAGGTCCAGGGGGCACGGGATCTCTCTTTTGTGAACGAAGCCATGTTTGCGGCCCTGATCGAGAGCTTCCATAGCGAGCATGAGGCCTGCTATGGCCACCGGCGGGAAAACGAAGTGCCGGAGATCACGGGGGCTCGATTGCAGACGTCGTTGGAAGTCACGAGCCCAATATTCTCTACCGGCTGCGATTCAGTGCAGCAGGCAGCCACACCAGTGGCGACCCGCCAGGCAAATCTCGGCCGAGGCTTCGAGAGCTGCCATATCTACAGGGGTGCGGATCTTCGGCCCGGTCATACGATCGACGGCCCGGGAATCGTCGAGGAGACCTTTACGACGATTGTCGTCTATCCGGGCTGGCGGGCGTTGGTCGATGACGCGGGTGACTACGTTCTGAATCGGGAAGGCAATGGCTGATTGAGCCGCATACAAACCACCAAAGCAGGAGAACTTTGGCCCCAGGCAAGAAGACGGGGAAAAAGAGGGAATCGAAGTGAGCAATAGCATCGACTATGGATTGATATCGACGGATGACCACATCATTGAGCCTCCTGATGTCTGGGAGGGTCGGCTGGAAAAGAAATTCCAGGAGCGAGCGCCGCGCGTCATCGAAGTGGACGATATGGACTATTGGGTATTCGAGGGCAAGCAGATCCCGAATATCGGCCTTTCGGTCATGGCCGGGCGTCCTTATGAGGAGTACACGCCTGCGCCTGTTCGTTTCAGGGATATGCGAAAGGGCTGTTACGATCCCAAGGAGCGTCTGCGAGACATGGATCGAGATGGAATCGAGATCTCCGCACTCTTTCCGACCGTCGTGGGAATGGCCGGCACGCTCTTCAGCGAATGCGAGGATAGGGAGTTGGCCCTTCGCTGTCTCCAGACGTATAACGACTGGTTGGCGGATACATGGTGTGCGGCCGATTCAGACCGCTTCGTCGGTCAGATGATCGTTCCACTCTGGGACCTGGATCTTGCCGTGGAGGAGTTGCAACGCGGTGTCGGATTGGGCCATCAGGCCCTCTCCTTCCCGAACGCACCCGAGAGTCTGGGCCTGCCCAATATCGGCGATCCGCATTGGGATCGGCTCTGGGATGCGGTCGAGGAGGTGGGCGTGCCGGTCAGCATGCATATCGCCTCGGGATCCATGCGAGACTCACCTCTGCCCCTGGCTGTCGCCGCGGGGACACCCGCCGAAGTATTCGTGACCGTTGCTCCGAGCAGCAACTTCATCAGCGTTGCGACCCTGCTCTGGAGCGGCGTGCTCCAGAAGCATCCGAATCTCCGCTTCCTATCGGTGGAAGGGGGAATCGGCTGGATTGCCTATCTGGTTCAGCGCGCCGATGACGTGTATGTGAAGCATCGCTACTGGACCAAGGCCGTGCTCAAGGAGAAGCCCAGCTTCTATTTCAGGCGCCAGATCTTTGCCAACTTCATGGACGACGAGGTGGGCCTCGCGACGCGGCATCAGATCGGCATCGACAACATCATGTTCGAGGTCGACTACCCGCATAGCGATACCACCTTTCCACATTCCAAGGAATTGGTGACTCAGCGCTTCAAGGACATTCCCCCCGACGAGACACGCAAGATCGTACGGGATAATGCCATCGACTTCTTCAATCTGAACGTCGACTAGCGCTCGGCGGATCGCGCCGCGATCCACTCATTCGGCTCTCGACCTGACGGGGAACGGATCCGGCGCCGGGGATCATCTTGCGCGGCCCCGGCCCGATCGGGATGGTATTCTCTCCCCTGATTCCGGTAGCAGAATCGGGGGAGGGACGGGTTCGTGATCTGGTTGCGTGGGCTCGCCTGGATTGTCGTCATCTCCATCGTGCTTCTCATCACGATGGTCAATACCGGGCGCTTTCGCATACTCCATTCCATCGCTGATCTCGTGCCCGGGGACGACGCCACGGGGCATTTCGTGTTGACGGGCCTGATGGGTCTGGCCGTCTACGCGATACTCGGAGGGGTCCGTTTTCGGGGCAGACGCGTGGGAGTTTTCGGGACCTTTCTTCTCGTCGCCGCGCTCGCCGGCTCCGAGGAAGCCTCTCAACTCTGGCTGCCCCGGCGTCAGGCGGATTGGGGTGATCTGCTGCTGGGCTACCTCGGACTCGGATCGGCTATGATCGGCCTGATCGCCGGTCGGCGTTTCTGGGCGCATCGCCGGATGCCGCGGCGGGATTGACGGGCGCAGCCCAATCCGACTCGCCTCAGCCATCCGTCGGACGAAATTCGCTGCCCGGACTTTGCAGTATTCCCCGGGTCTGCAACCTTCCGAAGTCCCCCCGATGAGGATTCCAAGATGTCGTCTCCCCGAGTTCTGCTGACCGGTGCTTCCGGTTCCATGGGCTTCGAAGCCTTCCTGGAATTGCGGCGGCGAAGCCGTGATTATTCGACGCGCCTGATTCTGCGGCCTTCCCAGGTGAATCGGAAGATGTTCGCCCGCTACCTGGAGGATCCCGGGCTGGAGATCGTCTGGGGCGATCTCACGCATCCCGAAGACGTGGAACGAGCGGTGGAGGGAGTGGATTTCGTCCTGCATCCGGCGGCCATGATCTCTCCGGCGGCCGATCGGAATCCGGCGGCCGCCTGGAAAATCAATGTGGGCGGAACCCGGAATCTACTGGACTCCATCGCGAGGCAACCCGATGGCGCCGAGCGAATCCGGCTCGTGAGTGTCGGCTCCGTCGCCCAATACGGAGACCGACTTCCGCCGCGGGAATGGATAAGGGTCGGGGATCCCCTGATTCCCAGTGTTCACGACCATTACGCCCTCACCAAATGTGAGGCCGAAAAGCAGATGGTGGAATCGGGTCTGCGGCATTGGGCCAGCCTGCGCCAGACTTTCATCATTCCGCCGAAAATATTGGGTCTGCTGGATTCGATTCTCTTCCACCAGCCCCTGGAGCAGAGGATCGAGTTCATTACCAGCCGCGATGCGGGCTACGGCCTGGTGCAATGCCTGGACGCACCGCAGGATTTTTGGGGCCGCATCTACAATATGTCGGGGGGCCCGGCCTGTCGGATCGACTACGAGCAGTTCCTGGACGATCAGTTCCAACTCGCCGAATTGGGCGATTATCGCAAGATCTTCGAGCGGAATTGGTTCGCCCTGAAGAATTTCCATTGCGGCTACTTCGAGGATAGTGGCGAACTCGATCATTACCTGGGTCATTTCCGAGACGATCTCAGAGATACCTACGCGATGATCGAAGGGGCCCTCACACCCTGGATGAAGTGGGGCGCACGGCTGGCCCCGGTCTCCCTCCTGCATCTGCTCGCGCGCCGTTGGGCCGAGCCCCTGGAGTGGATCGCCGAGAATGATAAAAGCAGGATCGAGGCCTTTTTCGGTTCCCGCGAGGCCTGGCAAGAGATTCCCGATTGGGATTGGGCACGGGTCGGAATTCCGGGAGGCCGGGATGCCCAGCCCCCGTCTCGGGATGGCGGATCCGGCCACGCCTTCCGGGACATCGGTCGCGAGGATCTCGTCGACTTCGCACACTCGCGGGGAGGCAGCCTGCTCTCCGCCGATTTCGAGGGTTGGCGCCAGCGGCATCGCTGGCGTTGCGCCCTGAAACACGAATTCCAGGCCAGTCCCGTGCTGCTGCTGGAAGGGGGTTATTGGTGTCCCGAATGTTTCCCCTGCCCCGAAGCCGGAAGGGATTGGGATTGGGATCGCCAGGCCGAGGTCGATCCCCTGCTGGGACGCTGCTACGGGAAGGGCTCTCCGCCCCGCGTCGCGGCCTGAGGGCTCGCGTGAATCCTGACCGGGATCGCGCTCAGTTGAGGCATCCCCGTGATGGCATCGTAATTTGCGTCATTGGCGATCAGCAGGCCGGTATTGGATCCGCTTCTGCGCACGTTCTCCGGCAGCAGTTGTTCATCACCGAAGCCGTGGCTCATGGAGATGACCCCGGATGGGAGGTCGTCGCTGGCTTCGACCACGGCCCGAATCTGTCCGTGGCGCGACTCGATTTCGATCAGGTCCCCGGATTCGAGTCCCCGGGCCTCGAGATCGGCGGGGTTCAGGAAGGCCGGATTCGTACCCCCATAGGGGTGTTCGGTGGGAAAGTCATGGCCGACGGTATTCAGAACGTCGGGCAGTCGGCGGCTGATCAGGCGGTGCGTATAGCCGAGGTCGATTTCCTCATCGAATCTTTCCGCGTGCAATTCCCGAAGCTCTTCTGCGATGCCCCGGGGCGCGAATTGCAGATAGGCGTCGACACCGGGCAGGGGGGGGGAGACGCGAAGCTCGAGTTCGTCGTAGATCCGGCCCCCGGATGCTTCGCGAAGTCTCTCCAGGGGAATTCGGGTGGCGGGAAAAAGCAGCTTCAGGAGCTCGAATTTATTCGGGGGATTCGAGGCATCGATGGAGCCGCCCGGGCATTCGATCGGCGTCCCCAGGCGTCCGGCCAGGCCGATGAAGACCTCCCAATCCTCGACGGCATCCCCCTCGGTCTCGACGATTGCCGGGGCGTAGTGGGCGTAGGGCACCTCGTAGAAGGGGTCCATGAACTCCGTGACGTCGTCGCGTTCGAAGGCGTGACGCGCCGCAATCACGTAATCCGAGCGCCGCGCCGTCGGAGAGAGGGCGATGTCGATGGCCACCCGCAGTTGCAGGGAGTCCAGGGCTTTTCCCATCTCGAGGGGATTCGGCAAGCTGAGGAGCGGATTGGCTCCCACGCTGATCAGGGCCCGGATCTGTTGCGTTCCCGGCGCCAGAATTTCATCCGCCAGGGTCGCCGATGGCATTTCCTCGAAGAGCCCGCGCAGGCCGCGGAAGCGGGATTCCGGTCCGTCTCCGTGGGAGAGGAGGGGGGGCAGCAACTCCTGGGGAATGGCCTGGGCGGGGCGCGGCAGGGGAGCGGAGAGAACGCCGGGATTGGGGATGCGATCCCCCTCCCGGTTGTGACGGCCGCAGAGGGTGTTGAGGCAGTAGAGGAGGTGCGCGGTCAGCCGTGGGTGTGCGGACATATCCGCGCCGGTGCCCGACGATGTTCCGCCCCGGGGTCCCGTTGCAAAGAGGCGCGCCGCCTCGACGATCTGCTCGGCGGGAATCCGGCTGCGCGCCGAGACGTAATCGAGATCGAAGGGGGCCACGGCCTCGTGCAACTCTTCGAGGCCCTCGCTGTTCTCGGCACAGAAGGCGGCGTCGAAACGCTGCTCCTCGATGATGAGGCGGACCATGCCCGCCAGCAGTGTCGCATCCTCACCCGGTCTCGGCTGTAGATGAATGTCGGAGCGCCGGGCCAATTCGCTGCGGCGGGGGTCGATGCAGATGATCTTGAGCCCGCGGCCACGCGCATTCTCGAGGCGGCGGATCGAATTGGTGCCGGGCACCCCCCCCGGCAGGGTCAGGCCCGAGACGATCGGGTTCAGGCCGAGCACCAGGATCACATCGGCGCTCTCGAAATCGTGACCTCCTCCGCCCCAGATTCCATGGCGTGCGGCGGCGACCATCTTGGCCGGCTGGTCGATGGTGAGAGTCGAGTAGTTGGAGGGCGATCCGATGCCACGATGCCAGGCGCGGACGACGGGCAGGGTGGCCGAATTCGAGAAGGCTGCAGTGCCGCTGAAACTGGCGATTGAATGGGGTCCGTGGTTCTCGATCAACCGCCGCATCGTTTCCGCGATTTCGTCCAGGGCCTCTTGCGTCGGGATGCGGCTGAAACTTCCATCGGGCATACGCTTGAGGGTGTGGCTGAGGCGCTCGGGGCCGTGGGCCTGATGGGGTGTCTGGCGCCCCTTCCCGCACGTATAGCCTCCGCTGATCGGATCGTCCGCATCGCCGCGGACCGAGACGACGCGTCCGTTCTCGATGCGTGCCCAGAGGGCGCAATAAGCGGTACATAGACGACAGTAGGTTCGCCTCTCCTCGCTTCCCATGCCTCCGCCCCTCCCTGGACTTCAACGTCCTAGGGGGCGAGCCTAATCTCCTCGTGTCGCGGAATCAAATGCCCTCGGCAAATCTGAATTCTCTCGCCTATTCTTTGGCCTCCTCATCGAATGCCGGAATCCAGGAGGGGAAAGGTCGTCGTGGAATTCAGCTGGGAGCCCGAGTACATCGAATTTCGCCGGGAATTGCGGGCCTTCATCGAGGAGAGTCGAACGCCTGAACTTCTCGAGGAATATTCGCGCACCTATGGGGGAGGCGGAGACCTGATCCGCAAATTCCATGAGGCCATCCACGAGAGGGGTTGGATGAGGATGTGCTGGCCCGTGGAATATGGGGGCGAGGGCCGCAATATGCTCTACCAGTACATCTTCGTCGAGGAGATGGAGTATTGGGGAATGCCCTATGGGAATCTGACTTTCACCTCGATCGCCCCCTCGATCCTGGCCTTTGGGAGCGAGGAGCAGAAGGCCGCCTACCTGCCCGGGATCTACCGCGGCGAATTGTGTTTTGCCCTGGGCTATAGCGAGCCCAATGCGGGCACGGATCTCGCATCCCTTCGCACGCGAGCCGAATTGGATGGCGATGAGTGGGTGATCAATGGTCAGAAGATCTGGACATCCCTCGCCGATGTTTCAACCCATATCTGGCTGGCGGTACGAACCGATCCCGGGGCTCGCAGCAAGCACGCGGGGATCTCCATCCTGATCGTGCCGACGGATACCCCCGGTGTCACGATCCGTCCCCTGCATACGATGTACGGTGGCCATACCAACGAGACCTTCTACGACGACGTGCGCGTGCCCGCCGACCACGTCGTGGGCGAGGTCAATCGGGGCTGGCCGATCATCATGCACGCCCTCAATCACGAACGCGTCGGATTGGCGGCGACCGGGGCGCTGGCCCGAATCTTTGATCAACTGGTCGAATATCTGCGCAATGCGATGCCGGGGAAATTGGACGACCCCGTTTTGCGTCGCCGCCTGGCCGAACTCGAACTCGAAGTTCGGGAGCACCGCACCCTGGCGCTCCAGAATGCCTGGTTGATTTCCCGGGGCTTGACCCCGATCGCCGAGGCCTCGATGGCGAAGGTCTCGGGGACCGAATTGCGCACGCGTCTGGCGAGTGCCGCGATGGATATCCTCGGCCGCTTCGGCGGGCTCAGCGCGGAATCCGGCGAACTGGCACCCTTTGCGGGGCGGGCCGAATTCAATTTCCGACTCTCACCGATCTTCCGCTTCGGGGGCGGAACCAACGAGGTGATGCGGGATATCATCGCCGCTGCCGGTCTCGGCCTGGCGCGTTGAAGGAGTCGCCGTGAATCTCGACCCGACGGAAACCCAGGCTTTACTCCAGCAGAGCGTGCGCCAATTTCTCGAGGCACGCGCTCCCTTCGATCGCATCCGCGACCTCGAGGCGAAGCAGGATTGGGATGCCGCCCTCTGGCGGGAGGTCTGCGAGCAGGGCTTTCCGGGCCTTTCCTTCGCCGAGGTGCATGGGGGCGGCGGGGGCAGCTTGCTGGATCTCGGCCTGCTGGTGGAGGAATTCGCTCGTCGCGCCGTGATGGTGCCACTCCTCGAAGTGGTCGTCGCCGGTCGAAGCCTGGAGGCCTGTGAGGATCTGGCCGAAGAGGCCCTATCCGCGCTGCTGGCCGGCCAATGGGTAGCGGTCCCCGCGATTCTCGAGCGTGCGGATTCTTTCGACCATATCGAGACCGCGGTGGATGCGGGGGGTCGCATTCGGGGTGAGAAATATTTCGTCGACTACGGGCAATGCGCGACCCACCACCTGGTCGCGGCCCGCCGCTCGGATGCGGGGGGGGCCGCAGGGGAAGTGGGGCTTCACCTCGTGGAGGTGGCGGATGCCGGTGTCCGCTCGACTCCCCTGCGCTCGGTGGGTCGGACGCCCGTCTGCAGGGTGGAGTATCGGGATGCGCTTTCGCGGCCCGTCGGGGACGCCCGCGCCTTGGCGGATCTGATATGCCTCGCCCGGGCCCTGGCCGCCCTGCAATGTGTCGGTTCCATGCAGACCTCTCTCGATATGGCGGTCGAATACGCGGGCATCCGGGAGCAATTCGGCCAGCTCATCGGCCGCTTCCAGGCCGTCCGCCATCACTGTGCCAATATGGCGAGCCGTGTCGCCAGTGCCCGCCTGCTGGCCTTTGAGGCACTCTCGGCCCTCGACCGCGGAGAGCGGGACGAACTCCGGGTCGCCGCCGCCAAGGCGGCCGCCTCCCGCGCGGCGCCCGAGGTATTGATGTTGAGCCATCAGGTGCACGGTGGGAATGGGGTGATCGAGGAGAACGACCTCTACTTCTTTACGTTGCGCGGCAAGGAACGCGCGCTGGCCTGGGGGAGCGTCGAGGAATGCCTGGGTGTCATGGCCGCCAGCGTGGATCGACCCCGGGATTGGTTCTAGTTCGGCCCTCTCAGCCCAGGACTTCGTCGAGGAGCAAGCGCGTATAGCTCTCTTCGTCGAGGCCCAATAATTCGCATACGATCTCCTCATTATGTTCCCCCCACATCGGCCCCCGCCGCATCCGATGCTCGATTCCCGCGAAGCGGATCGCCTCGCGGTCGATGGGCAGTTCGTGCTGCGGGGCCAGGGGATGCTGAATGCGCTGGTAATGGTCGCGGAGTTGGGGATCCCGCTCGTAGGTATCCCGGAGATTTTCGACGGGGGCGGCGGGGATCCCCTGGGCCTGGAGTTCGTAGGAGAGTTGCCAGCGATCCCGCTCCCGGGTCCAGGTCGACAGGATTTCGTCGAGGGCATCCTCATTCCGCTTGCGGGCGGCGTGGTTCGCGAAGCGGTGATCGTCCGCGAGTTCCTCGCGCTGCATCAGTTCGCATAGGCGTCGCCACTCCGGATCGTCGGAAACCGCGATGGCCAGCCAGGCGTCGTCACCCCGAGCCGGAAAGACTCCATGGGGGCAGTAATTCGCATCGCGATTGGCCGTGCGTGGGGGAACTTCGCCCGTATCCGCAAAGCGCATCCATTCGGGGCCGAGCAGCGCAATCGTGGCGGAGAGTTGCGAGAGATCCATCTCGCGGCCCTCTCCCCGGCGATCGCGTTCGCGCAGGGCCGCCATGATCGCCGTGGCGAGCAGGTAGGGGGAGGTGAAGTCCGGATAGGCGACTCCATAACCCCGGGGACGTTGGCCGGGGAAACCCATCAGCATATTGAGCCCCGAGGCCGCCATTACGGCATTGCCCGTCGTGGGCCATGAGGCCCAGGGCCCCGCCGCATGGGTGCCCGGCAGGTTCAGCAGCAGGATGCGATCCTGTCGCTCGCGCAATGCCGAATAACCCAGCCCCATGCGATCGAGGGTTCCGGGGCGGAAGTTATTCGTAACGACATCGGCATGGGCGACCAGCTCCAGGATCAACTCGCGTCCGGCGGGCGTCGAGAGGTCGACGGTCAACGAACGCTTGCCCGCGTTGGCGCCATGAAAAAGGCCGCCGAGATCCGCATCGGCTTCCCCGTCGGGTCCGGGTTGCTTTCTCATGCTGTCGAGATGGCGCATGGATTCGATGCGGATTACATCCGCGCCGAAATTGGCCAGCAGGCGCGTGCCCAGGGGCCCCGCCAGGACCCAGCAGAAATCCACCACGCGGATGCCGTCTAGCGCGAGGTAGGGGTTGAGGGGCGGGGCCTTGGCGTTGCGTTTGGATTCTCGGCCGTGGCCCCCCGAGATGTCGGCGGCATCCCCGACTCCCGGTTCCTCTCGCCGGGGGTCGGAGTTCACCGGTTGGTCCGCGCCGAGTTCGGGCGCACTCCGAATCGCGACGTCGCCCGATACGGCGTCGATCGCGCTGCGCGTGAATTGCAGGCTGCGACCGAGTTGGGGGCATGCCACGGCCATGAATTGCCGATTCTCGAGAAGTTGCGGATGCTCCGCCATGCTCGGGAAGTCCAGGATCGGAAGGCAGATCGTCTCGGCCTGAGCTGCTCTTTCGGCGAAGGCGTCGCGATCGAAGCGCTCGGCCAGTTCCAGGATCACCTCCGAGACCGGGTTGCCGGCGCGGGGCGCGTAGAGATCCGCCCAATGGGCATCGTCCTCCGCGAGTTGGGTGGGGGTCTGCGCCTCGATCGACCACTCTCGAAATTTATCGAAGCTGACGGGGCGTACGAGCAATCCCACCCAGCCGCCGTCCCGGCATTGCAGGGCATTCGAGAGCGCGGGGCGCCCCGGGATGCGGCCGAACCAGGACCAGAGGGTGGGCGTGGCGGATTGAATCGCCGCCATCGTGGCGGCTTCCTGGAGCGCGATCTCGAGATGGGCTCCCCCGGTGCCCGGCTGCTGCTCGCGCGCCCTGAGCGCGGCCAGGATGCCCGTGGTGCCCGCCAGGCTCGCCAGGGAATGAGTGGGGCGCCCGCTGCCGTGCCAGGGGGGGCCGCGGCGTTCGCCACAGAGCCAGAGCAGGCCGCTCGCCGCTTCGGCGATCAGATCCGTTGCCCTCCAATCCCGCCAGGCCCCCTCGGGCCCGAAGGGCGTGATCGAAGCGTGGATCAGGTCTGGGTTCACGGCTCGCAGGCTTGCGTCGTCGAGACCCTCGGCCCGGCGCCGTGCCGGGGGCGCGGTTTCGATCAGGACGTCGGCCGTTGCCAGCCAGGCCTCGAAGTCAGCTCTTCCCTCCGCCGTCTTGCGATCGATCACGATGGATTTCTTGTTGGCTCCGAAATAGAGGTGGCCGTATGCGTGCTCCCCATCCTCGACGTCATCGACGAAGGGGCCGAGGTGTCGGATCGGATTTCCTTCCGGGTTTTCGACGAGGATGACCTCGGCCCCGAGGTCGGCGAGCAGTCGACCCGTGAAGGCGGCGGATTCATCCGCGAGATCGAGTACGCGAATTCCGTCGAGACCGCCCGAATTCATGCAGGCCCGTCGAGCAGGGGAATCTCGCATTGGCCCCGCAGCAGGGGGCGATCCTCGCCCTGGATGAGCAACTCGCAGCGAATGCGTCGCGTATTGCTCTCGACGACGGTGGCCCGGGCCTCGACGTGGCTCTCCGCGTAGGTCTGCCCGATCCAGCGCACGTCGAAATGCGCGCCATGGAGCAGACACTCGGCCCCCCATTCCTCCATCAGCCGGTTCTGGAGAAAGGAGAGTACGTGGGAGCCGCCCGCAATTGGGGCGGCGAGCCCTTCGCGCTCGGCGACCTTCGGATCCGTATGGATCGGATTGTCGTCGCGACCGGCGTCGCGTCGTCGCATCATTTCCAGGCTGATCCGTGCGCGCGGGGCGCTGATGACATCCCCTTCGCGAAGCGCGGCCAGGCGCTCAAGACAGGGATTCTCCGAGGCGGCAGCGGCGTCCGGGGCGGGCAGTCGAAGTTCGTCGTCCGGAACCCCTTCGCTCTCGTCGGCCAGTTCGGGATCCCGGCGATAGGAGAGGAGCCCGGTGGTGCAATTCGAAACGAGTAGTCGGCCATCGGCGCCCAGGGTTCTCGCCACCGTCATGCCGTATCGGCGGCCGCGGCGACTGAAGCGACGCATGGAAGCCCCCGAGACCGTCACTTCCTCATCGACCGCCATGGGCGCGTGATAGGTCACCTCTTCGCGTACCCAGACTCCGCCCTCGATGGCCCCCTTCTTCTCCTCTCCCTCCCGTGGCCGCCTCGGCTGTCGGGCCAGCAGGTGGAGGGTCATTCCCGTAAGAACGTCCGGGGGGACGAATCCCCGGCCGACACAATCCCGCACGCCGCTCGCGTATTCGCCGAGCCCCTCGATGGAGCCCTGGCAGATTCCGGGCGGCAGGGATCCCTCGATGGGGATCAGCTTCTGGGGAAGCTCGGGGAAGCCAGTCATTCCCAAATGTATATCAAAGACCGGCGTGGAGTGAATGAGGAGAGCTGTGGCGGCATTGGAATTCGCTTGTATCCGAGTTTGCGCGGAGAGGCTCCGAAGCCCTCGTTTTCCCTATAGTCCCCGGGGTGAAGGATCGGGGCTGCAGCCCTCGGGTTGCGTCGGCTCCGGCCGGGCAGGTTCGAGTCGCCGATCCGCAACATCCCAGGAGTATGAAATCCATGTCCTCGACCCCGGAGCGGGAAAGCCATCTCATCGTGAAGAAGGAGGACGGTGTCATGACCTTGTTCATGAATCGTCCCGAGGCGAGGAATTCCCTCAGCCCCCAGATGCTCGTAAAATTATGCGAGGCCTGGCACGAATATCGCGACCGCGAGGATCTGCGCGTCGCGATCCTGACCGGGGTGGGGGATGTCGATTTTTGTGCCGGCGGAGATCTCAAGATTACGATGCCCCTGATGACCGGCGCGCGGCAGCCCGAAGATGAGTGGGATCATCAAATCCTCGAGAATCCGAAGCAGTTCACGGACGCGATTCTACGGGGCTTCGAACTCTACAAACCCGTCATCGCCGCGGTCAATGGCAATGCATTGGGGGGGGGCACCGAGATGACCAATGCCTGCGATCTTCGCGTGGCCTCGCAGCATGCCGTCTTCGGCACCCCCGAAGCCCGGGTGGGATTGTTGCCCGGCGGCGGATCGATCAGCCGACTTCCCCGGCAGATTCCCTGGGCCAGGGCGATGGAGATGCTCTTGATCGGCGATCATTTCAGCGCCGATCAGGCCCTTGAGATGGGCCTGATCAATTACGTGGTGCCCCATGACCAACTCCTCGACAAGGCCCATGAGTTGGCGGAGAAGCTGGCGCGCAACGGCCCCCTGGCGGTGCGCAAGATCAAGGAGGGCATGATACGAGGCAGCGGACTCACGCTTCCCGAGGCTCTATGCATCGAGGATGAGGTTTCGGCGGCCGTGATGACCTCGCGGGATGCGAGGGAGGGGCCGCGCGCCTTCAAGGAGAAGCGCGAGCCCCGATTCACGGGCGAATAAACGATGCGCAGGGGCTGGGGCCGCTGGCGCGGCTATGTCGACGAATTCGAAGTGGTGCTCCGCCAGGCGGCGGAACGCCTCGCGGAATCCGAGGCCCTGATCGCCAGGGCATGGGAGCGCTCGACCTGGCACGCCCGACAGCGAGACAGCATCGATGCCGAGATCCTGCGCCGGGTGGCGGATATGCCCTTTCTCGGCGAGCTCGTTTCGGCCGCAGAGCGGCTGGGTCCCCTCGCGGAACTCTCCCCTCCGGATTTCCTCGGCCGCGAGTGGGAGCCGGGTGAAGAGGATGGTGCGCTGACTTCATCGGCGCGTTTCGAGAGTTCCGGGCGAGCCGATCCCGATCCCCTGACTTCCGAGGAGCGCCCCCCCGCGCGCCTGCGCGCCGCGGAGAGGGCCCTGGCCGCTCGGTCGCGTTCGATGGTCGTACTCCTCGACGATCTGGTCAACGCTCGCAATGCTTCGGCGGTGGTGCGCACCAGCGAAGCCCTGGGGCTGCAGGAGGTTCATGTGGCCCAACGGGAGGGGCGCGCGAACCTCGAGCGCACGATTACGATGGCGGCGGAGCGTTGGCTCGATCTCTTCTGGTATCGCGACGTTCGCGGCGCGATCGAGCATTTGAAGCGGCGAGGCTATCGGATCCTGGTCAGCGATTTCTCTCCCGATGCCGAGCCCCTGGAGCGGATCCCCCTTAGCGAGCGGGTGGTGATCGCCTTCGGGAGCGAGCAACGCGGCGTCAGCGACGCCCTGCGAGAGGCGGCGGATGGTCATTTCTATCTGCCCTCGGTGGGCTTCACCTCCTACGTGAATGTCTCGGTCATGGCCGGAATCTCCCTCTATGCCCTGGACCAGCGAATGTGCCGGGAGGGCCTGCGAAAGCCGATCGGGGAGAAGGATCGAGGGCAGTTGCGTCGCGCCTGGTACAAGGCCCTGGCCGGTGGCAATCCCTATCGCCTTCGCCAATATCTCGGCTGGCTCGAGGATCCCCCCGAGCCCGCTCCGCCCCGGGGCGCGTTGCCCCAGGATCGGCGTAGGCTCAACCTTCCCTGGCAGAACTGAGAGGAGAATCCGCGATGGCAGCGCCCTTGGACGGCATTCGCGTGGTCGAGGTGGCGACCTTCGTGGCGGCCCCCGCTGCGGGCGCATTGCTGGCCGATCTCGGGGCCGAAGTGATCAAGGTGGAGGTGCCCGAGGGCGAATTGATTCGCCATACCCGGCCCCGCCACAACGGCTTTCGCTCGGATTTTGCAGGTTCGCCGCAATTTGAAATGGAGAATCGGGGCAAGCGATCCCTGGCACTCGACCTGAAGAATTCCGCCGCCCGGGATGCCCTCCTCCGCGTCATCGATGGGGCGGACATCGTGCTCACGAATATGCTGCCTGGCCGCTGCCGCCGCTTCGGGATCGATCCCGAGAGCCTTCGGGCCCGGCGGCCCGAACTCATCTATGCCTCGCTCACCGGCTACGGGATGCGAGGTGAGGAAGCGGATGCCCCATCCTTCGATTACGCGGCCCTATGGGCCCGCACGGGGATGATGGATCTGACCCGGGATCCCGCGGCACCCCCGGCCTTTCAGCGGCCCGGGATCGGCGATCACTCCGCCGCTCTCTCCCTGGTCTGCGGAATTCTTTCCGCATTGCGAATGCGAGATTCCGGGGGCGAGGGCCAGGTGATCGACGTCTCCCTCCTGCAGACGGGGCTCTACCTCCAGGGGAATGATCTCTCCCAGACCCTGGCCACCGGAAACGCTCCGCCGATGCACGATCGCAGGCGGCCGAGGAATCCGCTCTGGAATCATTACGAGACCCGGGATGGGCGTTGGATCATGTTGGTGATGATCGAGTCCCCGCGCTATTGGGGAGGCTTCGTCCGCGCCATCGACCGCCCGGAACTTGAGACCGACGAGCGTTTCGCGGATCCCGTGGCCCGCTACCGTCAGAATCGGGAGCTCGTCGAAATCCTGGACGGCGTCTTCGCGGCCCATACTCTTGCCGAGTGGGAGCAGAACCTGAAGGGAAAGAAGGTGATCTGGGCCCCGGTCCGTCGACTCGATGAGGTCCGGGACGATTCCCAGGTGCGCGAGATGGAGTATCTGGCCACGGTGAAGCATCCCGACCTCGGCGAATTCGAAACCGTGGGGGCTCCCCTTTTGATGTCCGCCCATCCCATGCCGGCCAATCGTCCGGCGCCGGAGTTGGGGGCGGATGCCGTCGCTCTACTGCGCGGGGCGGGATTGAGCGAAGTTGAAATCGAGGCTGCCCTGGTCGCAAGCGGCTAGAATTTCCGCTTTCCGAGGGGTACGGATCCCGCTGGGATGGCTCGATGAGGAGAGGTGATGAACGAAATGGAGCAATCGGATTTCCTGGCGGGCTTGCGCGCCGGGAAGGGGAAGCAGGGAAGCCCGGAGACCGCCAGGGATCCCGTCAACCAGGCCATGATTCGCCATTGGTGTGATGCCATGGAGGATCACAATCCGGTCTATACCGACGTTGAATTTGCCTCCCGATCCATCCATGGCGGAATCGTCGCCCCCCCGGCCATGTTGAATGCGTGGGGTATGCGGGGCCTCGAACCGTCGCATTCCAGGCCCGACCGCGCGCGGGAGTCCTCGGGCCAGATCTACGGAGCCCTGGATGCCGCCGGCTATACCTCCGTGGTCGCCACCAATTCCGAGCACGAATACCCGCGTTATCTGCGCCTGGGCGATGAACTGAGCGCGGTCTCGTTGCTCGAGGACGTGAGCGATGAGAAGAAGACCGCCCTGGGAGTCGGACATTTCGTCACCACGCTGACCGATTATCGCGATCAGCACGACGAACTCGTGGGTCGTATGCGTTTCCGCATTCTGAAATTCAAGCCGGGTACGGGCGCCGGAGGCTCCGGGGTGGATGGCGAGTCGTCGCCCGCGGCGAAAAGTGCGCGCCCCCAGCCCGGCATCAGCCGGGATACGGCCTTCTTCTGGCAGGGACTCGAGGAGGGAGAGCTTCGGGTGCAGCAATGCGATCGCTGCGAAATCCTCCACCATCCCCCGATGGTGCGCTGTCCCGAATGCGGCAGTCGGGAATTCGGCTGGATCGTATCCAGCGGTCGTGGCACGGTCTACAGCTTCGTCGAACCCGTCCATCCGAATTTCGCGGCCTTCGATCCGCCCTATGTGGTGGGCCTCGTCGAATTGGAGGAGGGGACCCGCCTGCTCACCAATATCGTCGATCTCGACCCCGAAAGCGTGCGCGTCGGAATGCCGGTGGAAGTCAATCTCGCTCGCCGAAATTCCGAGCGGACGCTGCCCTTCTTTCGACCCCAGCGACCGCCGCGGCGGGAAATGACACGGAAGTTTTCGGGCATCGAAGTTGGCGCCGAACTCGACCCCACTCCGATTCCGATTAGCGCGACCCTGATCGTGGCCACCGCCATCGCGTCCAGGGATTATCAGGATGTTCACCACGATCGGGAACTGGCCATTCAGCGCGGTTCCCCGGATATCTTCATGAATATCCTGACCACTTCCGGTCTCTGCGCGCGCTACGTCACGGATTGGGCGGGTCCCGGGGCCCTCCTGAAGAGCCTCTCGATCCGGCTGGGGGTGCCCAACTATCCCCATGACACCATGACGATGTCCGGCTCGGTGCTCTCCGCCGAGGCGGGTCGCGTCGAGGTGGGCCTTCGGGGCTATAATCGCCTCGGCAACCACGTGACCGGGAGCGTCGAACTCGAATTGCCCGAGTCCGAGGCCCCTTCCAATCGGGATCGGGGCTGAACTTCCCGGCCTTCGAAGTCATGCCGAGTGGGATATAGTGGAAGGGTGACACCCCTGAGCCCGAGGGGATCGGGCCTGCATGCGATGGCTTTCCCGCCGAGCATTGCGTGGTTCGGGTGTCGATTTTTCTGATCCATCGATTCGAATGGAATTTCGGCCGGGGCAGGGCAGGGGCCCTTCCCGCCGGAATCGAGAGTGGGAATGATGATATGAGCGACTCCGATACTTCGCGCTGGGATGAAGAGGTCGATCTGCTCGTGGTGGGCTCTGGCGCGGGCGCCATGACGGCGGGTGTGGTGGGCCATGATCGCCACGGCAAGGTGCTGCTGATCGAGAAGTCCGATCGCTACGGCGGATCCTCGGCCATGTCGGGTGGCAGTTTGTGGATTCCCCGGAATCACTTCATGGAGGGGACGGGAATCGAGGATAGTCGCGAGGAAGCGATGGTCTACCTGCGGGAAATCACCGCGGGAGAGGTCGATTCAGAAAAGCTCGAGGCCTTCGTGGACCACTCGGCCGACGCCCTGCGTTATCTCGCCGACCGCGCCCATGTGAATATGTACTCGATGCCCGCGTACTCGGATTACTACCCCCGCGCCAAGGGCAGCAAGCCCGGTGGACGTTCCCTGGACCCCGAGACTTTCGATGCCCGCTCCCTTGGTGACGATCTCCTGAATATGCGCGATCAGAATCTGCAGATGCTCGTGATGGGTCGTCTCTTCATGACGATTCCGGAATCCCGCACGATGCTGACCCGGGCCCCGGGCTGGATATGGCTGCTGATGCGCCTGGCCTTCCGTTATATCTCGGATCTGCCCTGGCGCTTCAAGTCCAAACGCGATCGCTTTCTCGCCATGGGGAATGCCCTGGTCGGAATGTTGCGTCAGGCCATGTTGGATCGGGGAATTCCGCTCTGGCTCAACGCGGGCGCCGAGGAATTCGTGGTCGAGGATGGGCGAGTGATCGGTGTCGTCGTGATGCGCGAGGGCGAGCGGGTTCGGGTTCGGGCTCGCAAGGGAGTGATTCTGGCGGCGGGAGGCTTCGAGGGAAGCCAGGCCATGCGGGAGAAATATCTGCCGGCTCCGACCCGCGTCGATTGGACCTGCGCGAATCGCGACAATACGGGAGATGTCATCGGGATGGCACGAGATCTCGGTGCGGGTGTCGAGTTCATGGACGAGGCCTGGTGGGGCCCCGTGACCGTGGTGCCCGGCGAAGAAAATGCACGCATGCTCGTGATCGAAAAATCATTGCCCGGTAGCGTGATGGTCAACAAGCGGGGCGAGCGTTTCGTGAATGAAGCCGCTCCCTATATCGATGTCGTCAATGCGCAATATGCCTCGGATTCCGAAGAGAGCCCCTGCGTGCCCTGTTATCTGATATTCGATGCGCGATTTCGCCGCAGCTACCCCATCGGCCCCTTGCTTCCCGGTGCCCAGCAGCCGGATCTCTTCCTGGGGGATCTGCTGCGCGATGGTTATCTCAAGAAGGCGAATAGCGTGGGCGAACTCGCGACGCAATTGGGGCTGGATCCGACGACTCTCGAGACCACGGTCGCCCGCTACAACGAATTCGCGCAGACGGGAAGCGATCTCGATTTTGGTCGGGGTGATACGGTTTTCGATCGATATTATGGAGACGAGAAGGTGAAGCCGAATCCCTGCCTGGCCCCCATCGTCGACGCTCCCTTCTACGGCATGGAATCCTATCCGGGCGAGTTGGGAACCAAGGGCGGCATTCGAACGGATGCCCGGGCCCGCGTCCTGACGGAATCGGGCGAGATCATTCCCGGCCTCTACGCGGTCGGCAATTGTTCCTCCCCGGTGATGGGACGGACCTATGCGGGGGCGGGCGCCACCCTGGGACCCTCTACGACCTTCGCCTATATCGCCGCCCGAGATGCCCTGCCGGAAGAAGACGAGTAATCCAACGAAAAGGGATCTTCGAGCAACAGCAAAGGAGCAGATGTGCGCGTCGAAACCGTGATGCTTGGGCCGGATACCGATCAATACGCGGGCGATGGAGTCAAGAAGGCGAGGATTCCGGAGATCGGAGCCGCCGCCCGTCGTCTCGAGGATCTCGGCTTCGATGGAGTGACCGCTCCCGAAGCGGGACACGATCCCTACCTGCCCCTGATGATCGCCGCGGAGCATACCGAGAGCATTCGGCTCGCCACCAATGTGGCGATCGCCTTCCCCCGCAGTCCCCTGGTGACCGCGCAACTCGCCTGGGATCTGCAGCATTATTCGCAGGGTCGCTTCTGCATCGGCCTGGGCACCCAGGTCAAACCCCATGTGGAACGGCGTTACGCAACGCCCTGGACGGGTCCTCCGGGGCCGCGCATGCGCGAATATGTCCAATGCATGAAGGCGATGTTCGAGAGTTTTCAGCACGGTAGCAAGCCGGATTTCAAGGGCGAGCATTATCAATTTTCCCTCTGCCCCCCCTTCTTCAATCCCGGCCCCATCGAGCATCCCGAGATTCCGATCCAGATCGCAGCGGTCAATCCCTATATGGGAAGGCTGGCGGGGGAACTCTGCGATGGGCTCCGCCTGCACCCCATCGCGACCTTCCGATTCACGCGGGAAGTCCTGCTGCCCGCCATCGCGGAGGGAGCCGAGAGGGCCGGACGTTCCCCCGACGACATCGATCTGATCGGCGCACCCTTCCTGGCCCTGGCCCGGGATGAGGCGGGAGTCGAGGCGGCCAAGCTCGATCTGAAGCAGCAGATCGCCTTCTACGCTTCCACGCCCACCTATCACTCGGTGCTGGAATTTCATGGTTGGATGGATCGGGCCGCGGAGTTGCATCGGCTCTCGCGGGAGGGCAAGTGGAAGCAGATGCCCGAGGCCATCAGCGATGAGATGCTCGACGAGTGGGCGATCATCGCCACCTTGGACGATTTCGTCGCTCGCCTGAAGGCTCGCTGTGGCGAACTCTATTCGACGATACTTCTGGACCTTCCGAGGGATGCCAGGGATGACGACGATTGGGTGCGGCAAACGGTCGCCCGAATCAAGTAGCTGCAGAAGGAAAAGAGCGCCGCGGGCGCCCTCAAGAGGAGAAATTCGCAATGGGATCCGAGGAACACTTCAACTACGAAATGGATGAGGGGGTGGGAATCATCACCCTGAATCGGCCCGAGCGGATGAATGCGGTCAATTGGGATCTCTGCAAGGCGATCTCGAATAGATTGAGGGAATTGCGAACGGATGATGACGTTCGGGTCCTGGTATTGACCGGAGCCGGCGGAAATTTCTCTTCCGGGGGCGATGCCGAATTCCTGAGCGGCAACGATGCCGGCCGCCCGATTCCCGGCCTCACCGACACGCCCCTCGAGCGCTATCAGCGCAAGACTCCGGCCGGCGCCTTCGCGGAACTCACGAAGTGGATCATCGAGGTGGACAAACCCGTGATCGCCGCGGTCGAGGGTGTTTGCATGGGGGCCGGCCTGGCCTACGCATTGGCCTGTGATCGGCGATTCGCTTCGAATACCACGCGTATGAGTGCGGCCATGGTGCGCCTGGGCTTCGGGCCGGATTGTGGCATCACCTGGTTCCTGCCCCGGGTGACGCGCCTGCCCACGGCCCTCCGCATGGTGACGACCGGGGATATCCTGGAGGCCGAAGAATGCCATCGCGAGGGATTGATCGATGAACTCGTCGAGGAGGGCGGGGCCCTCGAGGCGGCACTCGCCTATGCGAAGAAACTCGCCCGGGGGCCGAGCGTCGCCATCGATCTGGCGCGTCATTTCGTCTACAAATCGCTGACCTCGACCGCCGATGAAATGTACGACTACGAGGGCGTCGCGGCCGTGATGTCCGCCATGACCGAGGATGCCCGGGAGGGAACCCAGGCATTCCTCGAGAAGAGAAGGCCCAAGTACAAGGGGCACTAGCGGGGATCGGCCCGCCGAACCGAGCGTTACTCGGGATCGCGGATCAAACGGCCACCAGAGGGGAAGCAATCGATGGCGACGAATGCCGAGTGGCAGGCCCGCAAGGAAGCGGCCATTGCGCGAGGGCAGGGAAATCTTGCTCCGATCTATGCCGAGCGTGCCGACAACGCTGAGCTATGGGATGTCGAGGGGAAGCGATATATCGATTTCGGTGCCGGCATCGCCGTCGTGAATACCGGCCACGGCCATCCCAAGGTCAAGGCCGCGGTGGCCAGGCAGCTCGAACAATTCAGCCATACCTGCGTGATGGTGACGCCCTACGACGTTTCCGTGCGCCTGGCCGAGAAATTGAATGCGCTGGCACCTGGGGATACGCCCAAGAAGTCGATCTTTGTCACGACCGGGGCCGAGGCTGTGGAGAATTGCGTGAAGATCGCGCGAGCTCATACCCGCCGGCGCGGCGTCATCGCATTCCATGGCGGTTTTCACGGCCGCACGAATCTCGCGCTGGCGTTGACGGGCAAGGTCACGCCCTATAAGAATCTATTCGGTCCCTTTCCCGCCGAGGTTCACCACGCGCCCTTTCCCATCGATTATCATGGCATCTCGTTGCAGGATGCCTTGAGGGGGCTCGATCAGCTTTTCAAGGTCGATATTGCCCCGGACGATGTGGCGGCCATCATCGTGGAACCCGTTCAGGGCGAGGGGGGCTTCTACCCGGCCCCCATCGAATTCCAGCAGGCCCTGCGCGGGATCTGTGACGAAACCGGAATCGTCTATGTCGCCGACGAGATCCAGACCGGTTTTGGCCGCACGGGAAGGTATTTCTGCACGGAATACGCCGACATCGAACCCGACCTGATGACTTCGGCCAAGGGCATTGCCGGAGGATTCCCAATTGCCGCGGTGACGGGCAAGGCCGAGATCATGGACGCTCCCCTTCCCGGCGGACTCGGAGGCACCTATGCGGGCTCTCCGATCGCCTGCGCGGCGGCGCTCGCCGTATTGGAAGTCATCGAAGAAGAGGGCCTGGTGGCCCGCGCGAGTACGATCGGGGCCGAATTCGTTCGCCGCGTCGAAGTCCTGCAGGAACAATATCCCGACGTGATCGGGGACGTTCGGCATAGGGGCGCCATGGTCGCGATGGAATTGGTCAAGGGGGGAGATCCCGACCAACCCGATGCCGAGTTGACCGGGGCCCTCGTGGCCGCGGCGGCCCGGCAGGGATTGATTCTCCTATCCTGCGGCATCCGGGGGAACGTGATTCGCTTCCTGCCGGCCCTCACGATGCCCGACGAATTGATCGCCGAGGGTATGGACATTCTCTCCAAATGCATGTCTGAATTGGCGTGAATGTCGGGATCCAGGCTCTCTTTTCTCCGCTATGCTGAGCCCCCGCTGGGATGGCGGCGGAATCGAGAGGAGAGTGCGCGAGGTGACTGAACTGGACACGGGATGGAAGAAGTGCAGCGCCTGCAAGAAACCGATTGACTTTGGCACTCTCTATTACGTCTGCAACGTTTCGACCTGCAATCGCAAGCGCACGGCCCTTCGCTTCTGCACCGTGAGTTGTTGGGAGGTTCATCTGCCCGTGGCCCGTCACCGGGAGTCCTGGGCAGAGGAGCGCACGGCACCCACCCCTCAGGAGGCGGCGCGGGAGGCGGCGGCCGAAGCCCAGGGGGCGAGGAGGCCGCGGCGGACGATCGCGAAGCCCCCGGCCTCTGCTTCATCGGCGCCCACGGGCGGCAAAGCCGAAGCGCGGGAAGTGCTGGTCGTGGCCAGCCGTCTGAAGGAATACGTGCGCGCGGTCTCGGGCTATAACACCAGCGAAAGGGTTCTCCTTCCCCTCTCGGAGATCGTTCGCAACGAGATGGATAAAGCCATCCAGAAGGTTCGCAGCGAGGGCCGCCGCACGGTGCTCGACCGCGATATCTCGTCCTGAATCGCCGCCAATTGCCGGCCGTCTCGAGTTTCAAGGGGGGCAGGGTCTTCCGCTCCCCCCATTGCGAACGCCAGTCGGCGCGTCGTTTCGGCGATCTTTTTTCCGATCCGCGCCTGGCTTCAGCTGGGATTTCGCTGCCAGCGCGTCGGCAATTCGACGCTATTGCTCGGGGAGTCTTCCCAGCGGCGGGCGGCCGTCGCGCAGGGTGCCCGCGCCGAAGGGCTCCTTGAGATAGGGCGGATCCGAGTGCGGGATCGCCCAGCCCCAGGTGCTGGAGATGCGCATGCGCGTGATCCGCCAGGTCGCAGACCGATCTTCGAGTTGCAGTTCGTAGATGCCGCCGGTGAGCCCGTACTCGAGTGTCGTATGGAAGTAGGCAATCATTTCGGCCCGATCCGATGCTTCGCTCAGGGCCACCGATACATTTGCCGAGTGGTGTCGCGCCCCCTCGCCGACGAAGGCCGCGTAGAGTTCCCGGATCTCGTCGCGTCCCGTGTAGTGGAGATCGTTTCCCGTACCGGGCGGGAAGTTCATGAGTTCGAGCCGGGCTTCGTCGGCAAAGAGATCGATCAGATCCTGCAGATGACCCCCGTCCAGGTAGTAGAGGTATTCATTGAATCGACCTCTGCAGGCCTCGATTGCTTCGCATCGCTGCACCCGCACGCGAAGATCTGCGAGTTCAGCGACTATCGAATCGACCATGGGGATATCCTCCTCTTCAGGGCTCCCGCCACGAAATCCCGACGGGAGTTTGACATGATATTCGTCGTCGGGCGTGGCGCCTGAAGAAGGCCCGACATTGCCCCGCCTTCCACGCCATGGCTTCCCCTCAGCGGCTCGCGGATGCTGCGGGCTAGCGCTTGAGGACGGCGGCGGTTCCATTGGCGCCGAGGCCGATGCTCTGGGCCATGCCGATCTGTGCCCCGGGGACCTGTCTTTTTCCGGCCTCGCCCCTCAATTGCCAGCCGGCCTCGCAGATCTGGAAGAGCCCCTGGGCGGTCGTGGCCTCGCCGAAGCAGAGAAAACCGCCGCTCGGATTGATCGGCATGCTGCCCGTGGGCAGGGTCTCTCCGCGATGCAGGAGTTTTTCGGATTCCCCGGGCTCACACATCCCCCACTCCTCGGGGAAAGCCAATTCGTAGTAGACCGTATTGTCCTGGAGTTCCACGAAGTCGAGATCCCGGGGGCCAATTCCGGCCCCTTCGAGGGCCTGGGCGACGGAGAGCCTGGCCTCGCTGTGATGGGTTCGATCCGGTGAGGGGACGCAGCCCAGGCCCCGGGGCAAGCCGTCGTCGAAACGGGCCGTGGCGACGCTACTCGAGGCGACCCAGATCGGATGGGTCGACTTCCTGCGCGCGAATTCGGCGGAGCAGAGCAGGACGGCTGCCGCCCCGTCGCTGACGGGGCAGATTTCGTAGAGATGCAGGGGATCGCTCACCATATTCGAATTCAGCACGTCTTCCAGGCTGAAGAGTTGTCGGAAGCGCGCATTCTCGTTGTGGGTTCCCACCTGATGGGCCTTGACGGCCACGGCGGCGAGATCCTCCTCAGTGGTTCCGTATTCGGCCATGCGCTGGCGGCAGAGCAGGGCCCAGAAGCCGGGGCCGGGGAGACCGACGCAACGTTGGCGCAGATACTCGGGATCCGTGTCGTCCTCGAGGCCCGAGGTCTGGATGAAGCCCTTGGGCATCTTCTCGCCCCCGACGACCAGGACCACGTCGTGGGCGCCGCTGGCCACCATCATATGCCCGACGTTGAAAGCATTGGCCCCCGCCGCGCAGCCGGCCGAGAGGTTGTAGACCGGGATGCCCGTGGGCCCCATATCCTCCACGACGTCGTTGCCGTTCAAGCCCCAACCCTTGCCCCCCGAAAAACGGGAACTGGCCGCGGCCAGCGCGCCGACCTCCGACCATCCGATATGGGCGTCCGCGAGCGCGCTCTCCACGGCCACGCGACAGATCTGGTTGAGGCTCTTTTCCGGGAATTTCCCCCACGGATGCATTCCCAGCCCAAGAATCGCGACATCGCCCATGATCTTCCTCTTCTCATCCGCCCGCGTTTTCGCTCAGGCGTCTTCGGCGTAGAGTTCCGCTCGACTCGTTCTTGCTCTCGCTCTTGTTATCGCTCTTGTTATCGCTCTTGTTATCGAGGCTTCACCCTCTCGCTTCAGCGTTTCTTGAACTGCCAGGAGATGACTTCTTCCCCGTCGGCATTGGCACCCAGGGGAGCCAGGATCAATTCTACTTCGTCGCCCACTTCCGCATCCTTGGGATCGTCAACCCGGAGGCGCCCGACGACTCGCAGGCCGTCGTCATCGAGATCGACCAGGCCGACCGCATAGGGGGCGAAGGGCGAGTCGGCGACCACCGGAGGGGGCGGGGAGTAATTCTGCACCGTCACGCTCCAGAGTCTGCCGAAGGGGCCGAAATGGGCCGGCCGCATATCGGAGGCGTCGCATTCGGGGTTGTGACAGAACTCGCTGCTGGGAAATGAAGGAAATCGACAGTTTTCGCAGCGCGAGCCCAGCAGCCGCGGGCCGTTGGCGGTTTCGCAGAAAAGACCTTCAGCCGCGTTGATTTGGGTCGTGTCGCTCATCCTCTTCTCCATTGCCGGGGTTCTTCCCGGATCGGGCAGTGGACTAATCGCCGGAAGCCGCCCGGATCAATTCGGGCAGGATCTCCAGGGCATCGCCCACGATGCCGTAGCGGGCGTATTGGAAGATGGCCGCCTCGGCGTCTCGGTTGACGGCCACGATGGCTCCGGCCGCGGAGCAACCGGCCATATGCTGGCTGGCCCCGGAGATTCCCAGGGCGACGTAGAGGTTCGGGCGGGTGATGCGGCCGGTGAGTCCCACCTGGCGGCTGGAGTCCACCCAGCCGTCGTCGACGAGGGGACGGGAGGCTCCGGGAAGTCCACCCAGGGCGTCTGCCAGTTCTTCGATCAGCGCGTAGTTCTCCTGGCTTCCCAGGCCGCGTCCACCCGAGACGATGATCTCGGCGTCGTCGAGGCGGGGGCCGTCGAAGTTCGCGCGCTCCAGGACGGCCACTCTTTCCTCGACGCCGGAGAGGTCGACGTCGAGGCTCTCGGCAGTCACGGCCGAGCCCTCTCCGGGCTCCGGCACCACGGCGTTGGCGATAAAGGAGAGGACGCTGCCATTGCCGACTTCGTAGATGACGCGGGTATCGCCGCCATAGGCCGAAGCGGTGATCTGGAGATTCTCGCCCACGGCGTCCACGGAGATTCCATTCATGACGACCGCGCTGCCGATTCGTCCCGCCAGGCGGGGCGCGACCACCCGGGCCTCGAGATCCTGATGCAGGATCAGGCCGAGCGGGGAATGCTCTTCGCAATAGGCGGCCAGGGCGGCCACGCAGGCATCGGCCGTGGCGGGATCGAGCTTCGGATTCTCCATCCGTTGCAGGGCCCGCACGCCGTAACGTCCGGCGGCTTCCTCGGCACCCTCGGGCAGGGGGCCCAATACCAGCCAGTGGAGGCCCACATCCAGGGAAGCGGCCAGGCCGCGTCCGATGTGGAGAATTTCCTCGGCACCCTCGGGCAGGCCATCGCGGCCCGCGCTCCAGGTGCATACCGTGATGGCATGATCCGACATTTCGCTCCTCGCTCTATTCGGGATGGACTCGCAATCAAAAGGGTTGGGCGAATGCTGAAGTCGCCCCGCTGCTCGATCAGAGGATGCTGTCCGCCCGGAGTCGGCGGATCAACTCGTCGGCTACTTCGCGCGGCTCCCCCTGGAGGAATTCACAATGGCCCTGTACCTCGGGGACGAATTGCTTCGTCATCATTACCCGAGGCTGAAGTTCGGATTCGCCGAGCTTCAGATCGGCGGGCTTCACCCGCGTGGGCTTGACGCGGCGAGCCTTCACCTTCGCCGCTGCGGCGGGGTAGCGGGGGTCACCGATTTCGTTGCTGACGGTGACTACGGCGGGGCAGGCGGCCTGGACGACCTCATCCCCGTCGGGGGTCACCCGGGTCACTCGCAGCTGACCCTCCTGCAATTCGACCTTGCGGGCGATGGTCACCACGGGCATCTGCAACTGCTCCCCGATGAGTGCCGGCACCACGCCCTGATCGTCATCCGAGGCCTGTCGGCCGCAGAGTACGAGATCCGCCCCCCCGGACGTCTCGATCCAGGTGGCGAGCAGGGTGGCGACGCCGTGATAGTCGAGATCGGCGCTATCGGGTTCGATGGCCACCACCTCGTTGGCTCCCAGGGCGGCGGCATGTTTGAGCATCTTATCGGCATCCCCTCCGACCGAGACGACCTGCAGATCGAATTCACCCCCGGCATCACGCAATTGCAGGGCCGCTTCGATGGCCTGCTCGTCGAAGCCGTTCATCAGCCGGGGAATCGCCGTCTGGGTCAGGCTTTTCCCGTCTGGGCCGATTTCGAGGCGCCCGGCGACCGCGTAGTTGTTCACGGCATCTGGATCCATCACTTCTTTTACACAGACAACGACTTTCATTTGCCGCACTCCTGATCATTGCTTTCGTCGAGGAGGAAGAGGCTCTCGGCTTCGCACCAGATCGCCTCGAAGGGGTAGTCAGCGGGTTTGCCGGTCAACTCTTCCATCCGATACCAGCGCCAGGGTGGATCGCCTTCCTCGTAGTATTCGCCGGTGAGCGTGCCCGTGAATTCCTGCCGGGCCGCGTAGCGGCTTCCCATTACGAGGCCGCCGCCATCGCATTCAGCGCGCCGCCCGGCGCGCGTCGGATCGATTCCCGGCTCTGCTCGGGTCGCGGCGAGCTTGGCTTCTATCATTCGGCCCTCAATCCGGCAGGCCCACGATATCGTCGAAAGCTCCCAGGGCTTCCTCCACCATGTCAAAGACGATCTGCCGGGCCGGTTTCATCTCCGTCACGAAGCCCACGCCCTGGCCCGAGGCCTCGGTCATCAGGTCGGGGCGTCGGGCGTCGTTGGCTCCCTGGATGTAGTCGGCACTGAGGATCATCTGGTAGGGGGAGGCCAGGGGTCGCGGGGCGTCGGGCTTCTTCCACTCCTCCGTCCAGGGGCATTTGAGGACCCGCATCGTGAAGCCCGAGATCGAATCCGACCAGACCGTATCGGCCGCGGTGGACTCCACCAGGCGCTCCTTGATGATCATGTCGATATCCGACTCGCGGCAGGCCAGCCATAGGGTTCCGGTCCAGACTCCCGAGGCGCCGAGGCAGAGGGCGGCGGCCAGGTGGCGCCCCGTCGTGATCCCGCCGGCGGCGATGATGGGGGTATCTCCCGCGATGGAGGCCACCTCGGCCACGATCGAGAGGGTTCCCATATCCCCGGTATGCCCGGCGGCATCGAAGCCCTGGGCGATTACGGCATCGACTCCGGCTTCGATCTGGCGCCTGGCCTGCCGGGTTCTTCCCACCAACCCCCAGACCTTGCAACCCCTCTCATGCGCCGCGTCCAGGAGGAAGGCGGGGCTTCCGAGTCCGGAGGCGATGACCGGTACCTTCTCCTCGAGCAGGACTTCGAGTTGCGCTCGGCCCAGCGCCTGGTTGAGCCCGCCCCATTGATGCAGGTCGACGGATTCCTTGGGCATCGGAGCGTCGTATTTCTTCATGATCATCTGTTCGAATTCCCGGTGTGATGCGGGAATCTTGGAGGTGATTTCGTCGAGACTGGCCTCGGCGGGGGCCGAAGCCGGCAGAACCAGGTCGATGCCGAAGGGCTTGCCGTCCACGCGTTCGCGAATCCAGCGGATATCGGCCTCGATTTCCTCGGGCGTGTGCATGGCCTCCCCGAGGACGGCGAATGCCCCCGAATTGATCACCGCAACTGCAACATCCTTGCAATGGGTGAATGAAACGATTGGGTATTCGACGCCCAACTGATCGCAGAGCTTGGTATGGAGCGGATCCCTGGTCATTTACGTACTCCTGGGAAGTGAAGAAGGACGGGGGGGTTTCCGGGAATCGGTCCCTCGACCCCGGTTTGAGTCGCCGAAGCCTCGTCGGCGTGGCGCCCACGGTGCCAGATCATGTAGCATACTGCAACGCGTTCTAGTCTAGCCCCGAGCAGCCGGATTCGAAAGTTTCTGGAGCTGAGGAGAGGGCTCTCCGAGCGGGTTTCATGCACCTCGGGGGCCTCCATTCGATGGAGGGGGCAAGAGGCGCGCGGGTTCGACCCCGCGGTCCGCGTCGTACCCTAGACTCAAGATCAATCAGGATTCAGTCCGAGGAGGCATAGTTTTTCGATGTCCCGCTATCTAGTTGCTTGCGATGCAGGCGGCACCATGACCGATGTGATCATTGTTGACGAAGAGGGGCGGAGCGTGATCGGCAAAGCGCCGACATCGCCCCAGGACGAAAGCATCGGCTATATGGAATCCTTCTGGGAAGCCCTCGAATATATGGGGATCTCTCAGCAGGAGGGCCGGAATTTCGGTGAATCGGTCGAGACCGCCATCTATACCGGCACCTCGATGCTCAATACCGTCATCAATATGAGCGGTTATAAGACGGGCATCATCGTCACCCGAGGCTTCGAGGACATTATTTCCCAGGGTCGGGGCTCCCAGACCTTCATCGGGGCGCAGTGGTCCGAAATCACCCATATGCAGTATCGCAAGCATCGGATTCCCCTCGTCCCCAGCAAGCTGGCCCGGGGCGTGACCGAGCGAATCGATATGTTCGGCACCCCGGTGATTCCCCTCTACGAGCACGAAGTTCGGGAGGGGGCCCGGCAGTTGCTCGTCGACGAGGAAGTGGAAGCCATCGCGATCATCTTCCTGCAATCCTTCGTCAACCCGGTCCATGAGAATCTGGCGGCGGAAATCTGCCGCGAGGTGATGGCGGAGGTCGGCCGCGAGGTCGTGCTCGAAGTCTCCAACAAGGTGGCCCCGACGACGCGGGAGATCTCGCGGGCCAACGCGACGGTCGTCCAGGCCTACGCCTCGGATCCCGCGCGCAAGCAGCTCTATCGGATCGAAGAGGAGTTGGCCAAGGTCGGCTATCCCCATAGTCTCAAGACGGTGCTCGGTTATGGTGGGCTCACCAATATTCGCTACCCGCGGCTCTTCGAGGCGGCGATGTCGGGGCCGGTGGGTGGCCTGATGGGGGCGAAATATCTCTCGAGCGTGATTGGCGAGGAGAATATCGTCTGCAGCGATGTCGGCGGAACCTCCTTCGACGCCGGAACGATTACGGCGGGCGTTCTGCCCATCGATCGGGAGCCCGGTTTCCAGGATATGTACGTCAACGTTCCGATGCTGGGCATCACTTCGATCGGGGCGGGTACGGGCACCTATATCCGCGTCGATCCTCAGACCAATCGCATCAAGCTCGGTCCGGATTCCGCGGGGGGAACGCCCGGCCCGACCTTCATGGAGGCGGGCAATACCACGCCCACGATCAACGACGTCAACCTGCTGCTCGGAATTCTCTCGGAAACGAATTATCTGGGCGGCAAGGTCAAGATCAACAAGGATGTCTCCTACAGGCTCTTCAAGGAGAGGGTGGCGGATCCCCTCGGCCTCGATGTCTACGAGGCCGCAGAGACCTGCCTGGAGCTCCTGAATGTGATGATGCGGGAGCATCTCGTGAATAGCCTGATGGTCGGACACGATCTGCGGGAATACGTGCTGCTCGGCTACGGGGGGGGCGGCCCACTTCATCTGCTGGGTTATGCGGGGGATTATCCCTGGAAGGCCGTTTGCACGGTGCCCCATGCGGGAGGCTTCTCGGCCTGGGGGGGCGCCTGCATGGACTACTCCCATCGCCGACATAAGAGCGTGGGTGCGGTCATCACACCCGATCTCGACGAGGCCACGAAGCTCCAATCCCTGCAGCCCGTCAATGCGGCCTGGCAGGAACTCGAGGGTGAACTTCGCAAGGAATTGAAGGAAGAGGGTTTCGGCGACGACCAGATCTCGATCTCGCGGGTTGTCTATATGAAATATTATGGCCAGCTCGACGATGTCGAAGTCGAATCTCCCGTCGAGAGCCTCGATGAACCCGCTGACATGAAGGCCCTGATCTCCGCTTTCGAAGATCTCTACGCCAGGATGTTTACGCTGGCGGCCAGACCCGATGTAGGCGCCTACCACCTGACCGAGGTCTGCGTGATCGCCAAGGTGGATACGGTCAAACCGAGGCTGAGGAAATTCGAACTCGCCGATGCCAAACCCGATTCGGCGGCCTACAAGTGTTCGCGCCCGGTCTTCATGCGTGGGGAGTGGCACGATGCCGATATCTGGGAGATGGAAAAGCTCGTGCCCGGCAACGAGATCCGCGGCCTGGCCGTCGTCGAAGCCTCGAATACGACGCTCCTGGTGCCCCCGGAATGGCATGTTCGCATCGATGAACACGATATCTACTGGCTGACGAGAGAGGACTCCTGATGGCGCTTTCTTTGAAGGAAAAGATTCGGGAAAATACGGAGGCCTTCGAGAAGACAGGCCATCTATTCGGCCTGGAGACTCTCGCGCGAAAGGAGAACGACCCCGGCACCTACGAGGCGGTCTGGCATATCCTCTCCAATCTCTGCAATGCCGCCTGGGCGACGGGCTGCAAGGTTTCCTCTTCTCCCATCGCGGCCGAGGGAGGAGACGCCCTATGGGGGCTGCATACGGCGACGGGGGAGGCCATCTGCATCTCCCGGGGTATCTCGGCGCATGCCGGGCTGCTCGCGGATATGATCAAGAACTTCATCAACATCGGCTACGAGGAGTATCCGGGTTTCAAGCCCGGAGACATCTTCGAGAATAATGACCCTCACTACGGTGGCATCCACTCGCCCGACTTCGATATGTGTATGCCCCTCTTCTACGACGGTCAGCTGATCGCGTGGGCGAGTTGCGTGAGCCACGTCGCCGATGCGGGCTCCGTGACGCCGGGGTCGATCGGATTCATGAATCCCGACTGCTATTCCGATGGCATCGCGATTTCGATGGAGAGGGTCGGAGAAGACGATCGCTTCTATCCCTGGTACGAGATGCGGATTCGCTCGCGTACGCGGACACCGGATTTCGTGATGGGCGATGCCCGGGGCCGCCTGGCCGGCTGCGTGACGATTCGGGAGCGGCTCGAGGAGGTGATCGAGAAATACGGCCTTGACTTCTTCCTCGAGGCCGGCCAGGAATATGTGGAGGATAGTCGCCGTTATGCGACGGCCCGGGTCAGGACCCAGACCGTTCCGGGGCGTATCCGGAAATCCCAATTCAAGGATCTGGCCATGCGCGGCAAGCGCGTATTGCTTGCGAAGCAGGATATCGACTGCGCGTTCAACTTGCCGATGGAGTTGAAGATCAATGCCGATGCCAGCGTAGATCTCTCGTTGCAGGGGGCCAGTGGCACGGTGCCCTTCGGCGAGAATATCAGCCCCACGGCGTTGAAGTCGGCGCTGATGATGGGTTATTCGCATATCGTGGGTTTCGATATGTTCAATTCGGGGCCGATCGCCGCCTGGAATATCGAGATGCCCCCGGCCGGATCCTGGGCCAATCCCTTTGAAAAGAATTTCGAAGCGGCTTCGGGTGTCGCCTGGGCTCCCGGCGTGACCTGGCTGAGCAGTCTCTACGAGGTATTCGGCAGGCTCTTCCAGATGCGCGGATTCGTGGAAGAGATGGCCGCGGGTTCCGGCACGATCATGACCGCGGAATTCTCCGGCATCAATCAGACCGGGATGTACCTCACGGGCCTGACCCTCGAGCAGGCCTGCCAGGGCTCACCGGCTCGCGGCTTCCGCGACGGGGAGAATAGTGCGTGGTGCATTTATACCCCCGAAGCGGATTTCGGGAATGCCGAGGTTTCGGAGCTCTACTACCCGATTCTCTTCCTGGGCCGGAACGTGGCTCCGAACTCCGGGGGCTACGGACAGTTCCGGGGTGGATTGGGGCATACGGCGGTCTGGATGGTCTACAACACGCCGGGGCTCGAGTATCAATGTGGCGATGCGGGGATGCGTTCGAAGATCGTGGGCAATCACGGCATGTACGGCGCCTATCCCGCCGTGCCCGATCGCCCCGCCTATGGCCACGAAACGAATGTGAAGGAGTTGATCGAGGCGAAGAAGCCCCTGATCCACGGACGCGGAGATCCGGAGAGCCCCGCCGTGGCCTCCCTGATCGATGCCAGGCTGGTCGAGGATAATGCCATTGCGCCCTTCGTGACGCCGGAGTCCCTGGTGGATTACGACGTGATCGTGCATCCGATCGCCGGAGCCGAGGCCATGGGGGATCCCATCAGGCGGGATCCCGCCCTGGTGGCCCAGGATCTGAACGAAGGCTGGACGACCGAGCGCGTGGCCCTGGAGATCCAGGGAGTCGTGGCCGAAGAGTCGGGCGACGGTTATTGCGTCGACGTCGAAGCCACCCGCGAAAAGCGAGCCGAGATGTTGCAAGAGCGCAAGCGGCGGGCGATCCCGTTCCGGGATTGGTGGCGGGAAGAGCGCACGAAGATCGAGGCGCAGGAAAATATGGATCCGGCGATTCTCCGCATGTGGTCGAGTTCCATGGAACTCTCCCCCGGATATGCGGCGGAGTTGCGCGCCTTCTGGGCGCTGCCCGAGGAATTCGAGTTCCACGAGTGAAGATCATGGGGCGGGGCGTAGGAGCGCCGCTCTGACGAACTGGCAGGAGGGAAGAATATGGCCGAATTCGACAAGGCCGATATTGAAAAATTGATCGACGGCGTCCTCCCGTGGCCCGCGACCCAGGATATGCTGAAGAGTTCGAAGGATGCGGATCGCTTCGATAAATACGTGGAGATCATGCAGGCCCGCGTCGATTTCGAGGAGGCGATCCTGCTTCCCCTTACCCCGATGCTCTTCATCGTCTCCGATCGGGGCGAGCGAGTGGTCAAATGCCGCTGTGGCCACGTTTTTGGCGACTACCGCGTGAACTGGAAGCTCTCGGCCCTGATTCATGTGCGGGAGGACGAGGCCTCGATGTCCGAGATCTATCGCGGGCGCGAGATGCCCGATCCGAGTTGGATTCAGCTGAGGGAATACATCTGCGGAGGTTGTGGCGCACAACTCGAAGTGGAGGCCGTTCCCCGGGGCTGTCCCCCGGATTTCGATTTTCTGCCGGATCTCGATACCTTCTATCGCGAATGGTTGGGGAGGCCACTTCCCGATCGGGTCGATTTCGAGGATAAGACCCTCGAGAAAATTGCCGAGTGGTCGAGTTAGGCGGCGAGTGAAGGGCCGATGAGCGAAGTGCTCGAAGATATTGTCATCGTCGATCTGACGAATGAACTCTGGTCCGCCCTGGCCTCCGCCATGCTGGCCGATTTCGGTGCCCGGGTGGTGCGGGTCGAAGACCTGGCAAAAGAGCCCAGGGATTCCGAACGCGATGGCCTCTATCCCCCCGAGGACTTCGATTCCGAGGCCCAGCTGATTCATCGCAACAAGCAGAGCCTCGCCCTGGATCTGCGCGAGGAAGAGGGGCGCCAACTGCTCCGGCAACTCGTGGGCTGCGCGGATGTGCTGCTGACCGACGCCGATGGGGCGCGCCTGGCCGAACTCGGCATCGCCGAGGAGGAGGTCTGCTCGGAGCGGCCCGAATTCATCTACGCGGTGGGCTCCCTCTGCGGTCCGCGCGGACCGGCCGTCGATCTGCCGCCCCTCGATGAACTGGCGGCCGCACGTTCGGGCGTGATGCCCTCCCTGCCGGAGCCCGGCCAGCCTCCCGTGAATGCCGGGGCGGGCCAGATGTACACCACCGTGATGTTGGCTCTGGGCGTGGTGACGGCATTGCACCATCGGCATGAGACGGGGCGGGGACAGCGCGTGGACGCCTCCCTTCTCGGTGGCCATATGTATGCTTCGACGCTCACCCTCGACGCCTATATGGCGATGCGGGAGGATCGTCTGGGAGCGCCTCGCGCCCGTTTCGAAGCCGCCAACCCCATGAGCGGCATTTCCTATCCGAGCCAGGACGGTCGCTGGGTGACCCTCACCATGCCCGATACCGAGCGCTGGTGGCCTCCCTTCTCGGAGATCGTGGGGCTGGATGTGGACGATGAGCGCTTCGATACCCATGAGAAGCGCTGCGGTGAGGCCCGACTCGAAATGATGCATGTTCTCGAGTCGATTTTTGCGACCCGGCCCGCGGCCCATTGGCGGGATTGTTTCGATGAGAAGAATCTCTCGGCCGATATCATCGAGCGCTACGACTATCCCGCTCGGGATGAGAACGCCCGCATCAATCGCTACGTCATCGACCTCGAGCATCCCGAATTCGGAAATTTCCAGAGCCTGGGATTCCCGATCCACCTCAGCGAGACTCCGGCCGAATTGCGGCAAGCGGCGCCCGAGGTGGGTCAGCATAGTCGTGAGATCCTGAAGAGTTGGTTGGGCTATTCGAGTCCGGAAATCGCCGACCTGGCCGGGCGCAGGATCGTGGGCGTAGTCGAATGAGACGAGCGAGGCGGAGGCGGCGATGACAAAGCCCCTGGAGGGAATCCGAGTCCTGGACGCGACGGTCTGGTTTCAGGGCCCCGTCTGCGCCCAATATCTCGCCGATATGGGAGCGGAGGTCATCCACGTAGAGCGCCCCGTGACCGGGGATCAGGCGCGGGGCGTTCGCAGCATCGCCGCGGTTCCCGTGGCGGATTGGAATCAATACTTCCTGGCGGTCAACCGCAACAAGAAGAGCATTGCGATCGACCTGAAGCATGACGACGGCCGCGATCTGATCCATCGACTGGTCGCCAAATCCGATGTCTTCCTATGGAATCAGGGCCTCCAGAGCCTGGCCGGATTGGGTCTCGATTTCGACACCCTCTCCGCCATCAACCCGGCCCTGATCTACGCGACCAATAGCGGCTATGGGACAGCCGGTACGGTCAATAAACCCTCCTTCGACATGACCGTCCAGGCCCTCACCGGCATCATGGCTCGCCTCGGTGAACCGGGAGAGCCCCCCATCTATCTCGGCCTGGGGGCTGGCGATGCCTTCGGGGGCTTGATGGGCGCATTGGGGATCCTGCTCGCCCTCTATCATCGGGATAAGACCGGCCGCGGGCAGGCCATCGACGCTTCCCTCTATGGGGCCCAACTCTTTCTGGCGGCGCCTTCCCTCCAGCGCTACCTGGCCACAGGCAACGAGATGTACTCCCTGCAGCGTTCGCGCCTGGAGACCCTCAATCCCCTTTGGAACCGCTATCGGGCCGGCGATCAGTGGATCTTCCTATGTTCGGAGAATAGCGATGAAGCCTGGCGGGCCCTCCTGGCTTGTCTGGGGGATGCGTCACTCGGAGAGGATGCCCGCTTCGAGAATTCCGCCAGCCGGCGTGAAAACTCCAAGCTCCTGATCGGGCGGCTGGATGAGATCTTCCTCACCCGCGACGCGGGCGATTGGCTGAAAGCCCTGGCCGCCGCCGATCTGCCCGCCGCCGAGATCCAGAACTATCGGGAGATCGCCGAGGATGAACACGCCTGGGCAAATGGTTATTTCTCCCGCGTCCACTGCGATGAGTTGGGCGAGGAGGTGGCCATTCGCGGTCTGCCGATTTCGCTGGGTCGGAGTCCGGGTTCGGTCGAGCAATTGGGGCCGGAATTGGGTCAGGATACGGAATTGCTGCTCTTCGATCTGCTGGGGATCGATTGGGATCGGATCGGAGAATTGAAGGAAGCGGGCGTCATTCCCTGATCGGGAAGGAATGCGAATTTTCCGGGGACTCCCGGGGAGGCGACGCCGAGGCGTCGGGGCAGGGGCGCGGAGATGTCGAAGATCATGCAGGCGGGACCTTTGGAGGGGATTCGCGTCCTCGACATGGCGACCATGCTGGCCGGGCCCTATGGGGCGACACTGCTCGGAGACATGGGGGCCGATGTCATCAAGGTGGAGTCCTTTTTCGGGGATGACAGCCGCCATCTCGGCCCCTCGCGACAGGGGGAGCGGACGGCTTTCATGAGCCTCAATCGCAATAAGCGCGCGGTTGTCGTCGATCTGACGAAGGCTGGCGCCCAGGAGGTTCTGGGTCGCCTCGTCGCCGCCGCCGACATCCTGATCACGAATATCCGCCCGGCCGCCCTCGCCAAGTTGAATCTCGAATACGAATCGATGAAGGCCTTCCGATCCGATCTGATCTGGGTCGGTGTGACGGCCTTTGGTCCCGAGGGTCCCTACGCGGGACGACCCGGCATCGATTTCCTGGCCCAGGGCTACGCGGGACTGCTCTCCCAGAACGGAGAACCGGAGGGCTCGGCGGTGCGGTTGACCGTGCCCTTGATCGATGTGATGTGCTCGGAACTCGTCTGCTCCGGGGCCCTGGCGGCCCTGATCGCACGGGGTCGCACGGGAGAGGGACAGCGCATCGACGTTTCACTCCTCGATGCTCTCACCCACGCCATGTGCAATCCCATCGGGGCCTGGCAGAATGCGGAGTTCGAGACACCCCGCACCGGCAATCGCAGCCTCTACTTCGCGCCCTCGGGGCTCTATCGCTGCCGGGACGGCCGAGTCGCCATCACCTGTCCCTCCCAGAAATTCTTCGTGAAACTCTGCCGGGCCCTGGGAACGAATTGGGATACCGAGGAACGCTTTGCCACCATCGACGCCCGCAAGGCCAATGAAGATGAACTGGATCGGAGGATCGAGGCTCGCTGCATGGATTTCGCGAGGGAGGAACTCGTCGAAGTACTGGTGGCCGGAGATATTCTCACGGCCCCCATCAACGAGATCCCCGATGTCGTGCGGGATCCCCAGATTCTCTTCAACGAAATGCTGGTCTCCGTCGAGCACGAGCGTCTCGGCTCGGTGGATGTGACGGGCATCCCCATCAAATTCCATGGGACGCCGGGAAGCGTGAGGCGCCCCCCACCGATGCTGGGCCAGCATACGGGCGAGATTCTGGATGAATTGGGCTATGGCCCATCCGAGGTCGACGCCCTCGCCGCAGAGGGAATCGTGGGACTCCAGGAGAAGATCGAGAGCGGGAGGTCGGCGAGATGAAGAGGGATCGCTCCGGAGAGGAGCAGGGCGAAACGCCCGCGGATCCGAGCGCCCCGGCCGTATCCCAGGGTTATTCGGTCTACGTCCTGGCCCTTCTTTTCGTCGTCTATGTCTTCAATTTCATCGACCGCCAGGTGCTCTCGATCCTGCTCGAGCCCATCAAGTCGGAACTCGGGGTTTCGGATACCTTCATGGGCGCCCTTACGGGATTTGCCTTCGTATTCTTCTACACCTTCGCGGGCATCCCGATCGCTCGCATCGCCGATCGAAGCTCGCGAACCGCCATCATCTCGCTGGGACTGTTGATCTGGAGCGGCATGACGGCCGTTTCCGGACTCGCCCGAAGCGGATGGCAACTCGCGGCCGCGCGGATCGGAGTGGGGATCGGTGAAGCGGCGGGGACCCCGCCCGCCCACTCCCTGCTCTCGGATTATTTCGGACCCGAGAGGCGTTCGACCGCGCTCTCCATCTACGCCATGGGGGTCTATATCGGGGTGGCCGTCGCCTTCGTGGGGGGTAGCTGGATAGCGACACACTTCGGCTGGCGGACGGTCTTCCTGACGGTGGGCCTGGCGGGCATCCCCCTGGCCCTGCTCGTTCGTTTCACGATTCGGGAATTGCCCCGGGGCTATTCCGATCCGGGCCCGGTGGTGGAGGCCGAGCCGATGCCCCTCGGCCAGGCCATTCGCATGCTCTCCCGCAACCGATCCTTCGTCCTGATCGTATTGGCCACGTCTTTCCAATCCCTTTCGGGCTATGGGATTCTCACCTGGGGGCCGACCTTCCTGATTCGGACCCATCAGATGACGGTCGCGGACGTGGGTCTCGTGCTCGGGGTCGCGATCGGCATTACCGGGGCGGGAGGCGTTTATCTGGGCGGTGTACTGGCCGACGCCCTGGGCAAGCGCGACGAGAGCTGGTATATGCGTCTGCCGGCGATCGAGACGGCGGTATTGATACCCTTTGCCCTGGGATTCATCCTCATCGAAGACACCACCTGGGCCCTTGCGGCATTCTGTCCCTTTTATCTTCTGGGGGCGATGTACGTCGGACCGGTGCACGCCACCATCCAGGGCCTGGTGGTTCCGGGGTTGCGGGCGACGGCCTCGGCGCTGAATCTCTTCGTGGTCAATATGATCGGCTTCGGGCTGGGGCCCCTGCTGATCGGGATGCTCAACGACTCGTTGGCCGCGACTTACGGGGAGGGGGGGATTCGCTATTCAATGCTCGGGGTCGCTCTGATCGGCGGCATCTCGAGCTGGATATTCTGGCTTTCGAGTCGCTCCGTGGCCGCGGATCTGGCGGCGGCCCGGGAGGCCGCAGCCGGGGGTGAATACTGAAGGCCCGGGCGGGGTTTCGCGGAAAGAGGATGATCGGATGCAAGTCGGAAAGCGGGATGAGATGGAACCCCGGATAGTTTCGGACTCCCCCCGGCTCACCTCCCTGCCTTTCTTCTATTCCGCCCCCCTGGCCCTGATCGTGGCGGGCATCCTGATGACGGCCTGGGGTGACTCATTGGTGATGAGTCCCTGGTCCCCTCGAACGCTGGCGCTGACCCATGTGATGACCCTGGGCTTCCTCAGCATGACGGCCTTCGGCACTTTCTACCTGCTGGCGTCCCATGTGGGCGTAGCAGGACTCGCCCGGCATCGGCTCAGCCATCTCGTCTACTACGCCCTGGTCGGGACCTGGCTCGGGCTGGTCTGGGGGATCGCCCGGGGCGAGAGCACTCCGGTCTTTGCCGCGATCGGCTTGGCGGCCGTGATGGCGTTGGTTTTCGTGATTCAGACGGGAGTCGCCTTGAAGCGCGGCCCCCGAGGCGGTCCCGTCCTGCGCGGGTTGCGTCTGACGCTATGGGGATTCGCCCTGACCTCCTTCCTGGGAATGTGGCTCGCCCATGGGCATGGGGGAATGCGTTTCCCGGGCCTGCGAGGGCTGTGGATGCAGGTCCATCTCACGATCGCCCTGGTCGGATGGTTGGGCGGGCTCTCCGCCATCGGGATCTGGTTCGCCCTGGCTCCCGGGGACTCCGGCGACGAATTCGAGTCGAAGCCCGTCGAGTGGGTGATCCGGGCAACGGCGGTCGGGATCGGCTTGCCCTTCTCGCTGCTCTTTGCGGGCTATATATTCCTGACCCCCGAAAGTGAGGAGTGGCTGGTGCCCTTCGCGGCCGCCGCGACCCTGCCGGCCGTGATTGCGATCTGGCTCGTGCATCCCCTTTTCTGTTTGGGGCTTCTCTCGAAACGGCCCGCATTTCCGGGTCGGATCTTCTGGCAGCTGGGTCTGGGCCTGGGCCCCGTCACCCTGGCGCTGGGTCTCGGGGCCTGGCTGCTCTCGGATGCCCGCATCGGGCTGCTCTTCGGTTGGACGGCTCTGCTGGGTTGGGCGGGGACACTGTTCTATGTACTGCTCGTCTCCCTGGTACCCACTCTATTACCCGGATTGAATAATCGCGGGCCCGCAGGTCTGTCGCCAGAAAAATTGCTTCGGGGACTGCTTCTACATGGCGGGACGTTGATTCTGGGGGGGGTGGGGGTGGTCCTGGAGAGCGATTCCTGGATCCGGATCGCGGGTCTATGCCTGATCGCCAACGGTTCCTATCTTCTCGGCTCGGTCATCACCGTGCTCAGGGGCAGTCGCCCCGCCCCGGACGCCCCCGCAACGCCCTGAGGAATTCCTGAAGCGACTCGGAGCCAGCGCTTTTGCATGGTACCCTGAAGGCATTCCCCGGACAGGATTGGAGCTCCCCTTGATCACGCGCATGGACGATTACCTGATTCATCAGACGAGCGATCCCATCGCCCAACCCGACCCGACCGACCGCAATTTCTACGATCGCTACTGGATGAATGGCTTCGACGCCGGGGGGGGATTTCTCTTCGAATGCGGAATGGGGGTCTATCCCAATCGCAAGATCCTGGATGCGCATTGGAGCGTCTCCATGGATGGCGTCCAGCACTGCTTTCACGGTTCGCGTCGGGCGCCTCTGGATCGCACGGAGTCGAACCTGGGGCCACTCCGAATCGAAGTTCAGGAGCCCATGCGCAGCCTGCGGATTCGCCTGGAAGAGAATGAGACTGGAATTGAATGCGATCTCACCTTCAGCGCTCGCAGCTTCCCCCATCTCGAACCACGCAATACGATGCACGACGAGCTCCGCTGCATCATGGATACTTCCCGCTTTACCCAATTGGGCCGTTGGGAGGGCTATTTTTCCGTCCACGGTGAGCGGACGGAGGTTCGCGCCGACTCCACCTATGGTACCCGCGACAAATCATGGGGCGTGAGGCCCGTGGGAGAGCCGGAAGTCGGCGCACCGGGCCGCCTCACATCCGAGCCGGGCGTGTATTGGGTCTGGGCTCCGATCTTCTGGGACGACGGCTTCTCTACCCAATTCGGTACCTTCGAGGATCGGGAGGGCCGGTCGACCCAGGTGAGCGCACATCGTGTGCCCCTCTACGAGTCGACGCAGCAACTGCCCCTGGCAGAGGATCCCGGGATCCTCGAGATGGCTTCGGCGAGGCATGAGATTCGCTGGGCCAAGGGAACCCGCGTGGCTGAGCGGGCCGAATTTCAGCTCACCCAGGCCGACGGTGAGGTGCTCGCTTTTTCTCTCGAGCCCATGATTCGATTCCATCTGCTGGCCCTCGGCTATCAGCATCCCGAATGGGGACACGCCGTCTGGAAGGGGGAGGAGGCCATCGGGGGCGAGTCCTGGCGGCTGGATGAGATCGATCTGCTCGATTACAAGCATATCCACAACCACCAGGTCTGTCGGGCGACGATGGGGGATCGGAGTGGCGTCGGCACCCTCGAGACGATCTGCTTCGGCCGCCACGATCCATCGGGCTTCGCGAGCGTCCTGGACGGAGCGCCCTAGCTTTCGGGGGTTTCGCCTGCGGAGGGCATCGGGAGGGGGATGCGGGAATTCGCGCGCAGCGGATTCGACCCGGGGCCCCATCCTCCAGTCTCCTTGCGCTGGCTGGATTGAGTCGAGAGGAAGCTTCTCGGGCGCATTGACTTCGATCGGCTTCCCCCCCCGGGCCGAGTTCCTATTGGAGTCGCAGTTCGCCTCTTTCCAGCTTTGCGCAGACGGCAGCGGCGGTCTCCTCCGCACTCATCCGGGTGGAGTCTACGGCGTGCTCCTCGAATCCCCTGAGATGGGAAGTGAACTCGGCATACATCTTCTCGAGGACCTCCTCTTCGACCCCCTCCCCGGGCGAGCGTGAGCCATTTCTCTCCACGACCGAAGCGTGGGTTGGCAGGAGGATGGCGTAATGCCAGTCCACTCCGCGATCGGAAAATACGTCTGCGACGAGTTCCAGAAACCAGGGTCCCACGGTCGCATCCACCACGACCGAATAGCCGCCTCCTGCGTATTCGGCCGCCGCCGCCATGACGACCCTGATCACGGTGGAGTTTTGTTCGCGTGACTCGGGTCTCCAGGGCTTCAGATAGCCGCGGCGGATGAACGTTTCCCAAAAGGCATCCCCTCCGAGGTGGACACTCGGGTTCCAACGGTCGGCGATGAGTGCGGCGACGGTGGTCTTGCCGGCGGCCGGAGGACCGCCGAGCACCAGAACCTCGGTCGGCGTCATGGGCTTCCCCCATGTGGATGATTCCACGATCCGCCCCGTTGCAGAGCGAACTTCTTCCTGGCGCGGGGTCGTCTACACCTCCCCGGCACCCTACGAGGGCAGCGTAGCGCAGCCCGGAACCTTCTCGTGTTTCGCGAATTTCGGGATGAGGGCCGGCCACTCCGAAAATACGTTGCGGCCGACGCCCCGATTCGAGAGCGCTCGCGGGATCTCGGATGAAACCGGGAAGTCGGCAGAATGTCCAAGATGCGATCCCACCGGATGCCAGACGACTCGATCTCTTTTCCGAATCAGACCTGATCTGACGGGGGTTGCGGGTCGCGAATGCGTATTTTCAAGCGGCTGCTCGCAGGACTGTCAGCGGCGTTTGCGTCGGGGCGAGACGTCTAGCCGTCTTCCCCACCTCCGCTCTCATAGTCGCGATCCAATTGCTGCCGGGCTTCGGCTTCTCGACGGCGGATATCCCAGAAGCGGGGAGGGCGCTTTTCCTGGAAGGAGGCCCCTCCCTCCTTTCCCTCGGGCATGTCGAACCAGTCGGGATAGTATTGGCTGGAGAGAATGCCCATTTCGGTATAGCCGTCCATTTCCTGATCGAAGGCCGCCTTCAGGATTTCCAGGCATCCGGGACTCTTCTCGAGCATCTCCTCGCACCAGTTGTCGACGGCATCCCAGATTTCTTCGAGCGGGAAGACGGCATTCACCAGGCCCATATCCAGGGCTTCGTCGGCGGAATAGCGACGACAGAGCATCCACATTTCCCGCGCCTTCTTGGCCCCGACCACCTTGGTGAGATAGGGAACGAAGAAGCCATCGGCCGGGCTGGATACCTTGGGTCCCGCCTGGCCGAATTTGGCCGTATCGGCGGCCAGCGTGAAGTCGCAGCAATAGGCCATATGGTTGTGTCCGCCGAGGCAGTAGCCCTGCACCACGGCCATGACCGGCTTGCGTGAGTTTCGGATCAGCCGATTGTGGGGATAGCGATTGTAGAAGGCCTCCCGCAGTCCCCACCGCTCCCATTCGACGTCGCCTCCGGTCCCAAAATGCTTGCCGGCGCCGGCGACGATGATGATTCCGATCGAGGTGTCGTGGTTTGCGTCGTAAAAGGCCCTGAACATCTCGTCGACCGTGGAGAGGGACATCGTATTGTATCTCTCGGGCTTGTTGATCGTCACCCGGGCGATTCCTCCGCCGAGATCGTGATGGTGCTTTTTGTCGTAGAGGATCTCCTCGAAGGCCATGCCCTCACCGTCGACCTCCCGCCACTCGCTCCAGCTCATCGCTTTCGCTCCCCACCCATTGGCTCCACTCCCATGAGGGTCCGGCGGCGACACTCGCCCCAGGGCCGATCCATTCAGTGAAGCTGAGTTTTTCTTCTTCGCGCTTCCGCCGGCTCGCCGGGAGTCCGAGGGGGGGCCGAGCCGGATATACCCATCCTCTCCGGAAATGTCTATCATGCACGTGATAGCCCAAGGCCGGGCACCCCTCTATACCCCGCGTTTCATTCTTCGCTTCGGCGGCGGATACGGTCCTCCCAGTGGTTTCCCGACGCTCTGCGGGGGCCCGGGGGTGGGCATGGCGGATGGGGCGCACGAGGGCGGGCGAGCATAGCGACCAGCAGGAAGAATCTGAATTGATCCCATGAAGTCGGCCCCCTTTGATTACGCTATTCCAAATAGTCTCGGCGAAGCGCTCGAGATCCTGGCGAAGAACGATCCCGACGAGGTGAAGATCCTCGCCGGCGGTCAGAGCCTGATGCCGCTCTTGAATATGCGCCTGGCCCGGCCCGAGCTTCTGCTCGACCTCGGCGGCATCGCGGATCTCGATTATATCCGGGAAACGGAAGCCGGCGTGGCGATCGGCGCGATGACGACCAAGCGAGCCGTGGAGATCTCAGAGCTGATTCGCAGTCAGCATCCCCTCTTCTTGGAATCCACCCTGGCGATTGGTCACCCTCCGATTCGCAACCGGGGGACGGTCGGAGGCTCGATGGTGCAGGCGGATCCGGCCTCGGAATATCCCGCTGTCGCCCTGGCCCTGGGAGCCGAATTTTCGGTCGTGGGGCCGGCGGGGGAGCGGACGATTGCCGCGGAAGATTTTTTTCTCACCTATCTCACGACGAGCCTCGAGCCCGGGGAGATCCTGACGGAGGTCCGGATTCCCAGGCTGCCGGAGGGCAGCGGCTGGGCCTTCCAGGAATTGGCGAGACGTCATGGCGATTTCGCGATCGTCGGCGCGATTGTCGTTCTGGCGCTGGAGGCCGACGTCATCGTCGATCCGCGAATCGTCATCTTCGGTGCTGCGGATCGGGCCATTCGAATTCCCGAAGCCGAGGCTCTTCTCACGGGGGCGAGGATTGCGGACGAAGTTTTCGACGAGGTCTCCGCCCGCGTGGCGGCGGCAATCGAGGATCCCCTGGCCGATACCCACGCTTCGGAGGAATACCGCCGGGAACTCGCGGGAGTTCTCTCGGGTCGAGCCCTGCGCGAAGCGGCCGAGAGGGTCGGATCATGAGGCTCTCGGGCATGCCGGGGGCCGTCTTTTCCCCGAAGAATGGGGTCGGGGGAGGAGGTTCGACGCGATGACGACGGCCAGGCGAGTATGTGTCCGCGTGAACGGTCAGAGCCACGAGGCCCTGGTCGATCCGCGCATGACCCTGGCGGACTTTCTGCGCCATGAACTCCGTTTGACGGCGACCCATGTCGGTTGCGAGCACGGGGTTTGCGGGGTCTGCAATGTACTGCTGGATGGGAGGGCCGTTCGCAGCTGTCTCACCCTGGCCGTGCAGGTGGATGGCCGGGAGATCCGTACCGTAGAGGGATTGGCGCAGGGCGGAAAGTTGCATGCCCTGCAGGAGGCTTTCCGCGAGGAGCACGGCCTCCAATGCGGCTTCTGTACCGGGGGGTTCATGCTGGCGGTTTGCGAGTTGCTGGAAAACAATCCGCATCCCAGCGAGGCGGAGATTCTGGACACGGTGGGGGGGCAGATTTGCCGCTGCACGGGTTATCGCGCCATCCTTCGTGCGGTTCATAATGCGGTGGCCCGCGTGGGCGCCGCGACCGAGTAGTCGGATATTTCAGGCGTTTTCGAAAGAGAGGGCGTAGCAGCGTCGATGGCAGTCAAGATCCCAAAGAGCCTGGAGGAGCTTCCCACCAGCAATCTGCGCTTCGTCGGCCGGGGCATCCCCCGGGTCGAGGACACGGCGCTGCTGACCGGCCGCACCCAATTCATCGATGATCTATCTCTGCCCCGGATGCTCGAGTGCGCGATTCTGCGCAGTCCCTTTCCCCACGCGCGGATCAGCCGGATCGATGTGGGCGAAGCCGAATCCATGCCCGGCGTGATCGCAGTCGTCACGGGGGCGGATGCCCAGCGCTGGAGTTTCCCCGCCCAGTCCTCTCCTGAGGGCTGGGGGACCTATTGCATCGCAACCGAGAAGGTCCACTACGTGGGAGAGCCGGTGGCGGCGGTCGCCGCCACGAGCCGCTACCTGGCCGAGGATGCCCTGGAAAGAATCGAGATCGATTACGAGCCCCTCGAGGCCGTGGCCGATCCCTTTGCGGCGGTGGCGGAGGACGCCCCCCTCATCATCGAGAGTCAGGGCAGCAATATGATGATGGATCGCTGCTTTACCTGGGGCGACGTCGAGGGAGTCTTTTCGGGGGCCGACCACGTCTTTCATCAGAAGTTTCGCTGGAATCGAATGGGTGCGAATCCCATGGAGACCTTCGGATGCATCTGTGAATGGGATCCGATGGATCTCGGTCTGACGATTCACGGCAGCATCCAATCGCCGGGACTCTTCGGATTGGGTCGGGCGGCCTCCTTCGGAATTCCCTCGAATAGGGTGAATATCGTGGCGCAACCCCACGGAGGCAGTTTCGGGGGAAAGGGCGGCACCCGGGGCTGCGACGTGACCTGCCTGCTTTCGCGCAAGGCCGAGGGACGGCCGGTGAAATGGATCGAGGATCGCATCGAATATCTGAGCGCCGGGGGCAGCCAGGCTTGGGATCGCCACTACGACGTGGCCCTGGCCGTGGATGCCGACGGGCGGGTGCGCGGACTCAAGGTCGGGTTGGTGGACGATCTGGGGGCCACGGGCGAGGCCTATGGGGCCATTTCCGCCGCCAAACCCCTGGCCGCCTTCACGGGACCCTATCGGATCGACGTCGCCCAATACGACCTCAAACTCGTCGCGACCAATAAGCTGCCCGCGGGTCCCTATCGCGGAATGGGTCCGCCTCCGCATTTCTTCGTGCTGGAGCAGATGATGGATATTGCGGCCCGGGAATTGGGCGAGGATCCGGCGGAATTCCGCCGCAAGAATTTCATCCGCAACGAGGAATTCCCCTACACGATCGCCAGCGGCAACGAATACGATAGTGGGAATTACGGCGAAGTACTCGATCGGGCCCTCGCCCTGGGCGACTACGCGGCCCTACGTCGCAGCCAGGAGGAGGCTCGTGCCGAGGGGAGACTCGTCGGCGTGGGGGTCGCCAGCGCCATCGAGCCCGGTGTCTTCGACTGGAATGCCTACGCGATCGTCGGCATGCCCGGCACGGGTGTGCCCGAGGGGGCCACCGTAAGCCTCGACGTTCTCGGCATGGCGACGGTTCGAGTGGGTTTCGCGCTGGAGGGGCAGGGGCAGTACACCCTCGTCAGCCAACTCGTGGCGGATTATTTCGGCTTCGAGCCGGAATCCGTACGGGTCGTCCAATTGGATACGCAGTCCTCGCCGCCCTCCTTCGGGCCGGGGGGGAGTCGTCTCGGGGTGGCGATCACGGGTGCCGTGCTCGGCGCCTGCGAGCGCATCCGGGAGAAGATGAGCCTGGTGGCGGCTCAGTTGTTGCAAACCGACGCCGGGAATATCGAATTCATGGATGGGAAATTCCGCTGGCAGGGCGTCGAGGGTGCGGAGATGAGCGTGGCCGACGTGGCGGGCGCGATGCTGGCCCGCAGCGACCTGCTGCCGCCGGATGTGGATCCGAGACCCGAGGCGACCCACGTCTGGACGGCTGCGGGACGCACGCCCGCGGACGAGGAGGGCAGGGCGAAGAGCTATCTCACGGCGGCCCAGGCGGTCCATCTCGTACAGGTGGAGATCGATCGGGAAACGGGCATGGTCGAGATTCAACGTTATTGCCTGGTCGATGATTGCGGTACCCGTCTGAATCCCGCCACGGTCGAGGGTCAGACCGAGGGCAGCGTCATGCAGGGCATCGGAGCGGCATTGCTCGAGGAATATGTCTATAGCGAAGACGCCCAGCCCCTGACGACGACTTTCATGGATTACCTGATGCCGACGGTTCACGATCTTCCCCCCCTCGAAATGGGTGCGGTGGAAACGCCGTCACCCTTTACCCCCCTGGGCGCAAAGGGTTGTGGGGAAGGGGCAATCCATACCACCCCTGCGGCCGTGATGTGCGCCATCAACGACGCATTGGCTCCCCTCGGCGTGATGGCCCGAGAGGTTCCCGCCGCCCCGAATAGGCTGTGGAAGTTGATCCGGGAAGCGGCTCGATGATTTCTTTGGGAACGCTCTCATCTCTTTTTGTGAGCGATCTCGTTGTTCTCGAAAAAAAAATTTCAAGGAGGAGAAAAAACGATGGCGAATAACGATCATTTCGTGGCCCTTTCAGAGTGCCACTTCATGAATCCTCAGACGATGGAGGAGATCAGCTACTTCCCCAATATGGAACGCTGGTGGGATAGTGTGAACGGAGTGATGCGCGCATGGGCCGATCGAAATCTCACTGCCGAGGATGCCGAATGGCCCGCCCCCATCGCGGAAGAGTTGATCAAGCATATGGATATCGCCGAAGTCGATGTCTGCTTCTGCCTGCGTGAAGGCATGATGGATATCAGTGGGCAGACGGTTTCGTTGTCGACGAATGGTTTCATGATGCAGCAGATCGCCCCCTATCCCGAACGCATGTACTTGGAGTGCATGGTGGGGCCGATCATTCGTCGTGGCGTCGATAACGCCATCTGGGAACTCGAGCATATGGTGAATGAGTGCAACGCCAAGCTCTGCAAGGTCTACGCGCCAGAGGATCTGGGCGCCCTGGACGATAAGCGCCTCTGGCCCTTCTACGAGAAAGCATGCGAACTCGATATCGCACTCACGGTCCATACGGGTATGTCCTATGTGGTGCCCCAACCGAGTTCCCATACCCATCCCGATACCCTGGATCGCGTGCTCCTCGATTTTCCGGAACTGAAGATGATTGCCTACCATATGGGCTGGCCCCATACCGAGGAGTTGATCGGACTGGCGGGCAAACATCGGAATCTCTATCTCAGCATGTCCGGGATCATCGGCTGGTATGCGCGCTCCCCCTACCGGGGCTATCACGCCATCGGGACCGCATTGCAATGGATGGAGCCCCACAAGATCGTGATGGGGCTCGATCTCACCTTCGACGATATGAAGAGAGTGGTCGACTGGGTTCGCAACCTCCAGATTCCGGAAGAACTGCGGGAACAATATGGCTATCTCGAGATCACGGACGAGATGCGTGCGGGCTTTCTGGGAGAGAATCTCGCCCGGCTGGCAAAGATCGATACCAAGAAGCGCATCTGATCCGATCCATAGCGGGGTCGCGGGGAGGCTATGAAAAAGCAAGCCTGCATCGTCGGGGTCGGGGAGACGGCCTATTGTCGCAAGCCGGGTTCGGGCATGACGCCGCTCGGATTGCAGCTCCAGGCCTCTCTTGCGGCGATCGCCGAGGCCGGGCTGACGGCTTCCGAGATCGACGGAATCATGCCCTTCCCGAATCTGGGTCGTGCCGAGGAGATCGCGGCCAACCTGGGCTGTGAGAATCTGCGCTACGCGGCCACGATCCATATGGGAGGCGCGGCACCGGCGGCCTCCCTGCAGGCGGCGGCCGCGGCCGTCTCCTCGGGCATGGCCAACTACGTCCTGCTGCCGGCGGGTTGGAATGGCTATTCGGGCGCCCGGGTCCGGCAGACCGTTTCCCAGGACCTGGCCTCGATTCCGGGGGGTGCCATCGCCCGGGACTACTACATGCCCTTCGGCTTTACCGCGCCGCCGCAATGGTATTCGGTATTGGCGCGTCGCCATATGCATGAATTCGGGACCCGGAGCGAGCAACTCGGAGCCATCGCGGTGGCCATGCGCAAGCACGCCCAGCTGAATCCGAAGGCGGTGATGTGCGGAAAGCCGATGACCCTGGACGACTATATGGCCTCGCCCATGCTCGCGGATCCCTATCGTTTTTTCGATTGCTGCCTCGAGACGGATGGGGGCGCGGCGCTGGTGGTGACGAGTGCCGAACGCGCGCGGGACCTCTCGCCCCCCCCGGTGAGGATCCTGGCCGCAGCCTGCGGCCAGCCCTATCCCGCCGACGAGATCACGAATCGCCGGGATATCTTCAAAACGGGACTCACGATCGCGGCGCCGGAAGCCTATGGGAAGGCGGGACTCGGCCCGGCCGACGTGGACTTCGCGATGATCTACGACTGCTTCACCTTCGAGGTTCTTCAGCAGCTGGAAGAGGTGGGTTTTTGCAAGCGCGGTGAGGGAGGGGCCTTCGTCGAAAATGGTCGCATTGAACTCGGGGGGGAGTTGCCCGTGAATACCCATGGAGGCCTGCTCTCGGAGGCCCATATGCTGGGCATGAGCCATATCGTGGAAGCCGTTCGTCAGTTGCGTCGGCAGGCGGGCGAGCGCCAGGTGGCGGATGCCGAGGTGGGCCTGGTGACGGGTTGGGGCGATTTTGGAGACGGCAGCCTGGCGCTGCTGGGGCGTTGAGAAGAGATCATGACCGAGAATATCCGACCCCTGCCCGTGTTGGAGGGCTATAGCGAAGACTTCTACCGTTTCTGCAAGCGCGGGGAGTTGCGTTTTCAGCGCTGTAGCGATTGCCGGGCGTGGCGTCACGTGCCCCGGGAAATCTGTGCGGAATGCCATTCCTGGAATTGGGAGTGGGTGAAGTCGAGCGGCCGCGGCGAGGTCTTCAGCTATACGATCGTCGCCCGGGCGCTGCATCCCGCCTTCGCGGATTCCGTCCCCTACGCGCCCACCATCGTGGAAATGGAGGAGGGCGTGCGCCTGCTGACGAGCGTAGTCGACGTGGCGCCCGACGAATTGGAAATTGGTATGCCGGTCGAGGTCGAATTCGAGGCCGTCAGCGAGGAGATCAGCCTGCCGGTATTCCGCAGCATTCCGAGCTGATGGGGCAGGGGATTCCAGGGGATCCCCATTGCCGCTCGCATCCCGGAATCGGGCAGTAGAGGCAAACCGAGGGAAGGCCGAGGGAAAAAAGAGCAAGGGAAGAAAGAGGGGAAGAGGCTTTGGAATTACCCAAAGAAATTCGCTTTGAGACGAAGAACCACGTCGCCATCATCACGATTGACCGACCCGAGGCCATGAATTCGCTGAGTGCGGATATGCTTCTGGGTATCGAGGATGCCTTCAAGGCCTTCGACGACGATCCGGAGCTCTGGGTGGCGATCTTCACCGCTTCCGGGGATCGGGCCTTCTCCTCCGGTCTCGATCTGAAGGAGGCGGCCCCGATGTTGACGGGCGGGGATCAGCTCGGATTCGAGGATTGGACGAAGAGGCAGTTTTCCGATGTCTTCAAACCGATCATCTGTGCGGTCAACGGCTTCTGTATCGCCGGGGGCATGGAAATGCTGCTGGGGACGGATCTGCGCATCGCGGCCGAGCACGCGACCTTCGGCCTCGGCGAGGTGCGCTGGGGTCTGGTGCCCCTGGGCGGGACCCATATTCGCCTGCCGCGCCAGATTCCCTGGTCGATCGCGATGCAGCTCCTGCTGACGGGCAAGAATATCGACGCCCAGCGGGCCTACGAGGTCGGTCTGATCAATGAGGTGGTGCCCGCCGATCAGTTGATGGCGACGGCGATGGATTGGGCGGAGAAGATGTGTCGGAACGGCCCCCTCGCCATGCAGACCGCCAAGGAGATCGCGGTGCGCAGCCTGAATCTCGAGGGCGGTTTTGTTCTCGAGAAGGCGCTGGGCCAGAAGGTGCTGGCTTCCGATGATGCCAAAGAGGGTCCCCTGGCCTTTGCGGAGAAGCGTCCGGCGGAATTCAAGGGGCGCTAGCGGCCGGGTAGGGGATTCCCATTCGATCCGCTCCGGCCCGCCCGGACGCGCGCATATCCTATCGGAGCCAGGACCGGGAACGGCAGAAGTCGAGGAGTTCCTCGAGTCCGAGCACGCGGCCCAGGAATTCGGTTTCGGTATCCACGAATCGCATCAGGTTGCTTCCCTCGCCGATCTGGGGGCCCGGGGGCGGGGGACTCAGCCAGCTGCCGTCCGCCCGTCGCATATGCCGACGATCGCTGGCGAGTTTTCGGCGATAGAGGTCGGCCTCCAGCAGCCGGAATCGCGGTGCGCAATGGGCCGATTCCGGGGGCAGGGGCTGGAAGGATCGCTCCAGGTATCGGGTTGCGGCCACGCCCCAGGGCAGCAGGGAGTCCGCATCGTAGACCCGCCAGCCCTCCTCCACCTGGCCCAGCAGAATGACGTGATAGTCCCAGACCACGCAGGCCTTCGGATTCGCAGCCGCGCGCTGATGCCAGATCGCCACCCGGCGCCCGGCATTGGAGATGAAGGCGACCGTCGGATGCGTGACTTCGCCAGAGAGTTCCCGGCAGAGGTGCCAGATATTTTCCTCGCAGTAGCGGGGCCAGTATGGAAACCGATCGCTGTCCATCGTCTCCAAATCTAGCCCGACTTCATGGGGCCGGGCCGTCCGGGTTCTTCCGCCGGGTCGCGGGGATGCCGAAGCGTTATCCTGATTCGGCCCCGATGCAGTCGATCTCCCGAAACCAGCTTGAATCTTTCGTCGATGAGTGGGATGCCGCCGTGGAGCAATCCCATTGCATCGATGCATTCTGCAGCCGAAGCGCCTGGCAACTCTGCTTCCACGATGCCTTCGCGCCGGAGCGCCCGCTCTATCTCCTCCGCGAGGCGGGGGCGATGGTCCTGCTGGCCGAGAGAACGCTGGAGCCGGGGCTGACGATGCTGGAGCCCCTGGAGAATATGTGGGGTTTCACATCCCCCCTGGCCGGAGACGACGCCGCCGCTCTGCTGGCGGATTGGCTCTGCGAGAATCAGCGGCCGCTTCTGCTACAGGGCCTGCCCCGGCACGAGGGGATTCTATCGCCGCTGCTGGAGGCCTTGGAGGGTCACTACGGCATCCGCGTCCTGCGGCCGACCACGCGATTCGTGGCCTCTCTCGACGGGGGAATCGATGGCTGGCAATCCCGGCGGTCGGCCTCCTTTCGGCGTAATCTACGGGCGGAGCAGCGGCGGGTGGCCCGGGCGGGAATCGAATTCGACTGGCTGGAGGTCGGGACGGACGATGACCTGGATGCACTCTATCGGAGGGTGCTCTCGGTGGAGCGTCGCAGCCGGAAATACGCGACCGGGGCCAGTGCGGCCTCGGATCCCATGCGGAGTTTCTACGCCGCCCTCTGGCCGCGCCTGGCGGCCGCTCGTCAGCTGCGCCTGCTCTTTGCGCAACGCGACGGAGAAACCCTGGGCTATCTCCACGGGGCCGTGGTCGGCCGACACTTTCGAGGGCTCCAATTCAGCTTCGATCAGCAGCTATCCGGGCTGGGGCTCGGCAATGCGCTGCAATACGAGGCGTTGGGGGTTCTTTGCAGAGAGGGAGTTCGCAGCTATGACCTCGGATCCTATTCGGATTATAAGGGGCGTTGGGCGGAGCCCGGACTGATGACCCTGGGGCTCTTCCTCCAGCCCCGCTCCGCGGCTGGTTGAGGGCGGGGCGAAGGCGCGCGGGCCCCTGGCGGTCTCAGTCTTCCTGCTCGGCGGCCTGGCGCTTCAATTTGGCGTCTCTCAATTCCTCGAATCTCTCGTGGGGAATCGCGATGAAGACTCCCCTGGACTCGGCGAGTAGCAGATCTCCCGCGTAGAGTTCACCCACGTTGTAGATCTTTCGGCCTTCCTGATGATCGAAGCGGGCCTCCAATCTCAATTTCGCGTGGAGTGGAGTGGGTTTTCGATAGCGGACGGTGATCTCGCCCGTCATGCCCTGACCCTCGGAAAATATGCAGGCGAGTCCCAATGCCTCATCGAAGATCGCTGCCACGTAGCCCCCATGGACGCAGCCCGGTGCTCCCTCATAGGCGTTGCCGAAGGTGACATCCCCCAGAATCGTTCGCGTCTCGTGATCGGGATCGAGGGTCAGGGGGGGAGCCAGGGGGTTGGAACGTCCGACGACCGGGCTTCGGTCCATGAACATCTCCATGCCCCCGGCCAGGGAGCCCTCGGCGATGCCCGGAGGGTTGATCATGCGCGGCTGATTCTTGAAGAGATCGGCGCTGGCCTGGACCTGATCCGCAATCTTCAGCAACTCTTCCTCCGAGGCATCGGTCGCGCAGAGGCAGTCCATCAGGTTGCGGATGGCGGCAGCCAGATCTCGTTTCGCGGCCCAGGTTCCCGGCGCGAACTCCAGCTGCTTGCGGTAGGAGATCAGTTGATCCTGCAATTCTCGTGAATCGGAATCCAAACTCATTCCTCAATAGATGACTTCATCGGTCTTGAGCGCTTCGTAACGCTCTTCTTCCAGCCCGAGAAGTTCCAGAAAGACGTGATCGTTATCCTGACCGATTGCGGGGCCGGGCAGCACCCGGGGAAGACTCCGGCTGAGCTTCACATACGCGTTATAGATCGTTTCGCGGTAGCCGAGAGGATGGTCGACCTCGATGAAAGTTTCACGGGCCCGGAAGTGGGGGTCGTCGAGGAGGTCGGCCACGGTGAGTACGGGCGCGGCGGCGACGCCGACCCCCTGGAGCGTTTCGGCCAGGGCGCGATCTTCGTATTCCGCCGTCCAGGCGCCGATCTTCGCGTGCAGAGCGTCGATATTCTGCAGACGTGACGCGAGGGTTTTGAACGTATCTCCCCGTGCCCACTCGGGATTTCCCATGGCCTCGAGCAGGGCGCTCCACTCGCCTTCGCTCCGCACGGCGAGACTGATCCAGCGATCTTCTCCCCGGCATGGAAAGACGGAATGGGGGGCCGCCATGGCGAGGGGATGGCGGTTTCCGATCGGGCCGGGGTCGCGTTCGTTCAGGACGTGATCCATGAAGGCCGGTCCCACCATCTGCATCACGGCCTCCTGTTGGGAGAAGTCGATCTGCTGACCGCGCCCCGTGCGATTCCGATGCGCGACGGCCGTCAGGATCGCAAAAGCACCGAAGATTCCGTTATACGGATCCGAAAAGGCATTTTCGACCGGGAGAATATCCCCTTCGCCATAACCCACGAGACTGTCGAGGCCCGTCGTACTCGTGAGGCTCAGGCCATAGGTTCGGACATCCTTGAGGGGGCCATAGAGGCCCGCGGCGGGCATCGAGAACATGATGATATCCTCGCGGGCTTCTTTCAGATCGTCGTAGCTGAGGCCGAGTCGCTGCATGACTCCCGGGCCGAAATTCTCGACGACGACATCGCATTTCGAAACGAGTTCCAGGGCGAGTTCTCGAGCTTCCTCCTTCTTGAGGTTCAGGCTCACGCTGCCATTGCCGGCCCAGCAGGCGTTATTCGAGAGACTGCGATTCGGGGATTGCTCGCCTTCCGCGAAGGGTGGCAGGGTGCGGGTCATGTCGATTCGGGCCAGGGATTCGATTTTGTAGACCTCGGCACCGAGAAATCCGAGGGTCTGGCCCGTGACCGGGCCCGCCCAGACCCAGCCGAAATTGGCGACTCGTAGACCTTCCAGGGGCAACTTTCCTTCCCCATGGCTGCCTTCGGCCGGGGATCCGGCCTCGCGGGGGCTGGCTCCCGAGAGGATCTCGTCGTTGTGTTCTCCGAGGGTCGGCGCGGCACGTTCGGGACCACCGGGTGTTTCCGAGAGCTTGAAGGGCGCGCCCAATGTCTTGAAGCGTCCGAGCTTTTCGTGCTCCAGATCGATGATGTAGTCGCGTTCCTTCAGATGGGGATGCTCGGCGGCCTCGCCGACGGTGAAGACCGCCGTGATCGGGCAACCCGCCGCCTGGCAGCGATCCATGATTTCCATCTTGCCGTGTTCGGTCGTCCACTCCTGGATCATCGAATAGATGAAGTCCGCGTTCTCGCCCCGGGCAAACATGTCCTGGAAGATGTCGAGGCGCATCCATTCGGGATCCCCCATCACCTCGCGCAGGCCATTCCATTGCCCGCTTTCCAGGGTGAGCATCCAGACGTGGCCGTCCTTGCAGGGCATGATGCTGGCGGGGGCGGCCAGGGGCATGCCGATCCCCGTACGCTTGTCGAAGACGCCATCCTGGGCGTAGCCGCCGATATTCTGCCCCCCCACGAAGGCGGCGGCGATGGCCTCGGCACAGGAGACATCGACCTGCTGCCCCCCGCCCACATTTCCCCGCCCCAGGGTCGCGGCGAGTCCCCAGGCCGCCGCGCTGACGGCGCCGAAGAAATCCGCCGCGAAGGTGCCATGCTCCAGGGGCATTTCGTCGGGCCGGCCACAATAACGGCTGCTGGCACCCGTGAGGTGATAGGCGTTGAGATCGCATCCCTCCCAATCCGCATAGGGGCCCGTCTGGCCGAAAGGGGTGATCGAAATCATGACCAGCTCGGGATTCACTCCCTTCAGTTCAGGCCAATCCAGGCGCCACTCTCGCATGTCTCGGGGGCGCTGGTTTTCGATCAGGACGTCGGCTTCCGCCACGAGCTGAAGGAATTCTTCGCGTCCCGAGGCCTCCGTGACGTCGAGGGTCAGGGAGCGCTTGTTGGTGTTCAGAAAGTGGAAGAGTCCACTCTTCTCGGGATCGGGTTGGTCGGCGGGAAAAGGCCCCCAGCCCCGCGCGATATCCCCGCCGTTCGGGCTCTCGATCTTGATGACGTCCGCGCCGAAATCCGCGAAGAGCTTCGCGCAATAGGGGCCCGAGACCGCCTGCCCCAACTCGATGACTCTGATGCCTTCCAGGGCGCCCATGGCCATATCCCTTTCTCCTTCCGAGGCTACTTCCCGGCGCCGAAGAGGCGCTTGAAGAAGTCGACGATCATCTGCCAGAGGGTTCGGCCCAGCAGGGAACCGACGGCCATCGCCTCATTGGTTTTGGGCGCTGGCGCCGCTTCGGCATCCCCCCCGCTATGAAGTAGTTGTGTTCTGGCGTTGCCGGCAAATTCCTTGAAGATCTGGGCCGAGACGCCCTTGATCATGCCACGACCCATTTGCATGACCCGGCCCGTGAGATCGACTCTCACATCGAAATTCATCTCCGTCCCGCCCTCGGGAAGGGCGGTGAGTCGAACGGCAAGCGTTCCCCGGGCCGTCCCCCCGCCGGTTTCTCTTCCTTCGCCGGCGAGTTGCATGGTATAGCTCCCTTCGTCGATTTCCTCGAAGACGACTTTGCCCTGGTAGGAGGTCGTAATGGCTCCGAGCTTGACCTTGGCCTTGCCGAGGAAGGTCTTTTCATCGACCTCCTCGACCAGTTCGGCTCCGGGGATGCAAGCCGCGACCCGCTCGGCGTCGTTGACGAAAGACCAGGCTTCCTCGATGGGGACCTCGACTGTCATCTTTTCACTGATCTCGATCGCCATTCATGTCCTTTCAATTTCAATTGAAGCGGATTCGCGATTCTTCAAGAGCCGCTCCATGCGAGCGTGATCCGCGGGAGTATCGATATCGAGCGGGGCCTTTCCCTCGATGGGGATGACCTCCAACCAATCGGGATGCAACTGAATCAGGTCGCGGACGCCCCCCTCGCCCTCGAGAGTGACGAACTCCGGCCAGATCGATCGCGCCAGGATCAGGGGATGTCCGGGGATGGGATCGTAGCCCGGCGAAGAGTAGAGGGGGCGCAGGATGCGGCTTCTCTCCCCGGCCCAGGTCGCCAGAACCCGATCGATCAGGGAGGTTTCGATTTTCGGCTGGTCGCCGAGCAGAATGGCGGCCGCCTGGGATCGCGGCGAGGTGGCGGCGAGTCCGGCCCGGATCGAATGCTTCAATCCCCCTTGATAGCCCGCAGCGACGAGGGTTCTGAAGCCCCTCGAATCCATCCCCTCCAGGCTGCTGGAAATCTCCTCGGCGCGATGTCCGAGTACGACCAGGACTTCGTCCAGATTCGATGCCACGGCGGGTCCGATCGCCGCCTCGAGCAGAGTCCTTTCGCCGAGGCGCAGAAGTTGCTTCGGGGATCCCATTCGCCTCGAGAGTCCCGCCGCCAGGATGATGCCGGAAACGAAGGGCCGCCCCGCCCCGGTTTCGCTCCCCGCTGCTCTCTTTCTCGAGGTGATCCCGGGCATCAATCTTCTTCATCGTTTCGAGGTGCGTCATCATCTTTTTTCTCGACCAGGGGTTGCGTGCTTCCGCCGCGTCGTCGGGCGACGATTTCAGCCAGAATCGCCAGGGCGATCTCCTCTGGAGAACGGGCCCCGAGATCGAGTCCGATGGGGGTGTGGATGCGTGCGATCGCGGGATCGCTGAACCCTTCTTCACGCAGTCGCGCTTTTCGTTTCTCGTGGGTTCGTCGACTTCCGAGCGCTCCGATGTAGCGAACTTCGGAGCGGAGCGCTTCCGCGAGGGCCGGAATATCGAATTTGAGATCGTGGGTGAGGGTCAGGACGGAGCAATTTTCGTCGAGATCAGCGGCCCCGAGGGCCCGGTGGGGCCATTCCAGGATCAATTCGTCTGCGTCGGGGAAGCGCTCGCGCGTCGCGAAAGGGCCTCGGGGATCCACGACGGAAACGTGAAAATCCAGTAGCCGGGCCATCCGGGCCAGGGGCATCGCGATATGGGTGGCCCCGACGATGAAGAGCCGGGGTTGCGGGATCAGGGCCTGCAGGAAGAAGCGATACTCGGTGCCGTCGAGGTCGAAGTCCAGCGTGCGCTGACCTCCTGCCCGCAGCAGGGATAGGGCGCTCGGGAGGATATTTTCCTCCAGGACGGCCTCGAATTGCCCAGTACACTCCCCACCTTCGGCGATTGCGAGACGCTGTCCCCGGATCTTCTCGGGCATCAATCCGACGCCGAAAACGATCGACTCGGAGTTTCGAAGGGCCCCTTCCACCCTCCGCCAGGTCTCGTCCCACCTGAAACATTCGATCAGGATATCGATCTCCCCGCCGCAGGAGAGTCCAATGGCCAGGCTGAGTTCGTCGTCTATTCCGTAGCGCTGTACGATCGGCTGCCCGGAGTCGAGCACGCTCATGGCCCGCTCGAAGATATCGCCCTCGATGCAGCCGCCGCTCACGGAGCCCAGCATTTTGCCAGTGCGCGTGAGAAAAAAACGGGCTCCCGCCGCACGGGGGGAGGGGCCGTGAGTATCGATCAGGGTGGCGAGGGCGATTTCTTCGCCCTGTTGCTGCCAGTCTGCGAGCGCGTCGAGAATCTGTCTCATGGAATGGGGAGTTGGGGCCGGATCGCGGAGGTGGCCGGTAGATCGACCCTGAAGCGTCCCGGATCGTGGAGTGTAGCGAGGCCATGGGTTGCGACCAACGAGCAGGGATTGGTAGCTTGCGTCGGCGATTTGCGAGCGCCTTTCGCTCTTGCGCGGGCCCCGGGACTGTCACTCCGATTCCGATCGTGGGGAATGGGAGAAAGCCGGGGTTCCGGAGCCGGGGGCAGGGCATCGGATTCCGAGGGAGAAGAAGCGGCCATGGAGCCCACCCGGGAAATCTATTGGAATATCGTCGGAGGAGCGGCTGTCTATCTGCTGGCCGCCGTCGCCGTCATTCCCCTGCTGCGTGGCATCTGGCGTCGCATTTCCCTCTGGCAGCAGGGGGGGGATGAGGCGCGCAATGACCGCATTTCGGAGCGCCTGCGCGGATTATTGATCGAGGTGCTGGGGCAGCGCCGCAACCTTCGCGACCCCTTTCCGGGTTTTGCCCACCTCCTGATCCTCTATGGCTTCCTGGGCAGTTTCCTGGCGACGGCCCTGATCGCCCTCCAGGAGTGGACGGGGATCCATTTTCTGAAGGGGGATTTCTACCTCTTCTTCTCCCTCTTCGCGGATCTGGTGGGGCTGATGGGAATCGTGGGGCTGCTATTGGCCCTCTACTGGCGACTGATCGTGCGCCCCGCTCGACTCCATTCCGCGATGGACGATTGGATCGCCCTCGGTCTTCTGCTGCTGATCTTTGCCCAGGGTTTTCTCGTCGAGGGAATTCGCATCCGCCTGACCGAATGGCAGGATGCGTCCTCCCTCGCACTCTTTTCCCCGATTGGCTACGGCATCGCCTGGCTGCTCGAGGGAGTCGGCGAAGCCGGACTGCTACGAGCCCATCGCCTGCTCTGGTGGTTCCACGGCATCACCGCCTTCGCCTTCATCGCCTACTTCATCTTCGGGAAGTTCCGGCACGTACTCTTCGGGGCCGGGAATATCCTTCTGCGCAACCTGGGTCCCAGTGGCAGGCTTGTTCATCCCGATATCGACCAACTCCTGGAGGAAGACGAGGAAGCCCTGGAGCGACTCGGCGTGGGCGAAGTCGAGCGCTTCAGCTGGAAATCCCTGATGGATCTCGACGCCTGCGTGAATTGTGGACGCTGCGAATCCGTTTGTCCGGCGAGCCAGAGCCATGTCCCCCTGAGCCCCCGGAAGCTGATCCAGGATCTCAGAGCCCATCTGGATCAGAAGGAATCCCTTCTCGTCGGTCGCCAGTCCTCAAGCGGGGAGGATGCTCCGGCCGATCTCGTGATGGCTCCCCTGATGGGCGACGGGGAGGGCGATATTTCGCCGGCAATTCTGGAGGAAGAGATCTGGGGTTGTCGCACCTGCGGCGCATGCATGACGGAATGCCCGATGTATATCGAGCATATTCCGAAGATCGTCGATATGCGTCGTCATCTGGTGATGACCGAATCGAAGATGGGTGAGGATGCCCAGACCTTCCTGAAGAATATGGACGATCGCATGCATCCCTTCGCCGGGGCTTCGCGGGATCGCGAGGAGTGGTTCGAAGATCTCGATGTGAAGGTCCTGGGGCGCGGAGAGAAGGCGGAATATCTCTTCTGGGTGGGCTGTGCGGGCGCGATGGTCGATCGAAACGTGGAGGTCAGCCGGGCCATGGTCAAGCTGCTCCACGCCGCAGGAGTCGATTTCGCCCTGCTGGGAGCCGAAGAGGTCTGTACGGGAGATCCGGCACGTCGGGCCGGAGGCGAACTCACCTATCAGATCTGCGCCAAGGAGAATATCGAGAATTTCGAGCGTTATGGGATCGAGAAGATCATCACGACCTGTCCCCATTGTCTGAATACGCTCAAGAATGAATACCCCGATTATGGCGGCGAATACGAGGTCATTCACCATAGTGAATTGATCGCCGATCTGATTCACGAGGGTCGCCTGGAGCTCAAGCAGGAGTTGGATCACGTGACCTATCATGATCCCTGTTATCTGGGTCGCCATAACTCCGTCTACGAAGCCCCGCGAGAAGTCGTGCGGGGCGTTGCGCGACCCGGGGGCCTCGTGGAATTGGAAAAGAGTCGCTCTACCTCCCATTGCTGCGGCTCCGGCGGGGGCTATGCCTGGATGGACGATCATCCGAGCAAGAGAATCAATCACGAACGCTTCGAGCAGGTGCAGGGATGTGGCGCTGCGACGGCGGCTCTTTCCTGTCCCTTCTGCATGCAGATGTTCTCCGACGCGGGTGCGGCCCTCGATCCCGACGGAGCGATTCGGATCGCCGATATCGCAGAGCTCGTGGCGGAATCACTTGAGGAAAAGAATGAGCGATAGAGCGGAACTTCAAGCGTTGATCGATTTGGAAGCGATTCGCAACCTGGCACGCTGCTACGCCGATTGTGTCTGGCGCAGGGATGCCGATGGTGCGGTGGCCCTCTTCATGGAAGACGGAGTGATGGATCTTGGCGATCGGCCTCCCCTGGAAGGGCATCAGGCCATGCTGGAAGCCTATCGCCCCAGCTTCGCCGAATCCGAGTTCAAGCCCTTCGTGCACAATCACGTCGTGGACTTGCAGGGGGATGTCGCCACGGGGCGCTGCTATCTCGACCTGAAGGCCATCGTGGACGGCAATCTGATGGAGGGCTGGGGCTTCTACGAGGATCATTATGCCCGGCACGCTCAGGGCTGGCGATTTCAATCCCGGCGCCTCAACCTCGTTCATTTTTCGGAGGCATCTCCGGACTGATCCCCTCTGCGAGGGATTCGCTTCAGCGATTTCTCAAGGCGCGTCCGGAGGTGAAGGCGAAGAGCAGGCCGATGCAGCTGAGAAGGAGGATGAGCACGCCGACCAGGACCCCGTAGACGGAATGCCATCCCGAGGCTTCGGCTACGCCCCTTACCATCCAGACGGCGAGGGAGCCCACGCCGAAGGTCAATACGAACTTCAGCCCGTAGGCCGTTGATCGCCAACGATCCGGGGTGACGACGGCAAAGAGACTATTCTCGATGGGCTGCATGCCCAGCGCGAAGATCGAGTAGATCGAGGCGGCGATCAGCAGGGGCCATTCGGTCCCTACGGATATGAACCATAGGGCGGGCAGGCTCGCGAGATGGAAGGCGAGGTAGCTTCGCTTGAGTTCGAATCGATCCGCGATCATGCCGCCGACGTATTGTCCGGCCGTGCCCGCGAGCATGGCCAGGGAGGCCGCGATCCCGTAGCCCATGAAGGAGATCTCCGCCGCGAAGAGGGCGGGCTGGGCCACCGTATTGCCCCGGTAGGCAAATCCACCGAAAGTCGCGGCTGCGCAGAGCACGATGAAGGGGGCGATGGATCGGAAGGGGGATGCCTGGGGCTCCCCCTCCACTGTAGCGGCCGGGACCTCGGCCTCGGGTTCACGGATCTCGAGGCGACTCATGAGCAGGGTGGCCAGGAGGATGAAGAGGCCCGTGCAGCCGAGGGCTCCTCGCCAGCCGACGGCTTCGACCAGCCCGAAGGTGCAGAGGGGGGAGAGCGCGATGCCCGCATTTCCGTAGATGCCGTTGATTCCGAGCGCCCGGCCCCGGGCCCTCACGGCCCGGGAGACCAGGCCGGTTCCAGCGGGATGGTAGAGGCTGGCGCCCGCTCCGACTCCGCAGAGGGCCAGGGCGAGCGGCCAGCCGGGCCGGCTGAGAGCGGCCAGGCCGGTCGAAATCCCGGCGACGATGAGGCCGGCGAGGATCACGCGTCGTCCCCCCAGGCGATCCGCGGCGAGTCCGGCCGGCAGGGCTCCCAAGCCGAAAAGGAGATAGCCCCCGAAACTCCAGGAGAGCGCCTCTTCCAGCGGAACCCCCGTCTCGGTCGCCAATCCCACGGCCAGGGTCGGGTAGATGAGTTCCACGAAATGAGTGGCCGCGTGGGCAAATCCCGTGAAGTGGACGATGCGACTCTCGTTGGGATCGAATCCGGCCTGGTTCTTGGGGCGGCTCATGGAGTGCAGTTAGCCGAGTGCCAACGCTTCTACAAGCCTTCCCATCCGGGAAATTCAGTTCTTCTGGATCTCGGCGCTCAATTCCCCTACGCGCATTTCGCCTTCCGGGGTCTGACCGCCCGCGGCCAGAAAGCGCTTCATGGCGACGGGGGCGTCCTCGCTTCTGAGCAGGCAATCGAAGAGGTAGGCTTCCTCGATCAGGCCCTCGGCCAGGGGCCGGCTGGCCTGGTCCACCGCCCGCTTGGCGAGTCGCACGGCCTCGGGGGGGAAACTCGCGATGCGCCGGGCGAGCCCGTCGACGAAGGGGCCGATCTCCTCGGCGGGAAGGGCGCGGTTCAGGTAGCCCCAGGCTTCGGCGGTTCGCGCATCGAGATCCTCGCCGCCGAGGATCACTTCGAGCGCACGTCCCCGACCCAGCATGCGGGGCAGGCGCTGGGTGCCGCCGCCTCCGGGCAGGATGCCGACGGGTACCTCCATCTGGTTGATGAGGGTCTTGTTGAGAACGCCGAAGCGCATGTCGAATGCCAGGGCCAATTCGCTTCCGCCGCCGCCAGCGCGTCCCTCGATTTGCGCCAGCGTGACCTTTTCCATCGTCCGGAAGCGTTCACACATTTTATGATAGGCGTTCTCGGGGGAGCGTCTGGCCTCCTTCTCGATGGAGAAGGAGAGGATCGCTTCGACGTCGAAGTGAGCCAGGAAGAAATCCGGATTGGCGCTGCGAAGAACCAGAACCCGGATCGCATCGTCATTCGCCACATCCTCTGCGAGGCGCGTCAACTGGCCGAAGAGGGGCAGGGTGATCAGGTTGATCGGCGGATTGTCGATGGATGCCCAGGCGACACCGGAGTCCACCTTCACTCGAATCTGCTCGTAGTCGTAGCGTTCATTGCCCATGCTGACTCCTATTTCTGCCGACCCGTCATGCCGACCCGTCATGCCGATCCGGGCCGCCGCTCTCCACAGCGGGTTTTCCCGACTCGTCCGTTTCCGCCCCGCCCGTCTGTAGCGATCCTTCCTCGATGGCTCCGGCCGCCACGTAATCGGCGTATTCGGTTTCTGAAAGTCCGAGGAGTTCCCGAAAGACCAGCCTGTTGTCCTCTCCCATGGCGGCTCCCGCTCGCCGGGTATGGCCGGGGGTTCCCGTCAGGCCGAGGGGGATTCCCGTGGCGACGACCTCTCCATGCTTGAGGTGCGGAATCTTCTCGAAAAAACCGCGCTCGGCCAGATGCTCGTCCCGGCGATACTGATCCTCGGCATTCTGGACTGCGCCCGCCGGAATTCCGGCGGCCTGGAGGATTTCTGCGGCTTCCCAGGCGTCTTGGAGCGAGGTCCAGGCCCGAATCTCCGCATCGATGATTTCGATCTGCTGCCGCCTCTTTTCGGCGTCCGCGAAGCGGGCTTCCCGGGCCCAGGAGGGGCGATCGATCACATTGCAGAGCGCCCGCCATTCCTCTTCTCGGGTGATCGAGATGGCGCACCAGCGATCCTCTCCCTTGCAGGGATAGGAGTCCTGGGGCACGTATTCATGAGAGGCGTTCCCGAGTTTTGGCGGTGGCTGACCCCGGGCGAATTGATACATCATTTCCGGCCCGATCATTGCGATCGTCGTCTCGAGTTGTGCCAGGGAGATGTGCTGACCCTCGCCGCTGCGCTCCCGGTATTCGAGGGCACAGAGGATGGCGAAGAGACCGTGCATGGCCGAGAGCGAGTCGGGGTAGGCGTATTGCGTCATCGCCCCCCGTCCCTCCGGCATTCCCGAAAGCCAGGCCATGCCCGACATCGCTTCGATATTCGGACCCCAACTGACGTATTCCGGATGCTTCCCCGAGTCTCCGAAGCCGCTGCTGCTGATTCCGATCAGCGCGGGGTTCACCGCCCGGAGTTCCTCCCAGCCGAGTCCCAATTTTTCCATCGCGCCGTGGCGATGGTTCTCGACCACCAGATCGCAGCGGGCGACCAATCTCTTGGCGATTTCGACGCCCTCGGGCCGTTTCAGGTCGATGCTGACGAAGAGTTTTCCCGCGTCCCAGTCGGTGAACCAGGGGGACATTTCGGGCTCGACATTGCGCTCCACGGAGCGGGGTGGGATGTAGAGCCGAACCACTCCGGGAACCCGATGGGATTCGATACGCACGACTTCCGCTCCGCACCATGCGAGCATGCGGCCAATCCAGGGGCCGGCCATTCCCTGGCTGAATTCAACGACTTTGAGTCCCTCGAGTGCCTGGTTTTGCATGTTCTTCTCAGACGATCCCGGCTTCTTGCAGGGAGAGAAATTCCCCTTCGTCGAGGCCGAGTTCACCGCAGAGGATTTCTCGATTATGTTCCCCGAGCGTCGGGGCGGGGCCGCGAATGGCCCAGGGAGTGCGTTCATGTCGAAAGGGGGCGCCCGGATAGCGAAGCCCGCCGACATCCGGATGTTCGATTTCGACGAAATAATCGCGCGAGCGCAGATGCGGATCGCTCGCGACCTGATCCGTGGTGTAGAGCGGCGTGAATGCGATGTGGCGACGTTGACCCTCGTGAAAGATGTGCTCGACACTATGCGCCGAGGTCAACTCGGAAATGAAGATGTCGAGGAGTTCGCGGTATTCGATTCGCTGGGAGGAACTGCCCTCGAAGAGCGGGTTCAGCACCTCCTGATTGCCCGTCTCTTCATGGATCCACGCAGCCAGGGCTTCCCAATGCTTCGGGCGGTTGACCATCAGATAGATCTGGCCGTCTCGGCAGGGGTAGCTTCCGGAGGGCACGGAGGCCGTCAATGCCATCCCGATCCGCCGCGGAATGATCCCGTCGTCGAGCCATTTCCCGACCCCCGTGATATGCGAGGTGGCCAGCGTCGTTTCCTGGATCGAAATATCCACGTGCTGGCCGCGTCCTATTCGCCGAGCATGGAGCAGCGCAATCAGGCTGCTTGAGGCGGCAAAGGTCGATGCCATCCACAATTGCTGCTGGCCCGCAATCGAGACCGGGGGATCCGTTTCCTCCCCCGTTACGTAGAGGGGCCCCCCCGTCGCGGCCGCGACCAGATCCGAGGATTTCCAGCCGGCCTTTCTTCCGGTCTGACCGAAGCCGGTGATCGACGTCACGATGATCTCGGGTTTTTCCGATGAGAGGCTCGCATAGCCTATGCCCAGGGCTTCGAGGCGTCCGACGGGCAGGGTCTCCAGAACGATGTCGGCGCTGAGGGCCAGGTCGCGGAGCAGACCGAGGCTCTCCTTGCGCTCGATATCCAGGGTGATGCCGCGTTTGCTCGTATTCAGATAGAGGAAGGATAAGCTGCGATTCGCCCCCTTCCGATCGTCGACAAAGGGGGGCGAATTGCGCATGCGGTCGCCATCGGGACTCTCGATCTTGATGACGTCGGCCCCCATGTCGGCGAGTAATTTGCCGCAGTAGGCGCCGCTCTCATCGGCGATCTCTAGCACCCGACGGCCGGCGAGGGCCGCTTCGGTTTTTCCCATATTCTTCATCCCCAGCGCCCGGGGCGCCCTCAGCCTTTCGTCCGCGGATGCGAGCCCCAGCCAGCTCTGACGCGATGCAGGTCTCGACCTCGGGATCGGGCGAGGCGTGGTGGCAACTCCTGAGGCGAGTCTGCGGGATTCGAGCCCACTGCGTCAAGGGCCGGGGTGTGCTGAATCGGCCCGGGGGTGGCGAGAAGGGGCGCCACCCCGGCGCGATCCGCTCTGGTATAGTTCATGCTTCGCCCTTCGTTCAGGAGAACTGATCCATGGCCATCTTGACCCCCCTCGCGGATGTCTCCCCGGGACGTCCTCGCCTTGCACTCACCAGCCCCGCCAGTCTCGAAAAGATCGGCGAGATCGAGATTCACGATTCCAAGGATGTCTCTGCGGCAATTGATCGCGCGCGCAAGGCCCAGGTGGATTGGGGGGCTCTGCCGGTGTCGGAAAGAGCCCGCTTCCTGGTTCGGGCGTTGGAGGTTCTGCTCTCGCGCCAGGAAGACGTGATCTCGACGGTCATCCGGGAGACGGGGAAGCCGCGTACGGAAGCGCTCCAGATGGAGGTCTTCGCGGTGGCGGACGCCCTCAATTATCATGCGAAGAATGCCGAGCGCGTCCTGAAACGGGAAAAGCGGAAGCTGCACGGGATGCTGCGATTCATGAAGCAGTTGCGAATCTGCTATCGGCCCCTGGGTGTCGTCGGCGTGATCAGCCCTTGGAATGGCCCCTTCGTTCTCGCCATGAATCCGACCGCACAGGCCCTGGTCGCGGGCAATGCAGTCATTCTCAAGCCCTCCGAGGTGGCCCCTTTTTCGGGTTGTCTGGCCGGGGAGATCTTCTCCGAGGCGGGCCTGCCCGAGGATCTGCTGCAGGTCGTCACCGGAGACGGTGAGACGGGCGCTGCACTCTGCCGCGGGGGCGTGGACAAGATCTCCTTTACGGGAAGCGTCGAGACCGGGCGCAAGGTGGCCGTGGCCTGTGCGGAGCAGTTGATCCCATGCACCCTCGAACTCGGCGGCAAGGACGCGATGATCGTCTGCGAAGATGCGAACCTCAAATATGCATCCGGGGGGGCCGTGGCGGGCGCCTTCATGAATACGGGGCAGTACTGCTGTGGGACGGAGCGGGTCTATGTGGTGGATTCCGTGGCCGATGAGTTCATCGAGAAGGTACGCGAGAGGGTCTCGAAGCTCAGGCAGGGCGTGCGGGGTGAATTTGACGTCGGGGCGATCTTCTGGCCCCGCCAGCTCGAGATCATCGAGGACCATATCGCTGATGCCCTGGAAGGGGGCGCCCGGGTGCTGGCGGGAGGTCGGCGAAATCCGGATCTGGAGGGACTCTTCTACGAGCCCACGGTATTGACGGAAGTGGATCACGGAATGCGCATCATGAGGGAGGAGACCTTCGGCCCGATCCTGCCGATCATGCGGGTAGCCGACGAAGAAGAGGCCATCGCTCTCGCAAATGACAGCGCCTATGGATTGGGAGGGAATATCTGGACCCGGGATCGCGGCAAGGGGATCAGGATGGCCCAGCGCATCCAGACGGGGAGCGTCTGTATCAACGATATGACGATGACCTATGGCGTCCAGGAGGCCCCCTTCGGCGGCCTGAAGCAGAGTGGTGTCGGGCAGGTGAATGGGGAGATGGGATTGCGCCAATTCTGTCATGCCGAGCCCATCATCGTCGACCGCCGGGGAGGTCGACTTTCCGACAAGCGTTATCCCTACCGATCCCGGGCGGATCTGGGGCTCCAGAAGTTCATGAAATGGCTCTGGGGCACGGATCTCGGCAGGCGGCTCGGTTGATCTGATCGCGGATCCGGTCATGAATCGGGGAAGTGAAAGGATCTGTTTTTGAATGCGATGGAGTAACGGGGTGAGGGGATGAGCATGAAGAGTGAAGATGCCTGGAATTCTCGAGATTGGACGCGGCGACGTCTGCTACTGAACGCACTCCTGGGCCTGGGGGCGTTGAGTTCCAGTAGCTGGCCGTGGCGCGCACGGGCGGCTTCGCCAGGGAGCGCCCCCCTCGCCCTCCCCAAGCCCACTCTCGAGGCCCTGGGGAAGAGTCCCCTGGTCTACATCTCTCCTCTTCGAAAGGACGGCTCGGAGAGCCGTTGCCACGGCGAGGTCTGGTATTTCTTCGATGGCGAAGCGGTTGTCATCGTGACGGCGAAAGATCGCTGGAAGGCCAGGGCGATTCGTGGGGGAGGGGATCGCGCCCGCGTCTGGGTGGGGGACTTTGGAACCGTCGGGCAGGCGAAAGAACGCTATCGCCAGGCTCCGACTTTCCTCGCACGCTCGGAGATCGTCAAGGATCGGGCGCTCTTCGATCGTCTGATGTCCGCCTATGCGGGGCGCTACCCCTCGGCATGGGGGAAGTGGAAGGGCCGCTTCGAAAAGGGCTATGGCGACGGCAGTCGGGTCATGATCCGCTACACGCCCATTGCGAAGGACTGAGCGTTTCTCCCCGGCAGAAGTTGGCCGATGTGATCATTCCCCCGTCCGCGCACGGGTCTCGGGGAGTGCGGGTTCAGAAGATCGCGGCCGTGCGCTCGAGGCACCAGAAGGCGGCCAATACGCCGATCCCGTAGGCGGGCACTCGGCCGAGCCAGTTCGGAGCGCGGGAAAGCGGCTCGCGGAGGGCCGCGAGGGCGGCGAGTACGAAAAGGACGAAGCCCAATTGCCCCAACTCAATGCCGATGTTGAAGGCGAAGAGAGCCAGGGGGATTTCATCACTCGGCAGACCGACCTCGGCGAGCGCCCCCGCGAAGCCCATGCCATGGAGCAGGCCGAATAGGAAGGCCATCACCCAGGGGCGGCGCTGGAGCAGGCTGGGATGCGATGTCTCGGGCCGGCTGAGTTCTACAGCCACCAGCAGAACGCTCGCGGCGATCAGGATCTCGACGAAGGTCGAGGGGATGCTGGCCAGACCCAGAGCGACGATGGAAAGGGTCACACTATGCCCCACGGTGAAGGCCGTGATCGTCTTGATGAGGGGGCGAGCGGAGGCGATCAGCAGAACCAGGCCCAGGACGAAAAGCAGGTGATCCGGGCCCGTCAGAATGTGTTCGAATCCGAGCAGAGTATAAGAACTCAGCACCTGGAATTTTTCGGCCCGGGCGGGCACGATGAATTCCGCGGATCCGGCGCGCAGGGCCCCGCTGACCGCCCGTCCGTCCTCGAGTTGAATACGCACGAAGGCGTCGATCTTCGTCGCCTCCAGGCCGCTTACCGCGAGTTTCCTACCGACCAGTCCGAGGCTCCCGCAGTCGACGGTCCAGAATTCCTTGACGCTCTGGACGCCCTCCTCGAAACGGGATTCGGATACCACTTCGCATTCCGGGGGGAGGATCGGTCGGACGTCCGCACCGCGGGGCCGCAGCCGCGAGGTCTTCCAACTCACCTCGGCCAATCCATTACCCGATTCGCGAATCTCCAGCAGCGCGGGGGCCAGGGGATGCGCCGCGGCCAGGCCTGGCAGGAATGGCAGCAGCAAGAGCAGCATTCGAGCCCGGGCGAGCCCGGAAGGGGGTCCGGGGGTCTGCGTGAGTCGGGGAATGGACGACATATCTCGGAGAGCGGGTACTCCAGGCTGAACTCAAGCTTCGTGCCGATCTCCCCAGTTGGAGACCTCGCCCCTGAAGGGGGTCTCGATGCCTCTCAAACGCGAGTGGCGCTCGATAATTCCTTGGCGCTTTCTACCCCGATCTCTTCCCGGGGCTGGCGCAGGAATTCGAGCGCTTCTTCCTCGCTCTGTACGAAGGCCTCGGCATCCGTCGTCACACAGAATTCCACCATGATTCCATTCGGGTCGACCAGGTAGATGGATTTACACCAGCCGTGGTCGAGTTGCTGGATGTGTTCGATTCCTCGCTCGTGCAGCCGCTGGATCATCTGTTCGAGTTCCTCTTCCGTATCGAGACGGAAGGCGATGTGGTTGACCCAGATCGGGAGCCCGGCAGCTACGGATATCTCCGTGCGGTAATCCGCCTCTTCACCCACATCCTCGACCTGGAAGAAGGCGAGGAAATCGCCATTGCCCATATCGAAGAAGAAATGCCTGAAATAGCCATCCCCCTGTATATGATTTTCCGTGCGAGCCAGGGGGAGTCCGAGTTTATGGGTGTAGAATTGGTAGGTGGCCTCGGGGTCCCGGGTCGCGTAGGCGACGTGGTGGAGACTCTTGGACTGGGGGGTGGCAGCTTTCGCCATGGGGAATTCCTCGGTCGCTGGGGGGGTCGGGTCTATCGCCATTCGAGCTTAGCCCGAATCGTCATGGGCCGCCGGGTGGTTGCGTTTCCTGGACTCGCGCGGGATGGGCTCGTAAATTCGTGGCGGCATTCTATCCGTCTCCGCTTTTCGACCGGCTGGATCTTTCGCTGCTCCCCATTCCATTCGCCTGCTCGCTTGCTCTTCTGTTCTTCTGCGGCCTCTTCTGTTCTTCTGCGGCCGCAGGGCCGCAGCGTCTGGCGCTTCGATCATTTTGTCTCCGACGGGGGCTCTGCGTCGTGGGCGTATGGGTTAGAATGCGCCTCTCGGAGGTTTTCGTGGTTTCAAAAGGAGGTCGACCGATGAGCGATTCCCCATCCGCCCCGCTTCCCTCCGGTCTCGTCGTCTTCGTCAAGCGAGACTGCCCCACCTGCGAATTGGTTGTCCCCGTGCTGGGCGAACTCGCGGAGAAGTTGCCCCTCAGTGTCTACAGCCAGGACGATGCCGACTTCCCCGCCCATCCCCCGGCCCTCGACGACAGATCTCTGGAAGTTTCGTGGCGCCATGGAATCGAGACCGTTCCCACGCTGATCAAAGTAGAGGAAGGCAGGGAATCGGGTCGGACGGTGGGTTGGCATCGCGGGGAATGGGAGGCATTGAGTGGCGTGGGGGGGCTCGGCACTTCCCTTCCCGAGGCCCGCCCGGGTTGTGGATCCCTTTCGGTGGATCCCGATCGGGAATTGGATCTCGCCCTTCGCTTCGGCAAGGATCGACTCGCCGCCCGACGAGTGAATTTCGGTCGCCTCGAAGATGAGATGGAGGCGCTCTTCGAGCGCGGTTGGACGGATGGGCTGCCCGTCGTGCCGCCCACCGAACGCCGTGTGCTGGCCATGTTGAGGGGAACCCATCGCAGCCCGGACGAGGTCGTGGCCACTGTGCCCCCGGATCTGGCGGATTGCACGGTGGAGAAAGTGGCCATCAATGCAGTGATGGCGGGTTGTCGGCCGGAATACCTGCCCGTCGTTCTGGCGGCGGTCGAAGCCGCCTGCACGGAGCGTTTCAATATGCACGGACTGCTGGCGACGACCATGACCTCCGGCCCCATCCTGGTGGTGAATGGACCGATTCGAAAGGCCCTCGGGATGAATTCCGGCCGCAACGTTTTCGGCCAGGGCAATCGGGCGAACTCCACCATCGGCCGGGCCCTGCAACTCGTGGTGCGCAACGTGGGTGGGGGTCGGCCCGGAGAGGTGGATCGGGCAACCTTTGGCGGCCCCGGAAAGCTCTCCTTCTGTTTTGCCGAGAACGAGGAGGAATCCCCGTGGTCGCCGCTCTCGGCTGATCTGGGGGTCGAGGCGGGGGTCAGCAGCGTGACTCTCTTTGCGGGGGAGGGGCCGCGGACCATCGTCGATCAGGCCTCGCGGGATCCGGAATCTCTCGCGAGAACCTACGCGGTGAACCTGCGTAGCCTCCACCATCCCAAGGCGGTATTGGCTTTCGATTGTCTGCTGGCGATCAGCCCCGAGCATATGCGGGTCTTCGTCGATGCGGGCTGGAGCAAGGCCCAGCTCAAGAAGACTCTTCACGAACTGCTGCTGATCCCCAGGGAGGAGTTGATCCGGGGGGCCGGCGGAATCGCCGAGGGGATTCCCGAGAGCGTGGCCGCCCCCGCCCTGCCGAAATTTCGCCCCGACGGCATTCTCCTGGTCCACTGTGGCGGGGAAGCCGGACTCTTCTCTACGATGATGGCGGGATGGGTGACCGGAGAGGTCGGCAGCCTGCCCACGGTCAGGGAGATTCGTAAATGAGTGAGTCGACGATGATGACGGCAGGCGGTGTCACGGTTCTGGATCCGACCGCCGAGCATAGGCCGGCGACGCGAGAACGATCGCCGCGGCCTGCCTCGATCGAAGGTCTGAGGTTGGGCCTGCTCGACATTTCGAAAGCGCGCGGGGATGTCTTCCTGGATCGGCTGGAATCCCTCTTTGCGCAGGCCGGTGCCGAGGTCAGGCGTTTCAAGAAGCCGACTTTCAGCAAGCCTGCGCCGGCCGATATGAGGCGCCAGATCGCGGAGGAATGCTCGGCCGTCGTCGAAGCCCTGGCGGATTGAGGAAGTTGCACGTCGTGCAGTGTGCACGACATGGTGAATCTCGAGGGGCAGGGCATCCCCGGTGTTTTCGTGGCCAGCCGGGTTTTCGAGGATGGAGCTTTGGGACAGGCCGAGGCTCTGGGCGCCGATCCCGCTGCCGTCTACGTCGCCCACCCGATTCAGGATCGGACGGATGAGGAGATGCTCGCTCTGGCGGACGAGGCCTTCGGGAAGATCGTCGACAAGTTGCTGGCTCCTCGATGAGATCCGGCGGGAGGGAAGGGATGATGATCTGCGAGGGGGCAGAGGGTCGCGAGGGATCCGGGCATAGGCGATGAGTTCTTGTTGAAACTCGCACTGATCGCATGTGGCGGAGGCCTGGGCGCCGTAGCCCGCTATGGCCTCGCGGGCGTGGCCCAGCGCCTGGGAGACGGCCAATTTCCCTTGGGCACCCTGGTTGTCAACCTGACGGGCTGCCTTCTGATCGGGATAGCGGCTGGAATATTCACCGGCCCCAGCGTCTTCCGGGAGGAATTCCGGTTGGCGATTACCGTCGGTTTCCTGGGCGGTTTCACCACCTTTTCGGCCTTCGGATTGGAAACCTTCGTATTGCTCGCCAATCGCGGCGGCTGGTCCGCTCTCGGCAATTTGCTTCTGAGCAATCTGGTGGGTATCGCCCTGGTCTGGCTGGGATATCGCCTGGCCGACAGGATCGGGGGCGTGGGCCCCTGAATTCGCGCGAGTCCTCGCTCAGGCGCGGCTCTCGGGAGTAAAACGGACGCGCATCTCGCTGCAGGTTCGCACGAGGGATGAGGGCGTCAGCAGGGGGCCACCGGCCGAATACTCCATTTCGGGCAGCCGACGGAGGATCTCCGTGAAGGCGATCCGCATCTCCATCCGCGCCAGGTTTGCACCGAGGCAGAAGTGGCTGCCGACTCCGAAGGCGAGGTGATTCGGATTGCGTTCGATCCGGAACTCATCGGGGGCCTCGAATTCGCGCGGATCGCGATTGGCGACCGGGTAGACGACGAGCACCTTCTCACCTTTGCGGAGTTGCTGCTCCCTCAACTCGGTATCCCGGGTCAGCGTTCGTGCGAAGCTATGGACGGGCGAGACCAGTCGCAGCATTTCTTCGACGGCGAGCGGGATCATGGAGGGCTGATCAATCAGGCGCTGCCGCACTTCGGGATGTTCGATCAGCAATTGCATCCCTCCCGAAATGCCGTTGCGGGTGGTCTCATTTCCCGCCACCAGGAGCAGTGTCAGGAGCATGATGAGTTCGCTATTGGCCAGGCGGCCATGATCGTCGCTGACCATGTCCTCCCTCTTCTTCTCATGCTCGAATGTTCGTAGGAGGCCCTCATCGTTGGCGCTGACCAGAACACTGACGAGATCGTCCTGGGGCTTGCGACGCCGTTCTTCGATGATCTCCGTGACATAGGCCGAATATTCAACGAAGGCCTGACCCGCCGCAGCCATGATTTCGGGATGATCCTGGTTTCCATCTCCGGCGATCATGGCATCCGACCAGCCGTGAAAGCGCTTTCGATCCTCGCGCCGAATGCCCATCATTTCGGCGATCAGCAGCAGGGGCAGGGGAACGGCAATCGATGCGACGAAATCGCATTCCCCACTCTCGGAGATGGTGTCGATTGCTTCGGTTGTAATTTCGAGAAAGTTTTCCTCCAACTTCTTGACCATCCGCGGGGTGAAGCCCCGGTTGATCATTGCACGCAACTGGCCGTGGCGCGGTTCGGCTTCGTCGATCAGGCCGAGCCTGGAATCGATGGCCGGGCGAACGCCTTCCGCCGAAGTGAAAATCTCCTGATGCTTGGACACGTAGGAGACGTCCTCGAAGCGGGTGATGACCCAGAGTTGGTCGCTTTCGGACCAGAAGACAGGCCGATGATCCTGCAGCCAATGCAGGCGCGGCAGCATTTCCTCATTCCAATTGGAGGCGGCCAGATAGGAGATATCAACTTCCATGTATCGTAAATTCCTCTGTCTCAGGATGCCTTTTCCGAATCAACCTTCTGCGGTCTTCGGATCTTCGGCACCGCGAATGAGAATTGTGAAGATCTCGCTGTAGAAAGCGCTGCTCTTGTCGAGACTCGTCTTGGAGAGGGGATCGCTCCCCATCAGATTTTCCGTCAATGCGGTCGTGGTGAAGTGGCCGACCACGATGTTGAAGAAGGTCAGCAGCAGGTAGGGGAGTTGCTCCGCCCTCCAGCCCTGGATTCCAGGCGTTCGCTTCAGGATCTCCAGGCTGCGCGTGATGGTCGGTCGCAGCCAATCCTCGAGAATGGGCGCCAGGTGATCGCCCCCCGCGAGGAGTTCGTATTGGATGAGTCGAGGCAGATTGGGCCGCTGTCCGAGCAGGCTCATGATCTCCCCGATCAGGAAACTCGGCTCGACAGAAGGAGCCGGCCCCTCTTCTTCTTCGATGGATTGGCTGAGGAGATCGAGAATCGGCGACATGCCGCGCTTGAGCACGGCCTGGTAGAGGGCCTCCTTGCTCTCGAAATGGTTGTAGAGGCTCGGAATTCGGATGCCGACCTTCTGGGCCACGACGCGCAGGGTCGTTCCCGCGTAGCCCATGCGCGCAAAGCATTCCTCGGCCGAGTCGAGAATCATCTCGGCCGTCTTCTCGCCCTTGCGTCGGCGCGACTTGGGCGTGGGGACTCTGGAGGTTTCGGCGGGCGGGGAGGGCATGCTCTCTCAGCAGGCTGGTTGCTAACTAAAGGACGTTAGTTTATTTACCCGGCGGCCCGATGTCAAGCAAAACAGTCGCGCGATGTCGACTGCTCCGGGGCGGCGGGAAATACGAGCGCGCGAGAGGGGGCCCCGACCCCGGGGGCTGGGGCCCAGTGCCATCTGTATCGGGGCGATGCCCGGCGCGATTCAGCGCTCCTCAATCATCCGCAGCAATCCCCTTGAGGCGATCGACGGCGTCGTAATAGCCGTCGATGAGTTGCGAGAGCACTTCCCGGGTGGGCAGGATCTGATTCATGGATCCCACGATCTGGCCGACGGGATTGAAGGCCACGCTCTGGGCCTTTTCCGCGTATTGGTGGGTGCGGCGAATCATGTCCAGGGTGACCATTCCCTGCAGGGGCATGGGCAGCGGATCCGGGGTGTCCTCCTTTTCCCAGGCTTCGGTCCACTCGTTTCGGAGCATGCGCGCCGGTTTTCCGGTGACCGAGCGAGAGCGGATCGTATCCCGACTGGTCGCCGAGAGATACGATTCTTTCTGGGCGATGGCGCCCATCGCTTCCTTGACGGAGAGCCAGATCGATCCCATCCAAGCTCCGCTGGCCCCGACCGCCAGGGCGGCGGCGATCTGGGCTCCCGTGCCGATGCCTCCGGCGGCCAGCACGGGGGTGGGCGCGATGGCTTCGACGACTTCCGGCCAGAGCACGACGCTGCCGATTTCACCGGTATGGCCGCCTCCCTCATGGCCCTGGGCGATCACGATGTCGACGCCGGCATCCTTATGCTTCATGGCCTGGTAGGCACTGCCACAGAGGGCCGCGACCTTGCGATTCGTTCCGTGAATGGATTGGATGACATCGGGGGGGGGCGTGCCCAGGGCGTTGGCGATCAACTTCACATTGTCGTGTGAAAGTGCGCATTCGATCTGTGGCAGCGCCGTGGCCAATGTCCAGCCGAGGAGATGATCGGATTTATCTTCGGGCGGGAGTTCGGGCACGCCTGCATCGCTGAGGAGCTTGGCGGTGAAATCCCGATGAGCCTGGGGGATCGATTCCCGCAGCTGGTTTTCGAGCTTCTCGGGATCCATCTCGCCCATTCCCTCGTATTTGCTGGGAATCACGGTGTCCACACCGTAGGGCTTTCCGCCGATGCGCTCGTCGATCCACTGCAACTCCGTTTCGAGCTCTTCGGCCGAAAATCCCACGGCACCCAATACGCCGAGCCCCCCCGCTTTGCTGACTTCGACGACGACATCGCGGCAGTGAGTGAATGCGAAGAGGGGAACTTCGATGTCGAACCAGTCGCAGAGGTCAGTACGCATATATTGACTCCGATCTGTTGTTTTCAGATATCGAAAGCGAAGTCTAGCCCGAATCAGGTATGAACGAGCGGCAGATTTTTTCAGTAGTGCAGAACTGAGGCGCGTCGAGAAATCGGGCGATCAAGAGGCGATCAAGAAAAGGCTCTCGTAAATTTGGAGTCGGATTCCGGCAGTCCCGAAGGGATGAAGCCTCTTTGAAGCAAGAATTGCGGATGCTAATGGCGGCGAAAATTCCCGACATATTCCCGGAGAGCGGGACCTGGGAGCTCGGGATCGGCGAATTTTTTTGTCGCGATTCGAAGGCGCACTTAAGCCCTTAATGCCTGATTCGAAAAGGTTTTTGAAGACTTTTCCAAGCGAAGGGCAAATCTTTGCAGCGTTGTGGCGTGCACGTTGGGCGGAAATGTGTGTATGATTCGAATGCGTCTGGGAAACTCGTACCGTATCCGATGAGTCTCCCGCGACACCGGGTGCCGGAGCATCGTGTCGAGTGGTTGCCCCTTTATTGTCGAGGCGCTCGGGTTCAGATTGGGCTGGACTCTTATCGATCACTAAGGCGGGCGCTTTACCAGACCCACAGCGCGCCTATTGGAGTTCGGGATCAGCTTATCCGGACTCGCATTTCGAGGATCAGGGGTTGGAACGATTGAGCCCCGTTGAATTCCGATGGCGATATGACTGAAGATATTGAAAAGACGAAGAGCGGGGCCGGGCGCGATTCCGCACCTTTGGCCCGGAAGAAGGCCCCGTCTCGGAAATCGGCTGCCCGGAAGACTGCGGCCCGCCGTAAGAAGTCCGCCCGCAAAGCGAAGGCGAGTCGTCGTGCCCGCAATTCGGATGCCGATTCCCAGACGAGCGCCGAGGCGGTGGTTTCCGCTTCCGGAGAATCGGCTTCGAAGCCAGGGGCGAGCGCCGAGAAGTCCAAGACCGTAAAACCAAAAGCTTCAGCGGCGGCCGAGAGTGCAGACGGACGCGCCGCGGATTCGGGCCAGAAGCCGTCGGCCGCTTCGGCACGCTCTAAAACGAATGGGCGCGGGGGGCGAAGTCGGAATTCGGGGCGCTCGAGGCGGCGAGGTCGCAACGCATCCCGCCGAAACGCCTCTCCGCCGGTCGTCAAAACGGGTGTGGAGGAGGTGGCCATCCATGAGCCGGAATTCGCGGTAGAAAGCGAATTCATTCCCGAACTCGATGGTGGCGAAAAAGGAGAATTGCAGCGCGCCGCTGAGCGATTGGGTATCGAGCGATTGCATCCCGAGCAGGAGCGAGCGATTCGGCATAGTCTGCAGGGGCGTGACGCCCTCGTCGTGCTGCCCACCGGCTACGGAAAGTCCGCCTGCTACCAGATTCCCTCGATGATCATGCCAAAGCCGGTCGTGGTCGTGTCCCCCCTCCTGGCATTGCTCGAGGATCAGAAACGCAGTCTCGACAAGCGCGGGGTGCCCGTGGTGCGCGTCGACGGGACCGTCCGAGGCAAGGCGCGTCGAGAGGCCCTGGAGCGCGTGGCCCAGGGTGGACCGCTCCTCGTAATGACGACGCCCGAGACCCTGGCCGGAGAGGAATTGCGGCCCCTGCTGCTGGAGACGGGCATCTCTCTTTTCGCCGTGGATGAGGCCCATTGCGCCTCCGAGTGGGGACATGATTTTCGCCCCGCCTATCTGAGGCTGCGCGAGATGCTGGAACGTTATGGGCGTCCACCGGTATTGGCCCTGACGGCGACGGCCACGGAATCCGTGCGGGAAGATCTGATCCGAATACTCGACCTCAAGGATCCGCTGATCATCGTCGCGTCGCCGCATCGACCGAACCTCTGCTTCGAGGTGATCGAATGTGGCAGTACCGCTCGTCTGCGGGCTCTCACCCGCTTGATTCTGCGCCTCCGGCGGCCGGGCATCATCTACTGCTCTACCACGAAGGAGGTCGACGCCGTTCACGGCGCCCTTCGGGCCATGGGGATTCCCGCACATCGTTACCACGGGGGCATGAAGGCCAGCGAGCGCAAGGCCGAGCAGGAACTCTTCATGAAGCGGGGTCGCCGCCTGGTCATGGTGGCGACGAGTGCCTTTGGATTGGGGATCGATAAACCGGATATTCGCTACGTGGTGCACTTTCAGACCCCGGCATCTCTGGAACAATACGTTCAGGAAGCGGGTCGTGCGGGCCGGGACGGGCGCCAATCCCATTGTATTCTGCTCCATCATTTCGATGATCGGGACATCCACGAATTCCTGGCCTCCCAGAGTCGGGTTCGGCCCCAGCAACTCTTTCAACTGGTAAAGGCGCTCGTCGCCTATGTCGAAGAGGGACGTTTTCCCGATATTGTCGATCTGGCAACCGCTTCACAATTGGCCCAACGGGTGACTTCCGCGATCGTTGCCGTACTCGAATCAGCCGGCCTGGCCGAACTCACGACGGAGAAATATGTTCGTCCCCTGATACATCCAGACGACCTGGTGACGCGGGCGCGCAAATTGACCGAGCAGTTTCAGCGACTGAAAAAATTGGATGCCGAGCGTCTCGATTCGATCGAGGAATATGCGACGATCGAAACCTGCAGGGCTCAGTTGCTACGCGGTTATTTCGGAGTCGATCCCGGCGAAGAATGTGGCAGCTGTGATATGTGCCGACAGGCGGGAGAGCGGCCGGGGAGTTTCTTCGAACCGCTGCGGAAGAAGAAGGCCAAGAAGCGGGCGAAGAAGAGGGGTCGTAAGGCCCGGGCAAAGAAGAAGTCCGCCAAACGCGGTCGCCGTCGTGGGGGCCGGGGGCGCGGCCGCGGCGGCAAAGTCGCTGCCGAGGCCGAGGAAAGGCCGCCCGCTCCTTAGTCCGGCCGATCCCATTCCAGAACCCTTCTCCGAAGCGCGCCGATTCCGGTAGAGTAGGTTGCTCTCGGAGAAGCGGGGCGGGATTCCGCCCGTTCAAGCGGAGGGGTAGAGATGACTTCCCAGATCCAGGTCAAGATCCATGCTCCCGACGACGTGCGGTTGGATCAGGTCGACGTGCCTTCTGCCGGCGAGCGTGACGCCATCGTTCGAGTCGTCGCATGTGGTATCTGCGGCAGTGATGTCGGCTATGTGAAACTCGGGGGTCTCGCGGGCCCGAGCGCCGAGGCGATGGCCATCGGCCATGAACTCTCGGGGATCGTGGAATCCGTGGGTCGGGAGGTCGTCGGGGTTGGTGTCGGGGATCGGGTGGTGGTGGATCCCCTGGGTGGCAATAATCAGATCGGAAATGGGGGAAGCCTGGGGGGAATGACTCCGCGTCTCCTGGTGCGCGATGTCGCGGATGGCGGCTGCCTCTTTCAGATTCCGGACTCGCTCTCCTTCGAGGCGGCGGCCCTGGCCGAGCCCCTCGGAGTGGGGATGCAGGCTGTGAATCGCAGCCGCGCCGCCGCGGGCGAAAAGGTGGTGGTCTTCGGATCGGGCCCGATCGGGCTGGCGGCCATCGCCACGCTTCGCGATCGCGGAGTGGACGATGTGATTGCCGTCGACCTCTCGGATACGCGCCTCGCCGTGGCCGAGCGGTTCGGAGCCCGCGCCGTCTTGAATCCTTCGAGGGAAAAAATCTGGTCGCGAATCCGGGAACTGCACGGCACCTCTCCCGTATTCGGTGCCGCCATGGCGGGTAGTGATGTCTATATCGAGGCGTCGGGGGCTCCCGATGTGATCCCCGAGATCGTCGCGCGTTCGCGGGCGGGCAGCCGCCTGGCCGTCGTTGCGCTTCATCGCCGCGAGATTCCGATCGACTTCATGTCCGTGATGATGAAGGAACTCGAATTGCTCGGTTCGATCGCCCAGCCGGAAGACTGGGGGGATATGATCGGGATGCTGGGCAGGGTCGATCTATCCGCGATGATCAGTCATCGCTTTCCCCTGGAGCAATTCGAGCGGGCCCTGGCGGTGGCGCAGGATCCGGAGCAGGGGGTGAAGGTGATGGTGCGAATGGACGACACCTCCCCCTGATGGTGGCGGGAATGGGGAAGATTGCCCGGCCTCTTCTTCCCCGGCTACGAGCCGGGCCCCTCTAATTCTCCGCTTCTATCTTTCGGGCCAGAAGTGCTCTCGACGCTCGGTCCGGCGATCGAGTCTCGCGTCGATGCGATCCCCGCGGCGGTCCAGGCGTGCGGCGAGGTGGTAATGCCCCCGAGCCCTGGCCCTCGCGGCCCGGCGATCGAGCTTCGCAGCGATCCGATCTCCGCGATGCTCGAGTCGACGATCCAGACCGGATGCGGGGGGCGGGTCGGGCGAATCGGCGCTGTTCGTTGCGGGGGGGTCGGAGGGGGGCGCCTCCCGGTCTTCCGCCAGGCTGCTCCGGGCCCCGAGAAGGCCGATCGAGAGCAGGGCGGCGGCTGCGATTGCAATTTCTTTCGGCATCGGTCTGCTCCGACTCCCTGAATCCGGAGGGGTCGGAAGGATTTCCGCCCCTCTATTGGATCTGAGCCCGGATCTGAGCCCGGATCTGAGCCCGG
>CAYTAT010000002.1:117218-143765 GCA_964435795.1 uncultured Spirochaetaceae bacterium
GGATCTGAGCCCGGATCTGAGCCCGGATCTGAGCCCGGGCGGCATCCCGGGTTGCGGAAGAATGGAGAAGAGGCGTCGGGAAGCGTCAAGGGTGCAAAAGCAGGGCCTCGTTAGCGTTGCAGCATCGAGCGGGCGCTGCGCACGATCTCTTCCGCATTCTCAGCCTCTTCGAGTTGAAGGGGAGGTTGGGGGACGGCGATGCCGCGCTGGACGGCGGGTCGGGCTTCCAGCGCCTGCATCCAGCGGGCCAGGCCGTCCAGTCCCTCGATGGAAATACCCGACCAGCCGTGGATTCGAACCCAACTCCAATTCGCGATATCGGCCAGGGAATACTCGTCCGCGAGCCATTCGCTTTCCCTCAGGCGGCCGTCGAGTACTTCGAAGAGCCGTCGGCTCTCGTTCTGGTAGCGATCGATGGCAGCCTGGATCTTCTCCGGAAAATATCGGTAGAAGACGTTGGCCTGTCCCATCATCGGCCCGACCCCAGCCATCTGGAACATCAGCCATTGCATGACGCGGGCGCGTCCGGGCGGGTCGCTGGGCAGCAGCCTGCCGGCTTTTTCGGCCAGGTGGATCATGATCGCGCCCGACTCGAAGATGGGCAGGTCGCCATGGTCGCGATCGACGATGGCGGGGATCCGACCATTGGGACAGATCTCGAGGAAGGCTTTCCCTTTCTGTTCCCCCTCGGCCAGGTTGACGGCGTGTACCTCGTAGGGGATTCCGAGTTCTTCGAGCGTGATGGACGCCTTCCATCCATTCGGTGTCGGGGCCGTATAGAGTTCGATCACGGGGACTCCAATGGGTTCGAGAAGAGAGGAGAGTTCTTTCGATCGGGAAGATTCCGGGGGGCTGCGATCCGATTGAATGCTCGCAGCCCCGAAAGCCGCTGACCCCGATCAGGACTTTTCGATTTTTTCGAGCAGACGATCCTCGAAGCCGAAGTCGAATTCCAGAAGCTTATCCCGCCCGCTCGATTGCATCCACTGCCAGGTTTCCTCCACGGCCCCACGGAAATTATATTCGGGGCGCCAGCCCGTATCCTCCTTCAGCCGATCGATGCTGAAGAAGACATTGCGATTCCAATGGTGGATATTGGGTGCGATTCGCTGAATGATGCGATTGATCTGGAAGAGAGCCTGTCCGCGCGAATCGGGATCCGCGGGAGCGTCGATGCGGACTTTCAGTGGTTCGTCCGAGAGCGTCACCCGCCCCCCGTAGATGTCATCCATCAACTGGGGGGGGATCATGACGCGTTCGATTTCGCCGGGGTCGATTCCCATGACCTCTGCGATCGTGTCGAGGTAGCCGTGATCCGTGAAGCAGTCGCCGCCGGTCAGGTTGTAGCGGCGGCCGTAGGTGGCGGGCTTCTGCATCATCATGCGCAGGGCCCGGGCTTCGTCTCGGACATAACCGACCTGGCCGACTGTCCGGCCATCCCCCGGAATCATGACCTTACGCTTCTTCAGGAGCCGCATGAACATCCGTTGCTCGCGTTCGGGGATGATATTGTGCGGGCCGAAAACCATTGAAAAAGCTGCGATGCTGGCCGGGAAACCGCGTTCTCTCCAGGCCTCGAGCAACAGATCTTCGCATAATAATTTATTCATCCCGTAGGCGTTCTGGGATTCGCCACGTTCGACCGGATGGTCTTCGCGAATGGGCAGGGATTCGGTCGCCGCGTAGATGACGGTCGAACTGGCGAAGATATAATGGCCGGTATGGCCGTCGAGGGCTTTGATCATGGTGCTGATGTCGTCGGGGCGATAGGCGCTGATATCGAAGACGCAGTCCCAGTCGTGGCCACGCAGGCAGCTTCGCAGGGCCTCGTGGTCGCTGCGATCGCAGCGAAGGCGCTCGACGCCGGCGGGGAGTTGGGCCTCGGTCTTGCCGCGATTCAGGATCGTCAAAGCATGCCCCGCACGGACGAGTTCGTGCACCAGGGCCAGGCCATTGAATTGGGTGCCGCCCATGACGAGTACTTTCATCGTTTCTCCCCGCCTCCCTTTCGCCGCAGAGGCCTCCACGAGGGTACTTCGTCCGATGCGGGGTCGTCGAGCCGAGTAGCGGCATCCGCTTCCCCCCGATCCGCCCGCTCCGCCGCCGAGAAAGGCCCCCGGGAGATCGGATTCCCCTTCACCGAGCGAGTTTCCCTCGCTTCAAAATGAGAAAAATTACTGATTTTGGGTTGCGGCTCGGCCCGGGTGGCTCCTAGTATTGCCGCGTGTCGAATCCCCCCACGCCCATCGAATCTCCTCCGCGTCGCCATCGGACCCAGCAACGGGATCAGGTTCTGGCCTGGCTGCAGGCGACGGATTCCCATCCGACGGCAGCAGAGATCCATGACGCCTTGCTGGAGGAGATGCCTCGCCTCTCCCTGGGCACCGTCTATCGGAACCTGGAGATCCTGGTGGATCAGGGGGAAGTCAAAACGGTTCCGAATGCGAGTGGGGCCCTGCGCTATGACGGGAATCCCCGTCCCCATCACCATTTTCTCTGCGAGGCATGCGGTCGCATCCAGGACGTCGCGATCGGCGAGCCCCGGGGTTTGCGGCGTCGCCTTGAGCGGGAGTGCTCGCTTCAGGCGAGGCGGGTTTCGATCAATTTTTTTGGATTCTGCCGGGGTTGTGAGTCGAATTCCGGCGATGAGCCGAGTCGTGCGGGCCGGGGCGTCCGGACGAACTCATCTGGTTGACTGCATGAAGGCAGTGGCCAGGCAATACACCGACGATGAAGGAAGGAAAGAAGGGACAAGATGGCGGACCTCAAGGGAACACAGACGCAGCAGAATCTGAAGGACGCGTTCGCGGGAGAATCCCAGGCGAATCGGAGATATCTCTATTTCGCCAAGCAGGCGGATATCGAGGGCTATCCCGATGTCGGCGGACTCTTTCGCGACACGGGCGAGTCCGAGACGGGCCATGCCCACGGTCATCTCGACTATCTCAAGCAGGTCGGTGATCCGGCGACGGATCTGCCGATCGGCAGCACCGCACAGAATCTCAGTGCGGCGGTTGCGGGCGAGACCTTCGAGTATACCGAGATGTATCCGGGCATGGCGAAAACGGCACGTGACGAGGGCTTTGCCGACGTCGCCGAGTGGTTTGAAACCCTGGCCAAGGCCGAAAAGTCCCATGCGGGGCGTTTTCAGCAGGCCCTGGACAGTCTGGAAACGCTCTAGCGGCATTGGATTCGCTGAAACGGGGTCGGCCCGCTGGCCCCGTTTCAGCTCCGCTTGGCCCGACCGAGGTCAGGGAGTTGGAATATGAAGAGGGCGTCGCTCTCCGACGCGAATTTCCTCGACCGGTCGGATTTGGACCCCGAGTTGACGCGCGTCTTCGACAAATGTCAGGACTGTCGGCGCTGTCTGCCTCTCTGTCCTTCATTTCCCTCCCTCTTCGCGGCCCTGGATCGCCACGACCAGGAAGCCAGGGAGATGACGCCGGCCGAGCGACGCGAAGTCGTCGATCTCTGTTACCAGTGCAAACTCTGTTATAACCACTGCCCCTATCATCCTCCCCACGACTGGGAGATCGATTTTCCGCGCCTGATGACTCGGGCGAAACTCGTCCAGGCCCGGGAAGATGGGATTCCCCTCAACGAGCGCGTGGGGGCGCGGCAGGACGCGATGGGGCGCATTTCCTGTCGCACTGCTCCCCTCACGAATGCCGCTTTTCGGAATCGGGCGCTGCGCATCCTGATGGAGAAGGCGACGGGCATCGATCGCCGCTGGAAGATGCCCGAATATCAGTCGAAGCCCTTCTCGGAGAGGCTGCGGGGCCGACCGGTCCCGGCGGATGCCCGGGATCGGGTAATCCTCTTTACGACCTGCTTCGTCGAATATTCTGAGGCCCAGACGGCCTGGGCGGCCTTGCAGGTTCTCGAACACAATGGCATTGCGGTCGAGGGAGGCTATGAAGCTTGTTGTGGTGCGCCTTTCCTCCACGGCGGCGATCTCGAGAACGCCCGGCGCAACGCGCGCAAGGTGGTCAGCCAGCTGGCTCCGAGAATTCGCGAAGGCGTGAAGATCGTCGTTCCCGGGCCGACCTGTTCCCTGCAGTTGAAGCAGGAATATCCCGAGTTGCTCGGCAGCGAGGATGCCCGGCGGGTCGCCGAGAATACCCTGGATCTGGGCGAATATATCTTCGGCGTGGCCGCGGCAAAAAAACTCGACCGCGAGTTTCCGAAAAGACTCGGTCGGGTCGCCTATCATCTTCCCTGCCATCTGAAGGCCCAGAATATCGGCTTTCGCTCGAAGCAGATCCTGGGGCTGGCGGCCGATGAGGTCGTGATGGTCGAGGCCTGTTCGGGCGTGGACGGTACCTGGGGAATGAAGTCGCGATTTTACGATGAGAGTCTGAAGATCTGCGAGGGCCTGATTCGCGGCATCGAGGCGGCCCAGCCGGATCATATTGCGACGGATTGTCCGCTCTCGGCCCTGCGCATCGAGGAGGTCATGGGTCGGCCGGCCGTGCATCCACTCGTATTGCTGCGGGATGCCTATGGCCTCGAAGGGAAACAAGCATGAGGAAAGTCGAAGTGGGGGAAATCCTCGATCTGACGGCCTACGAGAAGATACGCGAGCATCATCTGGTCGAGACGATCGAGATGAAGAAGGCGCGTCGTGTCGCCGTCGGGGATCGCCTGACTTTCATCTTCGAAAATCGCGAAACCGTGCTCTTTCAGATCCAGGAAATGGTCCGCGTGGAAAGGATCGTGGATGAGAAGGCCATCCGCGCGGAGGTCGATGTCTACAATGATCTGATTCCCGACGAATATGAACTCTCCGCAACCCTGATGCTGGAGATCCCGCAATCGGAGCGCATTCGCGATGAGCTCGACCGACTGATCGGAATCGATGAGCATGTCTTCCTCGACGTGGGTGATGGCAGCGTTCGGGCCCTCTTCGACGAGAAGCAATTCGAGGCCGACCGCATCTCAGCCGTTCAGTACATCCGATTCCCATTGGGGCCCGAGCTCTCGGCACTCTTCGAGGATGAGACGCAAGCCGTCGTGCTGCGGGTCGCTCATCCCCATTACGAGGCGCAGGTGGCGCTGAAGGGAGAGCCGAGAAGATCTCTGATCGCGGACCTGCGATCGGGAAGCTGAAGGGCTTCTCCGCCCCGCCCGTCGCTGGCTCGCCGATTTCGCCTGGGCGAATATTCTCTTAGCGGCCGAAGGCCTTGGCGATGCGTTCGATCGCCTCATCGACGTTCTGATGCGAGTTGAAGGCGCTGATGCGGAAATGGCCCTCTCCCGTCGGCCCAAAACCCGATCCCGGCGTGCCCACGACGGAGGTGCGCTCGAGGAGTCGGTCGAAGAAGTCCCAACTCGAGAGCCCATCGGGGGTTTGCATCCAGATATAGGGTGCGTGCTCACCCCCGTAGACGCAAAAACCCGCGCCGCCGAGTCCCTCGCGAATCCGCCGGGCATTCTCCATATAGTACGCGACCTGCTCGGCCGTTTGTCGAGCTCCGTCGTCGGAGAAGACCGCGGCGGCCGCCCGTTGGACGATGTAGGGCACGGAGTTGAATTTGGTGGCATGGCGGCGCGCCCAGAGGGCATTGATCGATACTCGTTCCCCTTTTGCGTCGATCCCCTCGAGTTCCTGGGGAATCACCATATAGGCGCAGCGCGTACCCGTGAAGCCCGCACGTTTCGAAAAACTTCGCATCTCGATCGCGCATTCCCGGGCCCCCTCGATCTCGAAGATGGAGTGGGGGAGGGAATCGTCCTGGATGAAGGCGTCGTAGGCGGCGTCAAAGAGGATCACGCTCTGATGCCGACGCGCCCAGTCGACCCATCGCTGTAGATTTTCTCCTGTCGCCACCGTTCCCGTAGGATTGTTGGGAGAGCAGAGGTAGGCGAGATCCACGCGTTCCTCCGGTGGCCCCGGCATGAAGGCATTGTCGGCGCTGGCCGGCAGATAGAGGATGCCCGCATAGTGCCCCGCTTCGTCGGCTGGCCCCGTCCGCCCCGCCATCACATTGGTGTCGACATAGACGGGGTAGCTCGGATCCGTGACGGAGATCGTGCAATCCGTCCCGAAGATTTCCTGGATGTTTCCGCTGTCCTGTTTGCTGCCGTCCGAGACGAAAATTTCATCCAAAGCGATGTCGACGCCCCGGCTCCTGAAATCGTGTTCGCGGATCAATTCCGTGAGAAAGGGGTAGCCGTTTTCGGGCCCATAACCGTGCGCCTCCTGGCCCATTTCATCCACGGCGGCATGCAGCGCTTCGACCACTGCGGGAACCAGGGGCAGGGTGATGTCACCGATCCCCAATTTGATGATCGCAGAGTCGGGATTCGCAGCCTGGAAGGCCCGGACTCGGCGTCCAATTTCCGGAAAGAGGTAGCCGGCCTTGAGCTTCTGGTAGTGGTCGTTGATTCGAGTCATGGGAGGGCCAACCATAGGCGATCGGGGTCCCGTCTTCATGTCTCGGGACGGATGCCCGGAAGAATCGCGAGGGGAATACCTCGGTCGAGTCCTTGCGGGCGGGGAGGGCGAGGGCCGAGTGGGAAGGCGCATGCGGATGGCATGGGGGTGGGGGAGGGCGCATGGGGCGGGGTAGGGCGAAGGGCCGCAAGAGTCGACGCTGGGGCTCCGTCTTCGCTGGCCCCGCATGGGAGCGGCGCGTCGCCCCGCCCGGGCTTGCCGATCCGTCGTCGGGGCCTCTTCCCCCCCTCCCCTCAATTCGCCGATCCCCGAGCGAACTTGGTAGGATAGGAAGGAAGCATACGAAGCCCAGAACTCAGAGGGGCGAGGAGAGGGCTGCATGGCCATCGGGAAGTTGCTCGTCGCCAATCGCGGGGAAATCGCGATTCGAATCCTGAGGGCCGCCGCGGAGTCGGGCCTGCAGAGTGTCGCGGTCTATAGCGAGGATGACGCCCGCTGCCTGCACCTGCGCCGTGCCGATTCCGTCCTGCCCCTTCGCGGTCGCGGAGCCGCCGCCTATCTCGACATCGAGCAATTCATTGGCCTCGCGCGGGAGGCCGGCTGCGACGCCCTGCATCCCGGATACGGCTTCCTGAGCGAGAGCGCGGATTTCGCCCGTCGCTGCCGGGAGGAGGGTCTGGTCTTCGTCGGTCCCGATGTCGAGACCCTGATGGAACTCGGCGATAAGGTGCGGGCGCGGATCCTGGCCGAGTCCCATGGGATTCCCATCCTGCGAGGGACGAAGCGGGCGGCTTCCCTCGAAGAAGTTCGCGACCTCTTGGAAAGCCTCGGGCCGGACGGCAGCCTTTTCATCAAGGCGGTGGCGGGGGGCGGCGGCCGCGGGATGCGGGTCGTTCGCCGCGCCGAAGAAGTCGAGGCCGCCTTCGAGCGCTGTGCCTCCGAGGCGGAGAAATTCTTCGGCTCCGCCGAACTCTATGCCGAGGAGAGGCTGGCCCATGCCCGCCACATCGAGGTGCAGATTGCCGGGGATGGCCAGGAAGTGGTGCACTTCTGGGAGCGCGAGTGCAGCTTGCAGAGGCGTCATCAGAAATTGGTCGAGGTGGCTCCGAGCTTCGGGCTGCCCGGCGCTCTGCGCAGACGATTGCTCGAAGCCGCAGTATCGATGGCGGAGTCCCTTCACTTTCGTGGCCTGGGAACCTTCGAATTTCTCGTCGATACGGCCGCTGGGGAAGCGGGAAGGTTCGCATTCATCGAGGCCAATCCACGACTTCAAGTGGAGCATACGGTGAGCGAGGAGGTTACGGGGGTCGATCTCGTTCGCCTGCAACTCGATCTGGCAGCGGGTAGGAGTCTGGTCGATCTCGGCCTGGATCAGGCGCGCGTCCCCGAAGCCCGGGGCCATGCGGTGCAGCTTCGGATCAATATGGAAAAGATGGCCAGGGATGGCTCCCCCAGGCCGGCGGCGGGCACCCTCTCGGTCTTCGAAGTGCCGTCGGGCCCCGGTATTCGCGTGGATCATCACGCCTACGCGGGTTTCAAGTCGAATCCGAATTTCGACGGTCTGCTCGCCAAGCTCATCGTTCATACGCCCGGCGAGAATTTCGCCGAGGCGATCGCCCGGGCCTATTGGGCGCTCTGCGAGTTGAGGATCGAGGGGATTGCGACCAATATCGGCTTCCTGCAGAACGTGCTCCAGCACCCCGATGTGGGCGAAAATCGCATCCATACGGATTTCATCGGCGCGCATTCGGAAGCCCTGGTGGGGGAGGGCACCTCCGCCCATCCCCGGCTCTTCTTCGCTGCGGAAGCGCGAGACGAAGACGAGGATTCCGGCGGGCGGGTCGCCGATTCGGAATTGGGGACACGGGCGGGCGCCGAGGTGGACACTTCGGATCCCCTGGCCGTACTCGCTCACGGGCGCCGGGACGAGGGATTCGAATCCGCGCCGCCGCCCGGGCGCGAGTCGCAGCCCGAGGGGCGCGTGGCCGTGCGAGCCCCCGTCCAGGGCACGGTGGTCAGCGTCGATGTCGAGTTGGGCTCCCTCGTCCACGTCGGCCAGTCCCTGCTCGTCATGGAGGCGATGAAGATGGAGCATCTGATCGCCGCATCCGTGAGCGGCGAGGTGGTGGAAATCGTCGTGGAGGTGGGGGATACGCTGCTGGAAGGACATCCGCTGATCTTCCTGGCCGAGCGGGAATTGGAGCGGGCGTCGGTGGTGGAGAGTGAAGAATCCGATCTCGGTCATATTCGCCCGGATCTCGCGGAGGTGCACGAACGCCATGCGATGGTATTGGATGCCCAGCGTCCGGAGGCCGTAGCGCGCAGGCGCAAGACGGGCCAACGCACGGCCCGGGAGAATATCGATGATCTCTGTGATGCCGACAGCTTCATCGAATACGCTCCCCTCGTCGTTGCCGCCCAGCGCCGCAGACGTGAACTCGACGATCTGATCCGCAATACCCCGGCCGACGGCATGGTCGCGGGAGTGGGTAGCGTCAATGGCGATCTCTTCCCCGACGCGGATTCGCGCTGCGCCCTGGTCTCCTACGACTACACCGTCCTGGCGGGAACCCAGGGCCTCTTCAACCACCGCAAGAAGGATCGGATTTTCGAACTCGCGCAGGAGAGTCGCCTGCCCCTGATCATCTTTACCGAGGGAGGCGGGGGGCGGCCGGGGGATACCGATTCGACCGGTGTCGCCGGACTCGATTGCCTGGCCTTTCGATTCTTCGCGAATCTCTCGGGCCTGGTGCCCCTGGTGGGGATCAACTCGGGCCGATGCTTTGCGGGCAACGCCGTCCTGCTCGGCTGTTGCGACGTCATCATCGCCACCGCGAATTCCAATATCGGATTGGGGGGCCCGGCGATGATCGAGGGTGGTGGGCTCGGAATCTTTCGCCCCGAGGAAGTGGGCCCGATGGATGTCCAGGTGCCGAATGGGGTGGTGGATATCGCCGTGGCAGACGAGATCGAGGCGGTGAAGGTCGCCAAGCAATACCTCTCCTATTTCCAGGGAGAACTCGCGGATTGGCAGTGCGCGGATCAGCGCATGCTGCGCGGCCTGATTCCCGAGAACCGCTTGCGGGTCTACGACGTGCGAAAGGTGATCTCCACGCTCTGCGATGAAGCCTCGGTCCTCGAATTGCGCCCCGGCTTCGGCTTCGGCATGGTCACGGCCCTGGCGCGAATCGAGGGTCGACCGATCGGGATCGTGGCCAACAACCCCACCCACCTCGCGGGGGCCATCGATCGGGAGGGCGCCGACAAGGCCACCCGCTTCATGCAACTCTGCGATGGCTTCGACCTTCCGATTCTTTTTCTCTGCGATACGCCGGGGATCATGGTGGGACCGGAGTCGGAAAAGACCGCGCTGGTGCGGCACGCTTCGCGGATGTTCGTAACGGCGGCGAGTCTCAGCGTGCCCTTCTTTACGATCGTTCTGCGCAAGGGCTACGGCCTGGGGGCCCAGGCCATGGCGGGCGGAAGCTTCCGCGCACCCTTTTTCACCATTTCCTGGCCCACGGGAGAGTTCGGCGGAATGGGTCTCGAGGGGGCGGTGAAACTCGGTTTTCGCAAGGAACTCGAGGCCAAGACGGATCCCGAGGAACGTCGCATTCTCTACGAGGAGATGGTGGCGCGTATGTATGCGCATGGGAAGGCGGTCAATATGGCTTCCCATTTCGAGATCGATGCGGTGATCGATCCCCTGGAGTCCCGCGATTGGATCCTGCGCGCTCTGCGCTCGGCGCCTCCGACTCCGCCCCGCGAGGGCAAGAAGCGGCCCTGTCTCGACACCTGGTAGGCCGGGAGAGCCGGAACTCGAGCTCCCCTCGGCGCCATCCGCTTCCGGATCTGATGCGAAGGAGATCAGACCCTTCTCTTCGAGGGTCCTCGATTCCTCTGCCAAGTGGGTGTGTCGTAACAACAACTTGGTCGAGGAGAGCCGATGACCCTCATCCCCTTGCACTCGAAGGTGCCCAGACCTCTTAGACATAGTTCAGTCTAGTTCTTCCAGATGAGTTCGAGCAGGGAAGCTTCTCCGGGGACACCGATCCGCAGGGGGAAGCCGTAGAAGCCCGTTCCCCGATGAACGTAGAGGTGACTCGTCCCGTGGGCAAAGTGTCCGTGGTCGGGCCAGCGAGAACGGGAGAGAACCGTCCAATTGAGTCCCAGGCTGAGCAGCCCGACTTGTCCGCCGTGGGTATGCCCCGAGAGCACCAGGTCGACGTCGTCCTTCGGGAGGTCGTGAAAAGCGCTGGGATCGTGGAGAAGCAGGATGCGTCGGTGCTCGGGCAGTCGCGGATATTCTTCGAGCAGGGATTCGAGGTGCTGATCCCGATCCTTTCGCACGTAGTCGGCCCCGATCAGTTGTACGGGGCCCGCTTCGGTTCCGACCGTGCAGGCATCGTCCACCAGCAGTCGAATGCCATTGGCGGCCAGCCCCGAGCGAACCTCTTCCGGGGCCTCGTGGTCGTGATTTCCGAAAATGGCAAAGCAGCGTTGGGGCAATTCGGCCAGAGGAGAGAGTGCTTCGGCGAGAGCCCCCGGTGTGTCGTTGCTCTCCATCGTCAGAAAGTCGCCGGTCAGGAGTACGAGATCCGGTTCGTGGTCCAGCAGGTTCGTCACGATGCGTTTCAGTCGTGAGACCGATTGCCATGGACCCAGGTGGGTATCCGAGAGTTGTACGACGCGCAGGGGGCGAATTCCCAATTCTTCGGGGCGGGAGCGCCGATAGCGTCGCATCGGCAGCCGGGAAAAGCTGGCGGGGCGGGTTTCTCCCAGTTGCAGGCGCACGACTTCCTCCAGGGGGCGGGGGGAGGTAAAAGCGGCCACGATACCCACCACGTAGGGGAGCAGATCCAGGGGAGTCAGCCAGGCCAGGATCGATTGGGCTCCGAGGAGCCAGAGGGGCAGGCGAATCAGAGACAGACCCAGCAGCCAGAAAGTGCTCATGAAAGTCGAGGCCAGGAAGACCTGCCCCGGCAGGGAAATTAATCCCCGGTAGAGTCGCCCTCGAAGTCGGGCGCGCACCAGCAGCGCGTAGTGGGCCGCGGTCGCGGCCATCCCGTATGCGAAAGCGGCATCGAGCATGGAGAGAGCGGGGCCCCCGACCCATTCGGGAAGTCGAGCGTGCACGATCAATCCGCCAATGGAGGAAATGCTCAGCAGAACGAAGCTGAAGATCGCGTAGAAGCGTCCCCGACGCAGTCCCGCGTAGAGGGGGACGGCCAGCCAGGTGGCGATTGCGATGGCGGGAAATGTCCAGCGAAGGATCTCGGTCACGGGTTTGGGAAGCTAGCCCGGATGCTCGATCGCTGCGCCCGGTAGCGTCGAGCGGATATCGCCTCTTTTCTGCCCGCCGCTTCTTCTCCCGCCCGTCTCGCGCTGAAATGGCCCCCTGGAGTCCGACTTCCTCGGGGATTTTCCAGGCATCAGCGCGTCCGATCCGGTTTCGCGAGGGATTCTCGTCTCGCTGAATTTTTTCAGCTGATCGGGGCCTTCGCAGCGGTAGAGTCTGGATTCCCGATGCCGGGCCCTTCCCCGGGAACTTCGGCTCTGCTGCTGGGAGTTTGGCGAGTGGGATCTGGAGGCTGGAAGATGCTGCACCGAATCGCGCGAGTGGCTGGATGCCTGCTCTTCGCGGCGGGTCTCGCACTCTATTCTTTGCGCTCTCCTGTCTCGGCCGCCCAAGGGGATGCCGCCTTCTTCGAGCCGGAAATCCGGGCCTTTGAGCAGCGGGATCGCGCCGATCCGCCCGCATCCGGTGGGATCGTCTTCGTGGGCAGTTCGAGTATTCGCTTCTGGCGAGATCTCGGCGGGGATATGGCGCCCCTCGAGGTTCTGAATCGGGGCTTCGGTGGAGCCCAATTCTCGCATCTGATCCACAATGTCCACCGCGTGGTCACCCCCTATGCGCCCCGCATGGTGGTCATCTACGCCGGGGATAACGATCTCGCCGAGGGAACGGGCAAGACGGCCGAGGTTGTCTTCGATGATTACCGCCGCTTCGTCGCATCGGTTCGTGAGCGGGTACCCGAGGCGCATCTCTATTTTCTGGCCATCAAGCCCTCGCCCTTGCGCTGGGAACGCTGGCCGGAAATGCGCCGGGCCAATGCCCTGATCGAAGCTTTCGCCGCGCGCCGGCAGGGCCTCGACTACCTCGACGTGGCGACTCCCCTCCTGGGCGCCGACGGCAGGCCCGAGCGGGATTTCTTTCTCCCGGATGGCCTGCATCTGAGCCCTTCGGGCTATGCGACCTGGGCCCGGCTGGTTCGCTCCCGGTTGTTGGCGGATTGGGCGAAGCTGCGCTGATCGCATCGCGGGGCTCGCTGGAGTATTCGGGAGAGCCTTCGGGGCCCTCAGACCATGGCGAGCAGCCGCGAGCGAATCTCCGCCACCGCGTCGACGCTGGCCTCGGTCGATTCGGCGACGGCCATCAGGTTGAAGTCGCGGCAGCCCGCCTCGATATAGGGCGCGAGAAATTCCGCGATTTCCCGGGCTTCGCCGAATGGGCTGTAGCGTTCGAAGCGCTCGTAGGGAAGCCGGTACATGGAGGTCATGGCCGCGGCGAGGCGCTCGCGTCCGCGCTTGCGATCGCCGTCCACGCCGATCCAGAGTTGAATTCCGTGCTGCTCGGGAGGCTCCTCGCGCCCGAATTCCTCGGCTCGTTCCCGAATTTCGCTGAGACTTGCCGCGTAGCGTTCCGGGGAGGACCAGATGCCGAGCCAGCCGTCGCCCCAGCGGGCCGCGCGTTGCAGCGCCGCCGCCGAGCGGCCCCCGATCACGAAGGGCACGGGGGGCTGCGGGGCGGGGCGGATGAGTGCGTCGCTCAGCTGATAGAATTCACCGGAGAAATCGGTCCGCTCCCCGGATAGCAGGGCCCGCACCAATGCGAGAGCCTCATCCGTGCGCCGCCCCCGGGTCGCGGGATCGATACCGCAAACCTCCATTTCATGCCGATCCTCCCCGCCGACGCCCACCCCCATGATCAGCCTTCCGGGAGCGGATTCCGAAAGACTCGCGATCTGTCGGGCGACGGGAGTCGGATGGCGCAGGGCCAGCAGGTAGACGCCCACATAGATATCGAGGCCGGGGGCGAGGGCTGCGGCCGTGGCCGCCTGGATCAGCCCGTCCATGCCGAGGCCGGTGTGAAAGCTGACGTGGTCGGCCATGAAAACATGATCGATTCCAGATGTTTCCACGCGTTTAAGCAGTTCGCGTCTGCGCTCGGATGGGCCCGTCAGCATGGCGATATCCGCAAGGGTTCCGACCCGTAACTTGATCATATTCTCTCCCCCCTCGGAGCGTACTATGCTCGCCGAAGGAGATCCCCTATCCAGCCTGGGATTTCCGTATGGGGGTAATCGGGCCGGTGGTTTCGCATCGGGATCAGAAGCAGGGCAAGTCGGAGATGACCAGGGGTCGGCTCATCGAGGCGACCTGTGATGAGATCTCCGAAGCGGGGTCCTTTAGCGCGGAGCGGGTATCCGCTCGGGCGGGGGTATCCGTTGCCACCTTCTACGCCCATCTGCCCACCAAGGAAGCGGCGCTCGCGGCGGCTTTTTCGAATGCCATGGACGAAATGCTCTCCATGGTGCGCCGGGAATTGCGTATCGAGCGCCTGCTGGAGGCGGAGTTGTCCATTCTGGCGGGGAGTTTCGTGCGCGCGGCGCTGGAGTTCTTTTCCGCCCGCTCGCTGATCTTTCGCCATGCCCTGGCTCGACTGCCCGAGAGTCCCGCTCTGCGGCGGGTCTATCGCTCCCATGAGTCCGAATGCCTGGCCTGCTACGGACATTTCATCGAATTGGGTCAGAGCGCTGGCAAGATTCGGCCCGGAGAAGCCGAGGTCCTGGCCCGGGCATTGCTCGTATTGAGCCAGGGACTCAATAATCCCCGCACTCTCGGGATGGTCGGGGACGATCCCCTGATCGAGGAATTGGTCGGGATCGTGGTGAGCCTGCTGGCTCCCCGCGAGATCTGATCGGGTCGGCGACTGCGATCGGGTTGCGGCCACGCGCGCGTTCTTCTTCGATTCCCGTCGACTCCCCGGGCGTTCGGATCCTCACTTCAGGATGGCTTCGGCGTCCAGGTCGAGAATCTGTTCCGCGTGGCGCGACGCCATGGCGGCGAACATCGCATCTCCCCTTTCGCTGACCTCGACGATCTGGGAGGCGACGACCGCCATCACGAGCCCCGAAAAGCTGAAGCGCCTGTAGTCTTCGTGGAGTTCTCCCGGCCCGTAGTCCTCGACGCCCGCCCCGCGGAGCGCGTCGAGGTATTGTGCGAGAAGGGATTCCTCGTGCTTGCGACGCTCATCGGGCAAGAGGCCGGCGCCCAGGAAATACGAGACATCCGAGGCCGGATGACCCCGTGCGCAGGTCTGCCAGTCGACGACCGCCAGGGGCGAGTCGCTGCCCGGTGGACCGAAGAGCATATTGTCGAGGCGGAAGTCGCCGTGGCTGACGCAGCGCGGAAAATGCGGCTCAGCCGCCCAGGCGCCCACCTTCTGCCCGAAGCGGCGCGCGAGGGCCAGCACATCGCCGGGCAGGCGTTCGGCGAAGCGCTCTTCGAAGCCGGGCAACACACCCGCGTAGATCGTTTCCAGCAGGACGGCGGATTCCGGGCTGGGTTGGGTGAGCCATTCGAGTTGACCGAGACCGGGGTCATTCCAGCGAGGAGCATGGAGGCGCGCCGCTTCCACCATGGCCAGGGCCGCCTCTTCGGGAGAACAGCCGCGAAGTTGGTCGCCCGGTACGGCTGGTGCCAGGTCCTCGAAGGCGAGCACGAAGCGGGCGCCGTCGGCCGAGACGTCGGCGTGCCAGACGCGGGGCGTGCGGATCGCCACGCTGGGGGCGATCTCCCGGTAGAAATGAACTTCCCGGGCATAGATTCCCTGGGCGACCGCGGTGCTGCGACTGACCTCGTTGGGGGAGGGGAGTTTGAGAACCAGGCTGGCGGGTCTGTCGTCGTCGCCGGGGGGCATCCCTTCCGCGTTCGCGTAGCGGAGGCTGATGCGGATGTTCTCGCCCACCTGGCCGGTGCCGATACTCTCGGCCTCGAAGCCCGAGATTTCGGAATTCTCGACGCCCCCCTGTGTGAGAATTGCGGCGAGCCACTCCGAACTGATTTCCTCGCTGCGGGTGATCAGGGGAATCGTCGTGGCCATATTCTCCTCAGCCTGAATGCTTTTGGGTTGGGTTGCCCCCCCCGGAACTCGGCTATTCTAGCTCGTCGGAGCGCCGGGGAAGTACCGAGAAGTACCGAAAAGCGCGGAGGTTGGTCGGGCATGGGCGGAGACTCAGGAGACGAAGGCACTCGGGTCGGGAGCGGGATGTGGGATCTCGACGGCCGCGTCGCATTGGTGACCGGGGGCAGCCGGGGGCTCGGGCGGGAGATGGTACTCGCCTTTGCGCAACATGGAGCGGATGTCGCAATCGCCAGCCGGAAGTTGGAGGGCTGCGAGGCCCTGGCCCGGGAGGTGGAGCGGGAAAAGGGCCGCCGAGCCCTGGGCGTGGCCTGTCATGTGGGACATTGGGAGGAATGCGATGCACTCGTGGAACGCGTCCTCGATCACTTCGGCCGCATCGACATTCTGGTCAACAACGCGGGCATGTCGCCCCTCTATCCCTCCCTCGCCGAGGTCTCCGAAGCGTTGTGGGATAAGGTGGCGGGCGTCAACCTGAAGGGCCCCTTCCGGCTATCGGCCCTGGTGGGCGAGCATATGCTGGAGGCGGGGGGCGGATCCATCATCAACATCAGCAGTGTTGCAGCCGTTCAGCCCAATCCGACCGAACTCCCCTACGCGGCGGCAAAAGCGGGGCTGCATAGCCTGACCGTGGGCATGGCTCGGGCCTTTGCGCCCCATGTTCGAGTCAACTGCATCATGCCGGGCCCCTTCCTGACGGATATCAGCAAGGCCTGGGATCTCGAGGCTTTCGAGCGGACGGCCCGCCGGGAGATTCCCCTCGGCCGCGGGGGCGAGCCCCATGAGATCGTCGGTGCGGCCCTCTACCTCGCGAGTGATGCCTCCAGCTATACCACCGGCTCCGTGATCAAGGTCGACGGGGGTGCGGCCTTTGCGTCCGCCTGAGCCTCAGCGAATATTTCCGCCCGTCCTGACCCCGGAAGGGAAGCGAGGCTAAGTTCTGGCAGCGTGATCGAAGATTCCACCACCACTTCCGAGACCGTCACCGAGGGCATCCGAGTTCAGGTGCGGGCCCGGCCCTGTCCCGAGCGCTCGAATCCCGCCGGGGGGCAGTGGTTCTTTCTCTATACGATCCGCATCCGCAACGAGACCGAGATCTCCGTCCAACTGACGGATCGGCATTGGATCATCGTCGACGGCTCGGGTCGTACCGAAGAGGTGAAGGGCGAAGGTGTCGTCGGAGAACAGCCGGTACTCAGGCCCGGGGAAGGGTTCGAGTATACGTCTGGCTGCCCCCTGACGACCCCCTTCGGCAGCATGACGGGCAGCTACCGCATGCAGCGGGAGGATGGGAGCGAATTTCGCGCCGAGATCGCCATTTTCGAGTTAATCGCCGCTCGAGCCATTCACTGATGGCCCCTCCGGTGATCGAGGCCGTGACAGGCCCCCGGGATTTTTTGCGAGGGTCACGCGTGGACTGGCGGCGATGAACGGATAAAATCTATCCGTCCCCGGCGAAAGGCATCGGCCGGATACGAATTTCGAGTCGAATCGTCGACAGATTGGAGTACTCATGACATCACCTCTCTATCGCTCGCGGCCGGGTGGCTTTGACATCAAACCCGCCAGTCAATCCGAGGCCCGACGCATTGCCGAAGGCATCTATGTTTCGGAGGGGTTATCCAATTCCTATCTGGTCGTGACCTCCGAGGGACGCGTCGTCATCAATACCGGCATGGGTTTCGAAGCGCCGATCCACAAGCGTAACTACGATGCGATCTCCAGCGCACCGATTCGCTACATCCTGCTCACCCAGGGCCACGTCGATCACGTCGGAGGTGTCGATTTGATCGCCGAGGAGGGGACGCAGATCGTGGCCCAGGCGAATAATCGGGCCTGCCAGGAGGACGATGCCCGACTCAGCCATTTCCGACCGGCTCGCAGTGGCTTCGCCTTTGCGCACGCGATCCAAAGCGCCCTGCGATACGTGCAGGCAGAGGGGGGGGCGATCTCCGCCCAATCCCATCCGACTCCCAGCCTGACCTTCGAGGACGAATATCATTTCGAACTCGGGGGAGAGCGCTTTGAACTCATCGCCGTTCCGGGGGGAGAAACCGTGGACTCCCTGGCCATCTGGCTGCCGGATCGCGGGATCTGCTTTCCCGGCAACCTCTTCAGCGCGCTCTTCGGTCATATTCCGAACCTGGTGACGATTCGCGGGGATCGCTATCGGGAACCCCTGCTCTTCGTGGAATCCCTGGAGCGCATCCTCGCGCTGGATTCCGAGCTTTTGCTCGTCGGCCATCACGAGCCCGTGGTGGGCGCGAAATTGATTCGGAGTGAATTGGAGCGCATCCGGGACGCCACCCTCTACGTTCATGACGAGACCGTGCGCGGGATGAATAGCGGCAAGGATGTTCATACGCTGATGCGGGAGATCGAATTGCCGCCCGAACTCGAAGTGGGTGAGGGCTATGGGAAGGTGGCCTGGGACGTGCGTGCGATCTGGGAGAACTACGCCGGCTTCTTCCACCATCGCTCGACGACCGAACTCTACGGCACTCCGGTTGAGAGTGTTTACGGCGATGTCGTCGAACTCTCGGGAGGGCCCGACGGGCTGGCGAAGCGAGCCGCCGAAAAGCTGGCCGGTGGATCGCCCCTCGAGGCGATCCATCTGAGCGAGATGTCGCTGAAAGCGGACCCCGGCCATCGGCCCTCGCTCGAGGTCAGCCTGGGCGCCCATCGCCGGCTGGAGTCCGAGAGCCAGAACTTCTGGCTCAGTTCCTGGCTTCGCAGGAAGATATCCCATCTCGAAGAGGCTCTCGCGGAGGATCTGGGATGAGCGCTTCCAGCCAGGAGATTCGCATCGACGATCTGGTGGCTCCGATTCTGACTCCCCTGCAGCAGGGGGCCATGGAAGCCGCCGCCGGCCTGGAGCCCGACCTGAGTGAGGAGGCGGTATTATCCGAAGCCGCCCGCGCGACGGGACTCGATGATTTCGGCGCCGAAGACTTTCGCGAAAGGTTGCGGGTACAGATTGAGAGCATCCGGGAGGATGCCGAATTGGGGCCCGTCGGGCGCATCGGCGTCTATCGCGACCTGGTTCGCTATGCGTCGAATCGCCTGCGTTTCGAGGATCTGCTCAAGCGCCATCCCGAGATTCTCGACGTCGAGATTCGGCGTCCGATCATCATCGCCGGACTCCCTCGCTCGGGCACGACCCATCTGCTGAACCTGATCGCCGCGGATTCGCGGCTGCGTTCCCTCCCCTATTGGGAGAGCCTCGAACCGATTCCGGATCCCCGGGAAGAAGCCGATGCCGGGGGTGTGGATCCGCGACTCGTGCGCTGCCGGGAGGCCTACGCGCAGCAGGTGGCCATGATGCCGCTGCTGAAGAATATGCACGATATGGCTCCCGATCACGTTCACGAGGAAATCGAATTGCAGGCCCTCGATTTTTCCTCCTACCTGCTGGAGTGGATCGTCACCCCCCCGCGCTGGCGAGATTATTATCTCGGTCACGACCAGACCCCGCATTACGCCTATATGAAGCGGGTTCTGCAGGCCCTGCAATGGCAGCGGGGCCCGGATCGTTGGATCCTGAAATCTCCCCAGCACCTCGAGCAATTGGGCCCGCTGATGTCGACCTTTCCCGACGCCACCGTGGCTCTGACCCATCGGGATCCCATTTCCGTGGTGGCCTCTGCGGCAACCATGCTCGCCTACGGGGATCGGGTGAGGCGCACCCGGGTCGATCCCGCCCAGGTGACCTCCTATTGGATCGAAAGGGTCGAGACCCTGCTTCGTGCCTGTGTGCGGGATCGGGATTTGATTCCCAAGGAGAGGAGCATCGATGTGCTCTTCCATGAATTCATGGCGGATGATGTTGCGATGGTGAAGAAGATATATGCCCTGGCCGACCTGGAGATGACTCCGCAGGCCGTCGCGGCCCTCGAGACCTATATGGCCGCCAATCCCAGGGGCAAACACGGGCGCATCGTCTATGACTTGAGGGGAGATCTGGGGGTGGATCCCGAAGAGTTGAAGGCGCGTTTCGCCTTCTACTTTGAGCGTTTTCCAATTCGTCACGAAGATCATTGAAGCCGGTCGGGAGAGATCGTCCAGCGGGAGGAGAAAATCTATGGGTCAGGCGGATTGTCGATTCGACTACGAGGGGAGCCGGGTGCTGGTCACCGGGGGCTCGAATGGAATCGGGGCGGGGATCGCCGCCGCTTTTCGGGCGGCCGGGGCGGAGGTCGTGATCACCGGCACGCGGGCGGCGGCCTCGGATTACGATCGGGATCTCTCGGATTATGAATACCACCCGCTGCAGATATTGGAATCCGGGGATGTCGAAGGGGTAGCGGCCAAGCTGGGACGCCTGGATGTCCTGGTCAATAATGCCGGCGCGAGCCTGCCGGGGGGTCGCAATGAGTGGGAGCCGGATGTCTTCGAGCAGAGCGTTGCCATCAACCTCTTCGGCGCCTTTCGCATGTCGGTGGCCTGCAAGGAGATGCTCGCCGCCAGTCCGCAGGACGGTGGGGCGAGCGTAATCAACCTGGCCTCCATGTCCTCCTTCAACGCGGTTCCCATCGTTCCGGGCTATGGGGCCGCGAAGGCCGGGATCGTGCAGATGACGCTGAACCTGGCCGTATCCTGGGTGGCGGATGGTATCCGGGTGAATGCCGTGGCTCCGGGTCTGATCGAGAGCAATATGACGGCGGCGATGAAGGGCGTCGAAGCCCTCGAGAAGCCGCAGATCGGCCGCACTCCCATGGGTCGATGGGGGACGCCGGAGGATGTCGCCCCCTCGATACTCTTCCTCGCCAGCGATCAGGCTCGCTTCATCACGGGGCAGACGCTGAACGTCGACGGCGGTTATTCGATTGCCTGAGCGCCATCTCGCGCCCCGGCGCCGGGGCGGCCGACCCACTCGGATCCAGGGGAGTGGGATGGATGGCGGCTGGGTCGAAGAGGGGAGGGCCGACGGGGGATTTCCCTTTCCGCGACGCTCTTGGAAGGGAGCCCATGCTCGCCCTTCTGGCTCATCGGATCGCCACGGTCTCGGGCGTGATCCTGGCCCTGGTTCTGCTCGTCGGATTGGCGCCGATCTGGCTCCCCCTGGCGCACGTGGTCGGTTCTTTCATGGAGAAGCCTGGCCCCCCTTCGCGCGGGTCTCTACTTCACCCGGCTGATGCTCTTTCCCTTGGCTGATGCTTTTTCACTTGGCTGATGCTCTTTCACTTGGCTGATGCTCCGCGAAGTGCTGGGGCTGACATTCGCCCTCGGTCTCTGGTGGTGGCCCTTCCGCGATTGCGAGGCCAGCTGGGAAGCCCACTATCGCCTGCAGGTAGGCTGGCTGCTGGCTCTCCTCGCGGGGGCGCGGAAATTGCTCGGTATTCGCCTGGAGATCGAGAATCGGGAGGCGTTGGAAGAGGGCGGCTTCCTGCTGCTGCTGCGACACGCCTCGGTAGTCGATGCCCTGCTGCCGGGTGGGCTGGTGGGGCGCTCGGCCGATCTGCGCCTGCGCTACGTCATCAAGGAAGAATTGCGAATCGATCCCCGCCTGGACATCGTCGGGAATCGCCTGCCCAATGCATTCGCGCGAAGGCAAAGGCCCCTCCCTCCCTCCCCCTTTTTCGCATCCACGGGAATCCATGGACTCTGCGAACTCAATATGTGGTGGACAACTCGGAATCGTTCATCAGCGAATCCGCCCTGCGCGGCCCATAAGAGACATCTCTACTTTGCGGAGAACCCGAGATTTCTACTTTGCTACGACATATGCCAGAGCCCAGCTTATATGTCCTATGCTCGCGACGTCAGGCGCAGCACGGCCTAGACCAGTCGGCGGAAGATCTCGCCGGCGATCTCCGGCTTAGTTGCACTCGCCGCCCCACCACCACAGGTACATGCGGTTGTCCGGTCCCTTGAAGTAGGTCTGGCCCGAGAGGTGGCTCGGCGACATGGACCCGCCGTAGTTGTTGTTCGGGCTTCCGAGCCAGTCGTTGTTCCAGGATGTGGTCGATTGGCTCCACCAGAACATATAGGTGCGGTGGTCGGTGCCGCGGTACCAGACTTGATTGGAAATTCCACCGGACATGATGTCGCCCGCGACGTTGTTCTGGGGGCCCATCCAGTCGTTCTCCCAGGAGTTGCCGTCCCACCAGAAGAGGTACATGCGGTTGTCGTAGCCGCGGTAAAATATGTTGTCGGCGTGGTGACTGGCCTCGATGTCTCCAGCGACGTTGTTCTCGGGCCCCATCCAATCCATGTTCCATTTGCCCAAAATGCTCGAATAGATCGAACGGGCTCCGGCGATGTCGTCCGGGTGGAGGTCGGTCCATGGACCACCGTAGATTGCTTCCATGACCGCGCCGGGGACGTTGGAGTGGTCCAGACCGAGGGGCTGACCCAGCTCGTGCAGAGCCACGGAGAACACGTCCATCTGGCTGCCGATGTTCCAGTCCTCGGCTTCGTCGAAGTGCAGGTTGCCGGCGATGGCCTCCGGGTTGGGGGGGACGGGAAAAATGCGTGTGCCAGGACGCCCAGCGGACCGTCGAAGGGAGCGGCGTCGCCGTGCGCCCCCGCTGCCCACTGAATGTCGATCGAGTCTGGCAGACCAACGTTCGGTGTCTCCGTAAAGAACACGCTCGCGGCCTCGCTCCATCGGGTCATCGCCGCGGTCACGGCATCCCATTCCGCTGTTCCCGCCACATCCGGAGTCCCGTTCTCGAAATGGTAGGTCAGGTCCGCACAGCCGAGGCCCGGATCGTCCCAGCCCTCGCCGCCGACGGCAAATTTCGCGGTGGGGCCGTACACAGTCATGGCGCCGGGGCAGAAGTGCACCCGCTCCCCGAGGAGAAGGCGATCATTGGCGATTCGCAGGCTCTCGATGTTGTGGTCCTGCAGCAGACCATTGAAGGTCTCGGCATCCGCGGTCACCAGACGGATGTAGTCCGGGATGTCCGGGTGGCTCTTGACTCCTTTGGCCCTGTGGCTGTGCAGGATCCGCTCGAGTTCCTGTCCGCTCACGTCGGAGTACGCGGAACCACCAGGGTCGTCGATGGCCCCCCCCGGTCGCTACCTCCTGCAAAGATCTCGGCAACCCGATCGTCGATCTTCTCGCTCGGATGCACGGGGCGGACCTCGACGCTGCCGGCGTTGCCCGCCCCCCCGCCTGGGAGCCGGGTCTCGACGGCCCGTCTGTTGTTGGGGCGCAGCGACCCCAGGCCCTGTCCACCCTGGGTGACCTCGGTCGACACCGATGCAACGATGGTTGATTTATCGACATACTGGAGGGAGTGCACCCCCATCTGTTCCAACGCCTGCACCGGCGGCAGCCCATTTGGGAAGCTGACGAGCCGGTGGTGCGTGCCGGAGTCGGCGCGTGGAGCGAAGCTCGCGGCGAAGGGCATGCTCCCGAGCATTAAGTTAATCGCAGATCCGATTAGTAGTCCGGATGTAGGATCGCTTTGAATCAGCTCATCACTGGCTGAGTCGATGGCCCAGAGAGCCCCCGACGAATCGAACGCCGCACCGCGAATATCGCGTGCGCTGAGCATGCCGCCCATAGTGGTTGCAAGAGCAGTACTCGTATCGATGCTTATAAGCGTCGAGCCGGTTGTTGTACTCCCCGATTTCTCAAGTTCGAACGCCACGAGACCGTTGGCTGCCGAAATCGTCAGGCCGTGCTCCGCGATGCACGTTGCTCGTCTATGTGGATGACGCGACGAGTCGGTTGATGGAGCTTCGCTTTGTCTCCTCGGAGTCGACCTTCGACTACTTCGCATCGACGAAGGCCTACCTCGAGCGCCACGGCAAGCCCGCGGCCTTTTACAGTGACCAGGCCAGTATCTTTCGCATAGTGAGCCTCTGAGCCTCGTAAGGCAGGAGGATTGACGCAGTTTGGCCGGGCCTTGTCCGAACTCAACATCGATATCGTGTGTGCGAACACCCCCCAAGCGAAGGGGCGTGTTGAGCGAGCGCACCTGACGCTCCAGGACCGACTCGTGAAGGAGCTCCGACTGCGCGGCATCTCCACGCAAGAGGTGGCTAACGCGTATGTGCCGGAGTTCATGGCGGATTACAACGAGCGATTCGCGAAAGATCCGCTCAGCACCCACGATGCGCATCGCCCTGTTCGTGACGATGAGAACCTTGCACTGATCTTTACCTGGCAGGAAGATCGCAAGGTCTCGAAGGATCTCTCCATTCGTTATCGACCAGGGCTCTACCTCATCGAGCCCAGCCCCGAGGCATCAAGGCTTCGGGGGCAGCGATGCCGCGTGCACGAGCACGCCGATGGCCAGCTCGAGTTTCGCGATGGCGGGGAGAGCTTTCCCTTCCGAGCCTTTGAGGAGCAGCGGCGTGTTACTCAGGGCGATATCGTTTCCAACAAACGTCTAGGTGCAGTACTATCCAAGATCCAGACGGATCAACGGAGACGAGACGAGGAGTACTTGGCTAACAAGAAGATCACGCTACGACAGAAGCAGCGGATTCGAACAGCAAGAACCCAGGCAGATACTCTGCCTGGGAATTCTTAATCGCTCGGCTACCCGACATCTCTACTTTGCGGAGAACCCGACATTTCTACTTTGCAGCGACATGTGCCAGAGCCCAGCTTATAGGCCCTATGCTCCCAACCAGAAGACCTGTTACCGGGAGGCGCTTGAGCTCGGCGCGGACATCGTCGTGATGCTCCACGTCGACTACCAGTACACGCCGACGCTGCTGCCTTCGATGATCGGCCTGCTGACGGATGGACCCTTCGACGTCGTGCTCGCTTCCAGGATCCTCGGCGGCAGCGCCCGCACCAGTGGCATGCCGCGATACAAATACGTCGCGAACCGCTTCCTGACGGCGATACAGAACCTGCTCGCCGGCGCGAAGCTCCCCGAGTACCCCACCGGTTACCGCGCATTCACCCGGCCTGTGCGCGAGGCACTGCCCTTGCTCGAGAACTCCGATGACTTCGTTTTCGACAACCAGATGTTCGCGCAGATTCTCTACCAGGGCTTCCGGATCGGAGAGATCAGCTGCCCGGCTGCCTACTTCGAAGAGGCCTCGTCGATCGGCTTCGGCCGATCGTTGACCTACGGACTCGGCGTGCTCGGCGTCTCAGTCCAACTCTTTCTCCAGCGAAGGGGCTGGGCGAGCTTTCCGATCTTCGACTCCGGTGGCCGCAATCTCGCGCCTGCCATCCCGGAGCCAGCGTGAGCGCTTCACTGATCTCATTCGACCACCAGGGAGCCCCGTGCGTTCGCCCAGACTGATTGCGCTGATCCTCTCGACGCTCGTCGGACTCGCGCTGGTCGAGATCGGCGCCCGTCTCCTGCTGCCCGCCCCCCGTTTTCACCGCTCGGTCCTCGAGCTCGATTTCGAGCTGGGCTTCCGCGCTATTCCGAATCACACATACGATTGGATCTCACCGATCGGCGGCGTTCGGACCCACGAGGTCCGCTTCAATCGGGACGGTCTGCGCGGTCGACCTCTTCCCGCGACCGTCGAGGGTGGGTCCGGCCCACGCATCGTCTTCCTGGGCGATTCCTTCCTCATCGCCGAAGCCGTCGCAGAAGACGCCATCGCCTCGCAACGCGTGGAGCGGTCACTGCAAGAGCAGGATCCCGACACACGGGTGTACAACCTCTCGACCATCGATTACGGAACCGGTCAGCAGCTGCTGCTCTTCGATCGCGTGATCGACCGCATCCGGCCCGACACGGTCGTGCTCGCGCTCTATCCGACCAATGACGTTGCGAACAACGCTTTTGCGCTCGCCGGCATGACGCGCGTCAGTCCGGGCGACGCCATCCGCCCCTACGTCCGGGTCGGCGAATCCGGCCGGCTCGATACCCGCTGGGTCATGCCCCTCCGCTCGCTGATGCGGCGCAGCTCACGAGCCTTCGCGAGTGTCGAGCGCGGCTTCTTTCCACCGAGGCTCGGCCCCGATTCGCGAACACCTGCACGAGAAGGCATCGCAGCCGACGGCCTCGGGCGGGAATTCCTCGAGGTCTATCGCGACCATTCCGATGGACATCGCTGGGAGACAGCCTGGCACGAAACCGAGACGTTGCTGCGCACGCTTCGAGATCGCTGCGTCGAGAACGATGTGCGATTCCTCGTCGTGGTGATCCCGTCGATCCACCAGGTCGTCCAGACGGCCCAGTCGACGGCCTTCGAGATCGAGATGATCGTCGCCGGCCGGCGGCTCGAAGACGCCCTCGACTGGAACCATCCCGAGACCCGCCTGGCCCGATTCTTCGGCCAGGAGAAAATCGAGGCACGATTCCTGCTCGACCCGCTGCGACGAGCCGCCCACGACGGGGTGCAGCTCTACACGCGTGACCAGCACCTCTCTGCGGCCGGCCATGCCATCCTCGCGGACGTCGTCCTGCGCGCCCTCAGCGGGGAGAAGGCAACGCCCGAGGTGATCGCGGGCACGCCCGTTCGTTGGACGGGAGAATCCGATCCCGATCGACTCGATTTCCGACGGGCGTCGCTGGCACGCCATCTCTCCGATGGATGGCTCGCGTGGCAGAAGAGCGGCGGAAAGGGAACGGGCGGCTGGCGTCTCGGCCGCCGCGGACTGCTCGCGTTCCGCGCAGGCGAGGGAACGATCGTCGTCCGGGGCACAGCGGCCGCTCCCTTGACCCTCAACCTCACCTGGGTCGGTGGCGGTGGCGGACGAACGGCCGCGATCGCTCGACCCGGTCCCTTCGCGATTCGCGTCGAACAGAGGCGCGGCGGCGTTCGTTCGGCCGGTGGGCAGCGGGCCCTGCTGATCGATGCGGGCAATGCGATCGGCCAGGTCATGATCCAGCAGATCGGCTCCCTTCGAACATCGCCGCGCTGAGTTCCGGGTCGAGCCCGTCACGGGCTCCCCCTGGTGCTCGTGGTCGGTTCTTTCATGGCGAAGCCTGGCCCCCCTTCGCGCGGGTCTCTACTTCACCTGGCTGATGCTCTTTGCCTTGGCTGATGCTCTTTGCCTTGGCTGATGCTC
>CAYTAT010000002.1:143865-208048 GCA_964435795.1 uncultured Spirochaetaceae bacterium
TGGCTGATGCTCTTTGCCTTGGCTGATGCTCTTTGCCTTGGCTGATGCTCCGCGAAGTGCTGGGACTGACATTCGCCCTCGGTCTCTGGTGGTGGCCCTTCCGCCATCGCGAGGCCAGTTGGGAAGCCCACTATCGCCTGCAGGTGGGCTGGCTGCTGGCTCTTTTCTCGGGGGCGGTGGATTGGATACCAGACTGCGCGTCCAGTGTTGGCGGGTTGCCGCCGAATCGATTCCCCGGGAATCCGAAGCGCGCGTCGAATGGCTCGAATCCGAGTGGCGGAAGGTGGGAGATTGGGTCCAGGCCCAAGCCCGCTTCGAGACGGGGGAGGAGTACGCCCCCTAGGTCTCTCCCTCAGCGGCTGGTGCCGATCGCCCGGGTACGAACGGTATAGACGGTGTCGCCACTGAGAACGCCACCGCGTCCGAAGAGCCGGCCCCATTGCCAGTTGGAGAGTCCGAGTTCCGGCCGTTCCAGCGCCAATTGGCCGTCTACCCAGCGCGTATAGCCATCGCCGACGAAGGGGGCGTTCACGGTCGCGAAGAAATGCTCCTGTTCCGCCGCGTCGTCGCTCACCAGGCAGGCCACGAATTGGGGGCTATGGCGGTTGAAGAGTCCGATCGCTTCATCCATGTCATCCACGATCTTGAGGCTGATTTCCGGAGTCTGCTCCCACTCCCATTCGATGCCGAGATCGTCCTCGGAAAGCTCGACCGCCTGTTTCTCCTCGACATCACCCTGGGCTCTTCGCACCGTGACGACTCGATCGAAGAGTTCTGCCGGCACGGAATCCCGATCGGATCGGGCCACATGCAATTTGAAGGATTGTCCGAGCCGTTCGCCCGCGCGTTCCAGGGAGGCGAGGAGTACGGGCACGAGCTCGTCGGCTCGGCTGCGTTCGATGCAGCAGGTATTGAGCGTATTGCATACCTTGCGGTCCAGGGAAGCGTAGACCGCCTTCGCGAAGGGCTCGGCCCGGGTCCGCTCCGAGGCGACGAGCCAGGCCCCTCCGGTGCCATGCAGGCTGACCGGAATCCCGGCCTGCTGAGCCAACGCGCCCAGGGTTTCGACGGCTCGTCCGGATCCCCGCGCGACGGCCAGGGCGAGGCGGCGGTCGCCGAAGAGCGCCCAGCCGCACGCATGGGTACTGCTATCCACGAGGGAGACGCTGCCCTCGGGCAGGCCCGCTCCCCGCAGAGCCGGTTGCAGGGCCAATTCCATGATCGCCCGGGCCGTGTCCAGGGCATCGCTGCCGATGCGAAAGACGACGCTATTGCCCCCGCGCAGGACGCCGGTCGCATCCGCCAGGACATTGGGTCGTCCCTCGAAGATGAAGGCCACGACCCCCAGGGCCGCGCCGACCAATTCGGCCCGCCAGCCGTCGTGGTCGACCTGCTCGAGGATCTGTCCTCTGCGGCTCTCGGCGTCGATCCAGCCGCGCAGACCCTCGATCATATCCGCGCGCAATTTCTCGCTGGCGACCAGGCGAGTCGTCGAACGACCGCGTTCGCGAGCCCTCTCGACATCTGCATCGTTGACCTTCTGGATCCGGGCCCAGAGGTCGTCGTCCTCGAGGTTGTCGGCGAAGCGTCGGTAGAAATCGGAAATCCGCTCATCCGATGCCGAGGAAAGAATCTGGAAGGCCGCCTCGGCGCGTTCGACGGCCGCTTCCGCGATACGTCTCTCCTCGGCGGGAATCAGCAGCATCTCCTCGGTGGCCTCGACGACCACGACCGAGTCGCCGCTCCGGAAGCGCTCGGCGATTTCGGCTGGCACGCGCATGAGTCGATTGCCCCCGAAGAGGATCGGGGTACCACTTTCGAGTTGGGAGAGTTCGCTGACATCGGCCATATGGGAAATTTGCGAGTTTGGGGGCGCCCTGTCAAAGGGTTGGCCGGGAAATGCCCGGAGCGCTCAATCCGTCTCCTCGGGGCCGGGTGCCCGCTCGACGAGTTTCCGCAGGCTCTGCAATTTCGTCCAGATGTCGAGGGGCAGATCCGCTCCCGTCAGGCCCCCGTAGCCGATCAGAATGTATTCTTCGAGCAGCGCGTAGGCGTTTTCCGCGAAGTCGGCCCGGGGAGCCAGTCGAATTGCGGCTTCCAGGTGGAACTCGGCCTGGGGCAGCCAATAGGAGTCGACACTGCGCGCCTCCACGACCCCCAGCAGGTAGTAGGCTTCGGCGAGTTCGGCCTCCGAAGCATCCCGGCGATCGATCAATCGCAGTAGCAGGCTCGATGCGACGAGATCGTAGATCATCTGCTCGCGGCCGAGCGCCGGTGAGAGAGCCAGGCCCTCTCCTTTGACCAGTTTCCGGGCGCGGCCCAGCGATGGGCTCTGTCCGAGATCCCCCCCGACCGCGCCCAGCGCCCGCTGCCAGCTCGTGAGATGACGACCCAGATAGATGGGCATATCCGGCCGCCGGGCGAATTCTGCCAGGGTCCCGAGGACTCGATCGGGATCATTCTGGACGCGGATTGCGATCGTGAGGTAGTCGAGGAGGTGGCCGTCCATATCGAGTTGTCCGGGCGGAGCCGAGGCGTCGGCGAAGATCTCCTCCCAGGTCTCGAGGGCTGTGCCGAAGCGACGGGTCGCCACCAGGATCTGGGCCTTTTCATGGGCCGAGAGGGATTCGAAGAGATCGGGCGTCGCGCGGGCCATGGGAGTCGATGTCCGATCCGTCGCCGGAAGGCGCGAGTGGCATGCGACGCAATTGCCCGTGATTTCGACCAGGTTGAAGCGCGCTTCGGCCAGACGCTCCGATTCGAAGAGATCGCGGACTTCCTCGACGCTACTCGCCAGGGAACGGCTCAGATTTCGGAAGCCGAGATCCCGAACTTCCGCGTGGCTCTCGAGCCCGCCCGCATGTCGGGCCAGGACGGCGAGTTGCCGCGAAATCTCATCCTGAAGGGGTGGGTCCTCCCACGCGACTTCGCTCAAGGCGATCGGCAGCAGCCAGGTCATCGCGGCGAGGATCTCCTGCATCTCCTCGCGCAGGGGCTGGGGGGCCTCTTCCTCCTCGGCAAGGGGTGGCGCTGGAGCCAGGAAGAGGCCGATCCCGCAGGCGATGGCAATTCTTCGGCCCCGTCTCGAATTTCGAAGCATTGGCCCACTCCTGAAAAATCTGCCCCCGCCCGCTGACGCCGGGAAGGATCGGCTGCTGGCCTCAATACTCGCCGATTCGAGCCATCCGTCCAGAACCCCGAAGGCGAGAGGCCCGGAGATCGTCGTCGACGCCCGGCCCCGGCTCTCGCGAGAGCGCGATTCTCCTCGAGCGGTCATAATGGTGCCCATGGGCGGGATGCTTCTGGTCAGCGAGGGGGTCGAGGCCCGATGGGCCCGGGAACTCGATGCCGCTGCGCCGGATCGGGAGCGTTGGGTCCAGCGCCCGGGTGGGGAGCCTCCGGATTCTTCTCCCATCGAGTTGATCTACTTCTCCTGGGACGTCTATCCCGAGCACTCCCGGGAGTTCGCCGTCGCGGCCCTGAAATCCGATGCCCTGCGCTGGCTTCATACTTTCAGCGCGGGTGTCGATGATCCCTTCTTCCGCACGCTGATCGAGCGAGGAGTGCTGCTGACGAATTCCGCGGGCGCCCAGGCGGTGCCCATCGCCCAGACCGTGATCCTCTACCTGCTCGCCCTCTCCCGCGATCTCCCGGGCTGGTTGGAGGATCAGCGGTTGCAGCGCTGGAACCCACGGGAAATTCGCGATCTCCAGGGCCAGCATATGGTCATCCTCGGCCTCGGTCCCATCGGCCAGGCCGTGGCCCGCCTGGGATTGGCCCTGGGGATGCGAGTGACGGGCCTGCGAAGATCGCCCCGGGGCGATGAGATCTGCCCGACCCGGCCCGTCGGGGAACTCCTCAAGGTACTCCCCGACGCCGATGCCCTGGTGGTGGCCGTTCCCCTGACTCCGGAGACCCGTCATCTGATCGATCGGCGAGCCCTCGACTGCATCAAAGCCGGTAGCCTGCTCGTCAACATTGCCCGGGGTGAAGTGGTAGACGAGGAGGCTCTCATCGATGCCCTTCGGGAGGGCCACCTCGCCGGCGCCGGCCTGGACGTTTTTCGCGAGGAACCCCTGCCCCGGGAGAGCCCGCTCTGGGGTCTTCGGAATGTGCTGATCACACCCCATAGTTCGGGCACGAATCCGGGAAATCATCTGCGAGCGACGGAGATCTTTCTGGATAATCTTCGTCGCTACGAGCGGGGAGAGTCCCTGCTGAATCAAGTATGATTCGGGTAAGAGGAAAGGCCCCTGAGTTCGCGGCAAGCGGATTCGATGCGAATCTTTGGATGCATTCGGGGTGATCTGGCAGATGTTGGAGAAACATGCACTGAATCGTGAATTCAGCTGGCGCGAGCTGGCGGGCCCCTTTCGTAGCATCAGCTCCGAACAGGCCGACCAATTCAATCGAGACGGTTACCTCCTCCTGGAAGATGTTTTCGATGCCGACCGCATCAAGGGGTTGCTGGCGGAGATCGATCCCCTGGAGGCAGAATTTGAGAAATTCCTGCGCGATCATCTGGGCGGCCAGGCCTTTATCACGCGGGCGGATGAGATCACCTTCAACGTGCATCTGGTAACCCGATCTCCGGCGGCCCGGGCCTTGACCCTCGATCCCGTTTTTCGCGATCTGGTTTCAGACCTGATCGGTCCCGACGTTCGACTCTATTGGGATCAATCCGTCTACAAGAAACCCGGCACCGCGAAACCTTTCCCCTGGCATCAGGACAATGGCTATACCTTCGTCGAGCCCCAGCAATATCTGACCTGCTGGATTGCGCTGACGGATGCCGATGAGGAAAACGGTTGCCCGGTGGTGGCGCCCGGCCTCCACCGCCAGGGGACGCTGGCGCATCACATCACCGAGCTCGGTTTCGAGTGTTTTTCCGATCCGCCGGTGCCCGCGGTCGTCGCCCCGGTGCGGGCCGGAAGCATGCTGATCTTCTCCTCGCTCACCCCGCATATGACGGGCCCCAATCTCAGTCGGGATCGGGATCGCAAGGCCTATATCGTACAGTTCGCGGCCGCCGACGCGACCGTCACCCAGGGCGCGGGGGCGCAGCAGGAACGCGTCCCCTGTGACGCGGCGGAGCGCCAATATCCCGTCCTCGTGGCCGGGGCGGAGCCGGACTGAACTCCGACCCGGGCTCAGGCGCTCGCCCGTTCCTCCGGCTCCGGCCGATCTCCTCCGAGTTCGGATTCTTCGCCCGCCTGGGCCAGCGAGAGGCTCCATTGGAGAAAACGCCCGCTTGCCTGAATGGTTGCGCTGGTTCGCGTCGAGTGGAAGACCTCGAAGGCATGCTGTGCTCCCGGCAACTCTCCGTAGGCGACTGGCTGATTCGAAATGCGGCTGAGGGATTGGGCGAAATGCCGTGCCTCTTCCACACAGGCCAGGCTGTCGTTCGTACCGTGGATGATGAAGAAGGGCGGCGCGTCGGCATGCATGCGATGCATCGGTGAGGCCCGGTGGAAGGCCTCCAACTCGGTTTCTGGATCCTTCTTCAGGACGGTCTCCCCGATCCATTTCGTCATCTGACTCGTCGGCTGGAGTTTGAAGTGATTCGAGAAATCGTAGACACCATAGAAGGGGATGACGGCTTGCACCCCGGTTTCGACTTCCTCGAATCCGGGCTGGTATTCGGGATCGTTGGCCGTCAGCCCGACCAGCGCCGAAAGGTGTCCACCCGCCGAGCCTCCAGTCGCGGTGATGAAATCGGGATCGCCCCCGTAGGCGGAGATCTCCCGCTTGATCCAGGCAATTGCCCGCTTGAGGTCGACCAGATGATCGGGGAAGGTATTCGCCGGACTGAGGCGATAGTTGGCAGCGACACAGACCCAGCCGAGACCCGCCATATAATTCATCAGCGGAAGGGCCTGCTCGTGCTTGTTTCCGATCGTCCAGCCCCCGCCGTGGATCTGCAACAGGACCGGGGCCCTCTCCACGCCGTCCCGCGCGACGTAGATATCCAGGCAATTGCGCTTGCCTCCACCGGGGAAGTACTCGATGTCCCGATGCCGGACCACACGCGGATGCCTGAACCTGAAGGGGTTCGGGGGAGTGGCGGGGGGCGGCTTCGCCTCCGCAATCTTTCGCTGTAATTCGGGCCGGATTTCATCGCGGTACTCGGGGCCGAGAGCGGCGACGAGTGCGGACTCCAGGATCGCTTCCGAATCACGAGCCGAAACCAGCAGCATCAGCAGTCCGAGCCAGGAGACGAGCGTCAGTCCCAGACCGAGCCAGCCCGGCCAGGCGCCGAGGGCGCCCGAGTAGATGAAGATCCCGCTGGCCAGGAATTGCCAGGCAATATGGTGGAGTGGAAGCTCCGCCGTGAGCCAGCCCATGAAGAAACTCGGAATGACGAGGGGCCCCGTTCGCCGCTGGGCGAGATAGGCATTGAGGGTGAGGATTGCACCGATGATCGAGACGATGAGAAAAGCCCAGGGCATTGCGCTCCACCTCCTTGGGGATCATGGGGAGGATACTCGGCCCGGACCCGGCGCGCCGCTACGGAGTTCTTGAAGCCGGTTTTTTCATGAGCGGGTATGCTCCTCGACAGCGATGGCCCCCGGCGTGCCCGATTGAATTGGGGGAAAAGGAAAATGATGCGATTCGACCCACTGCATACGCGACTCTGTGACGAATTGGCAGTCGCACTCCCAATCGTCTGCTTCACCCATTGCCGAGAAGTGGCGGTGGCCGCCACCCGCGCCGGCTGTTTTGCGGTTCTCGGAGAAGCGCTGAGGAGCATGGAAGAGATCGAAAGGGATATCGGCTGGCTGCGTGATCGCATCGGGAAGAATTTCGGAATCGACCTGGTACTGCCCGCCAGGGCGCCCCGCGACGCGACGCCCGACCAACTCTATTCGGAAATCCCAGAAGATCGGCGAGATTTTGCGGCTCGTATCGCAGAGGAATACGACGTGCCCCCGCCCGAGAATGAGGTCGTTCTGAATAAATGGGGCGGCAACAACCAGAAGATCGCCCGGGCCCAGATCGAAATGGTACTCGAGAACGAGGTGCCCGTGGTTGCGACCGGGCTGGGAGCGCCGGATTTCCTCTTTGAGGAAGCGCGCGAGCGAGGGGTGAAGATGATCTCCCTGGTGGGATCGGCCCGCCAGGCGCGCCGCCAGGCAGAGCGCGGCGCGGATATGATCGTCGCCCAGGGATACGATGCCGCCGGGCATACGGGCGGGGTGGGAACTTTTTCGATCGTTCCCGAGATCGTGGCCAGTCTGCCCGGAATTCCCGTGATCGCCGCCGGCGGGATCACGACGGGTCGCCATCTTGCCGCTTGCCTCTGTCTCGGTGCCGCCGGGGTCTGGACGGGGACGGTCTGGCTCGCCAGCGAGGAGTCGGACGTCGACCCGATCTTGAAGGAGAGAATCCTGGCTTCGGGGGGAGAGTCCACGACGAGATCGGCATCGATTTCCGGCAAGACGATGCGCGTTCTTCGCTGCCCCTGGACCGAAGCCTGGGAGCGATCCGATGCGCCGGATCTGCTGAAGAGCCCCTACCAGATGCTGCTGACCTCCCGTTATCTCCAGGGGGCGAATGATGCCCGTCGCTCGGATCTCATGACCGAGGCCGTGGGGCAGGGCGTTCACTTCGTGGATCGGGAAGAGCCCGTGGCCGCGATCGCGGGGGAGTTGGCCGATGGAGCCAGGCGTGCTCTGCTGCGGTTTCGGTCCTGAGGGCTCCAATGCGGGGGGAATCGTCAGCGGAAATCGCCGCCGAGCATTCGCGAGTCGGTCGCCGCGGGGGAGTCGCCACCACAGCGTTGAAGGGGATCTGTGGTAATTTGCATCCGATTCGGAGAATAGGGGCCGGGTCGGTTCCATCCGATGTCGGTCGGCCGTCAGATAGGTCAGGGTGGAGGTCCATGCAGCGTCGGTGTGCCGCGTTCGCAGCGCTCTTTCTGACTCTTCTCCAGGGGGTGTTCGCGCCCGCACGGGCCGGGGAAAACGCGAGCCCCGAGCGGGCGACTTCCACCGGTATTTCGGTCGGGGCGATCTCGGATCTCGATCTCGACGCCCTGCGCCGGGTCATCGATCGCCACGACGAAGTGGCCGTGCGCCCGACGCCGATGCGCCGCACGCTTTCCCTCGAAGAGGCCCTGAAGGTCGCCCTCGAGAATAATCTCGCGCTCCAGGTTTCCGCCCTGGATGTGAAGAGCAGTGATCTGGCGATCGATCAGGCGCGTTCGAAATTCCACCCCAGCGTTGGTTTCGAGGCCGACATGGTCGAGACCCGGCGCGCCCATTCGGATCGGGCGCGGCCCGATGAATTCACCGAGGTCCAGGATGCCCGGCTGATCGTTCGTCAGGAGGTCCCGACGGGCGGAGCGGTCTCCCTGGGGCTCGGTTATGGCCGCGAATTCAAGGATGAATACGTAGAGCCCTCGGACGGTCCCGGATTCATGTCCAAGAGCGTGAGCGAAATCGCCGGCCTGGGGATCGAGATCCACCAGCCCCTGCTGAGGGGGGGCAGGATCTATGTCGCCCGCAGGCAGATCCTCGACGCGCAATACGACGATGAAATCAGTCGGGCCGAATTGCGCAGCCAGATCCTCCGGGTGACGGCCCAGACGAAGGCGGCCTATTACCGCGTCATCCAGACGCTGCGCCAGATCGAGGTTGTCGAGGCGGCCCTGCTTCGGGATGAGGAATTGGTCGAGGCCTCGACGGCCCTCTTCGACGCGGGCCGGGTGAGTCGGGTCGACGTCTATAGCGCCGAGATCAACCGATCCAAGGATGAGGCGCGCCTCGCCGACGCCCATGCGGATCTCGAATTGGCCCAAAATGAATTGCGCAAGGTGATCGGCCTGGGCATCGATATCCAGATCGATGTCAGTGATCGGACGATTCCCTTCAAGCCACCGAGGGTCGATCTCCAGGGCTGGCTGGAGCGAGCCTTTGTGGATCGGCCCGAAATGGTTCGGGCGCGCAGCGAAGTGGAGAAGAGCGAATTGGCGGTTCGCGTCGCCGGGAACTCGAAACTGCCCAGCCTGGATTTGAGGGGTGGCTTTCAACCGGGTTTTGATTGGAAGAGTTGGAATTGGAATGCCGGCATCGGCATCGAATATCCGATCGGAAACGTGGCGGGGAAGTCGCGTTTCGAAAGGGCCCGGATCGCCGAGGCCCGCAGCCGCCGAGCCTATTTGCATCAGAAGCGAGAGGTCGATCTGGAGGTTCGCGAAGTCGAGATCCGGCTGAGAGAGGGAATCGAACGCCTCAAGAGCCTGACCCTGCAGGTCGAAAACTCGCGCTCCAAGCGGGAGATCGCCCGGGGCCGCTTCGAGATGGGATTGGCGAATAATCTCGATATTCGAGAAGCGGATGAAGAATTGATTCGTTCGGAAAGCCTGCTGCTCGCGGCTCTCGTTGATTATGCGAGCAACCTGGCCCTGCTGGAAGCCAGGATCGGAGGGCCGCTCTAAGGGGCCGGGGAAGTGTCGATCATCGGTCGTCCTGCCCGGAAGATCCCCCGGCATCCAAGCGAGTCAATTCAGCCAGGCGCGCCCGGATGCGCTGGAAGCCCGTGATATGGGTCATGGCGGCGACGAAATAGAGGACCCACCACATCAACTCATGACCGAGAATCGCGGGGGTGAAGGGTGCGGCGACCAATCCGACGCAGAGGGTGGCCGTGCGTTCGAGGCGTTCGAAGAGATCGGGCAGTCCCCGGCGCCCCTCGCCCGTGGCTCCCAGCATCCCGGCCCTCGCGCTGGCATAGCTGGTGATCAACGAGCCGGCGAGGGCCAGACTGGCGGGCAGCCAGAACCCGCTGACCTCGGCGATGGCGAGCAGGATGAAGGCGTCCTTATAACGATCCGTCGTGGCGTCGAGGTAGGCCCCCCGTCGGCTGCTGAGCCCGGTCACCCGGGCCACGGCGCCGTCGACGTTGTCCAGCAATTCGATCAGTCCGGCCAGGAGTCCGAAGACCCAGAGATTCCGGTGTGCGGTGAAGGCGAGGGCATTGGCGGCGCAGAGGAAGAAACCCAGCCAGGTGATCGCATTCGGGGTGATTCCGGTACGTGCGACCCACTTCCCCACCCGATCCCAGAGTCCATCGAGGGTGGGCTTGTAGAGTTCATCGATCATCAGTAGCGATCCGAATTCCACATGAAGGGATGTCCGATGGGAAGGGCGACCTCGAGCAGGGCCAGGGAGCGCTCGTTCAGCCCCGACGGAATGCTGCCCCCATGCCCGCTGGTGAGGACGCTCCCGATCGATCGGTAACCGAAGACCAGTTGCAGCAGGTCCCCGGCCGTCAATTCGAGGTCGATCTTCGTACTGCTGCGGCCCTCCGGGTTGAGAAGCAGCCGGCAGTCGTCTTCGTCACAGCGAATCCCCAGATCGATCTGGGCATCGTGATGACGCGAATCCTGCAAGCGTTCCGTCATCTTTCCGACCAGGCGCCCGAAAAGGCGCAGGGGGGCAAAGGCGAAAGCGAGGCAGCCCGATTTCTTGTGGTAGATGCTCGAGACCGTGGCCCCGTAGGCGATCGCCGCCTGCGCGAGGGGATGGTCGGGTGGGAATTTTCCCCTGAGCCGACGCTGATCTCTTTCCCTCGCCAGCGCTGCGAGTTTGAGGAGGGCCATCTCATAGAAGGCGCTTCCCCTGCCCATCACCTCGCGGATCTCGATCCCGTTCTCATGCTCGCTGACTCCGATATAGCCCTCGTCGCAGATATAGATGGAGGGGGGGCGGCGGACCAGCCAGGGCCAGAGGTCTTCGTTTCGGATCAGCGGACCGATGCGATTCCGATTGCCCCCATTGTAGAATTCGATGATCGCAGTGAGGTCGGTGCTCTCATCCCAGGCGCGGAAGGGATCGTCGTGCAGGAAGGGAATCCTGCGGGTGTCGAGATCGAGATCGTAATCCGCTGCGACGGGAACGGCCCCGATGCGGCGGTAGAAGGCCCCCCGCTGGCCGAAGCCCAGGGCAAAGTCGAAGGGGCCTTCCCGATTGGCGGCGATCATCTTCAGGGCCACCTCTTTCGCATAGCCCTTGTGGTTGACATCGGGTTCGGCGGCCACGCCCTGGACGCCGCAGAAGGGGACCTCCAGGCCCTCCATGCACATGCGAAAATTCAGCAGTTGCCACTTGGCCACGATACGCCCATCGAGGGCGCCGACGTAGCAGTCCTCGGGACGCATGAAGGGGCAATGGTGGTAACCGGCCCGCAGTATCTGGAACATGTCTTCGCGCTCATGGCCGCTGCCGAAGGTTCGGGCGGTCAGATCTGCGGCCTGGTCGATTTCGTCGTGGCGAAGGGTCCTTACGCTCAGCATCGCCGAGAGGTTAACCCCGCAGGCTCAGCCACACCCGTCCCCAGCTCGGCCCGCGGATGTCGTCTCCAAGGCGCGGGAAGGCCAGTCGGGTTGGGCTGTGATAGCCTCTCGCCGGGTCATTTCTGGTCCATGGCAGCCTCGAGGGATTCGCCACCATTCGCTTCGAGGAGAAAACGTTCTCGCCGCCGATTGGAAGCTGGTTACAGAATGCGGGCAGGCCCGTGTCGATCTTTTCCGGTGGGGAAGGGGCCCGACCGAGGGGCATAGACCCCCTGGGCCGGGGGCTGACGGGCGGCTCCATGGGGCTGTGGCTCCCGAGGGAGAGAAGTCTCGAAAATGCGTCAAAACAGTACCTTGGCAAGCAATTCGAAGAAACTCCGCGAGCTTCTGGAAAGCCCCCGAGTCGAGCAGATCCTGGAGGCCCATAACGCCCTCTCCGCCACGATCGCGGAAGAGGCCGGGATCTCCGGGCTCTGGGCCAGTTCGCTGACGCTCTCCTGTGCGGCGGGTCTGCGCGACAACAGCGAATTGACGATGACCGAAGTGCTGGACCTGCTCGAGACGATTACCGCCCGAGTGGAGATTCCGATTCTTTTCGATGGCGATACGGGCTACGGCCAGTTCAGCCATTTCCAGCAGTTGGTACGGAAGCTCTGCCTGCGCCGGGTAGGGGGGGTGTGCATCGAGGATAAGGTCTTTCCGAAGACGAATTCCTTCCTGCGATCCGAGAGCCAGCAGTTGGCCTCGATCGAGGAATTCGCGGGCAAGATCCGGGCTGGAAAGGATGCCCAGACGGATCCCGATTTCGTGATCGCCGCCCGCACCGAGGCCCTGATCGTCGGCCTCGATACGGCGGCGGCCATCGAGCGCGCCGAGCGCTATGTCGACGCGGGTGCGGATGCCGTCCTGATCCATTCGAAGGAACGCACCTTTTCCCAGGTGCAGGATTTCATGTCGAAATGGAGCGGGCGCGCTCCCGTCATCTGTGTGCCGACGACCTATTACAGTACGCCCATCGAGGTCTTCGAACAGGCGGGCATCTCCCTCCTCATCTGGGCCAACCATATGCTGCGCGCGGGAATTGGATCCATGCAGAATGTCGCCCGCGAGATCGTTCGAGCCGGCACCGCTCGCGATCTCGAGGATTCGATCGCCCCCGTCAAGGAAGTTTTTCGACTCCAGGACGCCGATGGTCTGCTGCAGGGGGAGAGGGAATATCTCCATCGGGCGGCGAATTGCTCGGCCGTCGTACTCGCCGCGTCCCGGGGCACGGGCATGGACGAATTGACCCTCGACCGCCCGAAGGCCATGGTTCCGATCGCGGGGACGCCCGCGATCGAGAAGATGCTCCAGAGCATGCGAGCCGAGGGCATCAAGGATATTTCCATCGTCCGCGGCTACAAGCCCGAGGCCCTCGCTCCCGGGGGTGTGCGCTTCTTCGACCACGAGCGCTGGGAAGAAAACGGCCTGCTCGGTTCCCTGGAGGCGGCGCGGGAAGCCCTCGAGGGCGAGGTGGTGATCGCCTACGGAGACGTGGTCTTCAAGCGTTACCTGCTGCATCTGCTGCTCGCCTCGGACGCTTCGATCACCATCGTGGTGGATGCATCGCGTCGCTTCCTCGAGACGGGCCGCGGGGCGGATCGCGTCCGGGTTTCCGGCCCGCCGGCGAATGCCTTCGAGGAATCGGAGAATTATCTCGAGGCGATGGCCCCAGATCTGGCCGACGATGCCGCGGATGGCGAGTGGATCGGGATGCTGAGGGTGCGGGGCGAGGGGATGGAGGCATTCCTGGAGGCCCTGGACGAGGTGCGCGCGCGCCCCGACGGCCGCGAACTCGATCTCTGTCTGGTATTGACTCGGCTGGCCGAGAGGGATCCCCGATCGGTGAGGGTGATCTACGTGCAGGGGGATTGGATCGATCTCAATAGTCTCACCGACGTGGCCCGGAGCGGAGATGTCTGATCGGGAGAGCGCCTTCCCGCCGCACGATGCAGGAGGTTCCGGGCTTGCCCCTTGACGCGCAACTCTTCTTCGGAGCCTTGCGCGAGGCTGGGGTGAAGGGCTTCGCGGGCGTTCCCTGTTCGATCCTCACGGATCTGATTCTGGAGGCCGAGGGATCCGAGGAGGTCGACTACATCCCGGCATCGGTGGAGGGGGAGGCCGTCTGTGCTGCGGCGGGGATGTGGCTGGCCGGAGGTCTCGGCGCCGCCTTGATGCAGAATTCCGGTCTGGGCAATGCGATCAATCCCCTCGCCTCTCTCTGCATTCCCTACCAGGTGCCCGCCCTCGTGATCGTCTCCTGGCGCGGTGAGCCCGGAAGCCAGGACGCCGTTCACCATCATCCGATGGGCGAGGCGACCCCTGGGCTCCTCGAATCCCTTGGGATCCCCGCCACGATTCTGAGGGAATCGACGGATCTCGAGGCGGCCGTGGCGGATGCCGTGGCCCATCTCCGGAAGGAACGTCGGCCCTCGGCCCTGATCGTTCCCCGCGGCGTTTTCGCCAAGAGCGGGCGGGCGAGCGGGGGCAGAGTTCCGCCGGCGGTTTCGAATGCGGAAGGCGGACGGGCGGGCGTGCCTCGGCGCTTCAGGGGCGGCGAATTGCCTTCGCGTAGCGAATTCCTGGCCGCCTGGCTGGAGCGTTTTCCCGAGGTTGCGGCGGTGTCCACGACGGGCTTCATGTCCAGGGAATTGGCCGCCCGGGGTCTGCTCGATCGACACTTTCCCATGCAGGGATCGATGGGATTCGCCGCGGCGATCGCCCTCGGAATTTCGCGAACGCTTCCCGAACGCTCGCTGCACGTTCTCGACGGCGACGGGGCCCTGATCATGCGCATGGGCAGCCTGGCCACGATCGGTGCCCTGGCACCCCGACGCCTGGCGCATATCGTCGTGGACAACGGCACCTACGCTTCGACGGGTGGGCAGTTGACGGTTTCGCCCTGGGTTGATTTTGCCGAAGTCGCCCTGGCCTGTGGCTATGTGGGCGCGGCCCGTTGCTGCGGTCGCGAGGGCCTCGGAACGGCCCTCGATTGGCTGGCGGATCAGCGGGGCAGCGGTCCACTATTGCTGCACGTATCGGTCGATGAGCGCGAGAGCGAGGGTCTGGCGCGTCCCGAACTCTCGCCCCCGGAAATTGCCCAGGTCTTTCGCGATGGGGTGGGCGGACTTTCGGAATGAGCTCGGGACCGACGCTGGCGGTCATTCTGGCCGCGGGAATGGGAACCCGCCTCGAAGGACTCTTCTCCGACCGACCCAAGGGCTTCATCGAGATCGAAGGGGAGTCGCTGATCGCACGTTCCATTCGCCTCCTGCAGCAGCGTGGGATTTCGCGTGTCCTGATCGTCGTCGGTCATCTCGCCGGGGTCTACGAGGCATGGGCGCAGGAAAGGACGGGGGTCGAGACGGTACTGAATCCCGCCTATGCGGAGACCGGGAGCATGGCTTCCCTGGCCTGCGCTCTCGAGTACGTCGAAGAGGATTTTCTGCTTCTCGAGAGCGATCTCTTCTACGAGGAGCGCGCCCTCGATGCCCTGCTCGCCGGAGACGCGCCCGATGTCCTATTGGCTTCGGCGCCGACCGGGGCCACGGATGAGGTCTGGATCGAAACGGATGAGCGTGGGCTCTGCGGGATGTCCAAGGAAGCCGAGGAACTGAATTCGGTCTTTGGCGAATTGGTGGGCATGGTGCGCATCTCGCATCCGCTGGCCCGGATCATGTCGCGCGCCTACGCGGATTTCGTAGCCGAGCGGGGGCATGGAAGAATGGCTTACGAGATGGACGCCCTGGTGGAGGCGAGTCGTTCGCGTGTCGTGGAGGTACGCCTGGTTCCGGATCTGCTCTGGGGTGAGGTGGATTACGAGAGTCATTATCTGCGAGTGCGCGACAAGGTTGCTCCCCTATGCGCCCCGAATCCAGGGGCGGGTCGCGATCTGGCGACCTCCGATGAGTCGATGGAGTGATGAGATGAAGTCGATCGAACGAAAGATCCTGCTGAACCCGGGGCCGGCCACCACGACGGATAGTGTCAAGGCGGCCCTGCTGATTCCGGATATCTGTCCCCGCGAGAAGAGCTTCTGCGAGTTGTACGCGGATGTGCGTCGGCGGCTGGCCCGGGCGGCGGGGGATCCCGAAGAAGTCGCTGCGATTCCCCTGGTGGGCAGTGGCACGACCATCCTCGAGGCCGGTCTGGTGAGCTTGATCCCGCCGATGGGTCGGGTCGTGATCCTGGATAACGGGGATTATGGTCGACGCCTGGCCGCGATCGCGGCGGCCCATCGGATCGACCATCGGGTCGTGGAGATGGACTGGGGTCGGCCGATCGATTTTGATCGCCTGGACACAATCCTGGCGGAAGAGGAGGGTCGCGCTTCCCACCTCTTTGCGATCCATCACGAAACGAGTTCCGGATTGCTGAACCCCCTGGATTCCCTGATCGAATCCGCGCATCGCCGGGGCCTCAAATTGATGCTCGACGCCATGTCGAGTTTCGCCGCATTGCCGATTCGGGTAGGCGCAGGGGCGGTGGACATCCTCTTCAGCAGTTCGAATAAATGCCTGCAGGGAATGGCGGGCCTAGGCATCGCGATTCTTCGCCGCTGCCTGATCGACGAATTGCGCGGGACGGATCGGCACTGCTATGTGCTGGATCTCGTCGCCGAGCACGACCATCTCGAGCAGACGGGGCAGAGTCGTTTCACCGTTCCGCCCCAGGTGGTTTCAGCACTCCATCAGGCGTTGCTCGAATTCGAGAGCGAGGGCCTCGAGGGTCGCCAGAAGCGCTACCAGGAGAGCATGCGGGTGCTGAGGAAGGGCCTGGCCGACCTCGGTTTCGACTCGCTACTCGAGGATGAGCATCAGAGCGGGATCCTGGTGGCGATCCGGGCACCGCAAGCCCCCTGGTACGACTTCGATCATATGCACGACGCCCTCGATCAGCAGGGCTTCACGATCTATCCCGGCAAACCCGGTGCGGAAGCCACCTTTCGGCTGGCGGTGCTCGGGGCGATCGATGCGGGGGATATCGAGGCCTTCCTGCTGGCCCTGGGTCGCTATCTTGAGAAGTTGAAGGGAAGCGCAGCATCTTGAAGGAGGAGATCGCCGTCCGCCTCCTCTGGACCTTGGGAAGCCTCTTCGCCATCGCCGGGGCTGGGGTCGGGATTCATTGGGCCTGGCGCGGACGTCGCGCCGGCCAGTCGCGAATGGGAACGCGTTTCGGATTGGAGGTGCTCTTCCTCGCCGCCATCTGGTTGCCCGCCTATTGGGGCGGGCCCTGGCTGCTGGGGGCGGTGCTGGCGCTCGGCCTTCTCTGCGCCCGGGAACTCTACGGAACATTCGAGCGGGGAGGGGAGTCGCCGTGGCCGGGCTGGGGCGGCGCACTCGGGGTCCTGATTCTTCTGATCGTCTACCTGCGGCCGGGAGTGATCGGCTGGCTCTTTCCGCTGCTCGTGATCCTCTACCAGGGGCTCCGCTGGGGGGCTCTCGCACACCCTGAATCCATCCTGCCGCGAATGCGTTCGACTGCATTCGGACTTCTCTATCCCTTTGCCTGCCTGGCTTTCTTCCTGGAGTTGGGCCTGCGAGAGGACGGTTTCGGTTACGCGATTCTCTTCTACGGCATTTGCGAGGCCCAGGATTCCGCCGGTTACCTGGTGGGCAGCAGCATCGGCAGGCGCAGGATCTTCCCGCGACTCAGCCCCGGCAAGACCGCGGAGGGAGTCGCCGGGGGAATCCTCTTCGCGATCGCGGTGGCCTTCGCTTTTTCATTTGCCGTGCCGGAATTCGATTCCCTGCGCCTGGCAGCGGCGGCCATCCTGATCGCCTGCGCGGGGCTTGCGGGGGATCTCTTCGCCTCGCGGCTGAAGCGCAGGGCCGGAGTCAAGGATTACGGCGACCTGATTCCCACCCAGGGAGGGGTATTGGATGTTTACGACGCGTTCATCTTCGTCGCCCCCGTCTTCTACTACTTCCTCGAGTTGACGGGATCCGGCTGAGATCACTCGGGGCCGACGGATCGACGCAGAAGGCTCGTCTCATGGGCCGAGCGAATCTTCAGGGATCGCTGGGCGTCATTCGCCCTCGTTGAGCTGTCGGAACCAGGAACGGGTGGTCTTGAAGTAGGAGACAAAGGCTTCGTAACGCCGGGAATAGAGTTCACGATATTCCGCTTGAGGTTCGAAGTAGGCCTCGATCTCGACCAGATCGTGCATTTCGTCGAGAGAGTCGATTTCACCCAGGGCCCTCAGGGCGATCAGTGCCGCTCCGCGAACCCCCGTGAATTGCGGATTCGCGACCCTTTCGATCCGCTTGTCGAGAATATCGGCCATGATCTGGCACCAGGCATCGCTTTGGGCTCCACCCCCGGTGATTCGCAGTTTCGGCACCTTCTCACCGAGCAATTTTTCGACGACGTCCAGGGCCCAGCGATTGTTGAAGCCCACGCCTTCGAAGACGGCGCGCAGCAGATGGCGGCGGTCATGATCGAGTCCCAGATTGACGAATCCACCGCGCAGAGCCGATTCATCCACGGGTACGCGTTCCCCCATCAGCCAGGGGAAGAAGAAGACGCCGTCGGCCCCCGCTTCGCAATCCTCGACCAGGGCGTCGATCGCCTCATAATCGAGAGAGGAATCGAGTAGCTTTCGACGCACCCATTCGAGGGAAGCTCCGGCCGTCTCCTGGGTGGCGATCAGGATGTATTTGCCGGACTCGGCGGCGCAGAGGGTGCCCGTTGCCGCGAAGGGATTGACGGCCCGATTGTCGAGATGGGTCGCAACCCAGGAACTCGTGCCCAGGTAGAGGTGTACTTCGCCGTCGCGGACCGCTCCCGATCCCACCGCACACGAGGGCACATCCCCGGCCCCGCTGACCACGGCGATCCCGGCATGAATGCCGAGATCCTCCGCGGCATCGGCTCGCAGTTCACCCGCGACCGATGTCGAGGGAATGACCTCGGGCAAGCGCTCCGGATCCAGGCCGAGCATCTGGAGAATTTCCTCCGACCAGCCGAGATTTCCCTTGCGGGTCCTGAAGAGCCAGCCCCCGCTCGCCAGGTCGTAGCTGGTGGACATGCGGCCGGTACAGCGCATCACCAGGTAGTCCTTTACATCGAGGAGTTTGTAGGTCTGCTCCCAGATGTCTGGGCGCTGCTCCCGCAGCCAGACGAATTTCGAGGTCGTATCGCGGCCGGCGAGACTCGGCACTCCATTGGTCGTCCGCAGCCATTTGATCAGTCGCGGCAGGCCATAACCGCTGATCTTCGGATGGCCGTGGGTCATCCTTCGGGCCTGTTCCCGGGAGCGGGTATCCAGCCAGATCATCGCGTTCATCAGGGGTTTGCCGTCGCGGTCGACGGGCAGGACGCCGAACATCTGGCAGGAGAAGACGATGCTCCGGATCCCGGCCGGATGAAAATTCGGTCTATCGCGCAATTGGCGAACCGCGGCACAGATCGCATTCCACCATGCATTCGGATCCTGCTCGGCCCAGCCGGGCTCGGGGTAGAGAACCTCGATCGGCTGGCTGGCGCAATCCCGCACCTCGCCCGTGTAGGAGACCAGGGCCACCTTGATCGCCGAGGTGCCTACGTCGACCGCCAGGACATGGTCTTCGCGCGTTTCCGGAGCCAGTGCCAGCACAGTCATGCGGAAAGGGTAAGGCCTGGGCCCGGAGTCAGCAATCAAGGGAGAAGGGGGTGGTGGTTTGGCGGCCGGGTTTGCAGATGCCGAGCCGAAGTGAGAGGCTTCTCGGGTGGCGTCATTCAGCGCCGATGGATTCAGCTCGGATTGCTTCCCGGATTCGCGGGATTCCGAGGGCCTTCATCCCGGACGATCCGCCCGTCGACGAGATGGATCAGCCGATCTGCCTTTTTGAAGACCCGGGCATCCTGGGTGACCATGAGCACGGTGGTGCCTCTCTGGTGGGCGAGTTCCGCCAGGAGTTCGAGAACAATTTCGGTATTCCCGGCGTCGAGGGCTGCGGTGGGCTCGTCCGCGAGGACCAGTGCGGGGCGGTGGACCAATGCGCGGGCGATGGCCACGCGTTGGCGTTGTCCACCCGAAAGCTGGCCCGGTTTGTAGTCGAGACGTTCGCCGAGGCCGAGTCGATCGAGCAATTGGGCGATGTATTTGCCGGGGTCGGGTCCGAGATCGCCGGCCAGGTCAGCGGCCATCTGCACGCTCTGGAAGGCCGTGAGGGCGGGGAAGAGGTTGTGCAATTGAAAGATGAAACCGAGTTGGCAGCGATAGCTCTCGAGCCCCGATTCGTCCAGGCGTTTGAGGTCGTGGCCGATGGCGATGAGTCGGCCCTCCTGGGGTCGCCGCAGGGCGCCCACCAGGCTCAGCAGTGTCGTCTTGCCGGAACCCGAGGGCCCGGTCATGATGGCGAATTCGCCCTCTTCAAGGCGCAGGTCGATTCCGAAGAGAACCTGCTTGCGGGCCTCCCCCGTGCCGAAGGCATAATTGACGCCCTCGATCTGGATTGCGTCGATGCCTTTGCTCATGCCCTCCACCTAGAAGAGTTCCGCGGGTTCCAGCCGCTGGATGTTGCGCAGGGCCAGCATTCCCGCCAGGGTGCACATGCCGAAGGAGAGCAGCCCGACACCCAGGATGTCGCCCAGACTCAGGGAAGCGGGCAGGCCGCTGCTGATGCCCAGGCCCGCCAGCAACACGCCTCCCAGAACGATGGAGGGGATGAAGCCCAGCATCGAGAGCTGGGCCGCCTCGGCGATGACGACGAGTTTGATGTAGCGATCGCTATAGCCCATGGCCTTCAGCGTGGCGAACTCCACTAGATGATCGATGACTTCCGTATAGAGGATCTGATAACAGATCGCGATGCCTACCCCGAAGCCGAGGGCGACTCCGACGAGTAGGAAAATGCTGATGGGCGTGCCCTGCTCCCAGTAGCGAAGATTGTCTTCGATCAGACTCTCCTTCGCGTAGGCGCGAACATCCCCGGGCAAGATCTCGGAAAGCGTCGTCAGGACCTTCGCCGGATTCGCGCCCTTTTCGAGCTTGAGCAGGGCCGCTTCCACCTCTCGGCTGCCGTCATGGGTTAATTCGAAATAGGTTTCGTCGGAGACGAGCAGGCTGCCGTCGACCTCGAAATCCGTGCCGAGGGCAAAGGTTCCGACGATTTCGATCTGATGGCGACTGACCTGGGCGGGTCCCGCCTCGAGGCGGCCATAGGAATCCCGGGAGAGTTTGTCGATCAGGGCCGTTCCCTTACGCTTCAGTTTTTCCGCGTTTTCGTTCACGGCATCGATCAGGAAGGTGGGTTTTTCCGGGTCGAATCCGATTACTCGAATCGGGTGAAGCGTATTCTGCTCCAGATTCTTCCACTGTTCGAGGGACATCCAGACGGGTGCGGCAGAGGCCACGCCCGGAACCGAGAGCGCCTGGTAGAGCCTTTCGGCCGGCATCCTATCCCGCGCCAGGAAGGGATGCTTGCCCTTGTTGATCACGATGATGTCGGCGTCGAGGCGTCTCAGTTGCTCGACCGAACTGTCGAGGAGGGCATTGCGGAAGCCGAGTTGGAGCAGCATCAGCAGCAGGGCGAAGGTGATGCCCCCCGTAGAGGCCAACAGTCGACTCCGCTCATGGAGCAGGAGCCGACGCGAAAAGCGCAGGGCTTTCGAAATATTCTGCATCAGAAGAGTTCCGCGGGGTCGGCCCGTTGGAGCCTTCGCGCCGAGAGCAGCGCGGAAAGACTGCACATGAGCAAGCTCGCGATCAGAACCCCTGCCGCGAGGCCGGGGCTGAGAAAAATCGGAAGGTGGGTCAAGCCCTCGATCACGGGGAAGGTAGCGAGGCCGACGAGCAGTGCCGGTCCATAGCCGAGCAGGGCGTAGATCCAGGCCTGCTCAAGGATGTAGCGCTTGAGCCGAAGCTGGGAATAACCCATCGCTCTCAGCGTCGCGTAGAGGGGCAGTTGATTGCGAATATCGGCCGAGAGAATCTGGAAGAGCACGACGACTCCAACGAAGAAGCCCGCGACGGCCCCCATGCCGAAGATGTCACCCACGGCCGTATTGTCCACCCAATGCAGGGTCTGGTAGGCACTCAACTCCGAGCGCGTGACCACTCTCACATCGGGCGGGAGGATTTCGCCCAGGGCCTTCGCGGCGGCTTCGGGATCCCCGTCGGGATGCAGTTTGAGCAGGCCCAGGTGGGGACGGTCGAGGGGATGCCCCCGGAAGAAGTGGGCAAAACTATCATCGCTCACCACCATGGCGCCGTCGGCCAGGAAGCCCACCCCGAGGTCGAAATGGCCCACGACCCGGGCGGCGACGTCGCGGATTTCGGTCCGGCCCTCGGGGTCCACGGGGCCGCATTTCTCGTGGGTGGAGCGGTCGAGGAGCAGGGTATCCATCGCCTTCAATGCTTCGAGTTGATCCGTCAGTGCGGGCAATCGGAGGGGGAGGGCCACTTCGGCTTCGGCCAGGGGAAAGCCGATCGCGAAGAGGCGGCAGGAATTCCCGCTGCCGGGATCGCGCCAATTCGCATAGCGGAAGTAGATGGGGGTGGCGCTCGCGACGTCGGGGTGGGCCAGGGCCTGGTAGAGGCGGCTGCGGGGGATCGTTCCCGTTTCGCCCAGGTAGACGAAACTCGGCGAGATCAGCATCAATTCCGCGTCGAAACGCTCCGAGACGGCCAGGGCCGTGTTGAAGACGGCGCCATAGAATCCGAGTTGTATGAAGACGACCAGGATCGCAAAGCCCACGCCGACAGTGGCCACGGCGGTACGCGTCTTCCGATGTGATAGGAGCTGACGCGCAAAGGGGACGGGCCGAAGGCGTCGCGAGGAGGGCTCATGGGTTGGCGATTCCGTCAAGGTTGTTCGCGGTCCTCGAGGTGAATTCGCAGTTGGCCCTCGAGGTGGGTCATCTTCCGGGCCAACTCGTTTGGTTCCAGGCGCACGCGAACTTCGACCACGCGCAGGCCCCGGGGTGCCGTGGGATCCTCACCGATCACATTGTTGCTGAAGATCATCTGTCCGACCGAGTCCACCTGGCCCGAAAGCGCATCGGGCAGGGCGGGGCTGCTGAAGACCGCCCGCTGTCCCACCCGAACCAATCGAATTTCATTGGCGTGCACTTCGGCCACGGCCATCATGGTCTGGGTGGCCGCGATGCTGACGACGGGGTTCTGATCGACGCGCTCCCCCTCGCGAATCCTCACTCGCAGTACACGTCCGTTCAGCGGGGAACGAATCATGGTCTGCTCCAAGCGGGCTTCGGCCTGCTGGACCCTATTCTCCGCTTCGCGTCGGGCGAGGTCGAGGTTCGCGATGCGTCTTTCGAGCAGCGCGTTGCTCTCATTCAACTGCTCCTCGGCCCGGAGAACCTGCAGTTGCGCCTCGCGAAATTCCTTGCCGGCGCTGAAGCCCTTCTCACTCAGCCCCTCCTGGCTGCTGACCTCATCCTTCGCGTAGTCGAGTTCGGCCTGAACCGCCCGAATTCGCGCCTTCTGGGCCTCGATCTCGAGTGGCCCGAGGTCGGCGCGCTCCAACTCGATCCGGGCGGCATCGAGTTCCGCGGCCCGCAACTCGTAGCTCTCGAGCAGGACCAGGACCTGGCTTTCCGTCACCTCGCTTCCATCCTGGACGAGGACCTGCCGGACCACGTCGCTGGCCCCGGCGGCGACGTTGACGACACCGCTCGCGGGCTCAAGTCGGGCCAGGGAAACGAGGCTCTCGCGCTCTGCGGCTTCTTTGGCGCGTGCCTCGCTGGCCACCAGGGGGCCCTCGCCGCCAGGCACGAGGGCGTGGAGGGCGATTCCGATGAGCAGGAGCCATCCGATCCAGCGGGCCCGGATGCGGGGCATGGCCCCGAGGGATCGACGGGCCTGCCTCGGTGTGGGGAGCGAGTCTGTATCCCCCGGGCGAGGGGAACTTCCGGTGGCCATACATCTCCAGCGGCTGAGCTTTTTCAGAGGCTGGGCGAGCCAGCGAGAGCGGCGGGCGTGTGGGGGGCAGTATAGGGGGCGGGTCCTCGGAGTCGCTAGCAACTCGCCAGAAGAAGCCCCGCCGCCGGATTCTCCTCGAGATCAGCGCCGCCCCGGGGTGCGAGTGCAGCGAGGGGCAGGGCCCGCCAGCCAGCCCTGGAGCGCCGCGATCACGGGCGTTTTCGGAAGATTCGGGTGTAATTGCCCTCGTCTGAGTCCCCCTGAGGTGCGGATCGGGTCGTGGAACTCCCGGATGGGAGTCGCGTGGTCCCAGGGGAACTTGCTGCAAGGGCGGAATCCGGTCGCCCGGGCTGCGCGGGATCTCGTTGCGGCGCCGCTCGCGGGGTCTCGCCGCGATGCCGGAAAGCGAATCCTCGATGCCGCGGCCGATCCCGCGATTCGCCGCGGTAGATTCGCTAGGCCGCAGGGGTGTCCGGGGATCCATTTCGCCGCCACACCGTTCGCCCCCCCACCAGGGTTGCACGGACGTCGTCGCCATCGAGTCGCTCCCGGGCCCGACTCCAGGGTCGATCGAGAAGCAGCAGGTCCGCCGGGGCGCCCCGGGTCAGGACTGCCAGGCTCTGACCCGGATGCTCGAGGGGAGAGGTGAAGAGTGCCAGCGCCTCTTCGGCGGTCAATGCCTCTGCGGGATCCATCTCGGCGCCTCCTGCGGAGCGACGCTCGACGGCTGCTCGCATGGCTGCCCAGGGGTCGCAGTTCCCGAAGGGCGCATCCGTGCCGCCCGCGAGCGGAAGTCCGGCGCTGAGGAATGCCCGGCCCCGATAGAGCCAGGGGTGATCGCGAGGTTCGACCTCCCGGAGGTAGGCATCTCCGCGCTCGTGCAGGAAATTGGGCTGGGTGACGACGGTCGCTCGCAGTCTGGCCAGGCATTCGATCAGGTCCGGGGGTGCCAGGCTGGCATGTTCGATGCGATCCCGCCCGAGGCTGCCGGCTCGCTCCAGCGCGCTCGCCGCGACGAGGAGTTCGGCGCGCGTAACGCAATGAAAGGCCACACCACGCCCGGCGCCATGCGCCCGGCGAATCTGCGCGACCAGATGTTCTTCCTCGGGCAATGAATTCTCATCCAGCAGGATCTTCAGGGCTCCGCGTTTGATGCGAGGATGTCGGGGCCGAGGCAGATCGAGGCCTCCCATCAGCAGCAGCCGCTGGCGCAGGCGGTCGTCGGCCACGGCTGCGGTGAAAATATCGAGGGTCTCGGCTCCATTTCCCGGCGTCGCGTCGCAGACTCCCGTCACCCCCAGGGCCGAAAGGCTGCGCCCCACCTCTTTCAGGTCGGGAATGCGACTCTCGCCCCGGCTCGCCAACCGATCCCGCAACCAGCTGTCCAGCCGGTAGAGACGGCCCGTGGGTCTTCCGGCGGCGTCGCATTCCATTCCGGATGGCCTCGCCTCTCCGGGCTCGAGGCCGAGTCTTTCGAGGCCGGCGGAGTTCAGCATCCACAGGGCCCCGCTGCGATGTTGAACGCGCAGGGGCAGCTGGCCCACGGAGCGGTCGAGGATGTGGCGATCCAGGCTGCCGGCCACGCTTTCATGATATCCGACGCCCCGCAGCCAGGGCCGCTGCTCGCCCGAGCGATCCATCTCGGCGGCCGCTCGGGCCAGGAGATTCCGAAATTCCGGGGCGTCTCGGACCTGCGGCGGTCCACAGCGAAGGGATCGGCGGGCGGCCGCCAGGGCCAGCAGGTGCAGATGGTGATCTCTCAGTCCCGGCAGCAGTGCTCCGCCACCGGCGTCCAGTAGATCCTCCCCGGCCTCGGGCGCCAGGGGCCAGCCCCATTCCTGGATGCGCCCGTCTCGAATGCGGACGTCGAGTTTCTGTCCTCCCACGTCGGCTGACGCGATGCGAAGGAGTTTCAACTCCGTTCCCCCGGCATTCCATTCCGCTCGTCTCTGCCGAGCAGAGCGGCGTTGTCGGCGCCGAAGGGACGCGCGCGCCCCCGGGCCCTGCGAGCGCGCGGGGCCGCCACGGCCTCCCGTCGCCCGGCGGAGACGAGCCAGCCCTCTCCCCCCGCTCCGCCCCGTTCCGCTGGCCCGTATTCGACGACCCCGGCCGGAGAATTTCCGGGGCATTGCAGCGCATGGGCGGTCACGCCGAGCAGGGAGACATCGAGGAGTCCCCCGACGCCACTCCGATGCCGGGCGAGCGCGGCCACCGCGGCGTGCAGGCCGGTCAGGGGATCCGCGATGGCATCGCCGCAGAAAAGCGGAGGGGAAGCTTTCGCATCCGGGGCGATCGCGGCGCCCGCCGCGACGGCGACATCGTCTCCGAAGCCCACCCAATGGTCCCGGGGAGTGTGACGTCCGTAGGCGGTGATCGAGAGCCAGGTCAGCCCGGGCCGCTTCCGCACCCAGGCCGCGGCGTCGATCCCCAATTGTTCCAACGCCCGGGGGCGCGAACTCTCGACGACGATGTCGGCTCCCTCGATCAGTTCCCGGAGTCTTCGCAGCCCGTCGTCTTGTGCGAAGTCGAGAACGACGCTGGCCTTCTCCCCATTCAGGAGATCGAAGAATTCGGCTGGGCCGCGGCGCGCGCCGTCGGGTCGCTGTCGACTTTCGAGCTTCACGACTCGGGCGCCGGCGAGGCCGAGGAGTTGGGCGCAGAGCGGGCCCGCCCAGAGGGAGGAGAGATCCAGCACCCGGGGTTCGTTCGCGAGCGGATGCCCTGCGCGGCGCCCCTGTGACTGGACTTCGAGCCAGGGCCGAGACGAGGCGAGTGGTGCTGAGCCCGCGGGTGCTACGGCCAGCCCCAGGCAATGGGCCCGTTCGAGCCAGGCTTCGCCGCGTCGAGCAGGCAGGCAGCGCGAGATCAGATGCCAGGCTTCCTCGTCGGGCCGGGGCTCCGCCTCCAGCCAGGCCGGCAGCAATTCGCGATCCGCGCTTCGCGGGAGATTGACCGCGAGCCAGCCGTCGCGACTCGCCAGGAAACGACAGCCGCCTCCCGGGGAGATGGATCCCCTTCGCTCGAGGCCCGAGAGGGCGGCTCGCTCTCCCAGCAGTGCCGGCCCGTCGAGATTGGCGAGGGCCCGGCTCTCCGGGGCCAGCCGGGCCAGCGCCCTGGCCGCTCCCCGGGCGGAGAGGGCGAGGGGCCCCGGGGCCGTTTTCGGGGCCTCTCCGGGCCTGCCCGTCAGGGCCATGGCCCCGGATCGCGCCCATTCGAGCGCGGAATCGGCGTCGAGAAGGGTGGGGATTTCGAGTCCCGGCAGCCCGCAATCCGCCAGCAGTCGGCGCGCGTACTCAGTCGCTGGAGCGATTTCGAGATCCGGGGGGGCTGGGATCGTCTGCTGCAAGGGGGAACTCCCTGAAGTCCATCGGGGTCGGCATGGAATCGCGCAATTTCAGTCCGACTGAATAGAGCTATACGATGGATTCTCAAGGCTAACATCGGAGGCTGATTACAGCTATTTTCCGGCCCCCGGCCGGGGATCGAGTGGCGAATTTTACAATAGAGTCTCATCGGCCTCGTATTCAGCTACTCGTCGAGGGGCCGAAGCGAGCCCGAGCCGGCGCTGCAAATTTTGAACTCGGGATTGGGCGGCGGGCTTCCTCGGCTCGCAGGGAAAATGGACGAGAGATCAACCTGATCAATCAGGAGAAAGGAAGAGCGAGTATGGCGGACTTGAAAGCGGGAACCCGTCTCAAGAGCGCGGTCTGCAGCACCGAGGTCATGGTGGTGGCGGCGCCCAAGGAGGCAGTAGAAGTGACGTGTGGCGGAGCCCCGCTCGTCGCGCTCGGGACCGACGCGCCGGAGGGCGTATCGATTTCCGCGGATGCCTCGGAGGGTACACAGATTGGCAAGCGCTACGTCAATGAAGCCGGGGATCTCGAGATCCTCTGCACCAAGCCCGGCGATGGGTCCCTGGGAGCGAATGGAGTGGCCCTGACGATCAAGGCCGCCAAGCCCCTTCCCTCATCGGATTGATTTGAGAGTCGACCTATGAACCTGATGATGCTTCTCGAAATGGCCTCCCAGGGCATGGGGGATCGGATCGCCATGGTCAACGGCGAGGATCGCCTCACCTATGCTGAACTCTTCGAGGCGGCCGGCCGGATCGCTGCGCGGCTTCGCGACAGCGATGTCGAACACCTCGCCGTGCTCGATGTCAGCAGTCTCGCATTGCCGATCGGCGTATTCGCGGCCGCCTGGGCGGGCAAGCCCTTCGTGCCCCTCAACTATCGCCTCACCGGGACCGAACTCGACGACCTGGTTGGACAGATTGCGCCCTCGCAACTGGTCACCGATCCGGATCGGGTGGAATCCCTCCGCGATCTCGAGCGGATCGAGGTAATCGGCCGCGATGAATGCCTGCAGGTGGCCCGGGATCCGGCGAATCAATGCCTGGAGTCCGAGTGGTCGATGGATCCCGACGAGATCGCGATCCTGCTCTTTACCAGCGGGACCACGGGCCCTCCCAAGGCCGCGGTGATTCGGCATAAGCATCTGGTCAGCTACATCATCACCTCCGTGGAGTTCATGTCCGCTGAGGAATCGGATGCGGCCCTGGTCTGCGTGCCCCCTTACCATATTGCGGGCATGGCGGCGATCGCGAGTTCCGTCTACTCCGGCCGTCGGATCATCCAGCTGCCCAATTTCACCGCCGAGACCTGGCTCGAGTTGGCTCGCAAGGAGCAGGTCTCTCATGCCTTTGTCGTGCCGACGATGTTGGCCCGGATCGTCGAATCCCTCGAGGGGCAGCCGGATGCGGGGCTGCCGCATCTGCGCGCTCTCTCCTACGGGGGCGGTAAGATGCCCCAGAGCGTCATCGAAAGGGCCCTCGAACTCTTTCCGGGAACGGATTTCGCCAATGCCTACGGGCTGACGGAAACCAGTTCGACGATCTCGATCCTCGGCGCGGAGGATCATCGGGCCGCGCTCGGAAGTGACGATGCCGCCGTGCGCCGCCGCCTCGTATCCGTCGGACAACCCCTGCCGAGCGTCGAGGTCGAAATCCGCGACGAAGAGGGTCGCACGCTGGGTCCGAATGAACGCGGTGAGATCCATGTTCGGGGAGAGCAGGTCTCCGGGGAATATCTCGGTCGGGGCAGCCGATTGCTCGAGGACGGTTTCTTCCCGACCCGGGACGGCGGATCGATGGATGAGGAGGGCTATCTCTTCATCGAGGGGCGTATCGACGACATCATTGTTCGCGGCGGCGAGAATATTTCGCCGGGCGAGATCGAGGATGTATTGCTCGAGCACGAGGCCATCTCCGACGCCGCCGTGGTGGGATTGCCCGACGAACAATGGGGCGAGAAGGTGGTGGCGAGCGTGACGTGCAAGGGCGGTGCGGAGACGAGCGAAGCCGAACTCCAGCAGTGGGTAAAGGATCGCCTGCGCTCCTCTCGCACCCCGGAAAGCATCCACTTCTGGACGGAACTCCCCTATAACGAGACGGGCAAATTGCTGCGCCGCAAGGTTCGCGCCCGGCTGCTCTCGGGCTGATGGAGGCGGGGGGGGAGATGTCGATCTGCTCTCTTCGCGAAGCGATCGATCGCCTCCGCTCTCCCTATGGCCGAGAGGAATTCGCGACCCTGACGGGATGCGGGGTTCTCATCGTCGACCTGCCCATCGAGGAAGCCCCGTCGTCGCTCCATGCCGAGGTCGAAGTCGCGCGCCGGGCGCTGAGGGAATTGGCCTGCCCGACGATCGCCCTGCGGGCCCCCGAGATTTCCTCCCTGGGAGCCGCCCTGGTCGATGCCTTCGACGTCGTATTGGAAGCGGGCGATGGGGGACGGCTGAATGCCCTGCTTCAGTGTGTCGAGGCGCATCCCCGGGCCTCCCTCGGGCTCGTGCAATTGCTCCGCCACGGCGAGGGTCTCTCCATTCACGAGGGGCTGATCGCGGAATCCCTCGTCTATTCCATGCTCCAGTCGGGGGCGGAATTTCAGTCCTGGTTGGAGACCCGGAGCCCGGGTCGGCCCCAGGCATCCGATGCGTCGGCCGTCCTCATCGAACGCGAGGGGGATCGACTCGATCTGATCCTGAATCGCCCGGAACGCCACAACGCTTTCGGATTGGCGCTGCGGGACGGATTGGTCGAGGGCCTGCAACTCGCGGCAAGCGATTCGAAGATCGCGGAAATCGTTCTGCGGGGAGCGGGGCCATCCTTCTGTAGCGGTGGCGATCTCGATGAATTCGGAGACTTCCCCGACCCCGCGACGGCCCATGCCGTGCGCAGCGTGAGAAATCCGGCCCGCCTGCTCTCCGCCCTGGCTCCGCGTACCCGGGCCCGGGTGCATGGGGCATGCATCGGGGCCGGCGTGGAACTGCCCGCTTTCGTATCCCGGGTGGTCGCGGCCGAGAGTGCCTTTTTTCAGTTGCCGGAAGTCGGCATGGGATTGGTTCCGGGAGCGGGGGGAACGGTGAGCCTGCCGCGCCGCATCGGGCGCCAACGCAGCGCCTGGCTGGCGCTGACCGGCGAGAGGATCGATGCGCAGCAGGCCCTGGCTTGGGGCCTGGTGGATGCCGTCGTGTCCGATGGCGAATTTTTCGAGCCGCGATAGTTTCGGTGCTTTGCGGGCAGTCGAAAGTCCAGAGGCTGCGAGGGGAGGGGAGAAGATCCATGTCGGGACCCATGGAGGGAGTCAAGGTCATCGAACTCGGGGTTTGGGTGGCGGGCCCCGCGGCCGGCTGCATCCTGGGAGATTGGGGAGCGGACGTCGTGAAGATCGAGCCGCCGGGGGTGGGAGATCCCTCGCGACTCTTCGACCGGCTCCTGGGCGGGGATCTGCCCTTCAACCCGATTTTCGAGATGGACAATCGCAACAAGCGCAGCGTCGTCCTCGATCTGAGGCAGGATGCCGGACGGGAGATCGCCTACGAGTTGATCGACGACGCGGACGTCTTTCTCAGCAACGTACGCCCCGCCGCCCTCGAGCGCCTCGGGCTGGATCCGGAGCGCCTGAGGGCTCGCAACCCTCGTCTCATCTATGCGTCGATCACGGGCTATGGCCGCGAGGGCCCGGACGCGGATCGGGCGGCCTTCGATATCGCGGCATTTTGGGCTCGTTCCGGGATCGCGGCCTCGCTGATGTCGCCCGGGCAGCCGCCCCCCTTCCAGCGGGGAGGTATGGGAGATCATAATACGGGGCTCGCGGCCGCAGGCGCGATTTCCGCGGCCCTCTTCGAGCGGGAGAGGACCGGTGAGGGCCAGCTGATTGCGACTTCCCTATTGCGCCAGGGGATGTACACCCTGAGCTTCGATATGTCGGTGAGCCTGCGCTTCGGAGTCGACGTGTTGCCGGGGAATCGCAAGACCATGGGCAATCCCGCCATCAACAACTACCAGGATAGCGAGGGCCAATGGTTCTGGATGGTGGGCCTCGACCCCGAGCGCCACTGGCCGGCCCTGGCCCGGGCCGTGGGTCATCCCGAGTGGATCGAGGATCCTCGCTACAAGGAAAGCGCGGAGCGCGCCATCCATGCGCCGGGGCTGATCGAGGAATTGGATGAGATTTTTGCAACCCGGACCCGAGAGGAATGGGGTGAGATCTTCGACGCCGAGGAGGATCTCTGGTGGGCGCCCGTGCAGACCCTGCAGGAGTTGATCCAGGATCCCCAGGCCCATGCAGCGGGGGGGTTCGTCGAGGTGCCCGATGGGGAAACGACGACCGTGCTGCCCGCCACCCCGGTGGATTTTCATGGGCGTGCCTGCGAACAACGAAATATGGCCCCCGAACACGGCGCCGATAGCGAGGCGATCCTGAAGGAAATCGGACGCAGTCCCGAAGAAATTTCCGCGCTACGCGACGCGGGTATCCTGGGCTAGGCATTCCGGCCGGGTCTTCAAGCATGGAGTGTCGGCGCATGGAGTGTCGGCACATGAAGTCTCGGCGCCGAATTGCGAGCCCGACCTACCAGCGCAGGTAGAGTTGTGCGGAGAGTACGTGGCGCGTAACGGTATCTCCGATGAAGACGTCGTAGTTGAGTCCCACGAGGGGCACCTTCGAGACGCTCATCACGTAGCCCGTACCCACGTGGAAATCGTTCGCATCGGCCGCCACGCCCCGGGTCGTAAAAGCGACCGCCCCCGGCACGGCGTGAAAACGGGCTCGAATGGGGCGTTCGAGGTCGCCGAATTCCCGTCGCCAGCCCCCGCGGATTTCGGCTTCCAGACCGAATTCTCCCCCCAGCGTGTAGAGGGTGGACAGGCTGAGGCCGAGATCCGCTGTCAGCATGGAGAAGTTGGCGCCCTCCGCCGTGAGGGAGAGGTCGCCCGCCCCGCTTTCGACGATTTCCCCCCGCGTCATATAGTTGTATTCGAAACGGGCCAGGGGCCGAAGGGCGAGTCGCTTGGGGTCTCCGAGGCGAAAGAGAATTTCCACCATCCCCCCCGCTTCGTGGCCGCTTGTGTCGCCCCGGGCCCGTCGATCGAGGGCCCCGAAGGTGATGCGTCGCGTGGTCTCCAACTCGCTATACGCATAGCGTCCCGCCCAGCCGAGGTGTGCTCCCCCATGTTGCCAGCTTCCGTAGAGCGCGGTCTGGAAGCTATTGGCCTCGCCTCGCATCCCGTGATCTCCCTGGGGCGAATGTCGCGTATATCCGAGACCCATCCCGACTCGGATCTGCTCGGAGCCGGGCCAGCTGCGGGGCCAGCGGGCATCGATGCCTCCCGAAACCCCATAGGAGCGGCCCTGGATTCGGGAGGGATTGGGGCCCCCATCCTGGCTGCCGAAGATGCCGAAGCTCTCGAACCAACTGCCCCGCTCGCCCCTACCGCTCCTCGGATCGGAGTCGAGTTCCGGGCTCGAATCCCGGCGAGTGGCCCGCTCGTCGATGGGGCCGCTCTCGTATTCGTTGGCCCTGAATCGCCGCGATAGCGCTCGCATGAAGGTCTGGGCATTCGCCTGGCGTATATTCGCGAAGGCCGTCAGGCTTTCGCCCGCTATTTCATCGAGACTCTGGCGCACCTGCTCGGGCGAGAGCACGCTCCAACTGCTTTCGATCACTTCGGAGTCCGCGGAACCCGACGCCAGCAAATCGTCGAAAGCGGCAGCCGTGGCCGCCTGATTGGGGGTATTCGCGAAACTCGCGGTGCTATTGGTGTTCTTCGCGATTGAGAGGGTGAGCAGTTGGCCCCCGCCGCTGCCATTTTCGATCTCGGCACTTCCCACGTCGAGAAAAGCGGAATCCGAAGTGACGGTCCCAATGGAGACGCCACTCGCCTCGCAGGCGGCCGGGGCCGGGGGGCAGATCTGCGCGGCCGTCAGCAATACGTATTCGAATGCCCCTTCGGATGCCAGGGGGTATAGCCCCGGCAGGATCGTCAGCTCCACGTCCATTTCGTCGATGAAGACGCTGCCGTCCGCTTCGATCCTCGAGGCCTGATGCAATTGCGGGTTCGTCCCGGCCCTCGGCTGATCGCCCAATGTCATGACGAGGGTCGAGGTCGAGTTGAATTCGGCATCTCCGACCAGGTGGATCGTATCGTTCTCGCCGCCGGCCGCGAGTTGTCCATGATTTTCGAGCATCCCGCCGATTTCCAATGAGGAGAGGCCGTTTTCGAGTCGCGCCCCCTCGGCGATCCGCACTGAAGTCGTATTCTCCAGATTGGCTTCCAGTCGCAGGGTTCCGGTATCGACCCGCGTCGTTCCCGTATAGTCCTGGGCGCTCCCCAGGGTGAGGGTGCCGCCCCCGGATTTGGCGAAGTTGCCTGCTCCCGTGATCGTTCCCGAGAATCGTTGGGCGGAAGCGGATGCGAATTCGACGCTGGCCCCGGCCTCGACTTCGATCTGGCCGATGAGACTCTCGGCGTCGCCTCGCAGGATTCCCTCCGTGATCAGGGTGCCCCCGCTATGCTGGCTCGACCCCAGGAGGGTGAGCGTCCCCGTCCCCCTTTTTTCGAGGCTTCCCGTGCCGCTGATCAGGCCGGAATGTTCACCATCGACCGCTTCCTGATCGAAGATGATGCGGGTCGTAGCGTCCTCGAGGCTGATATTGCCCGGGATGCTCAAATGGTTGCCCTGGAGGTCGCCGCTCTCGATGAAGAGGCCCCCGCTGAAGGAGTTCTGCCCGCTCAATTCGAGCAGTTCGGTACCGGATTTGACCAGCATGCCCTCGCCGCTGATGTCCTCGGCGTAGACCCCGTCGGCGCCCTGGCTGAGTTCAAGGCGGGCGGCTCCGCCCACGCTGATATTGCCACTGATGGTGTCGGTATCTCCCAGCAGTCGACTGCCGTCGCCTCCGCGGATTTCGATACCTCCGTCGTGTTCCAGGCCTCCGCTCGAACTGATCTGCAGCGTATGGCTGCCCTCCTTGACGACCTTCCCCTCTCCGCTCACGAAATTGCTGAAGAGGTGAAAGGTATGGTCGTCCGTGTCTTCGAAACTGAGGACGGCATCCTTCTCGACCACGATATCTCCCGCCGACGAGAGGGAGTCCAGATCTCCAAGGAGTTTTCCGCTCTTGATTTCGGTGCCGCCGCTATAGGAATTCGTTCCGGCGAGTCTGAGGTCGAAATCCCCTTTTTTGACGAGTCTTCCCTCCCCCTCGATGGGCGCGGAAATGGTGTGGTCGGATTCGTAGTCGAGGCCGAGGGTTGCGCCGCTATCGATGAGGTAGCGCCCCTCCGAACTCGAGATGTCGAGGTCGACCAGGTTGGCCTCCCCGGACTTCACGTGTAGCAGGACGAAGTCTTCGGGAACGTCGTCTCCCACCGAGATCAGGAAATTTGTCGTGCTGCTGGCAGTCAGGTCGACGCTGCGGCTCACGTCCGGATCCGCGGCCTGGAGATCGATCGCCGGAAGTTCCGAATCCAATACCAGGGATAGATTGTTGAGTTCATTCGGTTCGAAGACGATCGAGTTGGCGCTATTGGAGCCCGCATTGGCGTCGAGGATCGCCTTGTCGAGGCTGCCGCTGACGAGATCTCCCCGCGAATTGGTCTCCACCGAAAAGATGTCGGGATCCTCCTGGCCATTGGCCGCCACGGGAAAGTAGAGCAGGCCCGCAGCGAGGAGATGGATCCCGAATTTCTTCACTCGCATGGAAGACTCCCCGGGCTGTTGTCGGGTCTCTGCGTCAAGGCTCGAATTCCTGGAATTTGCGGCGAAGCGCTCGAGCCGACTTGGTCCTGCCCAATTGTTCGTAGGCACCCGCAGCGAATCGGTAGAACTCCTTCAATTCCCTGTCGTCGGCCGGGAGTTCGGCTTCGAAGATTTCGAGGGCCCAGCCGAGGTGCCGATTGGCCTCTCCGGCGTCACCGAGCATCATCGCCGAGGCCGCGAGATTCACGTGTATTTCGCCGACCTCCAATTTCTTGCGGGTGGGAGTCTGGCCGAGGATGTGAAGAGCCCGGAGACCGTAGGTGCGGACTCTCTTTGGTTCTTCGAGGGTGCGGGCGAGGGGCATCAGGTGCAGCAGGATTTCGGCGATCTCCGGGTTGTTGCGTCCTCGATGCTTCTCGAGGATTTCCATGGTCCGTACGTAATGGCGTTCCGCTTCCGGCAGGTTCCCCAGAGCGAGTTGGGCCATGGCCAGCTTGCGAACGGGCAGCAGATTCTTCTCCGCCCATTTCCCATGGTTCTCCCGATAGATCTTGACGGCCTGCTCGAGGGGGCTCACGGAGTCGCGGTAGCGCTTCAACTGGTAGTTGAGTGCACCGAGGTTGTAGGCCAGGACGCCCGTTTCTTCGTGGCTCCCCCCCAATTCCTCGCTGGCCAGCCGATGGGCCCTGCGCGCGTAGATCAGCGCCGTGTCGAGGTCCCGCTCCGCGACGGCTGCTCGATAGGATCCATAGGCCTGCTCGTATTCCAGCGCCGATCCGGTTTCCGGGAGGATGAATAAGAGCCAGGCGGCCGATAGAAGGGCGATCGTGAAGGAGGATCGGAGGGGAGTCAGATCGGGCACGCCGGCGATCATAGCTTATGCTGAGGGCGGCTCAGGCCCGCTCTTTCGTCTCACATGAACGAGGGACGCTCGCCGATGACTTTATCTTTTCGCAGCCGGTCGAGCGTTTCCCCATCCAGGCCGAGGATGGTTCCGAGCACTTCGTCGTTGTGTTGACCCAACGTCGGGGGAGGTCGCTGATGCAATGCCCGGGGAAGTCCCGAGAAAGCCATCGGCCATCCCGGGTAGCGGGCTTTGCCAACGTGGGAATGTTCCATGATCTGGAAGAAGGCGCGGGCCTCCAATTGTGGATTGGGCATCAGGGAATGCGGGTTGATGAGGGAGGCGGCCGGAATTCCCGCCTCCAGTAGTTGGAGCAGAACGGCCTCCCGAGAGTGCTGGGAAAGCCAGGCCTCGATCGCCTCATCGATGCGGTCGTGGTGGGTCCGACGTCCGGCCGCGCTCGCGTAGCTTTCCGATTGAAGCCACTCCCCGCGACCCATCAATTCGCAGAGGGCCGCCCAGGACTCGTCGTCGGGAATCGCCAGGGCGATAAGATCCTCGGGGTTGGCTGTGCGGTAGACGCCCTGGGGAGCGGCGACGGGTCCACGATTTTCATCGCGCTCGAGAAGTTGCTCGTAGGCGGAAAATTCGATCACCTGTTCGGCCGCCATATTGATGGCGACCTCGACCAGCGGGATTTCCACCAACTGCCCCTCGCCCGTTCGCTTCTTATGTTCGAGGGCCATCAGCAGGGCGAAGACCGCGTGCATTCCGCCGATGGGATCGCAGGCGCCGCGGATGACGAGGGGGAGATCCCGGTAGCCGGTGAGCCAGGCCAGTCCGCTCACCTGCTCGACCGTCATTGCGAAGCCCGGGCGATCCCTCCAGGGCCCGTCGAGTCCAAAAGCGGGCATACGAGCCATGATGATGCCCGGATTGATTGCCCGGATCTCTTCCCAGCCCAGGCCAAAATTTTCCAGCACCCGCGCCGAGTAGTTTTCGATCAGGATCTCCGAGCGTTCGATCAATCGGTGCAGGAGGGCCATGCCCTCGTCGCTGTCGAGTTGCAGGGTGATGGCCCGCTTGCCGGGATTCGCCCCGTGGAAGACGGGCGACCACTCCCAGAGGCTCTCGTTGGGAATCGCGCCGGCGAAGCGCATTCCGTCGGGGCGTTGGATGGACTCGACCTTGATCACATCGGCGCCCATATCCGCCAGATAACAAGTGGCGACCGGTCCCGCCCAGAAGGCCGTCAGGTCGAGTACCCGCAGGCCGTCGAGGGGCAGGGGGTTGGCATCGGGGTCGACCTTTTTTTCGATGCGTCCGCCGCCCCGACCGGACTCGGCATTTTCCCGCCGGATCGCGTCGCCGTGCTCATCCAGGCGGGGGGCGCGGGTCGGCGGACGCATGGGGGTCCGCCCGAGCAGGTAGGGGGGGCGGGGCTGCAGGAATTGATGCGGGCCGGGCCTGAAGACACCCCGCTCCTTCATCTGCTCCATCTCGGGCAGACTCCGGCCATGGCCGACCTGGGCGGCGGGAATCCGCAGCAGGCTACAGAGCTCGATGATCTCCTCGGTCGTTCGCTCCTGGGTCCAGGATTGGATCATCTCGCGCATCAGATCGAGATGCTGCATTCGGGCCCGGCCGTCGAGGTAGCGCGGATCCTTGCCGATTTCCGGTCGCTCCAGCAGGGAGCAGAAGTCGGTCCATTGCTGTCCCGTGATGGCGCAGATTCCCACGTATCCATCCTTCGTGGGTTCGATCGAGGGAACTTCGATACTGCGGGCCAGGGGGCCGTCGACCCATTGGCCGTTCAGGTCGTGGTAGACCGTGAGGCAGAGAAGCATGGTCTCGAAGATCGAAAGATCGACGTGCTGCCCGCGGCCGGTCGTCCGCGCCGAGAGCAGGGCGCTCATGGCTCCGACGGCCGCATAGGAGCCCGCGGCCCACTCGCCGATCCGCCCCCCGGCGGCCACCGGCTTTCGGTCGGGCAAGCCCCGGTAGGCGATGGATCCGGTCGCCGCCTGCAGGGTGAATTCCGTGGCGGGGCGGCTCGCTTCGGGGCCCTCGAGCCCCCAGGGCGAGATCGAGACGATCGAGAGGCCCGGATTCTTTTGCCAGAGGGCCGCTTTGGAAATCTGGCGCTCCGCCAGGCCCCCGGGCCCGAAACTCTCCACCAGGACATCGGCCCGGCCGACCAATTCGAAGAGGTCCCCGCGCCCCGCGGATTGTTCGAGATCCAGGGCGATGCCGCGCTTCGAAGCATTCAGGAATTGAAAGAGGGCGCCGTCCTCGCCTTCGGGCAGGGGAGTATTCGAGGCGACCCAACGCCGCAGGGGGTCCCCCGCGATGGGATCCTCCACCTTGATGACGTCTGCGCCGGCATCGGCCAGGAGTTTGCTGCAATAGGGTCCGGCGATCTCCGTTGAGAGGTCGACGACCAGGCAATTGGCCAGGGCCCACTCGTCGGGTCGATTCGCTTCCATTCATGTTCTCCAGAAAAACGGGGTCCAGGAGGGCCGGGTCGCTGGGTCGAAACGAAAGAGCCGCTAGGCGATATCGGGGGGGGGCGCGGCCTCGCCCGTCAGGACCTTCTTGAGTACTTTGCCCGCCGCATTTCTCGGCAGGGGCTCTCTGCGAATCTCCCACTCGCTCGGCACTTTGTAGCCCGCCAGTGTTTCACCCACCCAGGTTGTCAGTTCGGGGGCATCGACTTCGGCCTCGGGCGACAGGACCACGACGGCCTTGACGGCCTGACCGAGTTCCGGATGATCGACTCCGATCACCGCCGACTCTGAAACCCCGGGATGGGCATCGATTCGGTGTTCGATTTCGACCGGATATACATTCTCGCCCGAGCGCAGGATCATATCCCGGGCCCGGGAATTGATGAAGAGGTAACCCTCTTCATCGAGGCATCCGATGTCGCCGGTCGCGAGCCAGAGGTGGGGCTTCAGGACTTCGGCGGTCGCCTCGGGATCGCGCCAATAGCCCAGCATCAGGTAGGGACTGCGAATGTGGATTTCGCCGTATTCACCCGTGGGCAGGCGCTTTCCGTCGGGATCCCATATTTCGATCTGATGTGCCAGCGCCCCTCGGCCGGCCGACGCTGGACGCTCCTCCAACGCCCGGCCACCGATGGTCGTGCCCATGCCGCCGGATTCCGAGAGTCCGTAGCCCAGCCCGATATTGCCCCGCGCATTGGGAAAGGCCTCCACCATTCGCTGTTGCAGATCCGGACTCGTCGGCGCTCCGCCGAATCCGATATTGCGCAGGCTCGAGAGATCGTAGCGACCGAGAGCGGGATGGTTGAGCAGTTGTGGTCCGGCACTGCCCAGGGCGCTCCAGGCCGTCACCTTCTCCTTCTCGATCAGGCGCATGACGTCTTCGGGATCGAAGCGTGCGTCGCGGTAGACCGTCTTTGCACCCTGGGCGAGCATCATGATGGCCGCCGCGTAGAGTCCCGAGAGGTGGAAGAGGGGGACGGTGACGAGGCTACAGGGTTGCTGGGGCGGCGCTTCGTCTCCAGTCGGGGCGGCCGGGGCAGCCTGGGCGGCGAGCATGAAGCGCTCGAGGCCATGAAGCGATTGGGTCTTGACGAATCCCACCAGCGCGCGGTGACTCACCACCGCTCCCTTGGGTCGTCCCGTCGTGCCGCTGGTGTAGAGAATCAGGCAGGGATCATCCTCGGCGATCGGCTGCGTGGGCATTTCGGCCGTCTCGATTCCCGCGAGCAGGGCGGGGAAGCCCGATTCGATTTCCAGTGTCGGGATGTCCAGGTCGAGTTCCCGGATTCGATCCAACCGCTTTCGGTCTCCGATCAGGAGTCGAGGCTCGCTATGATCGAGCCCGTAGCGGATTTCGTCGGGGGTCCAGAGACCGTTCAGGGCGCTGAGGATTCCGCCGAGGCTGGCCACGGCCCACCAGGTGATGACCCAATCCGCACTATTTGCGGCGAGAAGGGCCACGCGATCCCCGGGGCCGATTCCGTATTCCCCGGAGAGTCCCCGGGCGAGACGGGCCACGCACTCGAGGTGCTCGCGATAGCGAATCCGGCGCTCGCCGTGGACGATATATTCGTTTTCACCGTGGATCGCCGACTCCAATAAAAGATCCCGCATGGAGCGGGGTCGGTTCTTGAAGACGTTCATGCGCTCACCGCGCACTTCCTCTTCGCAGATCTCGAAGGGGCCGCCCGGCCCGATCAACTGCTGGCGAATCTCTTCCGTCGTACTCAAATTGCGCTCTGCCTTCATCGTCATCGGGCTGGGGGATCCCGGAGCCGCGCCCGGGGCTGGCTTCCATTCGAGAGTTTAACCCTCCCGACTGCGCTTCCACAGTCCGGGGAGGAGGCCAATGCATGCCGATCGCGTTAGCCTCTGGACGCGCCGCGACGGGCGCAGTGGAGGTCGCGTATGCGAGAATTCGAGGGCAGGGTGGGGGTGGTCACCGGGGCGGCGAGCGGGATCGGTCGCGCATTATCCAGGCGACTCGGCGATCTCGGAATGAGGGTCGTGATGGCGGATGTGGAAGCCGCCCCCCTGGCCGAGGTCGCGAAGGAATTTCGCGAGGCGGGATATCGCGTTCTAGACCTCCCCACGGATGTCAGCCAGGCCGATTCCGTCGATGCCCTGGCGCAGCGGGTGGATGAGGAGTTCGGAAATGTTCATGTCCTCTGCAATAATGCGGGGGTTTTTGCGGCGGGTCGCAGTTGGGAGGCACCCCAATCGGATTACGATTGGGTTTTCGGCGTGAATGTATGGGGCGTCATCAACGGCCTGAGGAGTTTCCTTCCCCGGATGCTGGAGCACGGTGAGGAAGGGCATATCCTCAACACCGCCTCGATGGCCGCCGTGACGACGGCCCCGTTCACCGCACCCTATTATATGAGCAAGGCCGCGGTCTTCTCACTCTCCGAAACCCTCTACTTCGAGATGCAGGCGCTGAATTCGGCGATCGGCGTCTCGGTCGTTTGCCCGGAACTGGTGGATACCGCCATCGCCAGGGGGGATCGCAACCGTCCTCCGCACCTGGGTCGCAAGCCCGGAGAGGGCGAATCGGCCGAGCGAGATCTGGTCGAGGACGCGATCGAGGCCGCCACTCCCACGGGTATCGATCCATTGGTATTGGCGGATCGAGCCGTACAGGCGATTCGCGACAATCAATTCTACGTATTGGCCGCCGAGGGAGATCCCTGGAGGCGTGCCTGTGATATCCGACTCGAGGATATTCGCCGGGCTCGGAATCCGAGTCCGGCCGTGCCCGAGCCCTGAGCGCGAATTCGCGTCCCGACTGCAGTCGAAACGGGCAAGTGAATTAGGAGGAGAGAATATGTCCCGGTTGGCGGGAAAGACGGCGTTGATCACCGGAGCGGCTTCTGGCATCGGGGCCGCAATCGCCCTGCGCTTTGCCCAGGAGGGAGCCCGCATCGCCGGTCTCGATGTGCAGGAGTTGTCGGATGGCGATTGGGGAGAGGCTGCGCGCCTGGCGGGGGGGGCGCCTCTCAGCAAAGTGGATGTGCGCGACAAAGCGGCCGTTTTGGCGGCCGTCGCCCAATTGGAATCCGAATGGGGCCGCATCGACATTCTCGTCAACTCGGCGGGGGTTGCCGGGGGAGGGCCAATCCATCTGATTCCGGATGAGGAATGGGATCGGGTGATGGACGTGAACCTGAAGGGGACACTGCACGCCTGTCAGGCCGCGATTCCCGGCATGCTCGAACGCGGGGGCGGAAGCATCGTGAATCTCGCCAGCATCGAGGGCATCGAGGGCTTCGAAGGGGGCAGTGCGTACAACGCCTCCAAGGGCGCGGTGATTCTGCTGACGCGCAATATGGCGATTGATTACGGGCGCCGCGGGATTCGCGTCAATGCCGTCTGTCCGGGCTTCATCGAGACGCCCCTCTTCAGTACCACCCTCGAGTCGGAGGGGATGTCCGAGGTGCGCGAGAGAATTCGCGAAGCCCATCAACTCGGTCGTTTCGGAAGACCCGAGGAGATCGCCCACGCGGCCCTCTTCCTGGCCTCCGAGGAATCCTCCTTCGTGACCGGGCACGCCCTCGCCGTGGACGGGGGATTCACCGCGGGCCATCGCTTCGGAGTGGCGAAGATGATGGGACTCGATTAGAAGCTGAAGCGCATCCGGGCCATGAAATCGTGCTCGACGCTGCGCGCCGCGGATTCGCGGCTGAGAAAGCCGTCGTAGTGCAGGCCGAAGGTCAGCCGGTTGGCGGCCCGGGGTGTCCAGTCGAGGCCGGCAGAAAATTCGAGGCCCTGTCCGGCTCCGTCGGCTTGGACGCGAAAGGCCTGGCCCGGGGCCTGGCTGAAACGAGCCTCGATGGCGCGATCTTCACCCGCGACGATCTGTCTCCAGTCCAGGGCGAGAGTCGGTCGCCAGATGCCGTCGAGATTTTCGAGCAGGTCCGTCCAATATTGATCCTTGTTGAGAATCGCCGAGAATTCGAAACCGGCGCGCAGGGTGACGACCTGATCGACTTCGTCATCGACGGAGAGTTGCGCCGATGAGTTTCCGGATTCGCTGAAGGCCGATCTCGTCAGCAACGTATAATCGACCGAGGCCCGGGGCGTGACGAGCCAGAGCCCCGCGTCGTATTCGTATTCGGCCCGCGCATGCACGCCCATGCGATCGCCCCCGTATTTCCCCTGGACACTCGCCAGCGAACTGGTGGCTTCGATGCTGCGGGTCTGCTGATGCCAGGCGTGGCCATAACTCGCGATTCCCGCGATTTGCAGGGGGCCGCGCCGGTAGCCCGCATAGAGTCCGAGATCGAAACCGTTGAAGTGTCCACGGCCCACGCCAGCCACGTCGATCTCGCCGTGGCTGCTCCCGATGGCCGCACTGAGCATGAGGTCGGAAGTGATGGGGAAGTCGAAACCGAAGACCAGGCCCGCAGCCGAGTCGTCGTAGGAAGTATGCCCGGCGGCTCCCTCTCGATCGCCCGTGCGCCCATAGGGACTGAGCCAGAGGTCGAGGTGTCGCTCGCGACAGGGGGGCGCGGTAGACCCGTCCCGGCCGCTTCGCGTCGAGGCCGGTTCGCAATAGCGGGGGTGCTCCAGGAGCAACTCGATGAATTGATGGCCCAGGTTCAGCACGGCGGTGGCGTGGGCGTCGTAGGCCTCGGGGGAGAGTTCGTCCATGGCGGCCTTGTAGTCGGGGATGTTGAGGGTCTCCAATTCGGCGAGGAAGGCCTCGAAATCCGCATCCGTGCTCGGGGCGGACGAGAGGGCCACCAGGGCCTGGGAGATGGACCATTGGATCTCCGAATAGCCCGCGACGATGACGGTGAGCGAAAGAGCATCGGATCCGTACGCGAGATTTTCGATCTGGACATCCGGATCTTCGGGCAGCGTGATCGTGTCGAATTCCCGGATGATTCCGCCGTCGGCGCGAATCAGGGTGGCGTCCAGGCTGCCCTGGAAGCCGCCGCCGACCGCGACTTCGAGATCCCCGTCCCCGAGATCGGCGGATCCCGTCACCTGGAGTATCGGCCCGGCGCTCGTCGCGGGGCTGACCAGTGCGCGTACCCGGGGCTGCGGATCCCCCGGTTGCGGAACCAGGGAGGGGCTCGCGTGGGAATAATCGCCGCCGATCGAAAGCGGAGAATCGAGGCTGAGCGTGCTCTCTCGGCCCAGCACCAGGTCGACGGCCTCGCGATCCAATACTTCCGCCTGATCGACGATTCGCCACGTCCCCGATTCGACGCGAAGCATTTCGAAGTTCTGGATGCGGCTGGCATCGAAGCTCCCGCTCTCGTCGGATTCCCCCACGAGCCAGATCTCGTCCCGCCCCGCCCCGCCATCGAGGGGAGGCTGCGCGCCGACCGCCTCCAACTCGGCCCCGGCTGCGGTCTCGTAGCGGTCGTCGCCGCCGGCGAGCAGAATCTTTCCCCGGATGAGTCCGGCATTGATGACGACGTCTACGCCGTCCGAGCCCTGGACCGCGATGCCTCGCCCCGACTCGTCGCCGCGGCTGATGTCGGCGAGGATGCGCCCGCCCACGGCATTATTCAGCCGGCTTTCGGCACCGTTGCTGCTCGCCTCGATGAATACCAGTGGACCGCTCTCGGCATCGCTGCTCGTCAGCAGGCCTTCGCCATCGCCGCCGGAATTTGGCCCGTTGAAGAAATTGCGAAATTCATCGCTCTGGTCAATATCGCTCGAGCCGTCGATATGGATGCCGACGCTATCGAGGCCGCCTACCCGGACTTCTCCAAAATTGCTGAAAGAGCTATCCGCCCCGGCCCGGATCGCCGTGCTGCGGGCCCCCGAGACTTCGAGAAGGGCGCCGACATCGTTGATCAGGAAGGTATTCGTCCCCGCTTCGATTCCGATCGAGTCCGCACCGTTGGAAGTGATGGTTCCGAGGTTGCCGCTGGCATCCCCGTCGTTGCCCATCCTCATTGCCGTGCTGCCGGCCGCCTCGGAGATCAGTTCGCCCAGGTTCGCGACCTCCCCGTGGTTATCGCCGGCGGAAATTCCCACGGATCCGGTCGCGGAGGCATCGATCAGGATTCGCCCTTCATCGATGTTGTTAAGGGAAGTATTCGCAGTGCCCTCGAAGCCGAGGCTGTTGGCACTCTGCAGGCGGATCGTGCCTTGGTTGACGAGCGTGGCGCCGATATCTCCCGATGCTCCCCGGGCCTCGACTCCCGAGACCGTGAGTTCTCCCGAATTCTCGAAGTGCGCACCCCGGCCCACACTCGCCCCGATCCCGCGCTCCCCGGCTACGTCCAGGCCGCCCTCCTGGAAGACTCCGGCGGAGTTGCCCGTGGCGATTCCGATGCTCCCGGTTCCGAGTACATCGATCTGACCGGCGTTGGTGACTCGCCCCTGCTGGCCGATCCGGAAGCCGAAGGCATCGGGGCTGTGGACGCTGAGCGTTCCCCCGGCGGCATTCTCGTAGACCGCCGCATCCCCGTCGCCCCCGGCGATCCCCGCACTCCCCGGCCCGTTGACTTCGATTTCACCCCGATTCGTGATCGCGCTCTGATCGTTGACCCGAACGCCATCTCCGATCGAATCGAAAAGGGCTCCCTCTTCGACCACGACGCTCACTTCGTCGATCCCCTCGGGCACCGCGTAGCCCGCGGCATTCTCGCCGCTGCAGCTCACGGCATCCCCAGCGGCGACCTGGCCGGAAGCGGGCAGACAGGCCCCGTGGGCGGGGACATCGGCGCCGAGGAGACCGGCGGCCAGGGCCAATAGCGCGCAGCCATTGCCCCTCCGGCGCATGCGCGCCGTCGATGCAAGACAAGAATCGCCGGGCGAAGTCACGCTTTTCTCTTCCGCTCGGTGCTGGCCGCGCAGATCGAGGGGGGAGCCATGCCGGGCCTATTCGTCTCGCCGTGGATCATGGGATCCTTCCCCCTGCGGATCTCCGCCATGGATTCGGCATGAATCCGGCCGCCCGACCGTCGCGATTTCCGGTCGCCCCCGAAACGGGGAGATCGGCTATCCGAATAGCATGGGCGGCCCGGGCCCGCGAGCGGGCGGCTGCAGGGCGCCGCCCGCGGGTCCGGGCGGGGCGGTTCTTTCATGGTAATTTCTGGGGGCCCGATTTCGGCCTATCCGGCTATCCACCTATCCGGCTATCCACCTATCCGGCGTCCATATCGGGGGCGAGCATGAAATTCGGAGTCATCGAAACGCTCGATGCGGGCCCGGCCCGGGGTCCCGGAGACCGTCTGCGCCGGCTGGCTCGCGCCGAGGAACAGGGCTACCGGGCCGCCTGGATTCGCGCGGCTGGGGATTCGACCCGGGCCTCGGATGCCGGGCGCTCCCTCTTTGCAGCATCCTGGCTCGCCGCCCGCACGGAATCGATTTCCGTCGGACTCTGGGCCCCCCTGCCCCCCGACCTCCACCCCCTGCGCCTGGCCGAGGATCTCGCGGTCCTCGACCTGCTCTCCGGGGGACGCCTCGAGTGGGCACCCGGGGGCGAGGCTTTCTCCGAGTCCCTCGAAATCGTCTTGCGGGCCTGGTCGGGCGAGGCCTTTTCCCATGCGGGGGAGCGCTTCGAATTCCCCGAACTCCAATGCACTCCCCGCCCGGCCCAGCGCCCCCATCCGCGGCTCTGGTTGGCCCCGGGAGTCGCGCCTCCCCCCCTCGCCCACGCGGATCATTGGGGCCGGATCGAAGAGTTCACCGCGGAGCGCGAGCGGGCGAATCCGCTCGGCGAGGAGTCGGCTTCCCATCGCCCGCGTGTCCTCGTCTACCCCGCTCTCGAGGGAGATGGACCGCAGTCGTCGCGTTGGATCGAAGAACTCGCGCAGTTGCGAAGGCGATTCGATCCCGATTGGGTACTCGTATGGCCCGGGGGCGGGCTCGCCGACGAAGAGGGGGCCGCCCGTATTCAGCAGCTTTTTGTGAGCGAAGTGGCCCCCGCCTGCCAGGGTTCCTCCATCAGCGCCTGAAGGTATCGAGGATCCGATCCAGATTCGCTCCCACCCGCTCCGGGGGGACTCCGACCTGGGGCGCGTAGAGCATGACTTCCCCGGCCAGATCCTTCCACTGCTCGAGTCTTTCCCGGGCTTCGTCCGGGGGGCAGGCGATTGCGATCTCGTCGACCAGCGCATCGGGAATGGCCTCCGCCATGGCGCGCACGTCGAAACTCGCCAGGGCCTTGCGACAGGCATCCGCGACCTCTGGAAGACCGTGGTATTCGAGAATCGAGCGGTAGACCGAGACCGTGTAGTAGAAACCGATCTGGCCCTTGGCGTCGCGAATGGCCACGTCCCGATCTTCGTTGAGGGAGGTCAGGACGTAGGGGATGAGCTGGCAGGCCCCGGATTTGCGTCCGGCTTTTGCCTCGGCCTCGCGCAGGCCCGGCAGGGTGACTTCGCGATGCCAGCGGCGGGTCGCAATGGGGTGGCCGACCAGGCCGTCGGCCGCGTAGCCCGCGCTGTGGATCATGCCGCGATTCACTGCGGCGACCCAGAGGGGAATCGTCTCCCGGGCCACGCCGGGGCGGCTGTAGACGGGAATCGCGAGTTTCCAGAACTCGCCCTCGAAAGCGAAACCGATACCGCTGGCCGCGGCGAAGAGTTCGCGCAGGAGGACGACCAACTCCCGCATGCGCGCGGCGGGGCGCGAGAAGGGTGTGCCGAACCACTCCTCATTCATGCGTGAGGTGCCACTGCCGAGGCCGAGGATCATGCGCCCGCCCGAGAGTTCATCGAGATCCATGGCGGCGGTGGCATGGGTGAGGGGCGAGCGGACGAACGCGCTGGCGATGGCCGTTCCGATGCGGATGCGCTCGCTCGCCTGGGCCAGGGCCCCCAGGATCGGGAAGGTCTGTTGGTTGAAGAATTCACACGCATAGGCGGCGTCGAAACCGGCGGCTTCGGCGCGCAGGCCGAGTTCGACGTTGCCGCGCGCGCTGCCTCCGGTCAGTACGAGACCGAGATCCATCAGGAATCCTCCTATGAGGCCATGCGCCCCCTGGGCGATCAGTGTAGTCGTCGGGCCGACGAAAGACACGAGTTGCGGTGGGTCGCCCCGTGCGACGCGATCCGATCGGGGCCAATTTCCGGGCCGGGAACCGTACTTGACGTTGCGTGTCATTCCCATCAACATTGTCAGGTCCACGTGGGGCGATCCGAAAAGTGTCGCTCGCCGGATGCGGAGAGGAAGGGATATGCCGAGAAAGGCCGAGCGACCATGGCCCCGACCCCAGAGGCTTGTCATAGCCGGGCGCCCGGGTTCGCGTGCCGACTTCATCGGCTTGCGGTTTGCGGCACTCGCGAAGCTCTTCGCCGGGGCGGAGCGGCCATGAAGCGGCCGGAAGATCCGGAAGTCGCCCGCGCGGATGGTCGCTGGTGGACCCTGGGCGGGGCCGAATTGCTGGATCTGATGGCGACGGTCGAACAGTTGATGCGCCAGGGGCAGGTCGTCCACATCGGGACCGACGCCCAGAAGACCGTCAGAAGGATGGAATTCGTTACGGTCGTCTGCGTGCTGAATCCCGGCAAGGGGGGGCGGGTTTTCTATACCCGCATCTTCGATCGCAAGGAGATGTCCCTCTTCGACAAGCTCTCGATGGAGACCTGGTTGAGCCTCGAATTGGCCCTGAAGATGAATCTCGAATTCGATCTTCCGGTCGAGAAGAAGCAGATCTGGGTTCACGTGGATGCGAATCCCGACACCCGCTACGACTCCAGCAATTACGTCAAACAACTCGCCGGCATGGTCGCGGGGAGTGGCTTTCCCGTGCTCGTCAAGCCCGATGCCTGGTGTGCTTCCCACGTCGCCGACTTTGCGGTGAAGCATAAGCATCGGCGGATTCAACTCGCCGAGGAACACTGAAGCGGCTCGTCAGCCCCGGCGAAGTTCTGCGCCGACTTCGGCGAGCAGTTTTTCGAATCGCTTCAGGAATTTCTGTTCGTCCTTCTCGGTCAGGGTCTTCTTCCCGGACTGAAGCAGGACGTGGTAGGCGAGGGATTTGCGTCCCGGGCCGACGCTCTCGCCCCGATAGACATCGAAGATTTCGATATCGGCGACATCGGATCGTCCCGCCCGGGCGATGGCCGCTTCGACGCTCGCGGACGGGGTCTCGTCCGGGACGGATACCGCCACATCGAGTTTGATTCCGGGATAGCGGGGCAGGGGGCGGTAGCGGGAGCCGCGACGGGGGGCTTCGAGCAGCGCATCCAGGGAAATTTCCGCCGCGGCCACTTCGCTGGCCAGATCTCCGCTGAGCCCGAGATCCGCGGTCAGGCCCGGATCGAGTTCGGCGACCAGGCCCAGGCGGGCTCCGCCGTCTGCCAGGCGCGCCTCCAGGGTCTTCGCGGGATGCGCCCAGGACGGGGGAGCGTCGCAGGGTTCCCATCGGATGGGGGCGATCTCCAGGGAATCGATGAGGTCGGTCACGGCCCCATGCAATTGGTTGAAGATATGGGCATCGAAGCGGGTTCCGGAAGCCGGGGGCAGCGAGGCCCAGACGAGGCCCGCGAGGTGTCGCTCGAGGGGTTCGCCCGCCGCATTGGCGGCTTCGGGATGATATCCCTTGCCGATTTCAAAGAGGCGCACGTCCTCGCGTATGCGCCGGCCGGCTTCGAGGCCCGCCAGCAGGCTGGGGATCAGCCCGCGCCTGACCCGCTCCTCTCCCTGGGCGACCGGATTCGCGATGGCCACATGGGGCAGATCCAGCATCCCCAATTTCTTCAGCAGCGCATCGCCGATGAACGAATAGGAGAGGGTCTCGTGGAATCCGCCGGCGCCGGCCAGGCGGTCCTGGATTTTGCGCACCAGGATGCGCCGGGGATCGGCGGCGGGCGGCGCGACCACCGCGTGCATACTCTTCTCTTCGATCTCCCCGTAGCGGTGGATTCGTCCCACCTCTTCGATGAGGTCGCATTCCTCGCCGATATCCTTGGTGGCTCGGGCGGAGGGGACCGAGATCTCGAAGCCATCCGCGAGGCTGGAGACTCCGAATCCCAGGCGCGTCAGGATCGATGCGATCTCCGAATCCGGGATTTCCTTGCCGAGGGCTCGCCTCACGCGATCCCCGCGCAAGTTCAGCTTCCGGGCGGGATCCGACCAGTCTCCGACATCGGTCGGGGGCGCGGGGAAGCGCACCTGGGGCTGCATCTCGGCCAGCAGTCGCGCGAAGTGCGCGCCCGCCCGGGCGGGTAGGGTCGGGTCCAGACTCTTTTCGAAACGAGCCGAGGAATCCGTTCGCAATCCGAGGCGTGCCGAGGTGCGCCGGACGATGACCGGATCGAAGGTGGCGATTTCGAGCAGCAGGGAACTCGTATCGTCACCTACCTTGCTCTCTTCGCCCCCGATGATTCCCGCCAGCGCCACGGATTCGCCGCCGGAGCAGATCAGGAGGTCGCTCGTCTTCAGCAGTCTCTCTTCCCCGTCGAGGGTCTGCAGCACTTCGTCTTCCCGCGCCATGCGGACCTCGACGCCGTCGGGGTGTAGCCGTTGGCGGTCGAAGGTGTGGTTGGGTTGACCGAGGTCGAGCATCACGAAATTCGAGAGATCGACCAGACAATCGATCGGGCGCTGTCCGACGGCCAATAGCAGGAAACGCATCCAATCCGGGGCGGGAAGGGCCCGGGCGCCATCGATCTGCAGCCCGATATAGCGCGAGCAGGCCGGGGTTTCGATGCGAATCGGATAGGCGTCTCCAGTCCCGAATTCCGGCCAGTCGAAGACCATCTCCTCGAGGGGGCGGTCGTAGATGGCCGAAATCTCTCCGGCGATTCCCCGATGTCCCCAGAGATCGGGTCGGTGGGTCAGGGATTTATTGTCGATTTCGATGACCCAATCGTCGATCCCCAATGCCTCGGCCACGGGAAGTCCCGTTTCGGCTTCGTCGGGCAGGACCCAGATGCCATCGTGTTCGTCGCCGAGTTCGAGTTCGCGCACCGAGCAGATCATGCCGCGGCTCTCGACGCCGCGAATCTTGGACTTCTTGATCTTGAAATCGCCCGGCAGCACGCAGCCGACCTCGGCGACGGCGACCTTCTGGCCGGCCGCCACATTCGGCGCGCCGCAGACGATCTGCAGCCGCTCCTCGGATGCGAGATCGACGCTGCAAACGCTCAATTTATCGGCGTCGGGATGGGGGCCGCATTCCACGACGTGGCCTACGCGGACGTCGCTGAGTTGCGGTGCGAATTTTTCGAGTCCCTCCACCTCGGCGGTCGAGAGGGTGAGATCCTCGCAGAGTTGCTCGGGAGAAATCCCCTCGAGATCGACGTGACGGCCGAGCCAGCGATAGGATACGTACATCAGAACTGCTCCAGGAAGCGCACGTCTCCGGCGAGAAGATGGCGCACGTCATCGATGCCGTGGCGCAGCATCACGAGGCGGGAGAGGCCGAGTCCGAAGGCGAAGCCCGACCATTCGTCGGGATCGATTCCCCCGGCCCGCAATACGTTGGGATGCACCAGGCCGCAGGGCAGGAGTTCGATCCAGCGCGTCCTCTTGCAGACCCGGCAACCCTGCTCGCAGAAGGGGCAGCGCGCGTCGAGTTCGAAGCCCGGCTCGACGAAGGGGAAGAATCCCGGCCGCAGTCTTACCTCGAGATCGCGGCCGAAGATGCCCTGGAGCAGGGTCTTCATCGCTCCGATGAGGTGGGCCACGGAGATGTCGCGGTCGACCACCAATCCCTCCATCTGGTGGAAGGTATGGTCATGGCTGGCATCCGTGGATTCGTGGCGGAAACATTTCCCGGGTACGACGATCCGGAAGGGCGGTTCGAATTTTTCCATTGCCCGGACCTGCACGGGGGAGGTATGGGTGCGCATGACGAGGTGGCCCGTGCCCTCGCAGAAAAAAGTATCGTGGCTATCCCTCGCGGGATGGTCGGCGGGAATGTTCAGGGCTTCGAAATTATAGTGATCGGTCTCGATTTCGGGTCCATCAAGGACCTGATAACCCATGGATTGAAAGAGATCTTCGAGTTCTCGCGTGACCTGGGTGACGGGGTGGAGGGAACCCCGCTGCAGACGGGGAGGGGGCAGACTCGCATCGAAGCCCTGCCCGCGGCGTTCGGATTCGATGTGGGCGTTGGAGAGGTCGCGCCGACGCGACTCGAGGGATTCCTGAACCGCCTGCTTGAGTTCATTGGCGCGTTTGCCCACCTGGGGTCGTTCTTCGGGGGAGGCCTTGGAGATCGAAGCCAGCAGTTGTGCGACCAGGCCCCCCTTGCCCAGGTATTCGCGCTCGACCTCCTTCAGCGCCTCGAGGTCCGCGCAGGCGCGAATTCGCTCCTGGGCCTCTGCGTGGGTCGTGGCGTGATCGGACAAGGGAATCTCCTGCTGCGATTGCACGCGGGCAGCCCGCGCCGGGCCGGATCTTAACGAATCGAGGGGTCCGCAGCCCAGCAGCGGGATGTTTCCAGGCACGCAGCGACGTCGGGAGCCCTATCTGCCGTCGCTTCCGGGCCCGGCTGCGCGCCGGATCGGCTCATGGCGCCGGGTTTTCCTTGAGTTTCGAGAGTTCGCGCCGGACGCGGTCGTTGGTCCGGGTCGCTTCTTCGAGCAGGGCGTCGAGGTCGGCCGCTTTCGGGTCGGCCTCGTCTCGCCGCCTCCGCCCCTTCTTCCTCTTGCGGCGCGGTTTCTCCGGCGACCCCGCGGCCTCTGCTCTCGCTTTGGATCTTTGCCCCCGGGCCGTACGGGAATTCGCCTCGACTTCGGGCGCCCCGGCCTCGCATCGGTCTGTCGAGTTTTCCCGGGTGCAGCTTTCCCGCCCGGGCGCCACTTCTCTTTTCGCTCTTTCCCGCGCCTCGCGGGTCGTCTTTTGCTTATGGCAGGGTGTGCAGAGGGTCTGGAGGTTCTCGATCTCGTGGCCACCGCCATCGATCAGGGGGACGATATGATCGAGTTCCCAGAGGGAGCGGCGGGGCACGAAGCCCCGTTCGCGAAGCCGCTGCGCCGATCCCCGTCCGCGCAGCTCGCGCTTCAGCGCGCGGGTGTCGAGGTGGCATTCGGCGCAGATGCAGCGGTCGCGTTTTCGCACCAGGCGCCGCGCTTCCCGGGGATCGCTGCGGTTGTAGATCTCGACGCAACGCTCGTGCCAGCGCCGCCGTCGATTCACTTCCCCCTTTTGCGCTCCACTCCGGTGGAGAATCTCCTCGCCGCACCAGCGGCATCGGCCCCGAGGAGCGTCGCTGAAGGCGATCGTCGGTCTTCGGTGCTCGCTCATGCTCGCACCTCATGAGTCGCATCCCGGGGCCGATCCAAGTCCGAGCGGGATCGACCCGAACGATGAAGCTCGCGTTCGTCTGCGCGCAGCAGGGCCAGGCCCATGCTTCCCCATTCCCCCCGCAAGCAGTCTATCGGCCCCCACGGGCCGCGCAAATGCATGGCTTCGAGTCTGGGATTCGCGCCGGAATTCGCGAGAGAAGCGGCTCTTCCGCGTCTCAGGCTGGCTTCGGCGCGTCCACGTCCCGCAGGCCCATGGCCAGCAGGGCACCGATTGCGAAGAGAGCGCCCGCCAGATAGAAGGGTGCGCCCAGCGTGAAATCGTAGAGCAGGCCGGCGACCACGGGCCCGAGGATCCGCGCCAATGCGGCACTGGATTGGAAGACTCCGAGCAGAGCTCCACGATCCGAAGCGTCGCCCCGCATCGAGACCATGCTGCTCATCGGGGGCTGTGTGATCGCGCGGCCGATGGCGGCGATCGCGAGGGGCAGAAGCAACCATCCCACCCCGGATGCGAGGGGCAGGGTGGGGAAGGCCAGGGCCATCAGGAAGAGTCCGCTGAGCAATAGCTTCCTTTCGCCCGCACGGGCGGCCAGGGTTCGCATGGCTCCACCCTGGATGCTCGCCATCAGCACCGCCATGGCGACGAGGATGAAGGCCACCTGGCGCACGTCATAGCCGAAACGATCGTTCATCATGTAGAAGAAAGTGGATTCCAGCTGGGCTACGCCGAGCGTGAAGATCGAGTTCATGGCGCAGAGGCGAAAGGTCACGGGATCGCTCAGGGCCCTGGAAAAGGCGCCGCGTTCGACGATCCGATTTTCGTGCTCCGGGCTCTCCTTCAGGGCGAAAGCCGCCCAGACGAAGTTTCCCGCCCCCATCGCGGCGGCGACGAACATGGGCAGACCGTGGCCGTAGGGGGCCAGGAATCCACCCAGGGCGGGGCCCAGGGCGAAGCCCACCCCGAAGGAGGCTCCCACCATGCCCATCCAGCGGGTGCGTTCGGATTCTTTGGTGCTGTCGGCCAGGTATGCGGTCGCCACACTGATGTTGGCGCTGAAGAGTCCCGAGAGAATGCGGGCGATGAAGAGCCCCGTGATATCGTCGGCCAGGCCCAGCAATAGCAGCGACGCGGAGGTTCCCGCGATCGTGATGAGCATCACGGGGCGTCGTCCGATGCGATCCGAGAGGCGACCCCAGAGCGGGGAAAAAAGGAATTGCAGCGCCGCGTGAGTCGCCAGCAGAAGACCGAGTGTGCTGGCGGAGGCCTCGAATTGCTTGGCGTAGGCCGGCAGGATCGGAATCACGATTCCAAAACCGATCAGGTCGAGGATAATGACGCTGAAGAGGATCGGGAGTGTGGACGGAGGCCGTTTCTTCACGGGCTCCTGCGAGAAGCGCGTTGCATCCGGATTTCCGTCTTTGGGGGTCGCTTGGTCAGGCGGTGCCATCTGCCAACATCTTGCCCAGGGTTCTCAACTGGAAGCTGGAGCCTCCGAGACTGAGCTCCAATTGCTTGGCGTATAGGAAATAGCGGTGCAGCGGGTAGTCGCGATCGACCCCCATGCCGCCGTGCAGATGCGCCGCTGTATGAACTACGCGCTGGCCCGCAGCGGCGGCCCAATACTTCGCGACCGCGACGGTTTCCGCCGCGGGGAGTCCGGCACCGATTCGCCAGCAGGCCTGCCAACTCGTCAGACGAATCGCCTCGGTGTCCACGTAGGCGTCGGCCTGGCGTTGGCCGACGGCTTGAAAAGTCGCGATGGGTTGCGTGAATTGTTTGCGTTCCTTCGTGTAGTCGGCCGTGAGGCGCAGGGCCTCCTCGCAGACTCCGAGGGCCATGACGCAGAGGGCCGCGGTCGCCCGTTCCCGCAGCCAGGCGAGCATCTCGCTCCCCGACTGCGAGGCTCCGAGCCGATCTCCCTCGGCAATGCTCACGTCCACCAGTTCGAGACTCGCCTCGGGCTGGCCGCTGGTGGTGCGCAGGGGCTGCAACTTCACGCCCTCGGCTTGTGGATCCAGCAGGAATAAGCCGATCCCATCCTCCTCGAGGGTCGCCGCCAGCAGGATGCGATCGGCGATCGATCCGGCGGGCACGCAGGTCTTCCGCCCGTTGAGGCGATAGCCCCCGTCTCGCTTTTCGGCGCGGGTCGCGGGTCGTTCGGGATCGCCTCGATCCTCGATCAGGGCGGCGGTCAGCACCACTTCCCCCTCGACCACGCGGGGAAGCCAACTCGCCTTCTGCTCCTCGCTGCCGAATTGCGCGATGGGCAGCGCCCCGAGGACGGTGGTTTCGAGCAGGGGAACGGCTGCCGTTCGGCGGCCGGCCTCTTCCAGGATCAGGGCGAGTTCGAAGAATCCCTGTTCCGAGCCGCCGTAGACCTCCGGAATTGCAATGCCCAGCAGCCCCGCCCGGCTGAGTTCCGCCCATAACGCGCGATCGAATCGCGGCCCGGGCTTGTTCTCGATCTCGCGCAATTTTTCATGGCTGGCGCCGTCGGCCAGGATACGGGCCGCGAGGCCCGCGAAGGCGAGTTGATCCTCGGAGATGACAAAGTCCATTATCTACCCTCGAATTTCTACATGCGCGGAACGCGCGGAAGTCCCAGGCCGAAGAGGCCGATCAGGTCTCGTTGCACTTCGTTGGTTCCTCCTCCGAAGGTGAGAATCAGGAGACTCCGATAGAGCGATTCGATGTCTCCGCCTACGAGTTCATCCGGGGATCCCCTCTGCAGGTACGCGCGCTCGCCCATGATCTCCATCAGCAGTCGAAATGCCTCGAGAAAGAATTCGGTGCCGAAGACCTTGATGCTCGAGGCGTCGGCGACGTCGAGTTGTCCCTGGGTGCCCGCCCAGGCCACTTTCCAGTTGAGCAGGCGCAGGTAGTGGAGGCCCGCGTGGATGCGTGCGAGGTTCATCTGCACCCACTCCTGGTCGATGATCCTGCGGCCGTCCGCCAGGCGGGTTTCTCGCGTCCAGGCGAGGGCACGGCTGTAGGCGTTCTCGAGCATGCCCGGCGAGCAGATCGTGACCCGTTCGTGGTTGAGTTGGCTCGTGATCAGCTTCCAGCCGGTATTCTCCGCACCGACGAGCGCCGAGGCGGGCACCCGGACAGAATCGAAATAGGTCGTGCAGATATTGTGATCCGAGAGCAGGGACATGGGTTCGGCGCGAATCCCCGGGCTCTTCATGTCGACGAGGAAAATCGAAATTCCCGCATGCTTGGGGGCGTCCTGATCCGTGCGTGTGGCCAGCCAGATATAGTCGGCATCGCTGGCGAGGCTTGTGAAGACCTTCTGCCCGTTGATGATGTAGTCATCGCCATCCCGATCGGCGCGGGTCGTGAGGGCGGCCAGATCCGTTCCCGCGGCCGGTTCGGTGTAGCCGATGCAGAAGTGGACTTCCCCCTTCAGGATCTTGGGCAGGAAGAACTCCTTCTGCTCGGGGCTGCCGTTGCGATAGAGGGTGGGGCCGACGGTGTTGATGGTCAGCATCGGCACCGGGGCGCCCGAACGCATCGATTCATCGAAGAAGATGAATTGCTCGATGTCGGAGCGGCCCTGGCCGCCGTATTCCTCGGGCCAGCCGATTCCCAGCCATCCGTCCTTACCCATCTGCCGCACGACCGCGCGCATGGTCTCGCCCGTTCCCTGCCCAGCGTGAAGTGCTCGGCGAATCTCCGGCGTGAGCAACTCGGCATAATACGCCCGAAGCTCCTGGCGCAGATCCTCCTGCTGATCCGTATAGGCGATGTGCATGCTTTCTCCGATTCCGGCTCGAAAATTCTCGCGCCCGGGCGCGATGAGGCCCCGGTATTGCTTTCTGCCCCGCACTTCGTGCTGCCCACTTGGCGGGGTGGCCGGGATGATTTCATCCCCGGCCCGAATGATCCGGAGGATTCTGCCGCGTTGCCCGAGCGAAGTCGACCCGGCCCGGAGATTGCCCGCAGGCGGGGATTGCCTCGCTCGCCGCCGCCGGCCCTCCTGCGGGGCTGCATCAAATCGATGCCCGTGCCCTGCGGGTAGAGATTATTCTGGCGTAAGTGTCCGGTTCTGTTAGCTTGGCCTGAAGTCGGCCGGGTCTCTATCCGCTTTCTCGAAGCCCGATCGGCAAACGCATATCAGGAGTCGGAATCGACCCTCTTCCCGCCGGGTCGGTTCGGCCGCAACGGTGCCTGGGATGGCGCCCCGCTCGGCCGAAGGAAGTGCGTCGGCGCGAGAATCTGGATCAGAAGTCAGCGAGGAATAGGACGCATGAGTGAGCGGATGGATCGACACCTGACCGAGTGGACGAGCTTGTCGCGTCTCGCCGAGGATATGGTTCCCCTGATCGGTCGTCTCTATCGCGACCGGGGCGTGATCATCACGATCTTCAGCCATTCCCTCGTCAATAAATCGCCGATCGAAATCATTCAATTGCACGAGAAGACCGCAGAGATCGCGGAGCAGGCCGTGACCCTGGAGGAGAGTTTTCCGATTCTCGCCGCCATCTCGGAACTCGATCTTTCTCCGGCCCGCATCGATGTCGGAAATCTCGTTACCCATTTGCGGAGCCAGCAGGGGGAGGGAAGCGTTGCGGACTTCGTCAACCGGGAACTGGCGGAGAATTGCAATGGGCGGGGATCGATTCGTACCGAGCCCCAGGATGTCGTTCTCTACGGTTTCGGTCGTATCGGTCGCCTCATTACACGCATCCTGGTGGGCAAGACCGGCGGCGGCGATGCCCTGCGACTGCGTGCCATTGTCGTGCGCAAGGGCAAGGCGAAGGACGATCTCGCCAAGCGGGCCAGCCTCCTGCGCCGGGATTCGGTGCACGGGCATTTCACGGGAACGATTCGCGTCGATGAGGGCGAGCAGGCCCTGATCGTGAATGGCAACCTGATTCGAGTCATCTACTCCGACGGGCCGGACCAGGTGGACTATACGGCGCATGGCATTCGCGACGCGCTGATCATAGACAATACGGGGAATTGGCGGACGCGGGAAGAACTCGGCCTCCACCTGAAGTCACCCGGAGCGGCCCGGGTCGTATTGACCGCGCCGGGCAAGGGGGATGTTCCCAATTTTGTCTACGGGGTGAATCACGAGGGGCTGAGGGATGCGGGTTCGCTGATCTCCGCCGCCAGTTGTACCACCAATGCCATCGTCCCGGTGCTCAAGACCGTCTGCGATGAATTCGGCATTGCCTCCGGCCACGTCGAAAGCTGCCATTCGTTCACGAATGACCAGAATCTGATCGACAACTACCATAAGAAGGAGCGCCGGGGACGAGCGGCCACCCTCAATATGGTGATTACCGAGACCGGTGCCGCCAAGGCGGTCTCGAAGTCGATTCCCGAACTCGAGGGAAAGCTCACGGGCAATGCCATTCGAGTTCCCACGCCGAACGTTTCCCTGGCAATCCTGAATCTTCATCTCGGTCGTAAAACGACGGTCGATGAACTTAATAGTTATCTGCGGATGGTCTCGCTGCAGGGCGATCTGCAGAATCAGATTGATTACGTGAACTCCAGCGAAGTGGTTTCGAGCGATTTCGTGGGCAATCGCTTCGCGGGTATCGTCGATGCCCAGGCGACCATCGTGAATGGGGAGTATTGCGTGCTCTACGTCTGGTATGACAACGAATTCGGCTATAGCCGTCAGGTCGTCCGCTGCCTCGAGGAACTCGCCGGCGTCGTGATGCCCAATGTTCCCCAGCGGGCCGATGCGGGGCTGGAATAGCGCGTGGGAATAGCGTTTCTCAACGGCACTTCGGAAACTGCGGGCGCGGGGTGGGTCGCTCAGAAGTAGAGGCGACAACTGCCGCGGATGATCCCCGCGCTATCGAAGTCCTCGCGGCTGAGTCGGTTGCCCCTGGCGTCGTCGATCCGGAGTTGCCCCGCTACCGCGACGCCTCCCTCCACGAAGAAATGGAGTTGGGGATTCATGGCGAGATCCATGCGGACCAATAGGGGGGCCGAGGTCGACTCTCCGACGCCCTTGATATTCGGGGAGCGATTGTCGAGTCGGAAGCGCGAGCGTTCGTAGCCGCCCGAGAGGCTGCCCTGGAAGACATCGCTGGGAGTCCAGAGCAGGGCGACTTCTCCTCCCTGGTAGGGGCCTCCCCGGGTGATCAATCTCAGCTGATCGCTCATCTGCCAATCGAGGGAAAGCGCCGGAAAGATGCTGAGATCCTCTTCCAACTCATTCTGGACGCCGAGCCCGATCCCCGCCGTCAGGCGGTCCGTCGATCGCCACTGCAGCAGGGCGACGGCGCCCGCCGTCATGGCGTTTTTTTCCGAGTGGGTCTCGGCGTTCCAGCGCATGGGTGCCAGCAACTGGACTTCGAAGGACTCGTTGATCGTCAGCCCGGCGCCGATCACGAGGTCGAGGCGATGGACATCCCGCCAGGGATCGTTGCGAAAGCAGGCCGCGGGATTCGAGCAGGCGGCCGTTGTCGCGCTGCCAAAGTCATATTCGCGATGGCGATAACTCGCATCCAGGAAGACTCGCAGATCCTCGCTCATCGGGCCGCCGCCCCGGATTCCGAGTTCGTATTCGAGGGTGTCGAAGGAACCTCCGCCCGAGATGGCGGTGCGGGTCTGGTAGCGGGTGGAGAAATCGGCTCGGTATTCCCATACATGGGTATCCTCGCCAGTATTCATGAGCGTGATCTGTGCCCCGGCCGACCCCGATAGCAGCAGGCCGATCCCTAGCGCTGAGAGGATGGCAAGTCTCATCATCAGTAGATGCCTGCGAGCTTGGCGTGATTCCAGCTGATGACCCGATCCGGTCTGATCAGGATCGCGGTCTTCTTGGGAGCCATGGCCCGGGTCGCTTTCTCGAGGGTTTCGACGGGAATCTCCGGGGTATTGCGTTGCAGCACTCGCATGTGGAGGTCGTGGACCCTCTCGACATCGCGCACCAGTTCCGCCCGGGCGTAGATCGAGGCGCCCCGCAGTCTGGCGTATTCATCCCCATCCTCGAAGAGCAAGGTGATGCGGGCGTCGCGTTCGAGATTTCGAATCTTCTGGGACTTGCTGAAGGTTTCAAGAATCACGCAACCCTCGTCGAGAGCGAACCAGAGGGGCATGAGGTGGGGGCTGCCATCGGGGTTCAGGGTCGCGACCTGGACGGTCTTCTGTTCCGCGATGAAGTCCCAGAGTTCGCCTTTCTCCATCCTGACCTGATCTCTGCGCTTGGGCATGCTGCCGACTGCACTCCTAGCCTCGAAACGGCGGGGGGGGGCTCGCCACGTCGTGAGGTGGCGGCATCCTATCAGACGTCCCACCCCCGGCGAAATAGCAGTTCGGAAATTCCCGCGGGGGGAAAGGTTTATCCGGCCGCGGATGCATGAGAGGTCGACCGGAGCAGGTACGGGTAGAGGGGTTGGGGGGGGCTGTGGTAGTCTGCCCGCCGGTTCGGGCCTCTTGGGAGGCTGGGGAGGAAGAAAATATGGGCAAAAGAAGCAAAACCGGCGTCTTGAAGCGATTGCGCGAGGTCAAGAAGGCCGAAAAGGCCGCCCACAAGCGCGAGGAAATGCGTGAGCGCAAGGAAGCCGGGCCGGAGGCTCCCAGCCGGAGCAGCGGTGGGGCCGCATTGGCGACCGAAGAAGATCTGGCGGGCTACGGGTTTCCGGTTGAGGGCGACGAAGAAGCGGAAGAGCAGTAGGGAGGCTCCCCTCGCGGGTGCCTAGGAGAACTCCTCTCGCCGCCAATGGGCGGCATCGTCGGGCAGGATCTCCTTGAGTCTTTTCGTCTGCTCGGGGCTGAGAACTCCGGGCACCTTGATGCGCAGCGTGACGTAGAGGTCTCCCGTTGGCTTGTTCGCGCTCTTTGGGACCCCCTTGCCCCGCAGCCTCAGTCGGGTTCCGCTATCGCTGCCGGGGGGCACCCTGAGCGTGACCGGATCGTCGAGGGTCGGGATCTCGATCTCGGCACCCTGGATGGCCTCGAGAACCGATATGGGGGCCTCGAGGGAGAGGTCCCGACTCGCGCGCTTGAAGAAGCGATGCGGGCGAATTCGAATGCGGGCCATCAGATCCCCCGCCGGACCTCCGTGGGCACCCGGAGCGCCTTTGCCCGCCAGCCGAATGCGGCCGTTTTCCTCGACACCTGGGGGAATGCGGATGCTGAGGGTTTCGCGCCGGGTCTGGCCGTCGCCGGTGGGCCGGTCGAGATCTACGCGTTTCTCGCAGCCCCGGACGGCCTCCTCGAAATCGAGTTGTAGCGTGGTTTCGAGATCGGCCCCCTTCTCTTTTCGGGGTGCTCGCCGTGGGTTCTGGCCACCCCCCGCGCCGAAGAGGTCGCCGAAGAGATCCGAGAATCCGCCGGCGTCCTGGAAGCCGCCGCCCCCGGAGAAGGATTGGGAGAAGTCCCCTTGCCGGAATCCCCCGCCGAAGCCGCGCGAGGCCCCTCGGACCTTTTCGCCGTCGAAGTTGGGATCGATCGCCGCCTCTCCGAATTCGTCGTAATCCCTGCGTCTCTTATCGTCCGAGAGAACCGTGTAGGCGGCCGACACCTCCTTGAAGCGCTCCTCGGCCCGGGCATCTCCCTTGTTGCGGTCGGGATGGAATTCCCGCGCCAGGCGGCGGTAACTCTTCTTGATCGCTTCGGAGTCGGCATTCCGGGCCACTCCCAGGATCGCGTACAGGTCTTTTCCGCCAGGCTGATTCACGAATTCCTTCTCATCCCCAGGTCATCCCCGGGCCACCCCCGGGATTGTGCCGGGGTTCTGCCGGGATTGCGGCCGACTCCGATGCCGTTGAAGGGGCATCCTAGTCGCCCCGGGGCGGGGCACAAGAGCGGGCGCGAGAGAAGAGAAAAGAGGGATGGAAGGGATGAAATCGCAGCGGCGGAAGTGCCCACTTCGGCCCGGTGCCTCAGCGTGCCGGCAGAACGGGGCGGACCTGATACCCTGAGGGCCGGAGCTACTTTCAGAAGGGGGAAATGAGTTGTCAGACCGGGAGGCCTTCGATCAGATTCTGGCCAGGGTTTGCGGCGAACAGGGGTGGAAGGAGGGCGAATCGGAATTCGAGCTCGATGTCGCCCTGGCCGATGGGCGGCGTCAGAAGGTGCAACTCGAGTTTTTCGAGCACGAGGGCTCCGAGATGCTCAGGCTTCATACCACCATCGGCAGTACCTTGCGGATCCGCCAGGATCGCCTCGCCTTTGCGCTCGAACTCAACTTTGCGCTGCCCCACGGCTCGATGGCCGTCAAGGATGATATGCTCGTCATGGTCGATACCCTGATTCTCTCCGAGGCCGATCCCCTTGAGGTTCGCGCGACGATCGCCTATCTGGCCGAGACCGCCGACCGCTACGAGGCCTCGATGTTCGGCTCCGATACCCACTGATCCCCTGGGGTGGAACGAGTTCCTGGAGGGTTGCGGGAGCCCGCATTCCTCCTCGCTCGCTCCCGCGGAGTCGATGCGATCGCGCGTGCGTCGTCCGCCTTCAGGCCGACTCGAGCAGCATCAGCAGATCCTCGCGGGACAGTCGGTCCCCTCCCATCTCCCCGCCCCCGAGCGCCGCTTCAGAGAGCGCTCGCTTGTGGGCGTGGAGTTCGAGGATCTTCTCCTCCACCGTTTCCCGAGCCACCAGGCGGTGGACGACGACGGGCCGCGTCTGGCCGATGCGATGGGCGCGGTCCGCGGCCTGATCCTCCACGGCCGGATTCCACCAGGGGTCGAGGAGGAATACGTGATCGGCGGCCGTCAGGTTCAGCCCCGTTCCCCCCGCCCGGAGAGAGACGAGCATCACCGAAGTGTCCGCTTCGTTCGTGAAGCGCGAAATCACGCCGGGGCGATCGCGGGTCGATCCATCCAGCCGCAGGAAGTCGATCCCCACGTCGCGCAGTGGGCTTTCGACGCGGTCGAGGAGGGAGGTCCACTGGGAGAAGACCAAAGCCTTATGCCCGTCGTCGACCGCCTGCCCGAGCCGATCGACCAGCAGATCCACTTTCGTCGAGCGCTGGGCCTCGTGGCCGGGAACGAGTCCGGGATGGCAGGCCGCCTGGCGCAGGCGCAGGAGTGCTTCGAGGGCCGCCATGACATTGCCGCCCTCCCGGAGTTCTTTGACGACCCGGCGCAGGCTCGCCGCTCGCACGCTGTCGTAGATTTCGCGTTCTTCGGAATCGAGTTCGCAATGCAGCACGATCTCGCTGCGCGGGGGCAACTCCGGGGCGACGTCGCGTTTGAGGCGTCGTAGCACAAAGGGTCGAACTCGTTCGCGCAGGCGCCCGGCGCTCTCCGCATCGCCCTGGGCAATGGGGTTCGCATAATGCTCCTGGAAGCCGCTGCGTCCGCCGAGCAGTCCGCGATTCAGAAAGTGGAGTTGGCTCCACAATTCTTCGAGGCGGTTTTCGACGGGAGTGCCCGTCAGGGCGATCCGGAAGTCGGCCTGCAATCGGAAGGCCGCCTGGGCGACCTGGCTCTCCGGGTTCTTGATGTTCTGGGCCTCGTCGAGAATGACCGTCCGCCAATGTCGATCGGCGAGCGCATCGATATCCAGGCGCAGGATCGCATAGCTGGTGAGCAGGACGTCGGTTTCGGGCTCCAGGCTGCGGTTTGGGCCGTGGTAGACGCGGACGCCCAGGGGCGGGCGAAAGCGCGTCAATTCTTCCTGCCAGTTGTGGAGCAGGCTGGTGGGCATGACGATGAGGCAGGGCGCTTCCAGGCTGCAGATGGCTTGCAGGGTCTTGCCGAGTCCCATGTCGTCCGCGAGCAGTGCACCGAGCCCCGCCCGGCGCAGGAAGATCAGCCAGTCGACGCCCCTCTGCTGGTAGGAGCGCAACTCTCCGACGAGATCCGGGGGCGTGGGGGTCTCGGGAATTCCCGAAAATCCATCGAGCAGGGGGCGCAGGCCTTCGAGCGCGGCCGGCGGAGCCTCGTCGAGATCTTCGCAGAGCGCTCCCAGATCCGGCAGTGCGCAGGTGGGAACCCGCTGGCGGTCATCCCGGGCGGCCAGCAGGTCGCTCACGCGATGACCGAAGCGTTCCAGCCAATCGGCGGGCAGGGGGGCGAAGCCGCTCTCGCCGAGGGAGACCAGGGATTCGCCGCGGCGCCAGGCGTTCAGAACCGAAGACGCGGAGGCCGAGGTCGCCTCCGAAGCCCGATGTTCTGCGCCGTTCGAAGCGGGGCGCGCGGGCAGCGCAAAGGAAAGATCGATCCGGTCGTCATCGATCTGGAGCCGAGGGATCAGGGTCTCGGAACGTCGGAAGTCCTGATGGGCGTCGCCCCGCACTTCCCCCCGCCAGGCGCGGATGCGCTCGGCGACCGCGATGGCATCCTCCGCCGCCAGATTGACTCGGCGGCTGGGGGAGAGGCCGAGTTCGCGCTCCAGGTCGCGAATGGCCTGACGCTCGGCAACCTGATCGCGCACCGGGATCGGGCCCTCGAGATGAACCAGGCGGCCGGCATCGATCCGCGCCGAAGGGGGTTTGCCGTAGACGAGGGTCGGCAGGATCGAGAGTTGGTCTTCGCGCCGTTCGACTTCGAGTTGGATGCGGGGTTGCTCGGCCCGAGTGGTCTCGGGCAGGATGCTGGTCTGCACATCCACGGGCAGTCGCGCGGCGAGGGAGGGCAGAATCTCGGTCGTGAATTCCGGCAGTTGATCGTGGGAGTAGAAGCGGCCCTTCGGCAACTCCTCGCGCTCGCGTCCGCTGAGACGCGGATCCCCGACGGCCCTCAGGGTTTCGCCGCAGAGGACGGCTCCCGCGCCGACGGATCGGCTCACCGCTGGATCCTGTTCTACGAAGAGGCGGACGCCCCCCGGAGCGTCCACGACCCGGGCGATTGGGAACACGATTTCCCCCGAGACCTGCACGGGTCGGCCGTCGAGCACGACCCGTTCGCAACCCTCGAGGGTGGCGAATAGCGCCGGGAGCTTTTCCGGAGGCGGGATCGCCGTACCCCGGGAGCCCAGGATCTGTTCGACCTTCATGTCTCGTGCGTTGGCGTCGAATCGGGGTCCCCGGGTCTTGCTCGCCGCCAGGGCTGTCAGACCGTATTTGAGTTCTTCCACTCGTTCACCGCTGACGACTTCGCGACGCAGCGCGAGTCCCGGGCGCGCGCTGGAATCGAAGTGGTAACGCAAGCGCCCGATACCGGTCGCTCCCGACGGCAGGGGCTTGCCTTCCACCCGCGCCTTGCGAAGCGCGATCACGGCGGCGGCGACGTGTTCGCAGGGGTCCTCCTCCCCGCGGCAGTTGCACTCCCAATCCTCGTCCTCCGGATAGAGGGTGACGAGAGGCGCCTGCAGGCCCTGGCTCGGACTGATCCGCAGCACGATCTCCTGGGCGTTCTCGCGTTCGCCGGCGACCGCCTCGGCGCGCGCAATTTCAACGCCCAGGGACCAGGCCCGGCTCGAAGCCGCTGCACGGACGCTTTGGAAGAGGGTTTGCATCGGGGCAATGATTCAACAGCCTCCGAGTTCTCGCCCCCCCCC
>CAYTAT010000002.1:208148-217189 GCA_964435795.1 uncultured Spirochaetaceae bacterium
TGCCGCGCTGGACTGCCGCGCTGGATTGCCGTGCTGGATTGCCGTGCTGGATTGCCGTGCTGGATTGCCGTGCTGGATTGCCGCGCTGGATTGCCGTGCTGGATTGCCGTGCTGGATTGCCGCGCTGGATTGCCGCGCTGGACTGCCGCGCCGGACTGCCGCGCTGGGTTGGACTGGCCCGCGTTGGATTGCCGCGCTGGACTGCCGCGTTGGATTGTCGCGCTGGATTGCTGCGCTGGGTTGGACTGGCCCGCGTTGGATTGCCGCTCGGCCGCGGCGGGGGTCATGCCCGCACTGCGGCACCATCCCCCCGCTAGGCGTTCTGCCAATCCCGCAGCAATTCCAGCAGGTTCGCCCGGGTGTTGAGTTCCGGTCGCTCGCTGATTCGGGTGCGCAGGAAAGCCAGGGCCCGCCCCAATTCGGGGCCGGGTTCGATGCCCAGCGCGCCCGCGACGGTGTGGCCATCGACGTTGAGGGCGATCTCTTCCTCGCCGTCCCGGTGCGCTCTCTCTTCCCGCTCCAGGGCCTTCTGGATGCGGTCGAGGGCCCGGCGGATCTCCCGGGCCTCGGGCTCCGGATATTCCGCGAGTTCCGCTTCTCGCAGGGCCAGGAGATGGGCCCTTTCCCCCGGCTGGAGGCGTGCCGCGAGGCGGCGCACGGAACTGCGGCGGCGGGTCGAGGCCGCTTCCTCCAGGGGATGGTGGTCGAGGAGTCGGCGCACCTTTCGCGTTCGCGTGTAATCGAGGCGCACCCGGTAGAGGCAGCGTTTGCCTCCGCCTCCCCGCAGCCAGATCGCCCAGCGCAGGGCGCTTTCCCGGGGTGCAGCGTCGAGCAGGCGAGCCGCGTCCTTCTTGCTCCTGAAGCCGAGCAGTCTGTCGATGCCAGATTTCTGCAGCAGGCGGATCCCGGCGCCCGGGCGCGGGCTCATCAATAGGGCATCGAATTCTCGCCTCAGATCTGCGGCTGCGATATCCGCGCCCGACTCGCGCCAGGCCGCCGTCATGGCGGGGCGCAGGGTGGGGTCGGCCGTGTAGCCGCGTTGAGCCACCAGCCGTGCGGCCTGGAGGACGCGAGTGGGTGCCTCCAGCAGGCTCGTCTCGGGATCGCCCACACAGCGCAGTCTGCCCTCGCCCAGATCGCGTGCTCCGCCGTGGGGATCCACCAGGGAACTGTCGGCGAAGCGCCAGGCCAGGGCGAGGATCGTGAAGCCGCGATGGGCCAGATCCGATTCGATGCCCGGCCCGACGCGCAGGGGCGCCAGATCGATCGGACCCAGCGCCGATGGGACGATGAAGGCCGTCGCATCCGGGCGGACCGGTACGGCGCGGGGCAACTCGGCCACGATCTGCGGCGAACTGGCGTCGGTTGCGAGGGCGTACGACCGGGTCGGCAGTTTACACAGCGCGTCGTGAAGGCTCTCCCCCACCCACCAGGTAGCGTGGCCCGCCGCCTCGAGTCGCGACGCCAATTCGTTCAGGGCTTTGGGTGGATTCGCTCTCAGCTTCTTCGTATCCGTCAACGGTTCGGTCCACAGCGAGTGAGCCGCTCTGCGATCCCCGGGGCCCTGGCAGAGGCGGTGGGGTCCGGGGGATCCCAGAGCGAGGGGATTCCTGGCTTTCGACTCTGAAGACTACCACCGGATTCCCGCTAGCGGGTTCGCGGGCTGGCAATCTCGCCCCGCCGGACTTCGGTATCGTCGCGGCCGTGGCCTCGCCTTCAGCCAAACAGTACCGGGTTTCTCGTGCGACGAGCCATATCCTGCGTCGCGGACACCCCTGGATCCTTCCGGATGCCGAGAGCGACGACCCCGGGGCATTCGAGGTCGGCTCCCGGGTCGCCGTGGTGGGGCCCCGGGGCGAGGATCTGGGCCTGGCCAGGATGGAGGGAAAGGGGCGCATCGCCGCCCGCATCTGGGCCCGGCCGGGTGTTTCGGTGCTGGACGACGAGGCCGAAGTTCGGGCGCGGGTACAAAAGGCCCTGGCACCGCGCCGCGGGCTGGCGCGGCGCGGTGCGGCGCGTTTCGAAGTCGCGGGGCGTCCCCACACCAGCGCCCTGCGCCTGGTTCACGCAGAGGCGGATGGGCTACCCGGCCTGGCAGTGGATCTCCTGGGCGATCTGCTGCGGATCCTGGTCAGTAGCCCGGCCAGCGTCGCTCTGGTGGAACCGCTGCTGGCGGCTCTGCGGGAGTCGCGCGACGTCGGCCCCGGAGAACTGCCCGCGGTCGAGGTCCTGCACTGGCCCGGTCCGGCACCCCCGATCGGCGATCGCGTCCGCTGGCGCGAGGAACCCGATGCCCCCTGGCTGGCGGAGAGGCTCGACGCCCGGGGCCGGCTGGTCGTGCATGAGCGCGGGCTGCGTTTTTGGGTGGATCCGGGGCTCGCCGAGCCGGGTCGCGCTCGGCCGGGGGTGGGATTCTTTCTCGATCAACGTGAAAATCGCGCGCGCCTGGCCGCGGCGGCGCGAGGAGGCGAGTGGCTCAACCTCTTCGCCCACACGGGTTCGTTCAGCGTCGCCCTGCTGGCCGCCGGGGCGCGGCGCGTGACCAGCGTGGATCTCTCGGCGGCCTACCTTCGTTGGCTCGATGAGAACCTCCTGCTGAACCGGGAATTCGGGGTTGATGTAGCCCGCCACGAGAGTCATCGCGGCGATGGCCGTCGCTTTCTGTCGACGCGACCCGGCGGCGAGGCTTTCGATGGCATCGTGATCGACCCTCCCACCGCGGCCGCCGCCGGCCGGCGTTTCTGGTCCTCCCAGCGAGATCTCGAGCCCCTGATCGCCAGCGCCCTGGCGCGCCTGCGGCCGGGGGGGCTGCTGCTGGTCTGTCATAATGCGCGGCGGGGCCGCGGGCGCCTGGGGGAATGGGTCGAGCGCGCGGCCAGGAGCGCCCGGGTGCGGCTGGAGGCGCTCGATCCCGCCGGTCCCGGCGAGGACTTTCCGCGCCGCAGAGCCTTTCCCGAGGGCGACGCATTCGAAGGTGTGATCGCCGTGCGAGGGCCGGGGTAGCGCGCTTCTTCGCGCCGTTTCGCTTCCTTGCGGCGGGGGGCGGCCGTAGCTCCTGCGGCCGGGATCCGATCGCGTGGCGCGACTACTCGAAAGCCTCACCCGAAATTCCGCTCAGTTCGGACTCGGCTTTTCTGCGCAGCCGGGCGTTGGCGGGATTGCCGGCATCCTTCAAGCGAAGGCCACTCCGGAGCACCTCTTGGGCCCGATCCAGTTCGCCCTGGGAAACCAGCACGGCTACGTGGACGAGCACCACCGACCCCGCCATGCCGAAATCGATCGGATGGCCGCGGCCCTCGTCATCGATCAGCAATTCGATCAACAGTCCGGCCCGTTCGTCGAGTCCCGATTCCTGCAACTCTTCCACCAGGCGGATCACGTTCATGAGGCTGGTCTGGACGCGGATGTCCTGGGCGGGCAATTCCCGGGTCTGCTTCAGGGCGGCGAGCAGCGCCGCCTCGGCCGCCGCGTATTCTCCCAGGCGCGTGGCCTGGCGCCCGCGAGCCGAGAGTTCAGCCCAGTTGTATTCGTCGGCGGGCGGGGGGGGCAGGGGGTAGGGGATGATTTCCTCGTCCGAGAGCCCGGGCTGATCCGTCGGAAAATTCAGGGCAGCGCACCCCAGGCCGACCAGGCAGGCCAGTAGCGCGGCGATCGTGCACCGGATGAGGGCTTCGAAGCCGGGTTCTTTCATCGGGCGAGGGCGCTCCGCAGGATTTGGCAGGTTTCTTGTACGGCCTCGCCGGCTTTCTCCATCGCGGCTCCCATGCTGAAGAATCCGTGGAAGAGACCGTCGTAGCGCGTCAGCGCGGTTTCCACGCCGGCCGCCAGCAATTTCTGTGCGTAGGCCTCGCCCTCGTCGCGCAGGGGATCGAATTCCGCCGTGAGTACGGTGGCCGCTGGCAGGCCCGAGAGATCCTTGGTCCGCAGTGGAGAGGCCAGTTCGTTTTCGCCGTCCGAGGGATCCATCAGGTAGTGATCCCAGAACCACTCCATCAGTTCCCGGGTCAGGAAGTAGCCCTCGGCATTTTCCGAATAGGAGGGGGTTTCAAATCCGTAATCGGTGACCGGGTAGAGGAGAAGTTGATGGCGCAGGGCCGGCCCGCCCCGGTCGCGGCAGAGGATGGCGACGACCGCGGCGAGATTGCCGCCCGCGCTATCCCCGCCGACGGCCATCCGATCCGGGTCGGCGCCGAGTTCGTCGGCATTTTCGGCCACCCATCGGGTGGCCGCGAAGCAGTCCTGGGGGCTCGCGGGAAAGGGATGTTCCGGCGCCAGGCGATATTCGACCGAGATCACCATGCAATCCGCCCCGCAGCATAGATCGCGGCAGGTGCCGTCATGGGTGTTGATGCTGCCGATTACGAAGCCGCCGCCGTGGAAATAGACCAGCACCGGATGTGGGCCCTCACCCGCGGGTCGATAGATCCGAATCGGGATTTCCCCGCCGGGCCCGGGCAGGCTCCGGTCTTCGATGCCGCCGGCCGGTGTTTGGGTCGACGGCATATGCATGCTCTCGAAGAGGCTTCGGGCGGGCTCTGGATCCGCCGAGAGTTCCATCGGCGGGGCGGCATTCGAGATGTCGAGTAGGGCCTTGGCCTGGGGATCCAGGGGCATCACTTCTCCTTCATGCGACTTCGATACGACTCGGGAAGGATCCCGGCCTCGACTCTTTCGACTTGGATCCAGTCGAGCCCGACCGAGTCTAACCGAGTCGAGGCCAATTCAGTAGATTGCCTTTTGAAGAGCGGATTTGGCCGCCCGCTCGGCCAGCCGTGAAAGCGGCTCGGGATGAGACTCCGGCATCGAGGCGAGGCGGAAAGGAAGTCGGGGCGAGGCCCGGGGAAGCCAGGCCGGAACCGACTTCCGGTGGCGACCCTGAGCATGAGTCGAAGACCGATGCGAAAGGGGAAGCGAGAGGTCCCGGACAAGAGGCCCTGCTCGGTCTTCTGGCTGCCGTGGATTTCGGCCCCGCTCCCTGGCGGGAGGGCCCGGGACGGAGAGATGCGCGCGCCCGGCGAGCAGGCGCTAGCCTTGCGCGGGTTCGCGAATCGCTTCTCGGGAGATCCTCTTGAAACGCCCTGATCCCATGTCTTTCTGCCCGCCGCTTCGTCTTCTCCTCGGCGCGATCCTCGTCCTGGCTCTTGCCTCGCCTCTCGCCTCGGCCCTCGCCCCGCCCCTGGCCGCCGCCCAGGAGATTCCCTCCTCCGCGCCCGGGGTCGGGTCGGAGAGTTCCGCCGCATGGCAGCGGGCGAAAGAGTTGGTGGACGAGTGGGTCGACGGAAATCTGACCGGCCTGGTGGAACTCTATAAGTATCTGCACGCCCACCCGGAACTCTCCCTGCAGGAGCGGGAGACGGCGGCATTGGTGGCGGATTCCCTCGAGCGGGCGGGCTACCAGGTCAGCCGCGGCGTGGGGGGGCACGGCGTGGTGGCCGTGCTGCGAAATGGCCCGGGCGAGACCCTTCTCCTGCGCGGCGATATGGACGCCCTGCCGGTGACGGAGGAAACCGGGCTCGCCTATGCGAGCCAGGTGACGGCCGTCCTGCCCGATGGCCGTTCGACCGGGGTCATGCACGCTTGTGGGCATGATCTCCACACCACGAACCTGGTGGCGACGGCGCGCCTGCTCGCCCTGGCCAGGTCCCTATGGACGGGCACCCTGCTCGTGGTCGCCCAGCCCGCCGAGGAGATCGGCCGCGGGGCCCGGGAAATGCTCGCCGCCGGTCTCTTCCAGCGCTTTCCCGTTCCCGATTATACCCTGGCGCTGCACGTGGATTCGGCGCTGCCCGCCGGTACCGTCGGCTATACCCCGGAGTGGGCCTTTGCGAACGTGGATTCCGTCGATGTGACGCTTCACGGCCGGGGGGGACACGGCGCTCGCCCGCATCGGGCCATCGATCCGATCGTGACTTCGGCCCATTTCGTCACGGCGCTACAGACCCTGGTGAGCCGACGCGTGGATCCCCTCGAAGCGGCCGTCGTCACCGTGGGTTCGTTGCACGCGGGCACGAAGCATAATGTGATCGCGAACTCCGCACATCTGCAACTCACCGTTCGCTCCTACACGGATGAAGTGCGCTCGCAACTTCTGCAAGGAATCGCGCAACTGGCCGAGGATACCTGCCGCAGCTTCCAATGCCCCGAGCCGCCCGAGATCGTGATCCGCAAGGAATACACGCCGGCGGTCTACAACGATCCAGCTCTGACTGCGCGGGCCGTGCGGGTCCTGGAGCGCATCTTCGGTGCCGATCATGTCCGCGCGATGTCGCCCACGATGGGCGGCGAGGACTTCGGCCGCTACGCGCGGGCACTCGATGTGCCCGGCCTGATCTTTCGCGTCGGCGCCCAGGATCCCGATCTCTACCGGGCGAGCCTCGAGCCCGGGGCCCCGCCTCTGCCCAGCATCCACTCGAGCGGCTTCGCGCCGGCCCCCGAGGCCACGCTCGAAGCCGCCACCCGTGCGTTCAGCCTGATCGCCATCGATCTGCTCGCCCGGGATTGAGCCCGGCCGGGCGCCGACGTCAGCCGCTTGCGGGCAGGCGCTCGAGGATTTCGTCGTGTTCGGGGAAGCGGCCGGCCTCGTGCTTGGAAAAGAGCATCTCGCCATCCGCGATCACGTCGAAGATGCCGTTATCGCCCTTGATGAGCCGGCTGTCGAGTCCACTGGCTTCTCGGATTGCGGCCGCCAGACTGGAGGCCCGAGGCAAGTAGTTTCAACGTGCGCAATAGGTGATCGTGATTTCCATCGTCTCAGACCTCGTGGCGTGCTCGGCTCGTGGCCGTCGCAGATTTTTGATCGGGCTTCCCCGCTGGCCCTCGTTCCCCGGGAGGATCGCATTTCCAGGCCGGGGCCCGCAAGCCGGCGCTCGGGCGCGCGCCCCCCAGAGCGTAGCTGGGGAGGATTCCATAGACTCTCGGCATGATTCCCGGTTTCGAGTCGACATCCTTCAGCCATCAGGGTGTCCAGCATCCGGTCTACCGGGCGGGCGAGGGTCCGGGCATCGTGATCATGCACGAGGTCCCGGGGATCTATCCGGCCGTCGTGGAATTCGCCGAGCGCCTGCTCGACGAGGGCTTCAGCGTGGCGATGCCCGAGATGTTCGGCACGACGGGCCGCGAGCTCTCGAATCGCTATGCGCTCGGGCAACTCGCGCGGGCCTGCGTGAGCCGGGAATTCCACGTGCTGGCCTCCCGACGCTCGAGTCCCATCACGATCTGGCTGCGCGCCCTATGTCGCGAGCTTCACGGGGAATGCGGAGGCCCCGGGGTCGGTGCGATCGGCATGTGCCTCACGGGCAACTTCGCGCTCTCGCTCATGGTCGATCCCTGGGTGATGGCCCCCGTGCTCTCCCAGCCCTCGCTGCCCTTTCCCTTCGGCGCCGAACGCCGCCGGGCTCTGCACCTCTCGGACGAGGATCTCGAGGTCGTGCGCCAGCGCGCCTGCGAGGAGGGGGTCGGGGTTCTCGGGCTGCGCTTCAGCGGCGATGCGATGGTTCCCGGCGAGCGTTTCGAGAGGCTGCGCGAAGAACTCGGTGCGGGCTTCGAGGCGATCGAGATCGACTCGGGCAAGGGAAACCCCCATGGCCTGCCCGGTACCGCCCATAGCGTCGTCACGAAAGATCTCGTCGACGAGGCGGGACATCCCACCCGTGCGGCCCTGGAGCGGGTGATCGCTTTTTTTCACGAGCGCCTGGACGGGTGAGCGCCGGGGCGGTCGCCCAGCGGATCGAATCCCTATACGGCGCAGCGGGCGACGATCTGGTCGGGGATGCCGGTGTGCTCCACGTCGCTGCGGGCTGGTCGGCGCCGTCGGGCGAGATCTTCAGCATGCGGATCGCCGACAATACGCCGCGCAGCGCCACGGATGCCTTCGCGTTGGGCCTGGCCCGGGCGCGCTCGGATGCCATCGTGACGACCGGCGCCATCCTGCGCGCGGAAGCCGATCTCGTACACGCGCCGACGGGGCCGAATGCTTCGGATTTCGCGGACTGGCGCCGAGAGATTCTCGGCCGATCCGAAGCGCCCATCAGCGTATTGCTGACCCGGGGCGGAGAACTCGATTTCGCTCATCCCTTCTTCCACTGCGGCCAGCGGGTTCTCGTCTTTAGCGGCGAGAGGGGCGCCGCCCTGCTGGCCGAGTCGGCCCGGGGTGCCGGCGTCGAAGTCATCGCACACCCCGCACCGGCCCTCGACACTCTGCTCGATCATCTCGCGGGCCCGCTCGGCATGGGCAATGTCACGATCGAAGCGGGTGCGCGGACGACGGCCGGCCTCTACCGCGACCCACTTCGCGTGCGCGAGTGGCTGCTCTCCCTCTATCTCGGAGCCGAACTTCCCGCCGAACTCCGCAGGGGCCGGCTTCCGGGGCCCCGGGAGGTCGAGGCCCTCGGTCTCGATCTCGTGAGTGAGTGCGAGCACCGGGAGCCCAGCGGCGACTGGCTCTTTCGCCGCTATCGGCGGGGCTGAAGGAGCGGGGAGCCGTCGGCAACTCGCGGCAATTCCCGGCCGCCGGGGGGGGGGGGGGAGGGCGCGGATGCGGGGGGCATGCGCGGGGCCACGGAACGGGCCGGGCCGGGAGTTCGCGGGATGCCGCCTCGGGCCCCCCCCTCTCGCTCCGGAGTGGTCTCTTGATGCGACGCAGGGGCCGGTCTCACGCGACGCTGGGTCGGATGCGGTCGCTCGGGCTCGGCGCTCATGTCCGGCGCCCATGCCCGCCGCCCGTGCCTGGCGCTCATGTCCGGCGTCTATTCCCGGTGCCCATGTCTGGCGCCCCTTCTTGGCGCTCATGTCCGGCGCTCGGGCTCGGCGCCCATGTCCGGCGCTCCTTCCCGGCGCTCATGTTCCGCGCCTATTCCGGGCGCTCATGTCCGGCGCCCGTGCCCGCCGCTCATGTTCGGTGCCCATGTCTGGCGCCTATTCCCGGCGCCTATTCCCGGCGCCTATTGCCGGCGCCCATTCCCGGCGCCCATGCCCGTCGCCCCTTCTTGGCGCTCATGTCCGGCGCCCGTGCCCGTCGCCCATGTTCGGCGCCTATTCCCGGT
>CAYTAT010000002.1:217289-222178 GCA_964435795.1 uncultured Spirochaetaceae bacterium
GGCGCTCATGTCCGGCGCCCGTGCCCGTCGCCCATGTTCGGCGCCTATTCCCGGTGCCCATGCCCGCCGCTCATGTTCGGTGCCCATGTCTGGCGCCTATTCCCGGTGCCCATGTCCGGCGCCTATTCCCGGCGCCCATGCCTGCCGCTCATGCCCGTCGCCCCTTCGCAGTGCTCATGTCCGCCGCCCCTTCCCGATGCCATGGGCACCGTCTTCCCTCGGGCTCGCGAAGCGGGGCGTCAGGGCTTTTCGGACTTTGCGCTGCGGGCGATCAACTCGAGTAATTCCTTCCCGAATTTTCGCACCGTGGTCGCCCCGACGCCGTGCACGCTCAGCAGGGCCTCCTCGTCCCCGGGTCGATCGGTGGCCAGGGCGATCAGGGCGCGGTCCGTCATGACTCGGAAGGCCGGGATGTGGCGGCGGCGCGCGATCGAGAGGCGCCAGGCCCGGAGCTTTTCGAGCAGGGGTCCAGCCGCCGCCGCCGTGAGATCCTGCTCCGCGGCGGCTTTTCCCCGCCCCTTGCCGCTGGTGGATGCCCGCCGCCGCCCGCGGGTCGAGGCTCCCTTGCGCCGGGGGCCGGCTTTGCGACGTCGCTTCGCCGAGCCGGCGGCATCCCGGCCCGGCAGGGTCGGCAGCCGCAGGCTCTCCAGGCTGGATTCGAGTTCGGCGTCGGATTCGGTGGCGGCCCGACCGCCCTGCTTGAGATGGGCGCGGCGATAGCGGATCATCTGGCCCTCGCTCTCGAATTCATCCCTTTCGATGCCGATCAGGCTCGCCCGGGCCAGGGCACCGAGCAGGTTCTCGAAATCTCGCCTGGCGAGCACCTCGCTCCCGGACTCGACGTGGAGACGGCCCGTGCTGCTGCTATTTCGCTCGAGGATCTTCAGGACCTGGGCCGCGGCGAGCTTTTCGGTCGGGGTTGCCTCTCGAAAGCCGAGGGCGAGGGCGTCCTCGGGTGCGCAGACGTCGCAGGTCCCGCAAGGGGCGCCCGCATCGGCCTGATCGCCGAAGTGTTCGACGAGGCGCAACATGCGGCAATCCGAGCTCTCCGCGAATTCGGACACCAGGGAGAGTTGGGTCTCGCGATGACGACGCTGCTCGCGATATTCCCTCGGCCAGTCCGCGTTGGGTCCCCGGCTGGCGTCGCCCTCGGGTGTCACCCGGGCCCCGCGATGAATCCACAGCTTTTCGAGGGCCTTTTCGAAGCGGTCTTCGCTCATTCGGCGCCGGGCGGCGATCCTCTCCGCCAGGGCCGAGGTCGAGAGGGGCACCTCGTCCAATCCCTCATGGACGCGCTCGAGATCCGCGATGTCGGGGTAGTCGCGTTCGAAGAACCACTCCAGGGTGCGGCGATCCGCGTAGCCGTGGAGCAGGAAGGCCCGGGAGGGCAGGCCGTCGCGGCCCGCGCGGCCGATTTCCTGGTAGTAGCCCTCGATGCTGGAGGGCAGGGCCGTATGAACGACGCTGCGAACATCGGCCTTGTCGATCCCCATTCCGAAGGCGATGGTGGCCACGATGACTTCGAGCTGGCCGGCCAGGAAATCCGTCTGGACGCGGTCGCGTCGAGCCGAGGTCATGCCTGCGTGATAGACGGCCGCGGGGAATTTCCGACCCAGGACCTCGGCCAGGGCCTCGGCCTTCTTGCGCGTGGGCGCGTATACGATGGCGGGTCTTCGCTCGGCGGCGGCGAGCAATTCCAGGGTCTTGGCCTCTCGCGCCGAGGGACTGAACTCCGCGATCTCGAGGGCGAGATTCGTGCGCCGAAAGCCGTGGATGTGGCGCTGGCCCCGGTCGATCCCCAATTGCGTCACGATGTCGCGTTGTACCACCGGCGTCGCCGTAGCCGTCAGGGCGATCACGGGAGCCGGCCGCAGGGCGGGCAGCCTCTCCCCGAGCATTCGGTAGTCGGGGCGGAAGTCGTGTCCCCATTGCGAGATGCAGTGGGCCTCGTCGATGGCGATCAGGCAGGGCTTATGGCTCGCGAGCAATTCGGGAAAGCCCGGCACGCTGAGGCGCTCGGGCGCGATGAAGAGAAAGTCGAGTTGGCCCGCCGCGTACGCGGAGGCGACCCCTTGGGATTCCGAGCGCTTGCGGCCGGAGTGAATGCGCTCGGCACGCAGCCCGTGTGCCTGGAGTTGGGCGACCTGATCCTCCATCAGGGCGATCAGGGGGCTGACGACCAGGGTGGTGCCCGCGCGGGCGAGGCCGGGCAATTGGTAGCAGAGGGATTTTCCCGCTCCGGTGGGCATCACGAGCAGCACGTCTTCGCCCTTGACCGTGGCCTCGCAGACCTCGCGCTGATGGGCCCGGAAGCTCTCGAATCCAAAGACCTCGCGAAGCAGGATGGGCAGGGATTCCAGGGGCGTGGAGCCGCGAATCACCCGCCAGGAGCCCGCTTCGGATGCCGGCGCCGGGGGTCCGCTCGCGGGCGCGCTCGCGGCCTGGCCGGAGATCGGGGCGGAAGCTCGCGAGGCGGGGTGGGAGGAGGGAAGAGAGGAGGGGGCGGGGGAGGGAAGAGAGGCGGAAAGGGAGGAGGGAAGAGAGGCGGAAAGGGAGGAGGGGGCGGAGGAGGCAAGAGAGGCGGAGGAGGCTTGAGGGCCGGGCCGGGACCCAGGGCCCGGGAAGAGTTCGCGCCCCGAGGCGTCGCCCCCCGCATCTTCCCCTCTTTTCTTCGAAGGCTGCAGCCGGTCGCTGGATGCGGGTGGCGCCTTCGCGTTCTGCTGTGCTCCGGGCCCCGGGTCATCCACCCGTTCGACGGCCTCGCTCACCCACGCCTCGATATCGCGCATGAAGCCCGCGAAGTCGCCTTCCCCGCGCCCCATGGCCTGGAGCCGCGCTTCCCAATGCCCGGTCATGGCCGGGCTCCGCACATCCGGATGAACGCGTGCCACCAGCCCGATGCCGCGCTCCGTGGCCCGCAGGTTGCGGGCCTCGCGCTCCGCATAGCCCCGTGCGATCAGGGTCTCGATGATCGCGGCCCGGGTGGCGGGCGTGCCGAGCCCGCACTCGCGCATGGCCGCGGAGAGTTCCCGCTCTTCGAGTTGACGGCCGGCGGTCTCCATGGCGGTGAGCAGGGTGGCCTCGTTGAAGCGCCGGGGCGGTCGCGTCTGCTTCTCGAGCGTGCGGGTCTCCACCACTCGCTGCCGCTGGTCCCGGGCGAGATTCGGGGGCAGGGAGGCCTCCGGGCCGGCATCGGAGCCGCTGCCCGGGGCCGGCGAGCGCTTCCTCGCCCGTTCGGGCTTCGGATCCAGAACCCGCCAGCCGGGCCGATCGACCCGGGTGCCGAGGCTCTCGAAGAGGTCGATCACCGGAGATGCGGCCGCTCCAGAGCGAATGGCGGTGACTATGCGGGTGGTCGAGTAGAGGTGGTCGGCGTGCCAGGCCGCCAGCAGCCGTGCGCAGATCAGATCGTAGATCCTGGCTTCGGCCGCGTTCAAACGGCGGGTCGAGGCATCGCCGGGGGTGGGAATGAGCGCGTGATGATCGCTGACCCGCGCGTCGTCGACGAAGCGTTTGCCGAGGGGCCGTTCGCCACTGCCCTCGGCGATTTCTTCGGGCGCGAAACGCTTGCGGGCCATCTTCACCACCCCGGCCAACTCGGCCGCCACATCCCGGGAGAGGTGGCGGCTGTCGGTGCGGGGATAGCTGATGAGTTTATGGCGCTCGTAGAGGGCCTGGGCGGTCTCGAGGGTCTGCTGGGCCGAGTAGCCGTAGAGGCGGTTGGCGTGGCGCTGCAACTCCGTCAGATCGTAGAGGAGGGGGGGCGGGAGTTTTCTCTGCTTGCCCTCGATGGCTTGGATGCGGGCCTCGCCGCCCCGGCAGCGCTCGGCGATCTGCTCGGCGAGCCCGCCCTCGGCGGGAAGCCGCCGGGCCCGCTGTCGCCGCGTCGTCGTCTCCTCGGCCGGGCCTTTGGGGGAAGCGCCGGGCTTGCCGGCCTGGGCCTTGGGATCGGATCCGGCCTCGGCTTCGGGCGAGAACCAATGGCCGCTATAGCTTCGGATCCCCGCCTCATCTGCGCCGGAAGTCGCTTCGTCGGGCTCGAAGGTCGCCATCACCTCCTTGTAGCCCTCGGGCCGGAAGTCGCGAATCGCCTGCTCCCTTTCCGCCAGCATGGCCAGGGTCGGGGTCTGTACGCGGCCCACCGAGAAGAGTTCGCTCTCGGCGCCTCCCCTGCGCCCGGCGATCGTGTAGGCGCGCGAGAGATTCATTCCCACCAGCCAGTCGGCTCGGCTGCGCGCCCGGGCGGCGTCCGCCAGGGCGTCGAATTCCGAGGCCGGCCGCAGGTTCTGCATGCCTCGCCGAATGGCCTCCTCGGTGAGGGAAGAGATCCAGAGGCGTTCGACGGGTTTCTGGCAGCCGGCCTTCTCGTAGATGTAGCGAAAGATCAATTCTCCCTCGCGGCCGGCATCCGTGGCGCAGACCACGGTGTCCAGCCCCGGATCGCGGAGCAGCCGTGAGACGATCTGCCACTGATCCCGGGTACTCGGCTGGACTTCGAGGGGCCATTGCTCGGGCAGCATGGGAAGCTGGTTTCGCTGCCAGCGTTTCCATTCCGGGCGAATCTGCTGGGGTTGGGCGAGCCCGACGAGGTGTCCCACCGCCCAGGTGACGTGGTAGTCGTTGCTGTGAAGGAAACCGTCCCCGCGCTTTCGGACGCCGAGGGTGCGCGCGATGTCCCGGGCCACGCTGGGCTTCTCGGCCAGAATCAGCCTGCTCATGCCGCGTCTCCCCGGCCCGTTGGGGGGAGCGGAGCCATCCCGGCGGCCCCGGATTCACCGCGTCTCCCGATCGTTGTCGAAGCGCTGCGGTCGATGATGCCTTCCCCCCCCCTGGTGAGTCCTTGCCGGCTTCGCCCCGGTCTCGTGCCGAACCCGGCTTCTGCTGCGGTC
>CAYTAT010000002.1:222278-229010 GCA_964435795.1 uncultured Spirochaetaceae bacterium
TCAGGTTTCAAGGTCAGGGGATGTAACTCTTTCAAGGGGATGTGACTTTCTTCAAGCTTTCAAGTCCAAGGGAACGTGATCTTCTTCAAGGTTTCAAGGTCCAAGGTTTCTAGTTCAAAGGGGATGTGATCTTCTTCAAGCTTTCAAGGTCCAAGCTTCCTAGTTCAAGCTTCCTAGTTCAAAGGGGATGTGATCTGGCCGCCCGTTCTCTCTGCTCTTCTCGGCTCCACGCTTTCCTTGTTCCCCGGGGTTTCCGGGGGGTTCCCTGGATCTCCTCCTCTTTCCCTGTCTCTCTTCGTCTTTCGTTGTCCTTCATTGTCCTTCATTCCGGATGCTTCTCGTCGGGGGAGCCGCTCTTGAAGGGTTTTGGGGGGATAGAATGTCAGCGTAGCGTGGCGGATGCGGTCATACCCGGCGAAGCACCGCGATGAAGCTCAAATCCTGCGGAAAAGCGCCAGGGTCTCCACGTGTTCGCTGTGGGGAAAGAGCGCGAAGGTCTCGAGTCCGACCCATTCGAGGCGCCCGCCCTCGAGCAGGGATCGGGCCTGCTCGAGAAAGGCCGACAGTCCGCAACTCACGTAGACGAGACGCGCCGGGGGGTCGTCGCGGAGTCGCGCCAGAAGCCGGGGCCCGATGCCGCGCCGGGGAGGATCCAGAATCACGCCATCGCAACGCCCGAGCGCCCCGTCGAGATCCGGAAATTCGTCGCTATCGCCGGGGTGGATCCGGGCGCGCTCCCGTTCCTCGGCACTTCGCAGGGCCAGGGAGGCTCGCAATCCGTGCAGGGAATCCTCGGCCCGCTCGCTGAAGTGCACTCGGGCGCCCGCGGCGAGGCGGGGCATTCCGAGAGCCCCGCAGCCCGAATAGAGATCCGCCACTTCCCGGGCCTCCCCCAGCCAATCCCCGACCCGCGCCACGAGGCGATCGTAGAGGTCGAGATTGGCCTGGCCGAAGGCGCCGGGGGGAAAGAGGATGCGGGCTCCGCCGATCTCCTCGCAGACGGTTTCCGCGCCGCAGAGATGCCGCCAATGGGGCCCGAGGATGCTGTTGGTCCGCTCGGGCTGGCCATTCCAGAAGAGGCTGTGGAGCGAGTCGCCGAGCAGGGCCCGGAGGCGCTCGGCCGCGGGCATGAAGCTGTCGGCCTCCCGGGCATTGCAGACGACCACCACCTGGGCCCGCTGGCTCGGGCGTTCGACGACGACCTGCAGGTAGCGGACGAGTCCGGCGTGATGGCGTTCGCGATAGGGGGCCGTATCCGTGTCGCGAAGCGCCTGCTTGAGGGCCCCGGCCACGCGGTTGATCAGGGGATGCTGCATTCCGCAGCGGGGGATGTCCACGACGTCGTGACTGCCGGCTTCGAAGAGGCCGATCTTGGGGGAGCGGCTGCGACCGCGCACGGCGAGCCGGGCGCGCTGGCGCCAGCCCAGGGGCGCTCCTTCGATCAGCGGGGGGCTCGGCAGGCCCGCTTCCTCGGCCAGGGCGGCCAGTGCCCGGCGCGCATCGGGCATCGGGCCAGCGAGACCCAGGCGCGGGCAACCCGGACACGGGGGGCGATGGGGGCATTCGATCACGCGGCCGACTTCCCTTCCTCGGATTGGCTATACCCGGCCTCCAACAGCCCCGTGCGCGGTGCTCGGGGGTGGTTGGGAACTCTGGCCGGGTCGGCGATCGACTATAGTGCCCCATGGGTTGGCCGGAGCCTAGGATGAAGCGCCAAAAAACCGATAGAGCAGTGCCAGAGCCCATGGGGGGACAGTCCTTTCTGCCCCGGACCCGGGCCGAGATGGAAGCCCGGGGCTGGTCCCGGGCCGACGTGGTCTTCGTCTCGGGAGATGCCTACGTGGATCACCCCTCCTTCGCGGCGGCCCTGCTGGGCCGCTGGCTCGAGGCCCACGGTTTCCGCGTGGCCGTGCTCGCCCAGCCGGATTGGCATAGCGCGGAGCCCTGGCGTGCCCTGGGCCCTCCGCGACTCTTCTACGCCGTGAGTGCGGGCAATATGGATTCGCTGATCAACCACTACACGGCGAATCGCAAGCGCCGCAACGCCGACGCCTATTCGCCGGGGGGGCGCATCGGGCTGCGCCCCGATCGCGCCTCGATCGTCTATTGCCAGCGCTCCCGGGAGGCCTTCAAGGGAGTGCCGGTGGTGGTGGGTGGCGTCGAGGCTTCCCTGCGCCGCGTGGCCCATTACGACTATTGGTCGGATCGAGTGCGCCCGGCTCAACTCCTGAACTCGAAGGCCGACCTGCTGGCCTTCGGGATGGGCGAGGGCACGATCCTGACCATCGCCCGGCGCCTGGCGGCGGGCGAGCCCATCGAGGCCCTGCGGGATCTGCGCGGTGTCGCCTACCTGTTGGGTGAAAAAGAGGCCCTTCCCGCTCATGACTTTGCGGACTCCCTCGCGCGGGGGGATCTCCTGCTGCCGAGTTTCGAAGAGGTGGTGGCCGACAAGCGGGCCTTCGCGGTGGCCACGCGGGGCCTGCATCGGGAGACCAATCCCCAGAATGCCCGGCGCCTCGTCCAGGCCCATGGTCGTCGGCGCCTGGTCGTCAATCCGCCGGCATTTCCGATCGCCGAGACCGATTTCGATCGCCTGCACGAACTCCCCTACGCGCGCGCTCCGCATCCGGACTACCGGGAGGCGATTCCCGCCTGGACGATGATCGCCGACTCCCTGCAGATTCTGCGCGGCTGCTTCGGGGGCTGCACGTTCTGCTCGATCACCCTCCACCAGGGCCGTCGGGTCCGGAGCCGTAGCCAGGCGTCGATCCTGCGCGAACTCGATACGCTGGTGGGGCGCCCGGGCTTCAAGGGCTACGTGAGTGATATCGGGGGGCCCACCGCCAATATGTACCGCATGGGCTGCAGTCGTCCCGAGGTGGAGGCGCGCTGTCGCCGGCTCTCCTGCGTGCATCCCCGGATCTGCAAGCTGCTCGATAGCGGTCACGCGCCCCTACGAGATCTGATGCGCGCGAGCCGTGCGCGGCCCGGTGTGAAGCAGGTGCAGGTGGCCTCGGGGATTCGCATGGATCTGGCCGCCGCCGAGCCCGAGTATCTCGAGGAGTTGGCCGCCCACCACGTGAGCGGGCACCTCAAGGTGGCGCCCGAACATCGCAGCGAGTCGGTCCTGCGCCGCATGAAGAAGCCCGGGGGCGATCATTTCGAGCGCTTCGCCCGGGGTTTCAAGCGGGCCTCCGGGCGTGTGGGCAAGGAGCAATACCTGCTGCCCTATTTCATCGCCAGCCATCCGGGGGCCGGAGTCGAGGAGGCGATCGAACTCGCCCTCTACTTGAAGAAAAGCGGCTATCGGCCCAGACAGGTTCAGGATTTCATCCCGGCCCCGATGGATATCGCGACCTGCATGTACTACGCGGGCCTGGATCCCGAGACCCTTGCACCCGTGGAGAGTGCCCGCAGCGCTCGGGATCGCGAAGTGCAGCGGGCGCTGCTGCAGTATTGGGAGCCCCGCAACCACGCTCTCGTCAAGCGGGCTCTCGAGGGTGCGGGGCGCGGGGAGTTGATCGGCGACGGGCCCGGTTGCCTGATTCCCGAGCGCCCGCCCCCCGCCGCCGAGCGGGCCGGATCCGGCAAGCCCGGCAAGAGGGCGGGCTCCCCCCCGGAGCGCACACCCGGCTATCGGCGCGCGGCTCGCGATCGAAAACGCCGCTAGAGGCCCGTGGCTGGTGGCCGAAGGAACGCGTCTCGCGAAGACACCCCCGCGCCAAGCGCTTGCGCCAGAGCGGTCGTAGCGAGTGATTCTTGCAGGAGCGCTTGTTCCGCGCGCTCGTGGAAGACGCGTTTGTAGAAGATGCGCTTGTGGAGGGCGCTCTTGTAGAAGGGCGCTCTTGTAGAAGAGCGCTTGTGGGGGGCGCGCTCGTAGAAGCGGCGCGCGTGCCGCGCTCTTGTAGACGCGCGCATGTAGAAGATGCGCTTGTAGGAGATCGCCCGTAGCGAGTGATTCTTGCAGGAGCGCTCGTGGAAGACGCGTTTGTAGAAGAGCGCTTGTGGGGGGCGCGCTCGTAGAAGCGGCGCGCGTGCCGCGCTCTTGTAGACGCGCGCATGTAGAAGATGCGCTTGTAGGAGATCGCCCGTAGCGAGTGATTCTTGCAGGAGCGCTCGTGGAAGACGCGTTTGTTCCGCGGGCTCGCGCCAGAGCGCTCGTAGAAGACGCGCTCGTAGAAGCGGCGCACATGCCGCGCTCTTGTAGAACGAGCGCATGTGCCGCGCGCTTGTAGAACGCGCTTGTAGAAGATGCGCTCGTGCCGGGCGATCCGATTCGCGCCAGGAGCGGGGCCCGGCGTGATGGGGATGGGGGATCGAGGTGGGGACGGAGGGCGGGCGCAAGCGGAGCTTTCGGCTTTCGCCCGAAGCCTCGGGGCTCCGATCTATCGCGACTTTCGCCCAATGGCAGGAGAACCCGCCGGCGCCCGGGCTCAGGTCTCGGCGAGACCCTGCTCGACCTCGGTCTTGTGGATCACCCCGTAGGCGATAGTGCGGGCGAAGTGCCCGAAGAGGGATCCCCCGGCCCGCTGATAGAGGCCCAGGAAGACGAAGAATTCGATCACGTGCACGCAGAGCAGAATGCCGAAGAGCGTGCGGCCGAAGGGGCCCACGGCCATGTAGTAGAGGGGGAAGAAGAAGCAGGCCCCGGCAAAGATCCACATGGCGAGGGAGACCCTGCGCGCAAAAGTGAGCTTGGCGGCACTGTACATGGAGATTCCTCCTGGCACGAGTCGGGGATGACTCTACCACGATTGGCTCCCGGCCGGGGCCCGGGCCGCCAGGTTCTGGCGGGCGCTCCGTCCGGGAGTCCTGGCTTTGAAAGCCTCTTTCTATGAGCCCCCGTTATGAGCGCCTGCCGATTCACGAGCCCCCGGTCTACCTGCAAACCCCCCTCTGTTGACGAGCCCTCGTCGATTTACACGCCCCCGCCTGCCGCAGCCCCTGCCAGAGCGGCCTCTTCCAAGCCAGCGATCTGCGAACTCTTTCTTCTTGCGAGCCCTCGTCTATCGCAGATCCCCCCCGCAATTGTTCCGCAACCACCTCTTCCGACCCCGCGGTCTACGAGTTCTCTCGTTCTGGAAGCCCTCGTTCCACAAGCGCGTCTGCCATCAGCGCACGAGCGCAGCTGCCACACGCGCTCATCCCCAAGCCCAGAAGCCCCCCTCGACAGGTCGAAAGCCTGTCGGTCTCGGGAGCCCTCTCCGCGTTCCCGGAGCACCTGCTCCGAACCCCAAAATCGCCGCGAACCCAAGAATCTGCGCCCCCCCTGCGAACACAAAAACCTGCAACCCCCAAAACCTCCGAACCCAAAAATCCGTGAACCCAAAACCCCTGAATCCGAAAGCACTTTCCCGGCGTCCCGGAGTGCTTTCCCCGAATTCCAGAGCACCTCCCCAAAGCCGCTTCTGCCACAGCATTCTTTGGGAACGCTTCTTCTGGAAGCGTGCGCCTTGGAGGGGCCGGCTCCTGCACCGGGCTGGCGTTTCGGGGGCACTCGGCCGCCGGGTTCCGGGGAGTCCCGCGGCGTCCCCGGCCGGGCTAAGCTCGGCGATCCCTACGCGCGATTTCCGCGGGCTCCCCGATTGCCCGGGGGTGGGCGGCGAAGAGTCGGCCGACGAGCGGGAACGAGCGGAAGACTAGAGAAGAAAGAAGGAGTGTTTCGAGTGTTCGACGATCTCGCCGACTACGAGGCCCAGGTCTATTCGCAATGCGGCGAGGATGGCGTATTGCAGCGTCTCTTTGAATTGATCGGCATCCGCAACCGCTACTTCGTCGAATTCGGTGCCTGGGATGGCCAGCACCTCTCGAATACCGCCAACCTGCGGCTGAACGCGGGTTGGCGCGGGCTGCTCATGGAGGGCAGCGGCCGCGCGGACGGGGAGTTGGTGCAGCGGGAATTTGTGCGCGCCGACAATGTGAACGAACTCTTCGCCCACTACGGAGTGCCCGAGGTTTTCGATCTGCTCTCCATCGATATCGACGGCAACGATTATTGGGTCTGGAAGGCCATCGAATCCTTCACGGCGAGGGTCGTGGTGGTGGAGTACAACGTCTTTTTCGGCCTCCACCAGGCGTGCACGATGCCCTACGACCCGGATTGGGTCTGGGATCGCAGCTATTACCACGGCGCCAGCATCGCGGCCTTCCAGAAGTTGGGGCGAGAGAAGGGCTATTCGCTGGTCTACGCCGACCGCTTTGCGCCGAATGCCTTCTTCGTGCTGAACTCGGAATTGCCCGAGGGTTTCCGGGAGCGCCCCCTCGCCGAGATCACGCCCTGGAACGCCTTCGAGCACTCGGCCCCGGTCGGCGATCGGGAGTGGGTCTACGTCTGAGCCCCGGGGCGATGGCTGCCCCCGCCGAGCCCCCGCGCGTTATTCGGGTTGTCGCGAGGGTTTGCCCAGGCTCTTTGGGGCGACGATCTGGACGGTCTGGCTCTCGCTCTCGTAGTAGATGCGGGCCTCGCCGCTTTCGAGCAGGCGCATCAGGGCCTCGACCTTGGCTTCGAGGCTCCTTTCGACCTCGCCATAATCCGTGCCGTCTCGGGTCACGAATTCCTCGGCGAGATTGCGTAGGGTCGTCGGGTCCAACTCCGAGTGGGGTACCTCGACGGCGTTTTCGGGCATGGGCTTTGGGCTGAATTCGTTCACGGCAGATTCCTCGAGGGGTGCGGGGGGGCGGGGGTTGAAGCGGAGTGTTTGAAGCGAAGCGTTTGAAATAGAGCGTTTGAAA
>CAYTAT010000003.1:0-69859 GCA_964435795.1 uncultured Spirochaetaceae bacterium
CGGGATTCGGGGCGAGCTTCAGCGGGAAGATCCGTCGTCGCGAATGCTCCTCTAGAGGGAGATGATGCCCGTATCCACATCCTCGAGTTTCTCGAGCACGGTCGTATCCTCATGCACCGTGATGCCACGCTGCTTCAGGATCTCGCGCGTGCGGTCCGTAATCGCACCCACCCGTACAAGTGAGGGCATGATGAGGTCCTGCATGATGTTCACCGTGCCCCCGCGCGGCTCGAGACTGATGCCCGCTTCTTCCGCCTCGCGAATGCCCTTTGCAAAATCCTCCGGATCGATCTCGGAGTTCTCGAGTACCTGGACGAAGCTCGGATCGCGGCGATTGCTTCCGGATCGCGAATCGCCTCCGCGAGCAGTGGTCGGAATCATGCCCATCAGCGCCATCAATGCGAAGTCAGCGGCATCCTCCCGATCATCGGGGTGCATTGCGGCGAGGGCCTGACCGACATATAGATTCCCGAAGGCGACGTGGCGAGCTTCGTCACGCATCGTCAACGCGACAATATCGCGCAGCAGATCGCAGCCCGTGATGCGCATCATGTTGTGGAAGGCGCCCATCGCCAGGCCCTCGATCACGACATTCATGCCGATTGCGATCTTCACCCAATGATCGGATTTCAGGGTCGCATCGATCAGCCCCTTGAGGAAGGGCGATACGGGATAGACGATCGCGATCTTCTGCACATACTTCTCGAATACCTCGACGTGTCGGGCCTCATCCATGGTCTGCGTCGCCGAGTAGAGCTTCGCCTCGTAATCCGGTACGGAGTGCGCCAGAGTGGCCGCCGTCATCAATGCGCCCTGCTCCCCGTGCAGGAACTGCGAGAGTCTATGTGCAGCGGAGTGAACTCGAAGCGCCTCCTGCTGAACCTTCGAGAGTCGTTGATAGAATGGCATCTGACTGAATCCAAAGCCCTCGCCCTCCAGGATTGGCCGGGCCGGGTCGACATCTCGATCCCAGTCGATGTCAGTCGTGACGTTCCACTGCAACTCCTTGGCCTTCTCATAGAGGTTCTGAAGCGGCAACAGATCGACGTTATAGTCGAACTCCCACGCCACCTTCATGGACGTTTTATATCCCTCATCCGCCTGGGGTGTCATCGTCATGCCGCATCCTCCATCAAAATGCATCGTCCCGATTTGAACATAGGGCAGAACGGCGTCCCGTTTCGACGCGGCAGGGCCCCGAGAAGTCTCGTCGACTATACAGCCACAAGGGTTGCCGGGATATGACCGATATCATGCAGAATACTGCCTACCCTCGCCTGAAATTTCGGATCCAGACGCCTTCCGGCATCGAGTGGTCACGGGATGCATCCGGGCGATCGGGGAATATGCGTGGGAGACAACCGATTCTGCCGATCGCGGGATAGGAGATGGTCTCAGACCCATTGGATACGCAGAAATCCGTCACGGCACTCTGCAGCGCGCCAGGTAGTTGATTTGGGCGCATCTCGACCAGTGAATACGAGCACTCGCTCAGAAAGCAGGAGGGGGTTGGCGGGGCGGGGGGCGGGGCGATCGTCCGCGCCCTCAAGGACAGTCACAGAGTGGCGTCCATCGAGAACCCGAAGAAACTCCGAAAACGAATCGCGCTCCGAGTGACCTCGCCCCCGGGAAGAACTGGATCGACGCTACGAGCGACCCGAACGGCTTCGTAGCGACCGAGTCCGGACACGCTCGAACAGGAACGAACGGGCAGACCTGTTTCGAACCCCAGAGGACAAAGATGCGACGAGGGTTGACATAGGAATACATCCCCGAATATTGCCCTGGCTGAAGATTCCTGGAATCCTTGCGCCTCGCCCCTCCGACGAGGAGTCTTGATGCGTTATTTCTTCGGCGATTTCGAATTCAATGAGGGCGGCCACCACATTCTCTGCCGCGGTGAAGAGGTTCACGTACGCCCAAAAGTGCTCGCCCTTCTCGGCCGACTGATTCGCGAGCGTGGTCGGATCGTCCCGAAACGAGAGCTGAAGGAATCCCTCTGGCCCGGTATCGCGGTCGGGGCCACCTCCCTTTCCACCCTGCTCGGAGAAACCCGGGCCGCGATCGGGGACTCCGGAACTCGCCAGCAGATGATCCGTACGGAATGCGGCCGGGGCTATCGCTTCATCGCCCCGGTGGAATTGCAATCGGATCGGGAGGGCGCAGAGGATTCGGAAGATCCGGCGCGGGGTGCCCTTTTCGCGGCTCGAAGGCACTGCCTCACACGACTCGACGCGCAGTTGCTCGAATTGCAGGCGGGACGCGGGCGCAGCCTCCTCGTCTCTGGCGAAGCCGGGAGCGGCAAGAGTCGGCTGATCGCCGAAATGGCGGCGGTGGCTTCTGCCCGAGGAATTCGAAGCCTGAGGGGACATTGCTCCGGATCCCTGGAGGCGACGCCCCTGGGGCCCTGGATCGAAATCCTGCGCAGGGGCCTCGACGAGGTCGGCGTGGAGAAGCTGCCGCGACTGCTCGTTCCCGATCTCCAGGAACTCGTCCGCTGTACTCCAGCCTGCCTGGCCCTGCTGCAGGGCGAGGGAGGAGCCGCTGCCCGGGCCCGCTTTCGAATGATCGATACGGTCTATCGCTTCCTGCACATCGCGGCCGCGTCGAGGCCCTGCCTCATCATCATCGAGGATCTCCAGGTCGCGGACCGGGTCAGCCTTCAACTCATGGATCGTCTCTTCTCCTCGATCCCCGAAACCCCCCTACTCTTCGTCGGCAGCCTCAGGCCCGCGGCCCTGGCAGGTGAATCCAGGCGAATCGCCCTGCTGCGCAGAATTCATGCCTGCCCGACCACTGAAGTCATGGACCTGCATCCCGTAGACGACTCCGACATGGGCAAGATCCTCTGGCCAGCAGCCGAGAGCGAAAGAAGTCCAGCAACCCGGGAGGCCGCTCTGCGCTCGAGCGGAGGCAATGCCCGCCTGCTCGTGGAATTGAGTCGGCTCCAACCCGGTCGGGATTCCGAAATGGAACTCCCGGATCCCATGCCACCCCGACTCGTCGAGGCCACCCAATGGCTCGTCGAAGATCTGCCGAAACCCTGCGTGACCACTCTTCAGCGGGCGTCGGTAATCGGGCGCGGCTTCGATCGGGAACTCCTGGCGAGGATCAGCCCGGAGAGTTCCCCCCGCCTGCGGGAAATCCTGAACTGGAGCCGGATTTCCGGGTTGATCCGACGGGATCGCCGCGAACAGAAGCTGGAATTCTTCGCGCACGAGTTGGTGCAGAAACATCTATGGAATTCCATGCATCCCCTCGAAAGGGCCGACCTCCACCGCCGCATCGCCGAGGCCATCGAATCGCAGAGTCTCAGCGCCACGGAGGATAAGCACGCTCGCCTCGCATACCATTGGCGCGGTGCCGCGCCGATCTCGGGGCCCGAGAAGGCGATCGAATTCACTTTGCGAGCGGGCGAGATCGAGAGCGACAAGGGACGACACCAGCGGGCTTCGGTGCACTATAGGCAGGCCGTCGAACTCATCGATCGGATTCCGGAAGCAGATCCAGTCCTGCGCAAAAGAGTGCTCATGCGCGCTTCACAGAATGTTGCGTGAACGCGCAGTCGCGTCCCGGCCAGGCGAGGAGCGATCTTTCAGGCGCGCGGATCCGCCTGCTGCTCGAGCAGGGAAGCCCAGGCCTGGATCGCCCCGGAGCGTTCCTCGGCGCGCTGCCCGGAAGCATCGAACCAGGAAAGAATCATATCGCCGTCGAGTAGCACGATCAGCCCCGCCGCGAGGGCGCGCGGATCGCTGCCCTCGGGCAGCAGTTCCGAAAGGGTCTCGGTCAAAACCCCCAGATAGCGCTGATGGAGATCGAGCAGGGTGGAGATCAACCACTCGCGAAAATCACCCGCCTCGAGGGCCCAGCGAACGAAGCCCTCCAGGGCTTGACGATATTCGCTGGTGAAGGAACGGTAGAGGGCGATCTGTTCCTGCAAGCGCTGAGCGGGTGGCCCCTCATCGAACCTCCGCTCCAGGGACTCGCGAAAGGGCTCGATGAGGCGAGTGAATGATTCGCGAAAGAGCGCACCCTTCTCGCTGAAGTGCCAGAAAACCGTGGCCCGACTGACAGCGGCCTTTTCGGCTACCTCGGCAACCGTCGTGCCCTCATAACCCTGCTCGAGAAAGAGCTGAATCGCGGCCTGCAGGATTCGCTCCTGGGTCGCCGCTTTGCCCGTCAACTCCTGCGTCAAGATAAAATCCGCCTTCTCGGAATCTGCTCGTGGGTCGCCGGAATTCCAGTCGGAAAATGCCAACGAGAGGGTTGGCAATTCACCCTCAGGACCAATCGTCCGGCAGTTTGATGCCCGTCCCACCGGTGCCGCAATAACCGTGGGGATTCTTGGCGAGATATTGCTGGTGATAGTCTTCGGCGTAGAAGAAAACCGGCGCGGAAACGATCTCCGTCGTGATTTCGCCCAGACCCGCCTGCTTCAGGCAAGCCTGGAATCGATCACGCGAAGCAAGGGCCAGGCGCAACTGCTCATCCGTATTGCCGTAGATCCCGGATCGATATTGGGTCCCCACGTCATTGCCCTGGCGCATCCCCTGGGTCGGATCGTGGCCCTGCCAGAATGCCGTCAAGAGGGCCGCATAGGAGATCTGTTCCGATTCGAAGACCACCTGAACGGCCTCGGCATGGCCCGTCCCGCCCGAGCAGACCTCCGCGTAGGTGGGATTGGGGGTGAGGCCGTTCACATAGCCGACGGCGGTGGAGTAGACGCCGGGCATCTCCCAGAACCGGCGTTCCGGCCCCCAGAAGCAACCCATGGCAAAGAGCGCAATCTCCATACCGGGGAATTCACCCTGCATGGGCGCCCCATTCACGTAATGACTCGCCGGAACGGGCATGCCCTCTTCGCGACCCGGAATCGCCCCTCCGAGCAGGGGAGTACGGGCGCTCTTCCCTGACTCCATTCCTCTACTCCTCATCTCCCCGATGGTTCGCGATCGGGTGAACGCCCTGCCAGGGGCCATCCGCCCGAATGCCGACAAGAATCCAAAGCTGCCATCCCTGGCATCCGATGGCAACTCGACGGACGCGCCGAAAATGGCACGGAACTTCCCGACGGGAGCCCCCCATCCCATGGCATCGGCCAGATGCGCCGCCCCCGGAGTCAGAACGCGTATTGGAGACCGAGATTCAGAGTCCAATCCAGGCCCAACTGGGGGCCCGCGAGATCCTGGTAGACCGGCAGCCCCGCCTCGATCGAAAGCCGCATACCCCGGAAGAAGCCCCCGATCGTGTAGACGTCGGTGCCCAGGAAGACATCCAGGCGCCGCCCCCCCATGGCCATCGTATCCGCCAGGGGCGAAAGAGCGGGATTCAGCAGGCCGTCCTCCCCCGACGGGTCGAAAGATTGCAGCCAGCTGAGGCGCAAAGAAGCGCCCCAGAAGGGCGTCATGCGGGTTCCCAACCAGCCGATCAAATTATATTCATTCCCCCTCTTATAGCCTTCGGAATTCGTTCCGGCCTGCAGGATGCCGGACATCTGGGCCCCCCAATAGAAGCTCTTCCAATTCTGGTTGTAGGTCACGCCGGGTTCGAGGGCCAGCGTCCCCGAGCCGAGTTGCATCAGATAGGGGAGCCGCTCCAGGGCGCCTCCCGAAAAGGGATTGGTCATTGCTTCCCTGGTGGAGCCCGAGGGCAGGCTGAGCCCCAGGTTCAGGTGGATGCGCCTTCCATTCGAGACGTGAACGCGGTAGAGGGCACTGAAGACGACATCCCCGAATCCGCCGACCGAGAGCGAATAGCCCTGCCCGGTCGCCACCTCCACCTGATCGAGTTGCTTTTCGATGAAGGGGAGCGTCACGAGCACGGTCAACTCATCGATCGGCTTCCACATGAGTTCGACGATATGGGAGGTCGAGGTGAAGGCCGTCGGGATGGAGCCGCCCGGATAGGCGGCCGCGACCGTGCTCCCCGAGACGCGATCCTGCCCCTGCATCAAATCCTCGAAGGATTCTCGATGAATGCGATAGGAGAGTTTGACGTCTCCCCGGGCATGCACCTCCTCCCCAAAGACGCCGATCGGAGGCTGCATCTCCCAGGGCTCTCCCTGGCTGGCCGCCGATGCGGAGAAGGAAGAGAGCAGGCCGATGCACGGAATCAGAAGTGAAATTCGCCAGGGGAAAATCGAATCGGGCCTCATACGACTCCTCTTCTCGGATCGGGTTTTCGAATTGTGAGCCAATGCGGCGAGGACGCAAGGCCGACCCTACAAGTCGATTGCCCCGGGGCCAGGAAAGAACGACGAGTTGCCTTGCCGCGAGTCTACTCTCTGAAACGGCGCTGGACAGCACGGCGGCGTCTTTCGAGAATCCGGCCACGCTCCGCGGGCTCAATCCTCGGCACGTCCCCGGGCAGTGCCGCCTCGAGTTCGTCGAAGGCCACGCGCTTGAAGCGAACTTCCGGGGCCCGATCCGCCCAGAGAAAGCGCGCCGTAATTGTGCCCTCGACATTCTCGCCGGGATCAAGCCAATTGAGCACCCCGGGATCTCGATGCGCGATCACGGCGCGAAAGAAACCATCGGAATCCAGCCGGGCCTGGGCGCGATTGAGCGAACTCTGCCGGCTGGCGTATTCGACACATTCCCAATAGCGATTGGCCAGGGCGACACCCCAATGTCGACAGTCGGGGGGCTTCATCTCGACGATGACCGCCTGATCGGGCGCACAGCGAAAATTGCCCATCCCATAGGCGAGTCCCCGCATCCCGGAACGCTCGCCCGCAGACTCGGGCATATGGATTATGAGACTATTCGGCGGCATGGAGAGAAAGCTCCGACTCATCTGTTCCCAGAGTGCCCCGCCTCTCTCCATCCAGCGCTGCAATTTTTCCAGACGGTCGGCGATCTGATCGCTGCGAGGCGGGGGGATCGGATATTCCGCAGCCACGCGTTCGATCAGGAGATCCGCGGGCCGTTCGCGTTCCCAATCCTCGAAATATTGTCGAATCAGGATGAATTCGGCGTCCTCGCGGGAGGAGAGCCAATTGCCCGCCCGCTTCTCGCCACCGACGATGAGTTCGAAATTACCGTCGGCATCCATTTCGAGATCATCGCCCTCGAGCGAGGAGATCGTCCCCCAACTCGAAACGTCCCCATTGGCATAGTGTCCGAAATTCACTTGCAGATCGATATGATTGGCATCGCCGCGACGACCCGAAATGCGATACTCCGCCCCGCCTCGAATCGACGCATAGAGATAGAGACAATCGGGATTGTCGAGTCCCCAGGGCATCGCATAATCGATCATGCGACCGAATAGAGGATGCTCGGAATCGCCGTGGGAAACACAGCTCACGATGCCCGCCGCAAGGAAGCGAGTGAGATAGCGAAAGCCCTCCGCCCCATCCCGGGGTGAATTCGGCCGACCTTCTCCGAGAACCAACTCCGAGGAGGAGAGCAGGCTTTTGCAGAGGGCTTGCCACGCAAGACCTTCCATGATGCGCGGGTCCGCCGAGTCCTCTTTCACTTTTCCTGCCTCCAGCCTATCCTGCAGTCGTTTGGCCCGGGTGCGGTACCCGGCCCAGCATAGAGCACTCTTTCGCTTTCCGGGTTCGGCTTTCTTCTCAGACCTCTGGATTCAGCTTTCGGGCGGGACGGCAATGCAACGCTTCGTGGTAGGCAGCGGCCGCTGCGGTTCGACGCTGCTCTCCCGCATGCTGGACGAATCCCCAGACACGTTGAATCTCTTCGAGTTCTTCAATGGGCTCGACCTCGCGGAACGCTTCGATCCCCATCCGATTCCGGGCTCGGCGCTGGCCGAGTTGATCGCCCGCGAGCAACCCTTCGTGACCGCCGTATTGCGACGCGGCTATCCCGTCGAGGAAATCACCTATCCCTTCGCGGACGGAGATGCCTCTGCCCTTTTTCGGGGAAAGCGCAAACGCGCCGACCCCCTGCCCTGGGTTCTCGTATCTACGCTGCCGCGACTGGATTCCAAGCCCGATTCTCTCTTCGATCGGATGATGGAATTCGTGGGCAGCTTGCCCGAGCAGCCGCCCCGCGAGCATTATCTCGCGCTCTTCGCCTGGCTCTGCTCCCGCTTCGACCGGCGCTTCTGGATCGAACGCTCGGGCTCGTCAATCGACTACGTGGCCGATCTGATTCATCTCTTTCCGGCGGCCCGATTCGTCCACATCCACCGCTCGGGCCCCGAAGTCGCCCTCTCGATGCGAGAGCATCACGCCTACCGACTCCCCATCACGCTGCTCTACGATGCCCCCCTCGGCGAAGGAAAACGGGTATCGGAATTGGCCCCCCTGGATCTCGATGGCATCCCGAATCCCCGGGATACGATCAGCCAGATCCTGGAATCCCGCCCCCCAGCGGAATTCTTCGGGCGCTACTGGTCCGACCAGATTCTGCACGGCAAGCCCGCCCTGGCCGAGCTACCCCGGGAACAATTGCTCGAAATCAGTTTCGAGGACCTCGTCGAAGATCCCCGACACGTGCTCGGAGCCGTCGCGGATTTCCTTGAAATACACCCGGGGCGCGGCGAAGAGAATTGGCTCGTCCGGGCCGCGGCATTGAGCCGGGGAAGACCGCCGCAGCGACTGCCCCTGCTCGCCCGCGACGAACGCGAAAGACTGCTGAAAGCCTGCGAGAGCGGCAGCCGGCTGATCGGCAGAGCCTGAAGCAGGGGACTCGCCAGATCTCAGGGGCGCTCCGCTTCGGCTAGACTCCCTCCCCGATTGGACAGGAAATGGAGATGGGCACGAAATGACGATGCGTTTTGCGGGCAAGACCGCTGTGGCGGGGATCGGGGCTACCGAATTCTCGAAAAACTCGGGACGGACCACCTTGCGCCTGGCCGTCGAATCCTGTGAAGCGGCTATCACGGATGCCGGCCTCCGACCGGAGGAAATCGATGGCATGGTGACCTTCACCGTCGATGAAAACCACGAAATCGAGGTGGCGAGAAACCTGGGGATTCGGGAACTCACGCACTTCAGCCGCATCCACCATAGCGGCGGTGCCGCCTGCGGCACGCTCCACCAGGCGGCGATGGCGGTAGATAGCGGTGCCTGCGACTACTGCCTCGTCTATCGCGCATTCAACGAGCGCTCCGAAACCCGCTTCGGCACCGGCGTACAGAATCGCCCAGCGGGCCCGACTCCGATGGAAGTCGACTTCGGCTGGAGTTCACCCTTTGGCCTGCTCACCCCGGCCGCCTGGGTGGCGATGTTCGCCCAACGCTACATGCATGAATACGGAGCCACCGGCGAGGATTTCGGTCGCATTGCCGTGGCCGATCGAAAACATGCGGCGACCAACCCCAAGGCCTTCTTCTACGAACGCCCCATCAGCTTGCAGGACCATCAGGAGAGTCGTTGGATCGTCAAGCCCCTGCGCCTGCTCGATTGTTGCCAGGAGAGCGATGGCGGCCAGGCCTTCGTAGTCACCACTCTTGAAAGGGCCCGGGATCTCCAGAATCCGCCGGTCGTGATCGCTTCAGCGGCCCAGGGAAGTGCCCACGATCAGCAGATGATGAAGAGCTACTACCGCGAGCAAATCACGAATATCCCGGAGATGGGACTCTGCGCCAGGCAACTCTGGCAGGATACGGGACTCGGCCCCGACGATATCCAGACGGCGATCTTCTACGATCACTTCACGCCCCTGGTCCTGCCCCAACTCGAGGAATTCGGCTTCTGCAAGACGGGAGAGGCCAAGGATTTTATTCGCGACGGCAATATCGAGCTCGGAGGAAGGCTGCCCATCAATACAAATGGTGGCCAGCTCGGGGAGGCCTATATCCACGGCATGAATGGCATCGCGGAGGGGGTCCGGCAGGTGCGGGGAACTTCGGTGAATCCCGTGCCGGATGCCCACAACGTCCTGGTGACGGCGGGCACGGCAGTCCCCACCAGCGCCCTCATCTTCTCGAAGGATAGATGAAAGACGCGACGAGAAGCAGCGATGAAACGATCGGCCGTTGAAATCGGATGGAGGGGAAGACGAAACTCCAGGCGCGGGGAGCATCGCTCGCACTCAGGTCTGGCGGCTGCATGGGAGCGAGCCGCTCCGAACCTCGGGCGGCTGCTCGTTTTCGTCCTGATCCTCCATGCGACCTCAACTTCCCGGGCCGCCGATCCCGAATCGCCCCATCCCCATCAGGGCCTGATTGAACCCTTTGCCGGCCCGCCGCCGGAATTGGAACTCGACGCGGCGCAGGAGCGAGCACTCGCCGCGGGCCAGTCGATCTTCACCAGCCTGGAGGGTAAAGCCGGGGGGCGGGGCCTGGCGGTACAGGACATCGCCGCGAGCCCCCAGGAGGTCTGGAGCCGCATTCGCGATTTCAGCGACTATCCGCGCATGGTGGATCACATCCAGGAATGTGAGCCCTATTACGAGAATGGGTCGGACATCCGCGTTCGCTTCGTGCTGAAGATTCTGAGCTTCCGATACGAGTACTACATCAAACACGATTTCCGACCCGAAGCGGGCTACGCGAGTTGGACATTGGATTATTCGCGAAATAGCGATCTCGATGACTCGGTCGGCTATTGGGCGGTAATTCCCCACCCCACGAAGCCCGGCCATTCACGACTCTTCTATTCCATCGACATGCGGATGCGCGGTTGGTTTCCCGGCCCCCTGCGCCGCCTGCTGGCCCGCCAGGGGCTGAGGACTGCCACCTCCTGGGTAAAGAGAGAAGCCGAATCGGCCGCCCGGGAAGATGACGAACTCCGAGCGACCGGCGGAAGAAACGACCGTGATCGATCCTGAGCAAACCGGTCCGGAGCCGGGGGAAGAAGAGGATCGCTCCTACCGCCCCCGCTGGCTCCTGCTGGCTCCATTTCTGGGCAGTGCCCCATCCCTCAGTCGCAGGCAATGGCGATTCATGGGCATGATCGCGGTCGTCAACCTCTTCGATCAATACGATCTACAACTCTTCAGCCTTGCCCTCAAGCAGATTCAAGCCGAATTGGCGATCCCCGAGGAATCGCTCGGCGACCTGGGCGCCGTCGTTCGCCTGGGCGCCCTGCCCGCCTTCATCCTCGGCGTCTTCGCGGATCAGATCGGCCGCCGCCGGGTCCTGCTCTTCACGATCGTTGCCTATACGGTCCTCACCGGGGCCACGGCCTTCGCCCAGGATGCAGTCACCTTCGTGATCCTCCAATTCTTTGCCCGAACCTTTGCCGTGGCGGAGGTCATGCTCTCCTTCGTCATCATCGCCGAGGAACTCGACCCCGAGGATCGAGGCTGGGGGACGGGCGCCCTGGCGGCCCTCGGGGCCTGCGGGGGTGGGCTGGCCCTGCTGCTCTTTGCCTTCATCGACATCCTTCCGATGGGCTGGCGCTTTCTCTACCTGGTCGGCCTCATTCCCCTCGCCCTGATCGCATGGATGCGACGGAGTCTGCCCGAAACAGAGCGTTTCGAAAAACACCGCAGCGACCGCTCACGCACGAAGATGCCCTCGATCCATTCCCGCCAACTGCTCGTGATGGCCGTACGTCCGATCGTCGATCTGGCGCGCATGTATCCGGGCCGACTCCTGATGGTGGGCTCGGTCATATTCCTGCTCAATTTCGCCGAGAATGCCGCCGGTTTCTTCGGACCCAAATACCTCCAGGAAGCCCACGGTTGGCAGCCCTGGCATTATTCATTGCTGGGCTTCTCGGGGGGATTCATCGGCATCTTCGGGGCCGCCTTCGCGGGAAGGTTGTCGGACCGCCTGGGGCGGCGCCCCGTCGCCGTGGGCTTCCTGCTCGCTCATCCTGTCTTCGTCCTGGGCTTCTACCAGGGCTTCGGCCCCCTGTTGGCGCCGCTCTGGATCGGGATGGTCTTTTCGGGTCTGGCGGGAGGGGTGGTGCTCGGAACCTTCGGCAACGAACTCTTCCCAACCTCCTATCGCTCGACGGCCTCTGGAGCCCGGGTCATCGTCGCCACCCTCGGTGGCGTACTCGGACTGCTGGCGGAATCCGCCCTCTACGGCGTCCTGGGCTCCCATTGGGCCGCGGTTTCCGTTCTCGTCCTGGGCGCCTTCGTGGCGCCATTGATCGTGGCGATCTTCTTCCCGGAAACCAGCCGCCGCGAGCTGGAGGAAATCTCGCCCGAGCGATCCAGCTGAAGCGGAGCTGAAAAGATTCGAATCGAGCCTCAGGGCGAATGACAGACCAAAACGGCCTTGCCCACCACTCGTCTCTCCATCAAATCCCTCAGGGCCTTCGAGACCTCTTCGAAGGGATAGGAGATCGGAGCCACGGGCGAAAGTTGGCCCTCGGAAACTCTCTGCGCCAGTTCCGAAAAAAGCATTGCGTTTTCCTCTCGATGCTTCGAGCCCCAACCCCCCCAGTCGACTCCAACCACCTGGCATTGCTTCAGCAGGATCAGATTCCAACGCACCCGGGGAATCTCTCCCGCCGCGAAACCGATCACGAGATGCCGCCCCCCCGGTGCCAGAGCGCGCAGGGCCTGTTCCGAGAAGTCGCCGCCCACGGGATCATAGACGACATCCACACCCCCGCCGGAGAGTTCCTTGGCGCGCACTTTCAGATCTTCCTCGCTGTAGAGAATGACCTCATCCGCTCCCTGTTTGCGACAGGTCTCGAGTTTTTCGGGGCTCGAAGCCGCGGCGATCACCCGGGCTCCCAGCATTTTCGCCACGTCGATTCCCGCCAATCCGACACCCCCGGCCGCACCCAGAACCAGGACGGTCTCCCCCGCCTGCAAGCGGGCCCGCCGGGATAACGAGAAATATGCCGTGCAATAGGCCTGGTAGAAGCCCGCACCCTGCTCGAAGGAAAGCCCTTCGGGCAGCGCCCGAATCCGATCCGAGGGCAGAACAACCTGCTCCGAGAATCCGTTCAGGCCGGGCGCGGCAATCACCGCATCGCCCTTTTTGAATCCCTCCACCCCTTTGGCCACGGCGCGAACGACCCCGGCGACCTCCCCCCCCGGAGTGAAGGGCGGCTCGGGCTTGATCTGATAGAGACCCTGAACCATCAGGGTATCGACGAAATAGACCCCGCAGGCCCTCACGTCCACCAGAACCTGGCCCGCTTCGAGTTCCGGCGTGGGTCGCTCCTCGATCTGCAATTTTTCCGGTGCCCCCAATTCGACGCAACGGATGACTCTCATCAGGACCTCCTTCCAGGCTTCGATCCCCGCTCCCCCACCCACCCCGGACCGCCCTCCGCGCTCCGAGTCGGGTCCCCCTGCATAGCGAAGGGGGGAAGACTCCGCCTGCCGTGGAGGCATCGAGGCCCCTGCGCATGCCTCTATCTGCCCTCTCTCCGCTTGTGTGGATCGGTCGCGGCTGCGACACTGGGCGCCCATCCACTGCTCGGAATCTTTCGGAAGGGCGAGGAGACCAGAGGCGCGCGATGAATTGGACGTTGGAAGCGCATTCGGGTTTTGCGGGGGTTCGGGGGCCGGTACTCGTCTGCGTGATGGACGGTGTGGGCATCGGCCGACACGATGAATCCGATGCGGTCTGGCTCGCCGAGACCCCTCATCTCGATCGCCTGTCCGCGATAGCGCCCGGCACCCAACTCGCCGCACATGGGAAAGCGGTGGGGATGCCCAGCGATGACGACATGGGCAATAGCGAAGTAGGCCACAACGCCCTCGGGGCGGGGCGAACTTTCGATCAGGGCGCCAAGCGGGTCGCGAATGCGATGGCCACTGAAAGTCTTTTCTCCGGGGAGACCTGGCGAGCACTCACGCAGAGAGTTCGCGACAGCGGCGAGGCGATGCACTTCATCGGGCTGCTCTCCGATGGAAACGTGCATAGCCACATCGATCACCTCTTCGGCCTGCTACGCCGTTGTGACGAGGAGCAACTCGAACGGGTACGCATTCACATTCTTCTCGACGGCCGAGACGTTCCGGAGACGAGCGCTCTCGAATACGTCGAAGCCCTGGAGGCCCTGCTGGCAGAAATCAATCAGGGCTCGGCTCGCGACTACCGCATCGCATCGGGCGGCGGGCGAATGACGATCACGATGGATCGGTATGAAGCGGATTGGAAAATGGTGGCCCGGGGCTGGCGGACCCACGTCCGGGGAGAGGGGCGAGCCTTCGCTTCCGCGACCCAGGCCATCGAGAGCCTGCGTGCCGAAGAAGAGGGCATCGGGGATCAATGGCTTCCCCCCTTCGTAATTCAGGATACGGGCGGGCGGCCAGTGGGAAGGATCCGGGATGGCGCCTCGGTCGTCTTCTTCAACTTTCGCGGGGATCGGGCGATCGAAATCAGCCGGGCCTTCGAATCCGAAGTCTGCCACGAATTCGAACGCGGGCCCCGGCCGGATGTTCTCTACGCCGGCATGATGCAATACGATGGGGACCTGCTGCTACCCGAACACTATCTCGTCGCCCCCCCGGAGATCGACCGAACTCTCGGAGAATACCTTTCGCGCAATGGAATCCGACAACTCGCCGTCAGCGAGACCCAGAAATTCGGACACGTCACTTATTTCTGGAATGGGAATCGCAGCGGATCCTTCGATAGCGAACTCGAGACCTATATCGAAGTGCCGAGCGACAACCTGCCCGTCGAAGAGCGGCCCGTCATGAAGGCGGCGGAGATCACGAACCAGCTGATCTCGACGCTGCGGAGCGGGAACTATCGCCACGCTCGAATCAACTATGCGAATGGCGATATGGTGGGACATACGGGGGATCGCGATGCGGCGATCCTGGCGGTCGAGGCCGTGGATAAGGAAGTCGGGCGCCTGATTGCCCTGGTAGACGAATTGAAGGGGGCCCTGATCCTGACAGCCGATCATGGCAATGCCGATTGCATGTACGAGTTGGATCCGGGAAAGGGGGCTTTTAAATTGGATGACGGGGGACGCCCCCTACCCAAGACCAGCCATACCCTGAATCCCGTTCCCCTCTACGTCTACGCACCGGGCCATCCGCTGCGAATGGCCGCCCTAGGCGAGGCGGCCGGTCTCGCGAATGTCGCGGCGACGATCCTGCACCTGCTCGGATTGAGGGCGCCCGAAGACTACCGACCCTCGCTCCTGGCCGATCCCGGCTAGCGGCGAGACCCGCTCGCCCGGGGAAGCCTCGGGGCCACGAACGGAGCAGTCGCCGATGAGGCGGGCTAGGCTTGCAGAGCCCCCTGCGCCCGGAGCCCATTCTCTTCCGATGTCGAATCGAGCCGCTCTCATCGCTGTGCTGACAGCCTTTGGATTCGGCCTCTTGGCCTCATTGGCCCTGCGCCCCCCCCCGGAAGATTCGCGGGCCTCCGGACCGCAACCCGGACGATCCATTCGCTGGCGCGTACCCGTCGCCTTTGGAACCAACCTGCCGGCATTGGGCGACAATGCCCTCTATATCGGGGAACGCGTCGAGGCCCTTTCCGACGGCCGTTTCCGCTTCGAAATCTTCGAACCGGGCCAACTGGTACCGCCCTTCAGCATTGTGGACGCCACGCGGGATGGGAAGATTCAGGCGGGCTACACCTGGCTCGGATACGACCAGGGCAAGCTGCCCGTTTCCGTACTCTTTGGTGCCGTGCCCTTCGGCCCGGAACCCTGGGCCTTCGCGGCCTGGTGGTACGAGGGCGGAGGGCGCGAACTCGCGGAGGAGATCTACGGCTCCCTCGACATTCACCCCCTGCTCTGCGGGCTGATCGGACCCGAGACGGCGGGCTGGTTCACGCAGGAGATCCACGGTCCCGAGGATTTCGTGGGGCTGAAGATTCGTTTCGCGGGCCTGGGGGGCAAGGTCATCCAGCGCCTGGGAGCTTCCGTCACCATGCTGCCCGGGGGCGAACTCTTCCAGGCTCTCGAACGGGGCGCCATCGACGCAACGGAATTCTCCTTGCCGGTCGTCGACTCCCAACTCGGCTTCGATCGCGTCGCGCGCTTCAACTACTTTCCGGGCTGGCATCAACCCTTCACGGCCTTCCATCTCGTCGTGGGCAGGAAGAGCTGGGAGGGGTTGGCGGCGGACGAACGGGCCATCGTGGAAACGAGCTGTACGGCCGGCGTGATCCGCAACCTCGCCCGGGCCGAGGCCCTCCAGGCGCCGGTGCTGGAGAGCTACGGCAAAAGAGATGTCCACACGAAACTTCTCGACCCGAAGATCCTGGCTCTGCTCGAAAATGAAACCGCGGCCGTGCTCGCCGAGGAGGCGGATCGGGACGCCGATTTTGCCCGGGTGCTGGCTTCCCTGCAGACCTTCGCGGCGGACTACTCCCGCTGGAGAAACATCGCCTATCCTCGCAGCCCATGAGTGCAGTGAAGCCCGGCAACCCGCGAGCGTCGGATCCCCCTGCCCCCGATCCTCCGAATGCCCTGCCGGAAACCGGGCTCTCCATCCGAATCGATCGCTTCCTGAGGCGAGCGGGGGAAATCCTCTCCTGGATCTGGCTCGTCCTGCTGGCCATCATCCTCATCAACGTCCTGCTCCGCTACGCATTTGGCTCCGGGCGCGTCGAATTCGAGGAATTGCAATGGCATCTCTACTCGATCGGCTTTCTGGGCGGCCTGGCCTATTGCGCCCAGAATGACAGCCACATCCGCGTGGACGTCCTCTACGAGCGATTCTCACCACGAATGAGGGCGTGGATCGATCTCTACGGAATCCTCCTGCTCTGCCTGCCCTTCTGCGCACTGATCCTGGCCTCGGGAATCCCCTTCGTGGCGGAGTCCTTCGCCAGTCACGAGATCTCTCCCTCTCCCGGAGGCCTGGGGGGGCGTTTTCTCATCAAGGCCGCGCTCCCCCTGGCCGCTGGCCTGCTCGCCCTGGCCTATTTTTCGCGGCTGCTGAGACTGGGAAGGATGCTCTTTGGCGACACTCCGCAGGCCGGGAAGGACTGAGGCGTGGAGGCCCGGGAATTTCTGGCCATCGCGATGTTCGTGCTCTTCCTGGGCCTGATTCTCAGCGGCTTTCCCGTCGCCTGGGTCCTGGGCGGACTCGCCGTCTTCTTTACGGCCCTCGCGATCGTTTTCGAGCGCGACCTCGGCCTCTATACCGGCGTCGACTGGTCGTATAGTTCCCTGGTCGTCGATCGCATCTGGGATCTGATGAATAATTGGGTGCTCGTCGCCCTTCCCATATTCGTTCTGATGGGGGTGCTGCTGGATCGCTCGGGTCTTGCGAACGAATTGATGCAGAATATCGCGCGCCTCTTTGGCCGCGTACGCGGGGGACTGGCGGTCACCGTCACCCTGATCGGCGTGCTGCTGGCCGCGACGACGGGAATCATCGGAGCCTCCGTCGTCCTGCTGGCCCTGCTCGGATTGCCGGCGATGCTCGAGAAGGGCTACCGCCCGGAACTCGCAACGGGAACCGTCTGCGCCGTGGGTACCCTGGGCATCCTGATTCCACCGAGCATCATGCTCGTGCTGATGGCCGATCGCCTCGCGATGTCGGTGGGCGATCTCTTCCTGGGCGCCCTCTTCCCCGGCATCCTGCTCGGCGCGCTCTACATTGCCTTCATTCTCATATACGCGGGGCTGCGACCCGATGTGGCACCGGCACCCGATACTGCGCAGCGAATCGATGGCGCGCTGCTGGTCGACGTAGCGCGGGCGGCCCTGCCCGCCTTCCTCTTGATCCTGGCGGTTCTGGGCAGCATCTTCTTCGGACTCACAACCCCCACAGAGGCGGCGGGAGTGGGCGCAGGCGGAGCCGGACTGCTGGCGTTCTGGAAGCGAAAACTCTCCCTCCCCATCCTGCGCGATGTCCTGGCCCAGACCACCCGCACCACGGGCTATGTGTTCGCAATTTTCCTGGGGGCGACGGCCTACTCCCTGGTTCTGCGCGGACTGGGGGGCGACGATCTCATCCACCGTGCCCTGATCGGCCTGCCAATGGGCCCCAATGGCACGCTGCTGATCATCCTCTTCTTCACCTTCCTGCTCGGCTTCTTCCTGGATTGGATCGAAATCACCCTGATCGTACTTCCCCTCGTCACGCCGACGGTGGAGAGCCTCGGATTCGACCTGGTCTGGTTCACCGTACTCTTCGCCGTTTGCTTGCAGACTTCATTTCTCACCCCGCCCGTCGGATTCGCCCTCTTCTATCTGAAAGGCGTCGCCCCAGCGGAAATAGACGCCCCCACCCTCTACCGGGGCGTCATCCCCTTCATCCTCTTGCAGGCATTGGGGCTCGGCCTGCTCTTTCTCTGGCCCGCCCTCGTCACCTGGCTGCCCAGCATGGCGTATCGATGAGAGGGCGAAGCCCCGATACCCCGCACGTTCCGCTCCCCGGCCCGGCCCGTAACGAGGATCTTTGCCGAGCCTTTAATAGCTATCTTTCGCCCCCGACATCGGATTGGTTGAGTTCCGTCAACCGCACCTCGCCAATCATTGCCTCTGCACCCTCGAATTCTTCGTCATCTGGGAGACTCTCGCCGGGCGAATCCGTCGGAGCCCTCTCCTGAGCAACCAGGGCGAGGCATGGAAGGGGGAAGAGACGGGGCCGACTAGGAAGAGAGCGGAGAAGAGATCCCCGAGCGCTCTCGGAAGTCCTCTCCCCTTCCTCGCCGAGCGAGCAGCGGGTATCTGCCGGCCTCAAGCATTGCTTTCGACATTCCGAAAGTCACTCCGTCCGTCTGCTGCCGAGGAACTTCTCGGAGCGGACAGGTATTCTCCGGCCTGGATCACGTCATAGAGAGCAGAGCGGGGCTCCTCTCCTCCGGCGGATGCGTGATCGGAGACAAGAAACGGCCTCACCGACCCCGGGCGAAAATCCTCGGCTAGACTCGGACGACGAGAGGCCACTGCCCATGATCGAAACCCGCCGCCTACGACTGCGCGAATGGAAGAAGGGCGATCTCGCCGCTTTTGCGGACTTGAATGCGCACCCCGAGGTAATGACCCACTTTCCCTCGACCCTGGATCGCCAGCAAAGCGATGCGCTGGTCGGCCGTTTCAGCGAGCATTTAAACAGGCATGGCTACGGATTCTGGGCCGTCGAAATTCGGGAAGGCGCTCCCTTCGTCGGATTCCTGGGGCTCTCCAACGTCTCCTTTGAGGCCCACTTCACCCCCAGCGTGGAAATCGGATGGCGCCTGGCCCGGGAGGCATGGGGAAAGGGATATGCACAGGAGGCCGCCAGGGCCGTGCTCCGACACGCCTTCGACGTGCTGAAACTGCGCGAAGTGGTCTCCTCTACCGTGCCCGCCAACATTCGTTCATTCACCCTGATGGAGCGTATCGGAATGAAGCGAAATGCGAGCGACGACTTCGAGCATCCGAACCTGCCCAGAGGCCACCCGCTACGACATCACATCCTCTACCGGCTGGACGCCCGGCAGTGGTCGCGCATGGGGCCATCCGATCCTGCGAAGTCGCAAATCGGAAGTGGCGGGACGTCAGTGGCCCAGGGCCAGATCGACCGTCATGGCGGCGAAGAGTCCCAGCAACTGGACGAGGGAAATCAGGAATAGATCTCTTGCCGCGTCGGTATTGCGAAGAACGCGCAGGCGCCAGGCCCGGTGTAGAAAGAACCCGTCGAGAATCAGGGCAACGCTCAGGTAGAAGAACCCCAGACCAGGCAACATGAGGGGAAAGAGCGTGAAGGGAACCAATAGCAGCGACCAGAGAATGATGCGGTCATAGGTGGCATCCTCGCCGATTCGATCGGGCAGCATCGGGAAGCCCGCGCGGGCGTAATCCTCGCGCCGGAAGAGGGCGATGGCATAAAAATGGGGAGGCTGCCAGACGAAGATGATCGCAAAGAGCAGCCAACCTGCGAGCCCGATGCGGCCATCGACGGCCGCATCGGCGATCAGGGGCGCGATGGCGCCAGAAATCCCTCCCACGATCACGGCAAAGGAGGTACGAGGCTTCAGCCAGAGGGTATAGACGAAGACGTAGATGCCGAGGGCGGCCAGGGAGATGAGAGCGGGCATGGGTCCCGCCTGCAGCCATAACAATCCCACGCCCAGACCCGCCAGGATCACGGCGAAAACGAAGGCGGGGCCTGGCTGCAACTCGCCGGCCGGCAGCGGCCGAGTCCGCGTCCGCTCCATCAATGCGTCGCGATCTCGCTCCAGGTAGCTATTGAACGAATTCGCGGCAGCAGCGCAGAAGGCCGTACCGATCAACGTCGCAAAGATCAACGCCGGCGTGGGCCAGCCACCGGCCCCCAGGACAAGGGCCGGCAGGCCCGAAAAGAGGATCAGGGGCAGGAGTCTCGGTTTGGTGAGTGCAAGGTAGCTGCTGGCGTTGTTCATCCGACCTCAACCATGAGCCGCTCGGTTCGCGGCTCCGCCGGTGCCCTCTGGGCCCCGATGACCTCGCGTACCAACATCATCGTCGTCAGGACAATAGCCGTCGCCAGGCCACTGTGCAGGCCGGTGATGGCAGCGGGAATCTGTAGCAATACATTCGTGAAACCCACGGCGACCTGAAGCACCACGAGTCCGAATCCCAGACCCGCGATGCGGCCCGCTCGGCCCGCGCCCAGGAGTCGGAAGGAGAGCAGCCCATAGGCGAGGATCAGGAGCAACCCGTTCAGACGATGCAGCACGTGAATCCCCACGAGCCCCTCAAGGGTAGGCACGATCTCATGCCCATCACAGGTCGGAAAATCCGTGCAGGCAAGGCCCGCGTAATGGCTCGATACCCAGCCCCCGAGCACCAGTTGCAGCAATAACGCGATGCCGCAGAAGGCCGCCAGGAATGCGGTGCCGGGGGGTAGCGCTCGTGGCCGCGGGGACAGCGCGAAGCCCTCCGAGAGTTGACGCGAAATCCAGAGCAGGATCAGACAGAAAGCATTTCCCAGGAGCAGATGCACGCCCACCGTCCAGGGTGCGAGCAGCAGAAGTACCGTCAGGCCCCCGAAAACGATCTGGGTACAGAGAACCGCCCAGGCGACCAGAAGAGAGGAACGCATTCGGGGCCAGAGGGAGCGATCCCGTCGCACGAGCAGCGAGAGAGCCAGGAGGCCAAGACTGATCGAGCCCGCGAAGACGCGATGGCCCCATTCGAAGGCGACCTTCAGATCGAAGGGTGGCACGACCTGATCGTGACAAAGAGGCCAATCGGGGCAGGCCAGGCCCGCGTCATTGGCCCGGACGAGTGCCCCCAGGACGATCAGGCATAGGGTCAGAAACGCCAGCACCGCAAAGCAATTCGCCCATAGGCGTCTGCGACTCTGCTGGGCATCCAAGACATGCGGCGCATCCATGGCGGTTGGCTCTTCCCCTCTAGAATCCGGAAACGTGGCAGAAGCAGCGCGGCGCTACCGCTGATCCCACCCTGCGAATAGCGCTCTCTGCCGGCCCCAGAAGAATCCGGGGCCAGGCAACGGGGCGAAAGGACCCCCCGGCCTGAATCCGGGCAAGGCTAGCGCATGGGGGGATGAGGGAATGGGGAACGGGGAACGATAAGCGCTTCAAGGGGCCCCCGGGGGTACCAAAATCGGCCCGGCGTCACATGGGGCTGCTCGTGAAGACGCATGCGGAGGGTTCGAGCCCTCCCCGGAAATGCGTGGGATTGGGGCTGTCAGGGCTCGCTCCCGGCAGAACTGCCGCGGCCAGGCGCAAATCGATCCGCCCCCGTGGCCGAGTTTCAGGAGCCACTCGGCCCCGGGGACGCATTTCTCCGCCTACGAGGTATTTTCCAATCCATCCCGAGAGGTTCCGGGAGCGAGCCAGAGCGCTGCCCGCACCGCCCCTCTGGCGCAGGGATCAGGAGCAGCGGCATAAGATGAAGGAAGCGAGAGGCAAGAATAGGAACTGGCCCGAACGCCTCCTATGGGCGTCGGCGGCCGCCCTCACGGCCTCCGTGCTCTGGCTCGTATGGGGGATCCCGGGGCCCGGAGATCCGTTGGAACAGGATGCGAAGCCGCTCGCCAGCGGATCCGGACCCGCTGAAGGGGGCCAGGCGAGCGAGCCTTCGAATGCCCGGGAGCCCGCCTCGGATGCCCTTCGAAGCGCGGGAATCCAACTGAGACCCGGGGAATCGCCTCATATCGATTCCGCTTCCCTGGATCCCGAGAAGGGCCTCGACGTGCGACTCAGCCTGCCCGACAGCAACGGCGCCATCGGCGTGAAATCAATCCGGCTCTACTCGGAAGGCCGGGATCCGATCGAAATCCCAAGCCAGGGCTCCAGCGTTGTCACGGGCGAATTGGAATTGAAATTGGAATCGGCGTGGCTCAGCCGTGGGCGGCATATCATCGAATTGCGAACGGATGAAAGGCATGCCATCCCCCTGCGCCGCTTCTCAATCGAGGTGGACTGAACGCACCTTCCCCCAGGATTCGCGAATGGCGGAGACTTCCGTCGCCCATGCCCCCGCCACCCGCTCCCGGGAGATTCCCGGGGTGCGGGTGGCGATCGAGAACGAGGGGATCAGCTTGCCGATTTCGATCGGCGACCCGCGACCATCCAGACACCCGCAGCCAGCATCAGTACGATCAGCAGCAGATGCCCATAGGCGGGCAATGCCGGCAGTGCGGGAGGTGTCGAAGCGGAGTCCGTCGGATCGGATCCGGCCTGGACTTCCTCACCGTCCGTGAAGCCGTCACCATCCGTATCCGGGTTCATGGGATCGGTGCCGGTATCCGAAGCGCTCACGAATATTCCCGTATTCGTCTCCACCAGGTCGATCAGCCCGTCACCGTCGACGTCATCCGAACAGGCGTCGCCCACGCCATTATTGTCGAGATCCGCCTGGGAGGGATTGGGGACACTCGGGCAGTTGTCGAGGCCATCCAAGTCGCCGTCGCGATCGCGATCGATCCCCATCCTGACGCCCGAACCCGGAGGCACACAGGTATACGTCAGGGGGCCATCCGTCGACGCCACGGCCCGCAAGGCCGCATCGCCGATGGTATTATTCTGATCATCGCGAAAAAGACCGCCCGCTTCCCGCACCCAGCCCCGGGCTTCCGTACCCACGCTGCCCTTGGCGATCACGTCGCATTCGGGCACGCTACCGCCGAGCATGAGCGAATCGTAGAGGACCGACGCCCGGGCAATCATCAGATCGATTCGACTATTGACCTCGGCCCCCCCCGCGCTCGTAAGGGTCACCTGTTGGCCAACGATCGGGGCCAGATCCGTCGGAAAAGCCAGGGAGAACGCCGTAGCCTCCACCTCCTCAGCGGGGCTCAAGCTGAAGACCGGACTGGCCAGGAAGTTGGATACCGAGCCCACAGTCCCGTCGTGCAGGTAGCCGAAGCCCCGGATCTGATCCCCCATCGACCCGGTGCTCTGATCGGCGAAGCGACCGATCTTGGTGTAGAGATTCCGCATATGGGCCACCTTGGCATCCTGGATCAATCCCTCGAAAGTTCGGTCGCCGTCGGCCCCGAAGAATCCCTGCGAGGGATCGAGGGTATGGCATCCGTCGCAGGTCGCCACGGTATCGGAGATCGGGGCACCCGCAGAGGCCATGAATAGATCGTGCCCCGCCTGCTGGGGAACCGTCAGCGAACCATCCAACTCGGCCACCGGATTGGGGGGCAGGAAGACCTGCAGCATGAAATCCGTAAAGCTCTGCATTTCCGCCACGGAGATCGTGCCGTCTCGCCCGACGAGACCCTCGGTGGCCACGATGAAGTTATTGAAGGAATGCTCTTCGCTACAGGCCGCCCCGGTCGGTTCGGCGCACGGATCGGTGCCGAAGAATCCGTCGACCCGATCGCCCCGCCAATGCATGCCGCCATGGGTCGCCAGGCCGCGGAGGGTCTGGGTCGTCATCGGACCCTTCATGGGATGAAAAGACGGCTGGGCGGGGAGGATGGGAACGGCTGAAGGCTGGGTATTGGTTGAAACGGAACCATCGGGATCACCGAGATTCCAGGCCACCTGATCCATGTCGCCAAAGATGTGACAACTGGAACACGACGCTTCTCCATTGCCCGATGTAGCCACTGCATCGTAGAGGAAGGGGCGCCCGGCTACGACCGAGGCGGGCTCGGGATTGTGCAGGGAAATCGTCTGCAGGGTGGCCTTCGAGGTGGTATCGATCGAAACGATGGAGTTGTCAAATCGGGTCAGGACATAGAGGCGGCCATTGGCTTCGTCCAGGGCCAGGCCCGCGGGCCCACCGCCTGTCGAGATGTAATTGGCGCTCTTCACGGTCGGATCGAAATTGGATTCGAATGCGGGATCTTCAATATCCGTCGCGCTAAAGACGCCGACCTTCGCGGATCCGAAAGCCGCCATGTAGATCGTACTGCCATCGCTGGAAACGACCGGCTGCAGGGGAGTCGCCAGGCTGTGATCAATCTGGGTCGGATCGACCAGGTCGGGCACATCCGTATGAAGTTTGCTGTAGTCGATATGAAGATTGAGATGCTGGGGGTCGACACTGGAAGAACTCGGATCCACCACCGTGATCCGGGTTTCGGATAAATGCCCCTGCACGGTGCTCCCCGCGTAGTGACCGGGACCTTCGAAATTGACCAGGTTGGGCAGCTCAGTATTCGTGACATAGAGCTTTCCGGAGACGGGGTTCACAACCATGTTGAAGAGAACGGTCCCGACATGGTCGATTTCCACGAGCCCGGGAGATCCGGCGGCCGTCACGTTTGCGTCGAAGGAGAAGACATCGTGATCCGGCAGATTCAGATTCACGAGAGGACTCCAATCCCTGCCGGCGATGTCGCGCCAGGCCGAACCGTCGAATTGCACGATGATGCCGGTTTCGGGCGCGGCGGCGCCGGCAAAATTATCCGACGGCCCCAGCAACCCGCCGGGCGCCCCCCCAGAGGGCGAGGCGGCGCTAAAACCATCGGGCACGAGACTTTCGGAGATCGTGGTGGTCTGATTTCCGGATTTGAAGGCAGCCACGTAGACGCGACTTCCGTCGGGGCTCACGGCCAGGCCTCTCGGCACATCGGAAAAGAAGCTGAGAATGCGAATGGGCGTACCCCCGAGTGTATGGCCCGGATTCGTGGCGTCGAAGATCCAGACGTCCGCCCGCCCAATGCCCGCTGTCGTGAGTTGCGAATCCCCTGCGCCGGGAATGGCTGCCAGGGTGGGATCCGTCCGCTGCTGACCTCGGCGGGCGGCAGCGATGAAGGCGCGATCGGTACCGCCGAAGACGATATCATTCGGTTCGTCGCCGACGAGCAGCGTGCGAATCACATGGGGAGGAGAGGAAGCAACATCCACGATGCTCACGCTATCCGAGAGATGATTGACGACCCAGACTTCGCCCGCGCTGCGAACGGCCACCGCCACGGGCTCCATGCCCACGGGCACCGAGGCGGAAAAAGTGATTCCCGCGGCCGAAACATCGAAAATCTCGAGGCGATTGTCGGGAATATTCGTCACGAAAAGCCTGGTCCCGTCGGCCGAAAGAGCCACGGGACGAACCGCCCCACTCTCGAAAGCGATGAAGTCGGTCTGGGCTTGAACGACTCCCGATCCCGCGAGCAAGACCGCGAGCGATAATAGAATCAGCGGAATCCGCAGCTTCACTCCAAATGGTTTTGCGTCACTCATGACCATCTCCCACATCTCTCCGAGTTCAGCGTTTCCCGACCCCCGCTTTATGCCTGCTCGATCCTCGGGCGAACCATGCAGCCCCGGCGCCCTCCGGGCCTCAAGGGCTTCGCGATTGCGGGGGACGAAACCCTGCCTCCGGGCCGCGGTGCGCCCCGAGCGCAGAATCAGCCAGCAATCCACCGCCCTGGGCCGATTATGACAGGAGCTACCGGAACGACAAAGAAAATTCACAGGGCAGGAGGTCACATATATGTCATAAACTTGCCGGGGCGGGGGAAAGCCCCGCTTGACGGTCCATCTCTCTCATTTCCCCGATCCGAATGCCCCACAAGCACTGCGGAAGCATCCCGGGGGTGGGCCCGCTCCTCCGATTCCAGCCACGAATCGGGCACCCGGGGGGGGAACGCGAAGCGCTGCAAAAGAAGGGGGCGACGCGAACCCTGGGGCTACTGCGCGACTCCCGCATCCCGACTCAAGAAGGATCGCCGACAGCACTCCCCTGAGAAGTCATCCCGGGCCATCAGCGGGAGCGGGGAATGCCCATCCCGTATTTGTCGAGCAGGCGATACACGGCGCCGCGGCTCTTTTCCATGCGCAATGCGGTGCGGGAAATATTCCCCCCGGATTCGCGGAGTGCGGCCAGCAGATCCTCGTACTCCTTCGCACCCTGCAACCTGCGAATCGTTCGCAGGTTGCAGTCGAGATCCGCCGTGATCTCCAGCAGTTGATCCCTCCGAATCAGGCGATCCCGAGTAAAGGCCACCGCCCTTTCGAGCAATTCCTCGAGTTGCGCCACGTTTCCGGGCCAGCTTCGCTCGCGCAAAAAAACGCGAGCTGGGCCCGTCAACCTCGTCTCCCTCCCCATCTCGGCAGAGATCTTCCGAACCAGACTATTCGCGATGGCGGGCACATCCCCCGCTCGCTCCCTCAGAGGGGGCAACTCGATGGGAAAGCGCTTGAGCACGGCACATAGCGGACCATCGTACGCACGTGAATCCGAGGGCGGAAGCAGGACCAGGCCCGAGGCAAAGAGCCTCGGCCCTTCGGAGAAGCCATGAGATTCGAGTTCACGAGCACGATCGGACCAGAAAGCCTGGGCGCTCGGAGAGAGCTGCTCCACCCCCTTCAGGTGGATCGCTCCCGCTCGGGGCATGCCCCTGGCAGATTCCCAGTTCGCACAATCGATCGTCACGAGATCGCCTTCCGCCGTTGCTCCGAACTCATGCAATATGCGCACGACCAGGCTACGACCCGTCCCCTCCTCGCCGCCGACCCAGACCGGCGTCCTGAGCGGTGCCAATCCCATGACGCGCGCACGGATCTTGTGCATGGCGGGGCTCGAGCCGATGAGGCGCTGATCCAATTGGGGCAGCGTAATGACACTTCGGCGACCGGCCACCTTCGAATCCGCGAGGGCCACCAGGCCCTCGATGTCCATATCCTCGGATGAGATAAAATCATCGGCGCCCGCCTTCAGGGCGGAAACGGCCGCGCGCAGGGATCCCCGGGCACTGAAGACAATCACGGGGACATCCGATCGGCGGCGAATGCGACGCAGAAGATCGTAGCCATCACAACGGGGCATCACGAGATCCGTGATCACCAGATCCGGCTCCCTGCGCCGAAAGGCCCGCCAGCCGTCATCCCCATCTTCAGCCTGGGCGACCCGGTAGCCCGCCTCCTCGAGTTCCGCGGCGAGTGCGCGGCGGGGACGGGCATGATCGTCGATCAGCAACACGCTTCCACTCATGGAAATCTCCGTTACGCATCCTATCACTCGCATATGGCGACGGAAAACGGCTTGAGAGGAATTTTACGGTCGAAGAGGCCAGCGAGTTGTCCGAAAGTGTCCGTGGGCGAACCCCTCTGACGAATTCCGGAAGAGCAGCTCTTCTACGGCGCTGCGGACAGGTGTGGGACAATCGCGGCGGCCAACCGATCGAGCTCGATCAGGAAGGTATCGTGACCATAGGGCGAGTCCAGCTCCACGTAGGTCACGGCATTACCCGCTTCCTCCAGCAGATGGGCGAGCTCCCTCTGCTGCCAGACCGGAAAGAGGATATCCGACTTCACTCCGAGTATCAGGGCGGGGGCGGTGATCTCCGAAATCTTCGCTGCCGATTCCTCTCCATTCTCTGGACTCGTCATATCGAAGAGATCCATCGCCTTCGAGATATAGAGATAGGAATTCGGGTCGTATTGCAGGCAGAATTTATCGCCCTGGTAGGCGAGATAGCTCTCGACCTGAAAATCCTCTTCCAATCGCGGTGTCTCGCCCTTGGCCCGCTGACGCCCGAATCGCTCCATCCACTCCGGCCCCGACCGATAGGTGATCGTTCCCATTTCCCGCGCGACCCGCAGACCACGATGGGGGAAACTCTCGCCGTAATAATGCCCCTCGCGCCAATCGGGATCGGCCATGACGGCCTGACGCTGCACGAAACGCATGGCGATGGATTGCGGATGCGAGCAGGCCGCCGCTGAAATACTGACGATCCGACCCACCCGTTCGGGCGCGAGGGCCGCCAGCATCAACGACTGCATTCCCCCGAGCGACGCGCCCACCGAAGCATGGAGTCGGTCGACGCCAAAATGGTCGAGCAGGAGCAGTTGCGCGCGCACCATATCCCGCACTGTAATGATGGGAAAATCCGTGGCGTAGGGGCGGCCGCTCTGCGGATGGGTGGACGAGGGGCCAGTACTCCCATAACAGCCCCCGATGAGATTCGTGCAGACGACGTAGTAGCGATCGGTATCGATGGCGAGACCCGGCCCCACGAAGCCCTCCCACCAGCCCGGATGCGGATTGCGCCCATGGCTCCGCGCATGGGAAGACGCCGAAAGTCCCGTATGCAGCAATATGACGTTGTCGCGGGCGGCGGAGAGTTCCCCCCAGGACTCCCAGGCGAGGGTGAATTCCGGCAGCACTCCTCCCCACTCGCAGTGGAAGTTCTGGCCGTAGTGGAAGGTCTCGTAGCCGGAGACTACCTTTTCATAGCTGGGCTCCGGACCCATTGGAATGGAGGTTCGCGTCATTCGGCGATTCTAGCCCGCATCTCGCTTCGGGTCGCGAGCACGGGACCTCGCCGGCCATTCAATCCGACGGGGAGAAACCCGAACCCTGGCCCTCTGCGGAGGGATCCTCCACCCGGGCCGTCGACTCCCGATAGAATCGATGCAGGTACTCGGCCTGATTCGGATCGAGATCGAATTTGAGCGCCGCTCGTTGCACCAGATCCGACAGCCGCTCCGGCTGCGAGGCCTGCAATCCCTCCGAAACGAAGCGAATCGCTTTACGGAGGGAAGTCCCGTCGGGTTGAAGCGAACTCATCCGGGACCTCCTCATATTCACCTGCGAGCAGAGCCGAGTCTACTATCTTCCCGGTCGCGGATCACGGGCTCCGGGAGAGGCCGGCGGCGGGAGCGATTCGACCGACAAGGCTCGGGCGGCGAGCTACCCTGGGCGCAAGACGAGGAGAAACGATGACCCTGCAGACCCTGCTCCAATCCGACGCGAAGCTCCAGGACATCGGCGACCACCTCGACGCTCTCGACCCCGTTAGCCGACGCGGGCAGGCCCTATCTCTCGACGGAAAGAGCCAACAACTCCTCTACGAAAGGGCCTCGGAGGCCCCACCTCTCGGCCTCGATTTCTTCGTCCCCGCGGAAGCGGCCGACGACCGCGAGGTGATCCACTATGGGCGCAACAGCCAGCCGGCCTTCCGCTACTTCCAAAAGCGCTGGTGTCGGCCGACGAATCGTCCCCAGGAACTCTGGGGCTATAACGAAACCCACGTACGCCCCCTGATCGGGCCGGGATATTTCGTGGCGCATGCGACGGAGAACGAAGGCGGCGATCCGCGGGGAGCCGTCGTGGTCGACTACTTCATGACGCCGAAGGGCCCGATGCCCGCGGGTTGGCCCCCCATCAAGCCCAATAGCAGCGGACTGCAACGCTTCATCTACAACAATTGCCGCGACTATATGCGTCGAACTTCAAAACACGTTTCCATCGGTATCGCTTATCGACTGGAAAAGCGCGTCATGGGTTATTTCGTGCTCTGTCGTGAGGACGGATCCGAGAGCGGATGACTCCCGGCTGGGGGAGTGCTCGGGGCCCGGGCGAAATACCAATCCAGCGCCTCATGCTGAAAACTCCCCGAGGGCCAATGGCGACCGCCCTCGTCCACGGAAAACTTCACCTCATAACCCGCCCGCTCCAGATTTTCCCGCATGGGCAGAGCGATCTGATCGAAGGGAAAGAGCGGATCCGCAGTTCCATATTCGAGGTAGAGGCGGGTGCGCCGATCCTCCTTTCCCACGGCCTTCCGATCCATCATCGCGAATCCCGCGGCCCAACAGAGGGCGGCATCGAAAAATCCGGGATTCGACAAAGCGAGGGAAAGCGCGTAGCTGGCTCCGTCCGAATAGCCGATCAGGACCTGATGTGAGCGCTCGATCGGGTAGCGGCGATAGATCAGATCCCAGGCATATTCAAGAAATTCGAGATCGACCGGCCCGCCGTCCCCGGCGATCAGATCCCAGGTCGGTGCCACGGAGCGGGGAATGAGAAAGAGAGCTTGCCTTCGCTCGGGTTCTTCGCGGCAGGCTCGAACGAGCATTTCGTCCTGACGTCCCGCTCCGTGGAAGACTGTGATCAGGGGATAATGGCGATTCGGATCGATCTTCTGAGGGGTCAGGAGGACCGCCCTGGAAGCGCCCGATTCCACTTCAACAAAACCCGTCGGCGGAAGTATGCCACCGCTCTCGACGGCCTTGAATGCGAGTTGCAGCGTCATCCTCTCCATGGAGGTAGGATACTGCCGCCGACGGGAGGCAAGGGCAAGGGACGCTTCTCATCGATCCATTCCAACTCATTCAAACGACGACGGGGAAACAGGATATCCATGGCAGACGGCAGACTCGAAGGCAAGGTTGCGATCATCACCGGAGGATCCCGGGGACAGGGCGAGTGCGAGGCCCGCCTCTTCGTCGAAGAGGGTGCCCGGGTCGTCATCGGAGACGTCCTTGATGACGAGGGCGAAGCGGTGGCGCGAGACCTCGGCGAGCAGGCCACCTATGTACACCTGGACGTCCGCAACGAAGAGGATTGGGATCGCGCCCTGGTCAGGGCAGAGAAGTTCGGAGCGCTGAACATCCTCATCAACAATGCGGCCATCACGCATTTCGCCTCGTTGACGGATACGACGCTCGAGGACTACCAACGCGTGATCTCCATCAATCAGGTGGGAACCTTTCTCGGATTGCGTTCGGTCTTCGAGCCGATGAAACGGGGCGGGGGGGGATCAATCGTCAACGTATCGTCCATCGACGGCCTTCAGGCCAAGAATGGACTGGTCGCCTACGCGAGTAGCAAATGGGCCATCCGGGGCATGACCAAGGTGGCCGCGATCGAATACGGGCGACACAATATCCGCGTCAACTCCTTGCATCCCGGGGGCGTCGACACCCTGATGGGAAATCCAACGAGCATGGAAGACGTCGATACCTTCTACGCCAATCAACCGATTCCGCGCTGCGGACGACCCATCGATATCGCCCGACTGGCGCTCTTCATGGCGTCGGATGAATGCTCCTACAGCACGGGCTCTGAATTCATCGCCGACGGGGGTTGGCATGCGGGGGAATACATCCCCTACCTTCCCGCCTCTACTTGACGTGGTAGACCGCAGCGATTCCGTCCACGAGAACATCCAGCCCACGTCGGTATAAGGCCTCGAAGTCGGGCGCCGGGACCTGGTCGAAATCTTTCAGATTGCTGAAGTGATCCTTCCCCGCGGAAGCCAGGTCGGAGTGGACACTCTTCCAAAGTTCATCCATATCGGCCTGGCGGGTGGTGTGGAAATCCGAACATTGGAGATAATTCTGTATATAAAGCCAGACTTCGGCCGCCTGCTGGCTTCGAAAACCGCCGCGCTGCATGACCCCCATGTAGGCATTGAAGAGATCCAGCAACTTTTCACTAGGGCTATCTCCGACCCTGAAAACCGACAGACTATTGGGCATTCGAATTCGAAGCTGCGAGCAACCGGACTCCTGCATGAATTTGCGACAGCCTGTCACCCAGGCCCTGATCCAATCCTTCCAATGCATCCCCGCCGGGTCTGGAATCGGAACCTGGCCGAGAAAATGCAGCGTGATGGCGCGGTCGAGAACGTCCTTGTTGGGGAAGTAGTAGTAGAGAGCCTGGGGCGACACGCCGAGTTTCCTGGCGACCCGGGAGATCGTGAACTCCCCACCTACCATTTCCGAGGCCACTTCGATGATGGCGTGGCGACTCAATCTTCCCGGACGCCCCCGCTCGGCAAAGCCCGACTTTCCGGCCTGGAGCGTATTCCCCGCCCCCTTCACGCCTCGCTTGGGGTCAGGCGATTTTCTGGCTTTCGATTTCCGCGGGCCGGATTTCCTGGCGCTCGATCTTTCGATGCTCGTCATCCCTTAAGTGCCTGCTTTGATCGGAATAATATCCAGCGGGGGAAATTGAAAGTCCGCGATGAAAATGAGCCTCGCTTATCCATCAAGTGAACTCGAATCGAAGAATCAGCGGGTATTTTCAGACTAACACCTGACATTCGAGCCGCTTCCCCCAGATCTTTTTCTGATGCGATCAGAAAAAGATCTGGGGATCTCTGGGGACTTCAAAACACGCCCTCCGCGCGGCATTCCCCGAATCATGAGAAGAGTTTCGAACAAATTGCAAACTCACGCGCATGCGAAGCCCGCAAAGCCCGCCAGTCAACCCCGAACCCCGGAGCAATCCCCGAATACAGGAGATCCCGATCACCCTCCTCGCCCACCTGCACGCGTCCCGGGACCTTCGTGCAAGTAAAAAGAGGCCGCAGTCCGCCCGCGAGGAATTGGCGACGATCCGAGCCCAAGGCGATGCCCTACGGGAGCAATTGGAGCGGAACGTGGCCGGTCGAGAAAGCCGCGGGGGATCCTTCGACTCCCCCGCGGCGGCCCAACTGCGAACGAATCGCGACGAATTCCTGAAACAGGCTGGGGAACGCTTGGAAAAGAGCAAGAAGCAAAGCCAGGAACTCCAGAAACGCCACGAGGCGATCGATGAGAAATTCGGGGAATTCGAAAATACGCAAGGCGAAATTGAGAAAGAGCGTACGGAGGCTTTATCAGCCATGCGAGAGCAGGTGTTCTGCCTCTGGAACTCCGGCCAGAGTCGGAGAGAATAGAGGGACTCGCGCTGCGCAATATCGTGAAAGCGGCCGGCATGACCGAGCATTGCGACTTCGTCGAACAATCCGGCGAAGACTCGGGCGAGCACCCGGATCCGATCGTGCAATCGCCCGGGGGGAGGGACAGACCCCGATCAACTCGAAAGCCCCCGATTCGGATTATGAGAAGATGATCGAGGAGAGCGGCCCCGACCTGCGGCTACAACTGCTGAAGAAAGACGGTGACGTGGACCGGAATACGATGATCGATCTGGCCCGACGGGACTGGCCCACTCTGCTGGGAAGAGATCGACTTCACCGTCATGTTCATCCCGATCGAAAGCATTGCCACCAGCGCCTTCGAGGCACGCCCCGACCTTCAGCGGGAGTCCATCGACAAGCGCGACCCCAGCGCGACCCCAATCACCTCGATCGCGCTGTTACGAAGGGGGCGGCTCTACTGGCGCCGGGAAGAGTTGGCCCGCAATGCCCAGGAAACCTGGGATAGCGCCCATGAATTGCATAGGCGACTCGGAAGCTGCCGGAACCACCTCGGGAAGTGGGGACCCGACCCGGAGACCGCGGCAAGAGATTTCGACCCTGCGCTGGGCTGCTTTGGAGCTTCCGTCCTTCCCCAGGGCCGTCGGATCGAAGACCTCTCCGGAAGCCAGGGGAGCGACCGTCTCGATTTCCCGAAGCGGATCGAGACCCGGGTCCGCCAGGGCGCGGGAAATAATCGCGACGACGACGAATAGCCCGGTCGTCCCAGCCCCATTCCGGCACCGGCCGGAGGCCCGCCCGGATTGCACGTGCGATCAATTCCGCGATCTCCTCTGCACTTCATAAATGCGATGAGCGCGATACACTCTGGCGCCCCAGCAAGGAGGATATATGGCTGATCAGATCGAAATCACGGACGAGCTCCGAGCCGTCGTGGGCGTAGAATCCGAACCGTGGACTTATGAGGTCACGACGACGAGTGTGCGAGCCTTCGCGCGGGGCGTCGGATATACGGATCCCGTCTATTTTGACGAAGCGGCCGCTCGGGCCGCGGGATACCGATCCCTGCCCTGCCCCCCGACCTACCTCGGGACGCCGATCTTCATTCCCGGCAAGAGCAACGATACCTTCAGCGGACCGAAGAATACGGGACCGAGCCTGAATCACGGTCTCAAGAACGTTCTGGATGGCGGAACCGAAACCGAGTATTTCGCGGACATCTGCGCCGGTGACAAGCTCGAAGTCACTTCAAAATGCGCCGATCTCAGCATTCGGGAGAGCAGGACGACGGGGCAGATGCTCATCGTCACGAGCGAGACCACCTACACCAACCAGAAGGGCACGGTCGTTGCGAAGCAACGCGGCCAGGGCCTCTTCTACTGATTCGGGAGAACTTTCGATGCCCCTGAACTGGAATGCATTCGAGGAAGGAAGCGAGCTCCCGGAACTGGAGAAGGCGCCGGGGGTCACACAATTGGTGAAATACGCTGCGGGGGGGGGAGATTTCAATCCCCTCCATCATGACTTTGCTTTTCCCCAGAGCAAGACGTTGGGCTCCATCATCATCCATGGGCGTTTTAAATACGCGGCCCTGGGTGAACTGGTCTCAAATTGGCTCGACCATGGTGGACGCATTCGTAAATTGGGTTGCCAATATCGAGGCATGGATCTGCCCGACCATACGATGACTCTCGGTGGGGTGGTCAAACGGAAGTGGGAGGAGGACGGGGAGAAGCTGGCGGAACTCGAACTCTTCGTGAAGAATGCGGACGGAAAGAATACGACCCCCGGAAGTGCGGTAGTCGTCCTGAAGGATTGATCGAGACCGGCAATCTGCCGGGACCCGGGAAGTGATCTTCAGGAATTCTCAAAGCTGCGGGCGAGAAAGGCTTCGGACCTCACCAGGGCGCGCTCTCCCAAGGCTCCCGGAAAAAGATTGAAGCCGTGGATCCCGCCCGGATAGACAGCGAGTTCCGTCTCATTCCCGGCGGCTTCCCAACGGCTCGCCATGAAGAGCGTGTCGTCCAGCAGGGGATCCAGGCCGCCCACCGTAAAGAGGGCGGAGGGCAGACCCTTCAAATCCGCGTAGAGGGGCGAAACATCGGCGAGTTCGCGCTGCTCGGGATCGGGTACGAAAGAGCGGGTAAAGAACTCGATGATGGGGGTGCTGAGGACGAGATTCCGGGGGCCCCAATTCCGGACGCTGGGCGTGAGGCTGAGGTCGTAGGCCCCGTAGACGAGGTTGGCGCCCGCGAAGGGCTGGCTTCCGTGGCGATCGCGCAAGCGCAAGAGCGTGACCGCGGCCAGGTGGGCACCCGCGCTCTCGCCGCCGATCGCCATCGGGACGGAGCCGAATTCCGATCCAGCATTCTTCATCAGCCAGAGGGCGGCGGCCTCACAATCGTCGGGACCCGCGGGATAAGGATTTTCGGGGGCCAGGCGGTAGTCCACGCTGACGACCGTAGCCGGCCCCGCTTCCTTGATGGCATCGAGCATGGGATCCTGGGCATCGGCCGAACCCAGGGTCCAGCCCCCCCCGTGGATGTGGAAATAGAGACCCCGGGCAGCCGGATGCCGGAAGATGCGCAGGGCAATCGGCCCCGCCGGGCCGGGAATTTCGAGCACTTCGGCATGCTCGAGATGAACCGGGCTACCCAGCACCCCCTCCCCCCTCGCCCGGGCGGCCCGGATCTCCGCCGGCACCTGCTCGTGGATCGGCGGCGCGGATGCCAGCAACTTCTCGATCAGTTCATTGCTCGCCAGCGTTTCGGAATCAATCGCCTCGAGGTCAAAAATCCTGGGGTCCAGGTCCAAACCATTCCTCCTTCTTCCTTCTTCCTTCTTCCGAACATTCTCTTGGATGTCGATCTGCTCTTGACCTCTACCCCCCACCCGCCCGATTTCGCCGAAATGGAGGCCGACCGCTTCGCTCTCCGGGCTTTCAGGCCCGGATGATATGGGCGGGGTTTGGCTGCCGATCCCCGCCTCCCTCGCTGTAATCCCCGAATTTCTGATCGCGTTTTCGAATCGACGGACCGACCCCATGCTCTGCCACCTCGCGCATGAATTCGAGGGCATCCGGTGTATTGCGCATATAGCCATCCAGCAGCGAACCCAGGACCTGGGTGCCCGCAATGCCCTGATTCTCGTAGGTCTTGTTGATCACCAACTTCATCGCGGCGAGTTGAGAGAGGGGCATGCTGGCCAGGCGGCCGGCCAATTCCTCCACGCTGGACTCGAGTTCCGAAAAGGGCACGGCCCGGTTGATCAATTCGATATCCGCCGCTTCACGCCCGCTCAGGGGTTCGCCCGTCAGGGCATGCCATTTACAGCGGGCAAGTCCCAGGCGATAAATCCACATCCCGCTCAGATAGCAGCCCCAGATACGGGAATAGGGCGTGCCGATTTGGGCATCTTCGGAGGCGATGACGAGATCCGCACATAGGGCGAGATCGGATCCTCCGCCCACACACCAGCCATGCACCTGGGCGATGACAGGCTTCGAGCTATGCCAGAGACTCATGAATTTGGGGACGGGTCCCGTCGCGGGATTCGTCACGCCAATCAACTCCTTGCCCGGATCCCAAGAGCCCCCGGTCGAGAAATCCTTCCCGTAGCCATCGCCAAAATCCTGCCCAAAATCGAAACCCGCACAGAAGCTGCGGCCGATCCCGCGCAAAACTATGACCTTCACGTCATCGTCCCGATTGGCGACCCCAACCGCCTGCTCGATTTCATCGGGCAGCTTCGGGACGATCGTATTGAGTCGATCCGGGCGGTTCAGGGAAATCGTCGCCAGCGCGTCTCGTTTCTGGTAGAGAATCGTCTCATAGCTCACGTCCGCTCCTCCCATTGCCCGATCGGCAAACTCGAAGCCGGCGTCAGACGCGCCAGGGCCGGGGAATCAGTGCCGCGTTTGTCCCCCCGCAGAGGGCCGAGCGCCAACGAGGCTCGTCACGGCATCCTGGATGCCGTCGAGACTGAGCCCGTACATCGGAAAAATCTCCCGGATCACCTGGGTGGTGCGGGTATGCTCCCAATCCGAGGGCGGATCGGGATTCAACCAGACGACCCGTCGAAAATGCTCGCGGATGCGCATCAGCCAATCGATTCCCCGGGTATCCGATTCGAATCTAGGATTGATATTTCCCCTCGGATTCATCAACTCGGCGGGATGCATGGCCGCATCGCCTACGATCAGGACCTTCCACCTCTCGTCAAAGCGCCTCAGCAGGTCGCCGGTGGGGACGGCATCCTTGACATAGAGGTTGGCATTCGTCCCGAGGCGCTCATAGACGCAATTATGAAAATAATACGACCTGAAGTCGCGCAGGCCACGCTCCTCATGCAAGGCCGTAAGCAAGCGACTCACGGGCTCGTAGTAGGGATCCATCGTGCCGCCCACATCCATCAGGAGCAGGAGTCTCACGTTATTGCGGCGTTCCGAGCGATAGACGAATTCGATCTCCCCCGCATTCTTGCAGGTCTCGTCCACGGTATCGTCGATATCCAACTCATCCTCGGGGCCTTCGCGAGTGAGATGGCGCAGGCGTCGAAGAGCCATGCGAACATTTCGGATATCCAATATGTGGTCGGTCCGATAGTCCTGGAAGCGCCGATCCTCTGCCACCTTCATCGCCGAGCGATTCTTCGATTCTCCCCCCACCCGAATTCCGGTGGGATGCTCCCCCCCATGACCGAAGGGCGAGTGCCCCCCCGTCCCGATCCAGCGGCCGCCCCCGTCGTGTCTCTCATCCTGTTCTTCAAGGGTCTCGAGGAAGCGGCGCATCAGTTCGTCGGCATCCAGATTTTCGAGCATCTCACGCTGCTCTTCTGTCAATCCCTCGAAGTTCTTGGGATCGTTCAGCCAATCGAGCAAGTCCTCGCTGGCACTCAACTCCCCCTCGACCCCATGAAAAACCCTGGCAAAGACCCGATCAAAAGCGTCGTAGTAGGTCTCGCTCTTGATGAGAGTGGCCTTCGCGAGGTTGTAGAAGGAGAGCAGGCTGCAATCGTGCATGCCCTTTTCCAGGATCGTCATGAACATCCGCCATTCCTGCACCGCGACAGGAACACCTTCATCCCGCAATCCGTAAAAAAGATCAAGAAACACTGAAAGGATCTTCTCCTGCCAAGACCAAAAATCGAAAACCGCCGACCCGAGTCGACCCCCGAGCCAAAAACCGCCGCAGCCTTCTCATTTCATTGGTTGAAGCGCGGCCCCAGATCCTCCCAGGAATCCGGCATGGTGCCACCCTTTTCCTCGAAATCCGACAGGGCCGCAGTATCCTGCTCATTCTTGAGCAACGATCCCAAAAATGGAATATGACTCTCCATATCCTCGCGACTGATTCCAGAGCGAAGCAATGCGGAGATCCAATCGATCAATTCCGAGGTGGATGGCTTCTTGCGGAGTTCGGGCTGGCCGCGCAGCCAGTAGAATTTGACCAGAACCTGGTCCAGAAGATTCGTGTCGAGGTTGGGATGGTGGACCGCGACGATCTGTTTCATCAGATCGGGCTCCGGAAAATCGATGAAGTGAAAAACACAGCGGCGCAGGAAGGCGTCGGGCAATTCCTTTTCGTTATTGGATGTAATGATCACGAGCGGTCTTTCAGTTGCGACGACTTCATCATCGGTTTCCATGATGGTGAAACGCATCTCATCGATTTCACGCAGGATGTCGTTCGGAAACTCCAGATCCGCCTTGTCGATCTCATCGATCAGGAGGACATGTCTCTGATCGGCGGCGAATGCCCTGCCCAGGGGACCGAGCTTGATATAGCTGCGGATATCCCCGACATCGCCCTCGCCGAAGCGCGCATCATTGAGTCGCTGCAGGGTGTCGTAGACGTAGAGTCCTTCCATGGCCTTGCTCGTGGACTTGATATGCCAGGATTCCATGGGCATGCCAAGCCCCTCGGCGACATGCAGGGCGAGCAGGGTCTTGCCCGTACCCGGCTCACCCTTGATGAGCAGCGGGCGCTCCAGGGCAATCGCACAATTCACGGCCTCGACCAGGGGGCGCGAAACGATATAGCCCTTCGTTCCCGTGAAACGGTAGAAATCATTCTCCTTCGACATGCTTTTCCTTCTGCTGATTACTGATTGCTGAACGATACCGGGGGGTCGTTCCATGGGCTGAGGTTGGGAACCGGAGATTCCGACAATCGACACCGAGTGCCGGGATGAAGCCACGGCTTTCGGAACGCGCGGCACGCGGGCCGGAGCTGGGGATCAGGCCGAACGTGCGGGGCGTTCGTGGACGAGCAGCTTGGCCTCCTCACCGAAGAGCACCGAAATTTTTCTGAGCCCCGCCACGGATTGCACGACACCCGTCCCGAGATTCGGATGCACGATCTGATCTCCTGGTTCATAACTCTCGGAAATCGAATACGAACGCGGAGGGCGACTCAGATCGGCTTCGACAATTTCGTCCGCGGGATCCGACTTCCTGGATTTCGACTTGGCCTTGGGCTTCAACTTTCCGGCACCTATTTCCCAGGCCGGCCCAAAGCCGGGGGCGGCGACAAGGACGGGGCCGGCCTCTCCGTAGGACCACTCCGGCTCTCCCTCGAGGAGGAGTCCGAGGTAGAATACCTCGACGCCGATCTGCGTAGAGGCCTCACGTCCGAGACGATCGAGTTCGCGAATCCAGGCGGCGCCCTTCTGGGCCTCTCGCTTGCGGCAGATCTCCCAATAGCGCGGGCTGCCCGCGACGACGAGAACCGGTGCCTCATCGCTGAGGGTCCGCCCGGTCAGGCCTTCGATCTCGGCAGCCAGACCGGCCCGGTTGGCGTCCACCATCGCCACCTGGGCGAGGCCACTCAAGAAAGTTCGCAGCGGCGTATCCCCCGCTCCGCCTCGCTTGGCGTCCGCCGGCAGGAATTTGATCCGGACAACCGCCAGTCGATCATCCGAAAGAATCCCCAGGGCGTCGACATCTTCGACTCCCCGGTTGATGTCTTCTTCACCCCTCGCCTTGTCGGGGGCGGCAGTGCGCAGGGGAACCAGACTTCCCAGCAGCTGCAATTGCAGGCCGCCGGGAATTTCGATCAGTCCATCACCGGCACTGCTCCAGGTGCCCAGGGCCATGGCGGCGTGTCGGTCGCCCTTGCCGGTCTGGGGCGCCGTCGGGATGCGACCCGTGCGAACACCGAGATATTTCTTGCCCGCCTCGGCGCGATTCGGTGCGGAATCCGCCTCCCCCTTGTAGAGGGTCTCGAGTTTCTCCCCGCTAAGTGAGGCTGCAACGGCGCGAAAACCCTTGGCCTGTTTGACCTCGCGATCATTGGCGAGATCGATCAATGGATGCAAACTCACGTCCCTTCCTCCCCCGGTACTGCCATTGCCCGCACGACTCAAAGTCGATCACTTCGTTTGAAGCTGACTGATCTTGATCGGCCACCCTCGGCTGCGTTCTCCCAGGATCCCTTCCGATCAGACCAGGATCCCTTCCGATCAGAATCGGGGCCCTGCATAAGGCCAAGGCCCCGGCGTCAAGCCAGAGCCTCATCCATTGTCTCACTTCCAACGCTGCAGTTTTCCGAATCTTCATCGGGACGTTAGCGTATTCGCGAGCATTCCCAGCCTCCCGCTCCCGGCGCGATGCCGGCCGCGAAAACCTCCCAACACCCCGGAGGGAGTGCCGGGAGGCTGCCGGAAGACGAATCCGGGCACGCTCTCGGCCGCGGACTGGCACGAAGAGGAAATTCCAGCCCGGCGAGGGGGAGGCCGGGCATCGACGGCCGCCGAATCTTCCGGGCCCCGACGAAACGCCGCGGTTCTCCGGCGGCGATAAGGAAGCCGAGAGAACTCGCTTTGAATGCGGGTCGGACTCGCAGCTCGGCTGCATCGAATCGGGTGACTCGGCAGCGACCCGGCTCTCGTGCAGGTGAGGATCCGCCGTCTCCGATCCAAACTTCGCGGCCCCGCCGGAATGCCAGCGTGAGCGAATCGAGCGACAGCGTTAGACTTTCCTCATGTGCAGACTGACCCAGGCCGCGGCCCCGTCGAATGCGATCCGGGGGGGGAATCCGTGAGGCCCGCCCCAGCGCCCGAACGCCTGACAGGCTGGCGAGAATCGATGCGCGTGATCCTCTTCGAGGTGGAAACACCGGCGGGCAAGATCTTTGACGTAGCCCTGCTGCTGGTGATCGGTGTCAGCACGATCGCGGTCCTGCTCGAGAGCGTGGAGGGCGTTCGGGAGGAGCATCGCTACCTGCTGAGGGTCACGGAATGGACCGTCACCGCACTCTTCACGATCGAATATCTGCTGCGGCTGATCAGCCTCTCGCGGCCCCTCCGCTATGCGAGAAGCTTTTTCGGCCTCATCGACCTGATCTCGATCCTCCCCAGTTTCTTGAGCCTGCTGCTTCCCGGAAGCCAGTCGCTCCTCGTCATCCGAGCTGTACGCCTGCTCAGAATCTTTCGCGTGCTCAAGCTGGCGCGCTTCCTCGGCGAGGCCAACGTGCTCGCCGCGGCGCTGCGTTCCAGCCTTCATAAGATCTCGGTCTTCCTGGGCACGATCTGGGTCATTATCGTCATCCTGGGAGCCGCGATGTTTCTGATCGAAGGCGGCTCGCCGGGTTTCACCAGCATTCCCCGTTCGATGTATTGGGCCATCGTCACCATGACCACGGTCGGCTACGGGGATGTCGTGCCCCAGACGGTCGCCGGCCAGATCCTGGCCTCGGTGGTGATGACGATCGGCTACGGGATCATCGCGATACCCACCGGCATCGTGACCGCCGAAATCGTCAACGTCTCGCGCCAGCGGGGCCCCCTCAGAAATTGCCCATCCTGCGAAGCCGCAGAACACGCAGCGGATGCCCGCTACTGTCGCATCTGCGGACACGAACTCGCCTGAATGAGAAAAGCTCGCGCACGCCAAATCCCAGCCCGATACAGGTCGACCCCACAGCCCGAACCCCCCTCGAAAAAGGCCCCGAATTGGACGAAACCTCCCTGCTGGTAGAACTCATCCTGCTGCTGGCGCTGGCCGCGGCGGGATTGGCCCTTTTTGAGCGCCTCGGGCTGCCCGCAATCGCGGGTTTCCTCGTCGTCGGAGCCCTCGCGGGCCCCGGGGTCGGGGGCATCGTCTCGGATCCGGAAAGCGTGCGGGTACTGGCCGAGATCGGGGTGATCTTCCTGCTCTTCGAAATCGGCCTCGAACTCCCGCTGGAACGCCTGCGCGACCTGGGCCGCATGGCTGGGATCGTCGGCGGAGCCCAGGTGGCCCTCACCACGGGCATCGTGGCGCTTGGCGCCGGCCTGCTGGGAGTCGCGGGGCCGAGCGCCTGGGTGCTCGGCTGCCTGATCTCGATGTCGAGTACCGCCCTCGTGATGGGTCTGCTCTCAGATCAGGGGCAGATCGATGCCCCCCACGGCCGCCTCACGGTCTCGGTGCTCGTCTTCCAGGATCTGGCCATCGTACCCTTCCTGCTGGCAATCCCCTTTCTGGCCGCGGATGGCGGCGAGAGCGCCCCTCTCGATCTCGCGCTGGCCCTGCTCAAGATGCTCGCCGCCCTGGCGGCCGTCCTCTTCATCCTGCGCGGAGGTGTGCCCCGGATTCTCGACCGGGTCGCCCAGGCCCGCTCACCGGATCTCTTCAGCCTGCTCGCCCTGCTGATCGTGCTGGGCTCGGCCTTCCTGGCCGAAGAACTCGGCCTGACCCTGGCCGTGGGGGCCTTCCTGGCCGGCGTCGCAGCTTCTTCCTCCCCCTACGCGCAGCAACTCTTCAGCGAGGTGCTGCCCCTGCGCGGGGTGATCCTCGGAATCTTCTTCACCGCCATCGGAATGTTCTTCGAACCCCGGACGCTGATCGACCACGCGCCGCCGATCCTTCTATACCTGGCCGTCACGCTGATTCTCAAGACCGGCCTGGTGGCGGCCATCAGCAGTTGGGCCCTCGGACACGGGTTGCGGATCGGGCTGCTTGCGGGTCTGGCCCTATCCCAGACCGGGGAGTTCACCTTCGTACTCGCCCAAGCGGCCATGGAGGCCGACCTCCTGGATCAGAGCCTCTACCAGATCGTACTCTCGGGCTCGATTCTGAGCCTGCTGCTGAGCCCCTTCGTGATGAAGGCGGCCCCCTGGATCGCAGACACCGCCGCGAATCTTCTGGAAGAAACGCGAGACGATCCGCCGCCATCCGCCCCCCCTTCCGAGGAACGTCGACAGGTATTGGTCATCGGTTACGGGCCGGCGGGACAGACGCTGACCCGGCTGCTACGCGCCATCGACATTCCGCATCGGGTGATCGACAGCAACCCCCTCTCCATACAACTCGCTCAGGGCCACGACGAAAGCATCCTCTTCGGCGATGCCACCAGGCCGGTGCTGCTGCGGAAAGTGGGAATCGAAACGGCCCGGCTCGTCGTGGTCGCGATCTCCGACCCCCTCGCGACCCGCCGCATCGTGGCCCGCGTCCGGCAACTGGCGCCGCGAACGCCCATTCTCGCGCGCACTCGATACGTGAGGGAGGTCGACGATCTGGAAGTCTCGGGTGCCCATCACGTCGTTGCCGAGGAATTCGAAGCCAGCATCGAATTGGTCGCCCGGGCACTCGAACTCTTCGAGATTCCAAGCGGCGCCATCGCTCGTTTTACCGCGGCCCTACGCGAAGAGGGGTACGGGGCGATCCGCTCGCCCGCCGCCCTTCCGATGGACCCATGGCTGATCGAACTGCTCGAAGAGGCCGATACGACCTGGCTCGACTGTCCCTCGGGCGTCGGGAGCGGCCAGAGCCTGCAGGGGCTGGACATTCGCGCTCGCACGGGCTGCAGCGTCCTCGCGGTGGAGCGCGCGGGCATATCCACCGCCAACCCCCCTCCCGCATTCATCCTGCAGACGGGAGATCGGCTGCTGGTGCTCGGTGACGCGGCGGGACTCGCGAGCCTGCGAAATCTGCTGGAAAGCGGTGACTCCGACGCGGCCACCTGATCCCGCTCGCTCCCGGAATCGGCCTCGCTGCCGGCAGGAGTTCTTCCCGGTCTCGAGTCAGAGCGAGATGTCGGCGAGCGATCGTTTGCTGGATCCACGACCGATGGATCCATGCTACCCCTAGAGCAAGCCGCGCGGAGTTGCGCCCCTCGGGCCCCGAAAATCCGGCGTGGGGATGGATCGCGCGAATCCTGGAGTCAGCATGCAGAATTCCCTGGAGCCCTCGGATCACCTGATCGGGCGACATATCGGTCCCCGCGACGACGAGATCCAAGCGATGCTCAGGGTCCTGGGCTTCGACTCCCTCTCGGCCCTCAGCGATGCCACGATCCCCGCCAGCATCCGCAACGAGAAGGAACTGGTTCTCGACGGACTTCCCCAGCAACCCCTGGGCGAAGCCGAGTTGCTCGGAAAACTCCGCGCCCTGGCGAGCGAAAATCAGCTGAGCCGCTCGTGGATCGGAATGGGCTACTCGGACACCATCGTGCCCGGAGTGATTCAGCGCAACATCCTCGAAAATCCCGGCTGGTATACGCAATACACCCCCTACCAATCCGAAATCTCCCAGGGCCGACTCGAGGCCCTGCTGATCTTCCAGACCCTGATCGCGGATCTGACCGGCCTGCCCCTCGCCAACGCCTCCCTGCTCGACGAAGCCTCGGCGGCTGCGGAGGCCATGGGGATGTGCCGGGCCCTGGCGCGCGGAAAGGCCAGGGGCTTCTTCGTATCCTCCGAGTGCCATCCCCAGACCCTGAACGTGATGCGCACCCGGGCCGACGCCCAGGGCATGAGCCTTCATATCGGCGATCCGGCGCGGGAGAATCTCGAGGCACTCGATCTCTGCGGACTGCTGCTGCAATACCCGGATACGCGGGGGCGAATCGACGATCCCCGGGCGCTGATCCGGCGGGCTCATGGGGCGGGGATCAGCGTCGTGATGGCGGCGGATCTGCTCGCCCTGACCCTGATCGAGGATCCGGGTAGCCTCGGGGCCGATATCGCCATCGGTTCGAGTCAGCGCTTCGGTGTGCCCCTGGGATTCGGAGGCCCCCACGCCGCCTACCTCGCGACCCACGAAAAACACGCGCGCAGATTGCCCGGCCGGGTCGTCGGCGTCTCGCGCGATGCCGGGGGCGCCCGGGCCTACCGCCTCGCGATCCAGACCCGGGAACAGCATATCCGGCGCGAGAAGGCGACGAGCAATATCTGTACCGCGCAAGTCCTGCTGGCCATCATGGCCGGAATGTACGCCGTCTATCACGGGCCCCAGGGTCTGCGCACGATCGCCCGCCGGGTCCACGGTCTGACGGCATGCCTGGCCGAAGGCCTGAGGCGACTCGGCCACGCGACGGGCCGGGCCCCCTTCTTCGATACGTTGGAGGTCGAGATTGCCGGGATGGGGGCCACTTCGATCCTGCGGGCCGCCTGGGAACGGGGCATCAATTTGCGTCCCTTCTATTCCCAGCAGGGAGATTCGAGAAGAATCGAGGAGAATCGGCTCGGAGTCGCCTTCGACGAGACCACGACCCCGGCCGATGTGATGGAAGTGCTCGGAGTCTTCTCCGCAGAGGGCGAACTCCCCTTCGATCTCGATAGTCTGAGGCAGAACCTCGACGAAGAGAACCCCCTGCCGGAAACCCTGCGCCGCAGCACCCCCTATCTCGAACATCCCGTCTTCCATGGCCACCGTTCCGAAACCTCGATGCTGCGTTATCTCCACCGCCTCGAAGCGAAGGATCTCTCCCTCAATACCGCGATGATTCCCCTCGGCTCCTGCACCATGAAGCTGAATTCCAGCAGTTCGATGCTGCCCATCAGCTGGCCGGAATTTGCGAACCTTCATCCCTTTGCACCCGCCGACCAATGCCTGGGCTATCAGGCCCTCTTCGAAGAACTCGAGCGCTGGCTCGGCGAGATCACGGGGCTGCCCGCCGTCTCCCTACAACCCAATGCGGGCAGCCAGGGGGAGTACGCGGGTCTGCTCGCCCTGCGGCGTCATCACCTGACCCGGGGAGCAGGGGGGAGGACGGTCTGCCTGATTCCCACCTCTGCCCACGGCACGAATGCGGCCAGTGCCATCATCGCCGGTTTCGACTGCCAGGCCGTCGCCTGCGATCACGCGGGCAACGTCGACATGGCGGATCTGCGCCGTCAATGCGAAAAATTTTCTTCGACACTCGGCGCACTCATGCTCACCTACCCCTCCACGCACGGTGTCTTCGAGGAATCCGTCGCGGAGGTCTGTCGCATCGTGCATGAGCACGGTGGACAGATCTATATGGACGGCGCCAATCTCAATGCACAGGTGGGGCTGACTTCACCGGGACGCATCGGGGCCGATATCTGCCACGTCAATCTCCACAAGACCTTCTCGATCCCCCACGGCGGGGGCGGGCCGGGCATGGGACCAATCTGCGCCGCCGAGCACCTGCGCGCCTATCTGCCCGGGGACTCGATTTTCGGAGAGGGGGCCGTCTCGGCGGCATCCTACGGCAGCGCGGGAATCCTCCCCATCAGCTGGGTCTACATCGCCCTGATGGGTGGCGCCGGGCTCACCCGTGCCAGCCAGGTCGCCATTCTGAATGCCAACTACATGGCGCGACGGCTCTCCGAATACTACGACGTGCTCTATACCGGACCTTCTGGACTCGTGGCCCATGAATTCATCATCGACTGCCGACCCTTCGAAAAGACCAGCGGCGTCACGGTCGAGGATATCGCCAAGCGGCTGATGGATTATGGCTTTCACGCACCCACCATGAGCTTTCCCGTGGCGGGAACCCTGATGATCGAACCGACGGAAAGCGAATCCCGCCAGGATCTCGATCAACTCTGCGCGGCCCTGATCGCCATTCGAAAGGAGATCCGGGCCATCGAGAGCGGGGAGTCGGACGAACTCGACAACCCCCTCAAGAATGCGCCCCATACGGCGGCGACGGTATCGAGTGACGAATGGAGCCATCCCTACTCGCGAAGAGAGGCGGCCTGGCCGGCGGATTGGCTGGACGAATACAAATATTGGCCGCCGGTCGCGCGCGTCGACAATGTCTGGGGCGACCGCCATCTCGCCGCGCGATTCCCGGAGGATTGAGGCCCGGGATTCGCGGCAGCGGGCCTCAACCATCCACGCTCTGCATCGCGTCCGCAGCATCCCCCGCCCCGGGCCCGCCGGAAGGAGCGGGAATTTCCCGAATCCTCTCCTCGACATCGTCGTATTCGAGTCTGAGTGCCCGGCACATCGTGGCGTGGAGATCGTAGGTGCAGGTGATATAGGTGAATTCCAGGATTTCCTCGTCCGAGAGGGACTCCTGGAGGCGCCCAAAGGTGGCATCGGAAACCCGCCCCCCGCAAAGAACGAGATCATCCGTATAGGCGAGAATCGTACGCTCGAGGGGAGTGAAGCAATCGGCCGTCTGCCAGGCGGGAATCGCCTCGACGCACGCCTCAGCGAAGCCCACGGAGCGCATGGCCTTGCAGTGCTGGGAATAGACGAATTGGCTGCCCCGCAGATAACCCGCCCGGGTCTGCCCGAGTTCCCGCAGACGGGGATCGATCTTGCGCTTGCGGCTGCGGTAGAATTGGAATCCGGCCACGGCATGGCGAAATAGATCCGGGACGATGGCAAAAACCGTCCACCAATTTCCCGGCGTTCCCGTCTCGGTGCCGGGCTCGGCGATGGGATCGCGTCCCCCGAAGAGTCGATCGTAGATCTGCCGGATGTCCTCGGGAGCATCATCGCGGGAAAGTTGCCGCAGTCGGGGCATGCCAATTCTCCTTTACTCGTATTCGCGTCCATTCCCGGCCCGGGATTCTCAGTCGCAACGGCCCGGGTCGACGCGGCGCAATTTCTTCAGGCCCCCGCGGCGTTTCTTTTCGCCGAGGCGGCGTTCCCGGGAGGCGCGGGTGGGGCGGGTCCCTCGACGACCCCGGGGCATCGCGGCCGCCGCGGCCACGAGTTCGGCCATTCGGCCCCGGGCGGCTTCCCGATTGCGGGCCCGACTGCGAGAGGCGTCGGCGTGCACGATCAATTCTCCCGCCCGGGTCAGCCGCGAAGAGAGGCGCGCGAGAATTCGTGCCCGCAAGCCGGCATCGAGTGCGGCACTGCGCCGAATATTCCAGCGCAGGCTGACCCGGGTCGCACTCTTGTTGACATGCTGACCGCCCGGGCCACCGGAGCGACTCGCCAATTCCTTCAATTCCGCCGCGGGAATCACGAACCCCGCCCCCACCCCGAGATCCATCTGCGCCATGACTCGATTGTCTCCGGCTGAAGCGTTCGCGGCTAGGGGGTCTGCGGCTCGAGCAGGACCTTGCACTGGCCGCTCGGCTTGCGAAGCGACTCAAAGGCCCCGGGCAATCCCGCGAGATCGACGACATCCGTCACCATCGCATTGCCGTCGATCCGCCCCGCGGCCATCATGTCGAGGGTGAACTGAAAATCGTCCAGGTGATATCCGAGTACGAAGCGAAGCTCCAGTTGCTTGAGGATGGCCGCGAGGGGCAGGATCGTATCCGGCTGCATACAGACGCCGGCCACCAGAATTCGCGAATTCGGGGCCGCCAATTCGATACACTCCATCAGCAGGCCGGGCACCCCCACGCATTCGAAGATCACGTCCGCCCCAGCCTTCGACCACTCATCCGCCATGGCGGCGGTGGCGGCGGCGGCCCCGTCCACACCCGCGGTAGCGCCCATTTGCAGTGCCATCTCACGCCGATCCGCCACGGGTTCCTGCACCAGGATATTTCGGGCTCCGAAGAAACGCGCCCAGAGGGCGGTGGCCAGGCCGATGGGTCCGGCCCCGACGATGAGCACATCCTCGCCCGCGACCAGACGCGAAGATCGAACGGCGTGGAGGCCCACGGCCAGCGGCTCCACCAGGGCTCCCATGCGAAAGTCCACGCCGTCTGGAAGACGCAGGGCCTCGGCACTCCCCACCCTCAGATATTCCGCGTAGGCACCCGGCTCTTCGCCCAATCCCGTCACCACCAGTTGACTGCAAGCCATCACATCGCCGGTCAGGCACGCCTCGCATTGGCCGCAGCTGATGCTCGGCAATGCGGTCACCCGATCGCCCACGCGAAAGTCCTTGATGGCCTCCGGGCCCACCTCGACGACTTCACCGGAAAATTCATGCCCCATCACGCAACCCTCGGGCAGGGCGCCGGGCATTGCGGCGGCGTGCAGATCGGAACCGCAGATGCCGCAACATTTCACGGCGATGATCAGATCCCGGCCTCGAAGCTCGGGCGCCGAAACTTCCTCGATGCTGAGAGCGCGATCAGAGGAGTGGAAGACAGCAGCTCGCATGGGGGACCTCCGGAAAATCGGGCAGATGGCCTTTTCACGTATGCCCCATCCTAGACCAAATGCCGCGATCGGCTCGCCGCAAGGCCGGGGGCGGCTCGAGGGACGACGAAGCCGCGCGCAGAGCGTTCTTGCGCGGATCCCCGCGCGGAAGCGACGAGTCATCGCCGCCTGCTCGACATCTCTCCCCGAACCGCGTCCCGGGCCTTCGGGGAGCGTGAGTGCCGGGGGAGGAAAAGAAGCGGGCGGACTTTCTCAGCCGACGCTCGGATACGTGCGAACGGAATTCCCCTCTCGCCCTTCCACGGCGGCCGAATCGGGGAATATCGGGGTGCTCGTCGCGTGCTGGCTCCCCTCGGCACGGCCTCGACGCCCGAGGTGATTCGAATCGCGAAGCTTCTCGATGCCGGGAGGCGGTCGCGGGCCCGGAAGCCGACGCCGCCCCTCGGGAGGAATCCTTTTTCCGCCCGATTCATTTCTTTTTCTGCGAGCCGAGCCAGGAGCCCGGCGGCGTTATCCTATGCATTCCCGTCGGATCTTCGCAATCCGCGAGGATGCGGGCGGGAAAGCAGCCCCGCAAAAAAACAAAGCCCTGCTGGAAGGAGACTCCATGCGCGCCGCTCTAGTCGAAGCCGCCGGCTCCCCGATGAAGATCGAGGAGGTGGAAATTGCAGACCCCGGGCCGGGCCAGGTACGGGTCGCGGTCCGCTATTGCGGCTGCTGCCATTCGGATCTCAGCATCGCCGAGGGAAGTTTCCCGGCCCCCATGCCCATCGTGCTCGGCCACGAAGCATCGGGCATCGTGGACGAGGTCGGGGTCGGAGTCGAAGGCCTGCAGCCCGGCGATCCCGTCGTACTCACCCCCGCGCCACCCTGCGGCGTGTGTTATTGGTGCGTGCGGGGCGAGGCGAGCAGTTGCGTCAACTCCCTCTCGATCATGACCAATCAGATGGTGGGCGGACAGACCGGCCTCTCCCGGGGTGACGAGACCGTTTACCGGGGTGTGGGCCTGGCCGCATTCGCGGAATTCGTTCTCACCGAGGCCACGGGCGCCGTGAAGATCGATCGCGAAATTCCCCTGGAGGTCGCCTGCGTGGTGGGCTGCGCGGTGCAAACGGGCGTCGGCGCCGTCCTCAATACCGCCCAGGTCGTCGAGGGGGCGAGCGTTCTGGTGATGGGCCTCGGGGGCATCGGGCTCTCGGTCGTGCAGGGGGCCCGGCTGGCCTCTGCCTCTCGCATCATCGTCTCGGATCCCGTGGCCCAGCGCCGGGAAATCGCCGGCGCCCTGGGAGCGACGCACTTCATCGATCCGGGTCGGGAGGACGTGGTCGCTCGGGCCCAGGAACTGACGGGCGGCATCGGCGTCGATTACGCATTCGAATGCGCGGGAAGAGGAGAGCTGGTCTCCGCCGGTTTCCTCGCCGCGCGCAATCGCGGCACGATCGTTTGTGTCGGCGCACCGCCCCTGGGCGACAACATTCAGCTGGCCCCGGCTTCTCTCTTCGTCATGAGCGAAAAGAAATTGTTCGGAACCCTGCTGGGCAGTTGCAACTCGCTGCGGGAAATCCCCCGCCTGATCGGCCTCTACCAGGCCGGTCGACTCGACCTCGAAGCCCTGATCACGGCGCGCCGACCGCTGGAGGAAATCAATCAGGCGATGGGGGATCTGAGCGCCAGTCGCGGTGTCCGAACCGTACTGGAAATCTGAGGCCGGAATGCCGCTCGGGATTCCCGACGGCCCGCCCCCGCAGAAGAGCTACCCGCCCACGAGGGACGAAACTGCGCCGCCGCGAGGAATTCGATGCTGATTCAGCGAAAATGCGACATCCCCTCCAGCGAAATCAGCGATCCCGCTACTTTTGCCGGGCGCAGGAAATTCATGGAGGGTTCCCTGGCCGCGGGGGCGCTGCTGGCCGCCGGGGGCCTGATCCCGCTTGCGGGCTGCACGCCAGACGGCGAGGCCGAGGCGCGGGCGACGCCCGCCCCGACACCGGGCCGCCCCCTGGCCGGCTTTCGACCTGCGGACCCGGAATATCGAGTCGCTGAAACCCTCACACCGCAAGAGGACGCCAGCCGATACAATAATTTCTACGAACTCGGAACCGACAAGGACGACCCGGCGCGCAACGCCGGATCCCTGAAGACCGAACCCTGGTCGGTCGCCATCGAGGGAGAAATCGCTCGGCCCGGACGCGTGGCTCTCGAGGATCTGCTGCGGCCACACGCCCTGGAGGAACGCATCTACCGCCTGCGCTGTGTCGAGGCCTGGTCGATGGTGATTCCGTGGGTCGGCATCCCCCTCGGAGCCGTGCTGCGACGCTTGCAACCCACTTCCAAAGCGCGCTACGTGGCCTTCGAGACACTCCTCGACCCCGAGCAGCTTCCGGGTCAACGGCGCGATGTCCTCGATTGGCCCTACCGCGAGGGCCTGCGCGTGGACGAGGCCATGCACCCCCTGACCCTGCTCGCCGTCGGCATGTACGGTCGAGCGCTTCCGGGCCAGAACGGTGCTCCCCTGCGTCTGGTGGTGCCCTGGAAATACGGCTTCAAGAGCATCAAATCGATCGTCAGGATTCGCCTGCAGGCGCAGCCTCCAACCACATCGTGGAATCGATCGGCTCCCGGGGAATACGGCTTCTACGCCAATGTGAATCCCGAGGTCGATCATCCGCGCTGGAGCCAGGCCCGGGAGAGGCGCATCGGGGAATGGCGCAAGCGCCCGACCCTGCCCTTCAACGGATATGCGGAGCAGGTGGCCGGTCTCTACGCGGGTCTCGACCTGCGACAGAACTACTGACGTGAATCCCGCCGGTCGATCCATGCGCCTGAGCGTGACCGGGCTCGGATTGCTGCCCCTGCTGGGACTGATCCTCGCCTTCGCGACGGATCGACTCGCCGCGGACCCCGTCGAGGATATCAGCCAGAGCACGGGGAAGTGGGCCCTGAGACTCCTCCTTCTCACCCTCGCCATCACGCCCCTGCGCCGGGCCGCGGGACTCGCCTGGCTGGGAGCGCATCGGCGCGCACTGGGATTGCTCACATTTCTATACGCTTCGCTTCATTTTGCGACGTATCTGCTCCTCGACCTCGAACTCCAGCTCGACGACCTGGCCGAGGACATCCTCGAACGCCCCTTCATCGGCCTGGGCTTCGGCGCCCTGCTGCTGCTGACTCCCCTCGCCATCACCTCGACCCGGCGCTGGATGCGCGGGCTCGCCGGGCACTGGAGGACACTCCATCGCCTCGTCTACATCGCGGCTTCCCTGGCCGCGCTCCACTTCATCCTCTCCGCCAAGGCGGATCGGACGGAACCCTCGATCTACGCGGCCCTGCTGGTGGCACTCCTCGGGCTGCGCTTGATCCGCAGGTTGCGGACCCTTCCCGCGAAACTCCCGCAGGAACCCGGGCGGGCGAGGGCGACAAAGCTGGACTGATTCGGGCGAAAACGCGAGAACTATGCCACGCTACGGCGCTCCTCGGAGCGGGCGATTCAATACACTTCCGCTCGAGGTGGCTCGAGATCGTTCGAGGTGGAAAGGAATCCGGAGCGCCCCGGCATGGAAGGCGAAGAAGTCATAGCAACGCCAAATGGGGAGGGGAATCCCGCGCGGGAAGACTACGGCGAGGACGTCCGCGTTCTGCGCGTGGGCGGACGTGAGTTCATCCTCGTCGGAACCGCCCATATCTCCCAGCAGTCGGTTGATCTGGTGCGCCGAGTCATCGATGGCGAGCGCCCCGATTGCGTCTGCGTCGAACTCGACGCCCAACGCTTCGCGGCACTCTCCGAAGAGCGAACCTTCGCGGCCCAAGATCTGCGCAGCATCATCCGCGCCAAGCAATTGGCCACCCTGCTCGTAAATCTCGTACTCGCCAGTTATCAGAAGCGATTGGGGATGAAGCTCGGGGTGACACCCGGAAAGGAATTGCTCGAGGCGACCCGGGCCGCCGAGGAATACGGGATCCCCATCGCATTATGCGACCGCGACGTGCGGATCACGCTGCGCCGCGCCTGGTCGGCGCTCTCCTTCTGGCGCAAGCTGACCCTCGCCTCGGGCCTCCTCGCCTCTTCATTCGAGGATAACGAGATCAGCGAAGAGGAACTCATGCGAATTCGCCAGCAGGACGTCCTCTCGGAGTTGATGCGTGAACTCGGCGACGCCATGCCCGAGTTGAAGCGCAGCCTGATCGACGAACGCGACACCTACCTGGCCCAGAGGATCCGCGAATCCCAGGGAGAGAAGATCGTGGCCGTGGTAGGTGCCGGCCACGTACAGGGCATGGCGGCCTCCATCGAGGCCGATCGCGAGATCGACCTCTCGACCATCGAGGAGATTCCCCCGACCTCTGCGGCCTGGAAGTGGCTGGGCTGGGCGATCCCGACCCTGATCGTGGGCTCGATCGCGTGGATCGGCCTCTCCCAGGGATCCGCCGAGGCGGGCGAGAACGCCCTCTTCTGGTTTCTCGCCAATGCGATCCCCACCGGTATCGGAGGTCTGGTCGCCCTCGCCCACCCGATGACCACGGTCGCCGCCTTCTTCGCAGCGCCCTTTACCAGTCTCACCCCGGTGATCGGGGCCGGATACGTGGCGGCCTTCGCCCAGGCCTGGTTGGTCCCTCCCACCGTGCAGGAGATCCAGGACGTCGGCGATGAAATCGCGACCCTGCGCGGTTGGTGGAGCAATCGCCTGCTGCGCATTCTGCTGGTTTTCATCCTGACGACCCTCGGCAGCATCGTGGGCACCTGGGTCGGGGGCATTAAAATCGTAGGCAATCTCTTCGGCTAGCCGGGATTTCCCGGGCACGGGGCCCGGAATCCTGTCCGATCGATACGATCACGCTAAGTTCGCAGCATGTCGTGGGTGCTTGAAGTACTCGGCCACGCGGGGCCCCTTCTGACCCTCGCGGTGGTGATCCTGGTGGGGGTTTTATTCGGCGCCCTGGCCCGGCGCATCGGATTGCCCGGAGTCACGGGCCAGATCCTTGCAGGCGTCCTGATGGGCGAAGCGGGATTCTCACTCTTCGATCCGAACGCCCTCGAGGGTCTCGCCCCCCTCACCCACCTGGCCCTGGGACTGATCGCCGTCACCGTGGGGGCGCATCTCAATCTCCAACGGCTTCGCAACGCCGGCCGCAGACTCTTCCTGCTGCTCCTCGCGGAGTCCATCGTCACCCCCGTGGTCGTCTTCCTCGCCCTCTTCTGGCTCCCGGGAAGTTCGGCCCAACTCGCCCTCTTGCTGGCCACGGTGGCAATCGCCACGGCCCCCGCCACGGCCCTGGCCATCGTCAAGGAGACGCGCTCGAAGGGCGTTTTCGTCAAGACCCTGATCGCGGCCGTGGCCCTCAACAACATGGCCTGCATCGTGCTCTTCGAAATCGCCCGGGGGGTGGGCTCGTCTCTCCCGGGAGGGGCTTCCCCCGGCTCGAGCCTCGCCGAGGGAGCGCTGACGGAATTGCTGATCGCCGTCGCCATCGGGGGCATCGCGGCCCTGGCGATGGATCAATTCGCCCGGCTCACGGCCCGACCCGACCGCATGGCCACGGCCGCCGTCGTGGCGCTGGTCTTCACCTCGGGCCTGGCCAGTACCCTGGATGTCTCTCCGCTGCTGGCCTGCCTGGTGCTGGGCCTCGTCCAGACCAACGTCACCCGGGCCCGCAGCCACCTCGTGGACTCCGTTTTTGCCGACTTCGAGCCCACAATTCTCGCCATCTTCTTCACCCTGGCGGGCATGCACCTGACGATGGTTCACCTCGAACAGGCGGGACTGATCGCCGCCTTCTACCTGCTGGCCCGGGGGGCGGGGAAATTTCTCGCGGCACGCCTGGCCATGGGACTCGCCGGGGCCACGGAGAGCGTGAGGCGCAACCTCGGATTGGCACTCCTCCCCCAGGCGGGTGTGGCCGTGGGACTGGTGATCGTGATTCAGAACGATCCCGGCTACGCACACCTGGCCGGATTGATGAGCGCCGTGGTGCTCTCGGTGGTGACGGTCAACGAGATCATCGGCCCGCTCCTGACCCGCCGCTCGCTGGCCCTGGCCGGCGAAATCGGCATGGATCGCCTGCGCCTGATGGACTTCCTGCAGGAGGAAAATATTGTGACGGACTTCCGGGCCGGGAATAAGCGGGAGGCCATCCTCTCGCTTTCGGAACTGCTGATCCGAAGCCACGGCTTGCACGAGATCGACCGCGAGAGCCTGATCCAGAGCATTCTCGACCGCGAGGGCCAGGCCTCGACCTGCCTGGGCGGCGGGCTCTCGGTACCCCACGGCATCCTGCCCGCGGGCTTTACGATGGTGGGTGTGATGGCGCTCTCCCGGCAGGGCCTCGACTTCGACACTCCCGACGGGCAGCCGGTGCACTGCATGGTGCTGCTGGGCACTTCGCCCGAAGAGCGCGAGCGCCATCTCCAGGTACTCGCCACCCTGGCTCGTACCATCGGCCTCGGGACCCCCTTTCAGGAACAGCTCTTCAACGCTTCTAGCGCCGCTCATGCATCCGAGATTCTTCACGGCGAGGAATCCGAGGACTTCAATTACTTCCTGGAGACTCCGAATGACGCGGCCGCGTCATCGTGATCCTTCGCGACGCCAGAATTCCCTGGGAACGCCGGGAACGAGCGGATCGAAAAAGAAAATGCGCGGCTTTCCCCGGCCTCGCGCTCGATCCCGTGGTAGACTTATTCGCCGTCCCTCCCCCGGGCTGATTGCACTCAGAAGGCGCCGGATCGTGATCGGGCCCGGGCCAGGAGCTGGGGAAATGGAAGCTTATCTGGACCTCTTGAGGCGTGTTCTCGCAGAGGGGAAGCCCAAGAACGACCGTACCGGAACGGGCACCCTCAGCCTCTTTGGCGCCCAACTGCGCTTTGATCTCCAGGCCGGATTCCCCCTGGTGACGACCAAGAAGATCCACCTCAAGAGCGTGATCCACGAACTCCTCTGGTTCATTTCCGGAGATTCGAACGTCCGCTACCTGCAGGACCACGGCGTGACAATCTGGGATGAATGGGCGGACGAGAACGGCGACCTCGGTCCCGTATACGGATCCCAGTGGCGACATTGGGCGAACCCCGAGAATCGCCAGCAGGGAATCGACCAACTGGCGGACGTCGTCGAACGCATTCGCAGCGATCCCGAGTCCCGACGTCTCATCGTCAGTGCCTGGAATGTGGCCGAACTTCCCCAGATGAAGTTGCCGCCCTGTCATATGATGTACCAATTCAACGTGAGCGAGGGGAAGCTCTCCTGCGGGATGTACCAGCGCAGTTGCGATCTTTTTCTCGGCCTTCCCTTCAACATCGCCTCCTACGCACTGCTCACCCAAATCGTCGCCCAGGCGACAGATCTCGAAGCTGGTGAGCTCATCCTCTCTCTCGGAGACGTGCACATCTACTCGAATCATCTCGAGCAGGTGCGGACCCAACTCGAGCGTCATCCACGTCCCCTGCCCAGCCTGCGCCTCGACCCATCGCTGAAATCGGTCTTCGACTTCCGCTACGAGCATTTCCATCTGGAGGGCTACGACCCGCATCCGAGAATTTCGGCGCCGATCGCGGTCTGAGCATGCGCATTTCGATCGTCGTGGCCGTATCCGAAAACGGGGTGATCGGCCGGGACGGTACGATCCCCTGGCGACTCCCCGACGATCAGAAGCTCTTCAAGCAGATCACCCTCAATCATTGCATCGTCATGGGCCGCCGGACCCATGAATCGATCGGCCGCCTGCTCCCCGGTCGAACCAGCCTGATCGTCTCCCGAAACCCCGACTACCGGGTCCCCGGAGCCCGGGTCATCCACGATCTCGAGGAGGCCATTGAGGCGGGCTGCGCGGCTGGGGAAGAGGAGATCTTCATCATCGGTGGCGCCGGGCTCTACGAGGCGGCCTGGCCCCGGGCCGATCGCCTCTACCTGACCCGGGTGCGTGCCCGGGTGGAAGGGGAGATTCGTCTGCCGGACCACCTCGAACCCGAGGCGAACGGCTTCGTGCTGATCGGTCGCGAGGAGCACTCCGCGGACCCTCGGCATGCCCACGCCTTCAGCTTCCAGATCTGGCAGCGCGAGTCCGCGACCTGAGGGGAATTCCTCGGCCACCGCCTTCTCGGCCCCGGAACCGCTCGGTCTCGACGGCTGGCCATGCCGGCAACCCAGCCGCAATCAACTGAAGGTGAGCCCGCAATCCGGACACTCGAGAATCTCGGCCGCCAGGGGGGCGCCGCAGGCCGGGCACGCTTCATCCTCGCTGACCAGCGGGGCTTCCTCGGCCTCGAAGACGGCAAAGATTTCCGAATCCAGGCCCTTGGCTTCGACCAGATCCTCGGATCGGACCCAGGTCCCGAAAAGATCCTCGCCCCCGAAGCGCCGGGGATCGACGCCCCCCTCCTCCTCGGAGCGCGAATCGGGTTCGACGCGATGGCCGATGCCCGCCTGGGTGAGCGCATCCGAAAGGGCGCGCGTCCAGGGCAGTGGACCGACCCGCACGCACTCCAATTCATCGGTGCTGGGGAATTCCTCGGCGCTGGGTTCAGGGGGGAGGGAGCCCGGCGGCACGAGCGCCACCCCGCATTCCCCGCACTCGGACACGCTCAAGGTGAATTCATCGCCGCAGGAAGGGCAGACCTGGTAGTCGTGACTCATGGATATTCCCCAGTGATCCGGTTCCGATCCCATCTTCGCACACGTTCCCGCCCCTTGACGAGGGGCCCTTCGCAACCCGCACAGGCCCCGGGCTATACTCGCACCATCTTGTCCTCGACACCCGGATTTTCCGCGAATAGCCCGCGCCCCGCCCCCCTGGTCCGGACCCTCTCCGAGGCCGGAGGCGTGAGTGCGCGGGTGTTGATCGGCAGCAACCTGATCGCCGAGGCCATGTCCCGGCGCACCATGGCGCCCACGGCGGCGAATGCCCTCGGCCGTGCCCTGATGGGAGCGGTTCTGATCGCCGTGGAATCGGCCTCCGGGGAAGAGAGCGAGTCCCGGGCCGAAAGCGTTCAGCTGCAACTGCGCGGCGACGGCCCCCTGGGTAGCGTGATCGCCATCGCGGACTCCCGGGGAAGGGTGCGGGGAACGGTCGCCCAACCCGGGGTCGATCTTTCCCTCTCGGATGGCAGCCCCGACCTGCCCCGGGCTCTCGGCCTGGGAACTCTCAGTGTGGTGCGCCACAAACCCGGCTGGCGCGAGCCCTATTCGGGCACCGTTCCCCTGACCAGCGGCGAGATCGCCCAGGACCTCACCCTCTACCTGAGCGAGAGCGAGCAGATTCCCTCGGCGATGGGGCTCGGGGTCGCGATGGCAAATGACGAATCCGCGGTGGTGAGTGCGGGTTTTCTATTGCAGATGCTGCCCGGCGCCAGCGACGAAGAGGCGGCCCGGGCCGAGGCCAATGTCCGCGCCATGCCGCCCCTCTCCGACCTGCTTCTGAGGGGAACGGATTGCGACGCGCTGCTCGACCGCCTCCTCGACGGCATGGGATCGCGGAGGCGACATCGCTCGCAGGTCTGCTTTCACTGCCCCTGCACCCGGGAGCGCGCCCTGCGAACCCTCCTGATGCTCGAATCCGAGGAATTGCAGAGCCTGGTCGACGAGGATCAGAACCAGGAGGTCTGCTGTCATTTCTGTGCCCAGCGCTACCTGATTTCTCCCCGGGAAGTCCAGGGGCTGCTGACCCAGCACTGACCCCCGCGCGATTGCCCCGAAACGAAGCCCAGAGGCCGTTGAATCTATTCTTGACAGGCGCGAAAAAGTCTGAAACACTAAATCCGCATACGGTGGTATATGATTTCCCGAAATCCGGAGTCGCAGGGGCAGATCCCGCGCAGACCCGAAGCCTCGAAGAGCCAGTCTCGGGTCGCGTCTGATCCCGATGCGGGCGGACACGGGCGACAGAAAAGCAGCGCAAAAGCCAGGAGGAAAGCCATCCCATGAGTGAACTCACCCAACTGCCCTTCAAGATTGCCGACATCGGAGAGGCCAATTTCGGGCGCCAGGAAATCCGCCTGGCCGAGCATGAGATGCCCGGCCTGATGGCGCTACGCGAACGTTACCGGGGCAAGCGACCCCTGGGCGGCGCCAAGATCATGGGCAGCCTGCACATGACGATCCAGACCGCCGTGCTGATCGAAACCCTGGTGGAACTCGGCGCCGACGTACGCTGGGTGAGTTGCAATATCTTCTCCACCCAGGACCACGCCGCCGCCGCTGTGGTGGTGGGCCCCGACGGCAGCGCCGAAGCGCCGGCGGGCATCCCCGTCTACGCCTGGAAGGGCGAGAGCCTCGAGGAGTATTGGGACTGCACCGAGGCCGCACTCATGTGGCCCGACGGCACGGGCCCCGACCTGATCGTCGACGACGGGGGCGACGCCACGCTGCTCGTCCACAAGACGGCGGAATACGAGAAGAGCGGCAAGCTGCCCGCTTTCAATCCCGAGACCGACTCCGAGGAGTGGGGCGTGATCCTGGGGCTGATCGAGCGCAGCCTGACCGCCCATCCCGGCCGCTGGACGAAGATCGCCGAGGGCCTGCGCGGCGTTTCCGAGGAAACCACCACGGGCGTGCACCGCCTCTATCAGATGGCCGAGAAGGGCGAGTTGCTCTTTCCCGCCATCAACGTCAACGACTCGGTGACGAAGAGCAAATTCGACAACGTCTACGGCTGCCGCCACAGCCTGCCCGACGGGCTGATGCGCGCCTCGGACGTGATGCTGGGCGGCAAGGTGGCCGTGGTCTGCGGCTACGGCGAGGTGGGCAAGGGCAGCGCCCAGAGCCTGCGCGGCCAGGGCTGCCGGGTGATCGTCACCGAGATCGATCCGATCTGCGCCCTCCAGGCCGCCATGGAGGGCTACGAGGTCAACACCCTTGAGAACGTGGTCGGGCAGGCGGATATCTTCGTCACCACCACGGGCAACTTCAACATCATTACGGCCGACCATATGGCGCGCATGAAGGATAAGGCCATCGTGGGCAATATCGGCCACTTCGACAACGAGATCGACATGGCGGGATTGAAGAAGATCCCGGGCATCGAGTGCGTGAACATCAAGCCCCAATACGACGAATGGGTCTTCCCCGACGGCCATAGCGTGATGGTGCTCGCCGAGGGAAGACTGCTGAACCTCGGCTGCGCGACGGGCCACCCCTCCTTCGTGATGAGTGCTTCATTCACCAACCAGGTGCTGGCCCAGATCGAGTTGCACGAGAACGCGGGCCGCTACGAGAACAACGTCTACATGCTGCCCAAGACCCTCGACGAGGAAGTGGCGCGCCTGCATCTCGACCAGTTGGGCGTGAAGCTCACCGAACTCACCCCCGCCCAGGCCGAATACCTGGGGATCCCGGTGGAAGGGCCTTATAAGTCGGATCACTATCGCTATTAGGGCCTCGGGGAATCAGAGGAAGGCATGGAGTGGTTCTCGAGATCTACCAATCCAGAGCGCGTTACTATGCCGCCGCCTTTGATTGGTCGGTCGCACACCAGGTCGAGCAGATCTCCGCACTCTCCGGGCTGCCAAAGGAGGGGCGCGTTCTCGAAACGATGTGCGGAAGCGCGCGACTCTCGAAAGCGTTCGCCGTGGCGGGCTTCCATACGGTCGGCGTCGACCTTTCAGCTCCGCTGATCGAACTCGCACGAAATGACTTCTCCGCCATGGGGCTGGGCGGCGAATGGCTGGAAGCCGACGTGAGGGACTTCCACGTCGACCCGATCTGCGATCTCGCGGTATGTCCCGTCAACAGTCTGGCGCACCTGCAAAGAAGCACCGACATGGTGCAGCACCTGCAGGCAGTATCCGGCAATCTGCATCCCCGCGGCAGCTACTGGATTCAGCTCGATCTCAAAGATGCGAAGAAGCAGGACCCGCTCGAGCGATGGGAGTTCGAGTTGGAGGGCGAGTCTCTGGAATTCGAATGGTCGGTGCTTGAATTCGACGACGAATTCGAGACGCACCAGGATCGAATCCTCAGAGAAGGTGAGCCCATATTCGAAGAGTGTCATCGCATGCGACGATGGTCTTTCCGCGGCTGGAGCCGACTGCTTGCCGAGTCGCCTTTCGTGCTCAGCGGTGCGTACGGGGGGGATTCATTTGCACCCCTTCAATTGGACGACTCGCTGGAGCAGCGAAGGGTCTATTGGCAGCAGTTGGTCAAACGAGCGTGATCGCTCTGCGGGAACGTCTCCAGGTCCGCGGGCAGAATTGGTTGGGATCTGGACATTCGTAAATCCGTGTGAAATCACGATTTTCTGAAAAGCCCACGCTTGCCCTGACGGATCCGATGAGATCCATACGTCATGAGTCGATCCGTTTTCGAGGAATCGCCAGATCCGCCGCGGAACGCTGTCGTGATCGGGCGCAAAGCGAACGAGAGGTCTGCGCCTCTGGGTCTCGCAGTGGGTTGTGGAGATTCGGGATCCGCACGGTCTCGGGGCCCTGCCGCCGCCCGGCTACGCGGCCTTGGCGTTCGCCTCCCGCGAGGCGGAAGGGGGAGCTCGTGATCCAGACACAGCCGGCCCGGCTAGCCCCTGGGGCATCGTCGACCGGCTCCGGCCCGATCCCTGACCTGCACTCCAACCCTGACTCTTGAGCCGGCCCTCGTCCTGCCTGGCAATCTCCAGCATCCGGACGAAAGCGGATGAGTGACGAAAGGAGAAACTTCAGCCGACATCGGCAAGGCGGTAGAAGACCCGGGCCATGCCTGCGAACTCGCCCCCATCACGCCTCGCTCTTGAGTCCCTTGCGCTCTCCAGCCCACTCACTCCGGCCTCATGCGAAGAGTCGGTCGTCGCCGCGCACGGCCGACCAGCTGAAATCCGCCAGAAGATCCGCGGGCCATAAGGGCTCGGCGTCGGGGCGAAGCTCACAGACATGGGCGAGGCGCCCGCAGAACTCGGGAGCCCGATAGCGCGCGCGAAGGGCCTCGAAGCCAGTGGCGCCGTGATATTTTGCCAGCTTGCCACCGCGCTCCTCGAGCAGCAGCAGATGATGGCGATAACTCGGAACGGCGTGGCCGAGCAATCGGCCGATCGCCAACTGCACGACACTGCTCGGCGCCAGATCCCGGCCGCGCACGATCCGCGTCACCCCGATGCGCCGATCGTCCACCACGCTCGCGAGGTGATAGGCGACCGCACCGTCCCGGCGGCGCAAGACCGGATCGCCGTACTCCTCCGCGGGCGAGCCGGAGAGATCGACGCCGCTCTCGTCGACGAGTTCGATGCGCCCGGCCGGCAGGCGCACGCGCAGGGCATCGCGACAACTCCGCCAACCCCCTTCGGCGGCCGTGGGCAGGCGGCGGTCACGACACGTGCCCGGGTAGCGAAGGCTGCCGTCCGGAGCGCGGGGTACTTTGGCGGCGAGCCCGCTTCGACTGCAACTGCAGGGATAGAGGAGATCCGCCCCGGCGAGAATGTCGAGAGCGGCGGCGTGGTCCGAGCCCGAATCCGATTGACGCTCCTCGCCATCCCAGTCGAGACCCAACCACTCCAACGCCTCGCGCAGGCCATCCAGATATTCGGGGCGACAACGTTGGGGATCGAGATCCTCGAAACGCAGCCATACACGCCCTCCCCGGGAACGCATATCCAACCAGCAGAGCAGCGCCGCCAGCAGCGTGCCCGGATGTGCGGAGCCCGTCGTGGAGGGCGCAAAACGACCGACCCCGCCGACGCCGGATTCCGGATCGGAACTCAAGGGCGCGCTCTTCCGGAAGCTCGGGAGGGCTCGGGGATCGATGCGTCGACCGACTGCGACGCCCCCGCCGCGACCGAGCCGCCGAGACTCTGCACGATGCGACCCCGGGCGACGACGAGCAGGGGATGTTCGAGCAACTCGAGATTCTCCAGGGGATCTCCGGCCACGACCATCAGATCCGCGGAGAGCCCCGCCTCGATGCGGCCGCAGACGGCGGCCAGCCCCAGGGCCCGGGCCGAATCGCGGGTGGCCGAGCGCAGCACCTCCACGGGCGAAAGGTCGGCGTAGCGCGCGAAGGCCCGCAGGCCGGCGGCCAGGCGATGGTGGAGGACGCCGGGAATCCCGGCGTCCGTGGATGCGAGCAGGGGAATCCCGGCGGCGCGCAGACCGGCCAGAACCCGCGTCATATGCTGGAAGAAATCGCTGGGTCGCCCGTCCTTTTCGATCCGATGCAGCCAGTTGGCATTGACGGTGGGAGAAACCCAGGCGCCACTGGCGGCGACCTCGGAGACGATCTCGGGTGCATAATCCGCCCCATAGCCCTTGCTGCTCGCGAAGGAGCAGTGCTCGATCGTATCGATGCCGGCGCGAGCGGCATTGCGAATGCCGGCTTTGCCGTGGCAGTGGGCCGCCATCTGGCGCCCTGCCCCCCCCGCCAGCTTCACCATGGCGCGCAACTCCGCCTCGTCGAATTGAGCGCGATCCACACCGCTCCCCTTGGTGAAATAGCCGCCGGTCGCCATCACCTTCACCCAGTCGACCCCGCGCTCGAGTTGGCGCCGAATCACCTGGGCCTGTTCGTCCGAATCCTCGGCCACACCGCCCCAGAAATGGCAGTGCCCCTGCGCCAGGGTGACGGGCTGCCCGGCGCAGAGCAGCCGCGGCCCCGTGAGTTGCCCCGCGGCAATCGCATCGCGCAGGGCCAATTCCCGCCACTCCCCACCACCGAGATCCCGCGCGGTGGTAATCCCGGCCGCCACCATGGCCTCGGCCCGGGCGATCATGCGTAAATCCCGATCTCGCCGGGAAGCCTCGAATTGCAGTTGGGGACTCATCAGCCCGGGATCGAGGTCCAGGTGCACGTGGGCATCGATCAGACCGGGAATAATGACCGACCCAGGGGGAAGGTCGATCGCCGCCCAATCCTCTCCCTCGACTTCGCTCGCCACGGAAATCCCGGGAGATCCCCCAACTGACACAATTTCACCCCGGTACAGGAAGATCTCGACGGGCTCCCCCGAGGAGGTCGACTCGCTTCCATTCCAGATCCGCGCTCCCCGAATTCGATAACCCATGGCCCCATGCTAGCCCGGATTGAAAAACTCTAATGCCCCTAGCTTGCGTTTCGCGGAGGGTGGTGCATTCTCGGGGTACCAGGAAGGCTCAACCGGGAGGGTGCGCGAAGACGCATGGGCGCCTCGCGATCGCCACTCCGAGAGCATGCTAGGGAAGGGGATCCCGTATCGATGTCCGATTCCAGCGAAGTGATCGTCGTTGCGTCCAAGGTCAAGGCCTACATCAAGTCCCAGGGCGACATGAAGACGTCCGCGAACGTTCTCCAGACACTCTCCGACAAGATCCGGAGTCTATGCGACGAGGCCGTCGAATCGGCGCGAAGCGACGGGCGCAAGACCGTTCTCGACCGCGACATTCCCTGACCTTGCCGCGAGGCGGCTCGAGTCCGTGCGAACGTCTGGGGCTCCACGCCTCGCTGGCCTTGACGAGAGCCGTGTAAGCAGGGGCTGGCCCTCGCTCGCGGGTCGATGCACATGGGAAGCCGCGCAAGAGAAGGGCGGCAGAGAGCCGAGGGGCGGGGCGGAGACCGGGAGATTGCTCCCCGGCAGGCGCCCTCGTGGGCCCCGGGAAGCGCGACCGATCTGGCCCTGGCCATCGGTCGTCACAGAAGCACCGGCGGGAATGCCCGGACAATCCGCGCTTCCCCCTTGGCACAACCCTTCGCAATCGCGGAGAAAACCTGGATCCCGGCGCTCGAATGCCGCCTCCGGCCGGGGTCGGCAGAGCGGCGGGGATCCGCGGGAATTCAATCGGCCTCGGTCTCGGATTCCAGGCGCAGCGAGATCTCATCGGTCTTTCGCGCCGGGTCGAAGGCCAATGCCAGCAATTCCCCGGCCACGAAGGCCGCGCTATTGAAGGAATCTTCGCGCTTCAAGTCGAGAAAGCGATCGACGGCCGGAAATTGCTCGGGCGAGGTTGCCCGGATCAGCGATTGCATCTCGGTATCCACCACGCCCGGGGCCACCGAATGGGCCCTCAGGCCCAATGCCGCTTCCTCGGCTGCCACCACCTCGGTCAGGCGCTCCAATCCCGCCTTGCCCGCGCAATAGGCCGCCCAGCCGGAATAGGCCGACCAGGCCGCCCCGGAGGAAATATTGATCAGGACCCCCCCCCCGCCCTGGCGGCGGCGATGGCGAACGAATACCTGGGTCCCGATGAAGGCGCCCGTCAGATTGATGTCGATGTGCTGGCGAAAATCCTCGACCGCGACGTCGCGCAGGGGGGCCATCGGGAGCAGTACCCCGGCATTGTTGATCCAGAGATCGATCGCTCCGAAGCGCCCCGCCACCTCGTCCGCAAAGGCGATCACCGCCGACTCGTCCCGGATGTCGAGTTGCCGGGCACATACCCTCTCGACGCTCGCCAGTGGGCAGGGGCTGCGGGCACAGAGTCCGAGATTCATGCCCGCGGCGGCGGCGGCCTCGGCGATCGCGGCGCCGATGCCCTGGCTGGCGCCGGTGATGACGGCGGTGCGCCCCGAAAGATCTGCGTCGAACATCCTCAGTTCCCCGCCCGGCTGGCGCCGGAACCCTCGCCGAGGCGATCGAAATCCTGCCCCCCTGGAATCTGGAAGAGGCGCAGATCGAATTCCTGGACCATCGCCAGGATATGATCGAATAGATCGGATTGAATGCCCTCGAAGCGCATCCAATCCTGGTCGTTGCTGAAGCAGTAGATCTCGAGGGGCAACCCGCTCGACTCGGGGGTCAGCTGACGCACGATCAGCGTATAGCCCGTGCTGTGAATTTTCGGATGCGCCTTCAGGTAGGCGAAAATATAGGCCCGCAGGGTGCCGACATTCGTGAGCCGACGAATATCGGCATTCACCGCCGGATCTCCCCCGCTCTCGGCGTTGGCGCGTACAATCTCCGATCTCTTGGCCGCAACATAGTCGCGAAGCAGAACCCAGGACTCGAAACGGTCGATCTCCTCTTCCGCCAGGAAGCGAATGCTGTTCAGGTCGATATGCAGCGAGCGCTTGATGCGGCGCCCGCCGGATTCGGACATGCCCCGCCAATTCTTGAAGGATTCGCTGATGAATTTGTAGGTGGGAACGGTGGAGATCGTCTTATCCCAGTTCTGGATCTTGACGGTGTGGAGGGCGACATCGATCACATCTCCGTCGACTCCCGCCTGGGGCATTTCGATCCAATCCCCGAGATGAATCATGTCATTGCTGGCGATCTGCACGCTCGCAACCAGGGAGAGAATCGTATCCCGGAAGACCAGCATCAGGACCGCCGCCAAGGCGCCCAGACCCGAGAGGAATATCCAGGGGGATTTATCGAGGAGGGTGGCGAGCACGAGTAGCGCCGCGACGCCGTAGATGAAGAGGCTGACGATCTGCAGGTAGCCCTTGATGGGCCGATGGCGATACTCCTCGATCCGGGAGTAGATCTCGTTGATCGCCGCGAGGAAGGCCGTGGCCGTGATGGCGGCCACCACCAGGATGAAAGCGACGAGCAGCCGGCGGATGAAGGATTCGACGGTGTCCCCCACGTTGGGAACGAAATGGATACCGAAGTAGATGACGAGGGCGGGGGCCACGTGGGCCAGGCGAGCGAAGACCCGCGCTTCCGTGAGCGCATCGTCCCAGGTCGAGCGGCTGGCTGCGGCCACGCGGCGCAGGCCGACGACCAGGCCCCAACGCGCAATACCGTAAATGACGAATGCCAGAGCCAACAATCCGGCCAGATGGATCCAGGTACTGGCGACCTCTCCTCTCATCCACTCGGGCATCTTCGACCTCTCATCGCGCTTTTCGGGCAGAATCCGCTGCGAGACGCCCCGACGCATTGGCCCCGGTGCATCCGGCTCCTCCCGGCTGGCGAGAGCTTATCGGATTCAGCCGGACCTGCCGGGGCGGCCGGGAATCCGCAGCGGAAGGAGCGCGCACGGGTTATCCTCCTCGATTCACCTGATTGAAAGCCATTTCCCGCCCCCGAGCAGCGCCCCCCGACCCGGGCCTGCGGCCCCGGGCCGACCTCCCAGAAGAGCTTCCGATGGAATTGGATCACATCCAGATCAAAGGCGCGCGGGAGCATAATCTCAAGAATGTCGATGTCCGGATTCCCAAGAAAAAATTGGTGGTCCTGACCGGGGTCTCGGGCTCCGGAAAATCTTCCCTGGCCTTCGACACCCTCTACTCGGAGGGACAGCGACGCTACGTGGAATCCCTCTCCGCCTACGCGCGCCAATTCCTCGGCCAGATGGAAAAACCGCGCTACGACACCATTCGCGGACTCTCGCCCACCATCTCCATCGAGCAGAAGACCACCGGCAACAACCCCCGCTCCACGGTGGGAACCATCACCGAAATCTCCGATTACCTGCGCGTCCTCTATGCCCGGGTAGGAGTCCAACACTGTCATCAATGTGGAGACAAGGTCGAGAGCCAGAGCGCGGAGCAGATCGCCCGGGAAATCCTCTCGGCCAAAGAGGGCACGCGCCTGATCGTGCTCGCACCAATTCTCGTCAACCGCAAGGGTGAGCATCGCGAACTGCTCGCGGAAGTGCGGCGCGCGGGCTGGACCCGCCTGCGCGTCAATGGCGACATCGTGGAGAGCGAGGAGTTGGAAGTCCTCGACAAACGGCGCAAGCATACGGTGGAGGCCGTAATCGATCGCATCGTCGTCAAGCCGCGTATCCGATCCCGAGTGACGGATTCGGTGGAAACGGCGCTTCGGGTCGGAGATGGCAGCCTGATCGTCTCGAAGAGCGGCAGGGATCGCACCTTCAGCGAGAGCGCGGCCTGTTCGCATTGCCACATCTCCTTTCCGGAACTCACCCCCCAGGCCTTCTCATTCAACAGTCCCCAGGGCATGTGCGCCGACTGCAACGGCCTGGGCACGCGCTTCGAATTCGATCCCGAACTGGTGATTCCCGATCCGACGCTCAGCATCGAGGAAGGGGCCATCAGGCCCTGGGGCGAGAAGACTTCCGAAAAATCGGGTTGGGGAGCCAACTACCGGCGACAGCTGATGGAGCAACTCGGCATCGACGGCCACAAGCCCTGGCAGCGTCTGCCCAAGAGCAAGCGCGAGATCCTATTGCATGGCACGGATAAGCGGAAATTCAAGATTGCCTGGGAGAATCGCTCGGGCAGCGGCCATTTCGACGTGACCTGGGAAGGTGTCATCCCCCGACTGCTGCGCCGCTTCCGGGAGACACGAAGCGAGGGCATGAAGCGCTGGTATGGCCAGTTCATCGCCAATACCCGCTGCACGACCTGCGACGGTCATCGGCTGAGGGCTGAGAGCGCCGCGGTTCGCGTCGGCCGCACGAGCATCGTCGAAGTCTCGGCACTCACCGTCAACGAGGCTGGAGAATTCTTCGTAAACCTGACGCTGAGAGGAGCGGCCCGGGAAATTGCGACTGAAGTCCTGAAGGAAATCCGCGCGCGACTGAGTTTCCTTGCGGCCGTCGGCCTCGGCTACCTCTCCCTGGATCGGGCCGGGCCCAGTCTCTCGGGCGGAGAATCCCAGCGAATCCGGCTGGCGAGTCAGGTCGGTGCCGAACTCACGGGCGTGATCTACATCCTCGACGAACCCTCGATCGGACTCCATCAGCGCGACAACCGCCGGCTGCTGGACACCTTGATCCGCATGCGTGATATCGGAAATACCGTGGTGGTGGTCGAGCACGACGAAGAGACCATCCGCAGCGCGGACCACGTCATCGATTTCGGCCCGGGAGCCGGCATCCAGGGCGGCTCCGTGGTGCACGCCGGAACGCCCGGGAGCCTGGAGAAGAGCCGCCGCTCCATCACTGGAGCCTACCTGGCCGGCCGCAGGAAGATCGACGTGCCCGAGGGCAGACGTCCCTCCGTGGGCGCAATCAAGATCCTGGGGGCCCGGGAGAACAACCTCCGCGACCTCGATGTCGAAATTCCCCTCGGCGTCATGACGGCCGTCACGGGAGTCTCCGGAGCGGGGAAGTCCACGCTGGTCAACGAAATCCTCTTCCCCTCTCTATCGCGAAAACTCCACTCCTCGAATCGCCGGGTCGGCGCCCATCGCGGTATCACGGGACTCTCTCAACTCGACAAGGTTATCGACATCGACCAGCGACCCATCGGTCGAACCCCGCGCAGTAATCCCGTCACCTACATCAAGGCCTTCGATGAAATTCGCCGTTTCTTCTCGCAACTCCCCGAAGCCCGGGTGCACGGCTACAAACCCGGCCGCTTCTCCTTCAATGTAAAGGGAGGCCGCTGCGAATCCTGTGAGGGCGATGGCGTGCGCAAGATCGAAATGCATTTTCTCGCCGACGTCTTCGTACGCTGCGAGGAATGCCAGGGCAAGCGCTTCAACGAAGCCACGTTGCGGATCCAATACAAGGGCTATTCGATCGCGGATATCCTGAGCCTGACGGTCCACGAGGCCCTCGAAGTCTTCGCCCACCATCCCAAGCTCTTGCGTCCCCTCGCCCTGCTCGAGAGAGTGGGACTCGAGTACCTCCGCCTGGGGCAACCCTCCCCCACGCTCTCCGGGGGCGAGGCTCAACGCATCAAGCTGGCGCGGGAACTCGCCAAGCGTGCGACGGGAAGGACCCTCTACATTCTCGACGAACCCACGACCGGCCTGCATTTCGAGGACATCCGAAAATTGCTCGAAGTCCTGCAGGAACTCGTCGAGGGTGGCAATTCGGTGCTCGTCATCGAACATAATCTCGATGTCATCAAAACCGCGGACTGGATCATCGACCTCGGACCCGATGGCGGCCCCGGCGGAGGAAAGATCATCGCCCAGGGCACCCCCGAAGAAGTGAGTCGCCAGCGGGGCTCCCAGACCGGGCGCTATCTCAAGGGCCTGCTCGCACCCGCCCGGGCCGCGAAGGCGCGGAGCGGACGCCGCGGGAAGGGACGTTCCCGGGCCTGAATGAACGCCGGCCCACGAACTCGCAGCCCCCGGGTCGCGCCGGGACGGATCCGCTTCAGCACGACTTCTTCCGAGTTGCCGAGTCCGCCGGAATCCGGGATACGGGATACGGGATATGGAAAGCCGACGCACTTCCCCCGCATGGGCGATGGATCCCCGCCCCGTCAGCGGAATCTTT
>CAYTAT010000003.1:69959-85646 GCA_964435795.1 uncultured Spirochaetaceae bacterium
CCGACGCACTTCCCCCGCATGGGCGATGGATCCCCGCCCCGTCAGCGGAATCTTTGGCGACCCCGAACCAATCCCGAGGCCCGGCTCCTTTGCTTTGAATACGAGAATCCCGCTTCATGGCCGTAGGGGGCGGCTGGGGTATGCTCTGCCCGCGAGTGAGGTGGGAGCCTATTCGATACATCGATTCAATCATCGAAATCGGCGGCTTCCCGAGCAGATAAATTCGAACAAAACCGGAACGAATCTAGAATGAAATTGAAAGGAATTTCGATGACTCAAGAATGTCGAACCCAGCTGTCTCGACGTGCCGGAGCCCTGATGATCCTGTCGAGCTTCTTGCTGGGGATCCTGCTGGCCGGAGGAGCTTTTGCGAAAGCGCCTGAAACCGAGGATGAAAAGATTCTCTATTTCGTCGGCGTAATCCTCGGCCAACAGCCTCCTTTTTCGACCCTGACCACCGACGAGGTCTCCATGATGGCCCAGGGCCTGAGGGATTCCCTGGCGGGTTCGGCGATCGAACTCGACGCCACGGTCTACGGCGACAAGGTGCAGACATTTGCCAAGGAGCGCATCGACGCCCGCGTCGCGGAGCAGAAGAAGAAGAGCGAGGGCTACCTCAAGGATATGGCGGAGAAAAAGGGGGCCAAGAAGACCGACTCCGGCCTGATCATATTCGAAACAGAGGTCGGCAAGGGCGAATCCCCGAAGACCACGGATACCGTAAAGGTCCACTACCACGGCACTCTGGCGGATGGAACGGTCTTCGACAGTTCCGTGGAAAGAGGAGAACCGGCGACCTTCCCGCTGAATCGAGTGATCCCCTGCTGGACCGAGGGCGTCGCTCTCATGAAGATCGGCGGAAAGGCCACGCTCGTCTGCCCATCCGATATCGCTTACGGGGATCGGGGAGCGCCACCGAAAATCGAAGGCGGCGCCGCCCTCACTTTCGACGTCGAGTTGCTGGAGATCGTCGACAGCCAGTCGGCGATTCCATCGATACCGAGATAATCCCAGCCGGAACGCCGCCGCTCGCCGCTCTTGAACCCGCTTGAAACCCGGGACTTCGATAGCGGCGGGGGTGGGGGCGGGGACGGAAGACATCGCGGATTCAGGGGGCGGATTCTTCTCCCATGCTCCGAGTCCGGGACTCGGAGCGAATCCGCGCCTCGAAGCGGGCGTTGGCGTCGCGTAGAGCAGCCTCGGCGTCCAGGCCCCGAGATCGCGCCCAGGCCACCGCGCTGAAAAGTGCATCTCCCAGCGTGCGGGCCGGATCCGGGGAATCGGCTTCGCGAACCTCGGCCTCCACTTCGAGTTCGGCCAGCCGCGACAAGAGGTCTCGCCAGGCGGCGGGATCTTCCGGGGCCCGGGCCTTCGCATCCCGAAGGCCGTCGCCCACCCCGACGTCGGGGACCTCAGGGGAGGGCTCCATGCGTTCGACCCGCAGACGCCGGGCCCGTACCTGCAGCTTTGCCGCCCGCATCAGGGCGGGAAGGGCCGCTGGAATCTCGTCGAAGGGATCCCCGCGTCCCTCCCGATTCAGCCCGCGCTCAGAGCGTTCGTCGTCCTTGATCCGCTCCCAGGTCCGCATCACCTCGGCCCGGGAAGAGGCGTCGGCGTGAGCGAAGATATGGGGGTGGCGCCGCACGAGTTTGCGGGCGATCCCGTCCACGACCTGCTCGAATTCAAAATGCCCCGCCTCCGTGGCGAGTTGGGAGTGGTAGACGACCTGGAGCAGCAGGTCGCCGAGTTCCGAGAGCAGGTCCTCCATATCGCCCCGACGAATCGCGTCGTCGACCTCGTAGGCCTCCTCGATGGTATAGGGGGCGATCGTGCGGAAATCCTGCTCGCGATCCCAGGGGCAGCCCTCTTCCGGATCCCGAAGCCGTGCCATGATCTCGAGCAGGGTCTTGAGCGAATGCATGAATGGCGAACTCCAGCCCACTCGGACGAAGGACGGCGAAGGGGCCACCCGCTCGATCGAGCGGGTCTTCAATCGAGCAGGTTTTCGAAACGGGGCTTTTCAGTGGCCTTCATATAGGCGTCCTGGGCCGAAATCCTTCCGTCCTCCACCAATTCGAAGAGCACGTCATCCATGGCCTGCATGCCCTGGTTCTTCCCCGCCTGGATGATCGAGGCCAGCATCCGGGTATTGCCCTCGCGGATCACGTTGGGGAGCCCCTGGGTCTTCAGCAGGATTTCATTGGCGGCCACGCGGCCCTTGCCATCGGCCGTCGGCAGCAGCAACTGTGAAACGATTCCGGCCAGGGATTCCGAAAGACTGAGCCGGACCATATTCTGCTCGTCGGCGGGAAAGGCATCGATGATGCGGTCGATGGTCTTGGCCGCACTATTCGTATGCAGGGTACCGAAGACCAGCATGCCCATCTCCGCGGCGGTGATCGCCAGCGAAATCGTCTCCCGCTCGCGCATTTCGCCCACCAGGATCACGTCAGCATCCTGGCGAATCGCCGAGCGGAGCGCCGGGCCGAAGCCCTGGGTATGCAGGCCCACCTCGCGATGGGAAAAGGTGGCCTGCCGGTTCTGATGCACGAATTCGACGGGATCTTCGATCGTGACCACGTGCTTGGCATGCTTGTTGTTCAGGCGATCGATGATGGCCGCCAGGGTCGTGGACTTGCCCGAGCCCGTGGGCCCCGTCACGAGCACGAGGCCATCCTCGAGATCCGCCAATTCCGCGATCGGATCCGCCAGGCCGAGTTTTTCCGCGGGAATGATCTCCTCGGGAATGATTCGGAAGACCGCGGCCGCGCCGCGATTCTGGACAAAATAATTTGCCCGAAAACGGGCCGTGCCCTCGACCCCGTAGGCAAAATCGAGATCCCGGGTGGCCCGATATTCGCGCCAGGCCCGGGCGGATGCGATTTCCTCGAGCAGCGAACGCAGGGATGCGTCGCTGAGAGCGGGCTCCCCCTCGATGACGCGAATCCGACCCTTCTGCCGGATCCGGGGTTCCAGGCCGGCAGCCAGGTGCAGGTCCGAACCATCATTTTCCTTCAGGTATACGAGCAATCGATCGATCTCGGCCACGTCCAGCTTCCCTCTCCGCGGATCCCGACGCCCAGTTCAGTCGGTTGCCGTAATCAGCTTCTCTTCTTCGGCAAAGCGCAGGGCCACCTCCCGTTTCACACTGCCCTCTTCGACCAATTCGTTCAGGGATTGCTCCAGGAGATACATTCCATGGGCCTTCCCAGTCTGCATGGCCGAGCGAATCTGAACCGTCTTTTCCTCTCGGATCAGGTTGCCAATCGCCTTGTTGATCATCAGGACTTCGAGCGCAGGTACCCTCGTGCGACCCTCCGCGGTGGGGACCAGGCGCTGAGAAATGACGGCCCGCAGGGATTCCGAAAGCATCGTCCGCACCTGTCCCTGTTCGTTCGAGGGAAAGGCCCCGATCATGCGATTGATGGTCCGTACCGCATTATTGGTATGCAGAGTGGCCAATACGAAATGCCCGGTCTCCGCGGCCGTCATGGCCAGGGAGATGGTTTCGAGATCCCGCAATTCACCGATGACGATGACATCCGGATCTTCTCTCAGGGCGCCGCGCAGAGCGCGGGCAAAACTCCGGGTATGTCTGCCGGCATGTCTCTGGTTGACGAGGCAACGCTTCGACGGATGAATGACTTCGATCGGATCCTCGACCGTGAGGATATGCTCATCCCGCTCCTCGTTGATGAGGTTGACCATTGCGGCCAGGGTGGCCGATTTTCCGCAACCCGCAGGCCCGGTGATCAACACCATGCCCTGGTGGAAGTTGGTGAATTTGGCGAGTTCGCTCGACAGGCCCAATTCCTCCAATGTGGGTGGCGCCGCCGGAACCGAGCGAAAAATTGCGTCGAAGCCCCGCTGCTGCCGGTAGGCATTGGCACGGAAGCGACCGATGCCCTCCAGATCGAGGCAATAGTCGATCTCCCCCTTGCGCATGATTTCCTGGCGTTGCACGGGAGAGAGGGAGGCCGCCACCAGCCCGGCTCCGGAATCTCCAGCCAGGCTCTCGGGGTCCTGATCCGAGAGCCTGCCATTCACCCGCATACGCACCCCGCCGCCCCAGTGAAGATGGATATCGCTGGCCCCGGCCCCGATCGCATCCCCGAGAATTTGCCTCAGTTTTTCTTCGGCCTCGGGAGTGGCCGGGGGCAGGGAGAGTTCCAGCGAGGGGGAGGACTCATCGGCCTCTTCGAATTCCTCGATGGTCTCCACGGCCGACGCGGAGGCGGTCGCCTCGCCACCCTCCCCGCTGACGGATGAGGGGGATGCGGCGGGATTCTCCGATGCCGAACCCTCCGCCCCCTGGCGGGCTTTATGCTTGGCGATCAGATCCTTCTGGATCGAAAATAGCTTCTGCAACTGCTCGGCGTCGATGAAGCCATTTTCGATCAGGATTTCTCCCAATCGCTTTTCGGGGTTACGCCCCTGTTCCATCGTCGCCTGGTTGAGTTGATCGAGATCGATCATCTTCAACTGAACAGCGATACGACCCAATAGCGGCCCATTTTTCTGACTCATGGGGCGATCCTCGAAGATTTCAGTCTGGGCAATGCGAAGCGGGTCGAAGGGCCGAAACCAGCGTCCCGAAATGCCGCGAAATCCGGGACCTTCCCTGGGCTCGGTCGCCCTATAGGGGTAGCATCGATCCCCCCCCAATTGGGAAGATGTTTTGGGACTTCCGAGACACGAGGAGACACACGGAAAGGACATGATTGAAAAGCGGAATGGCCTGCTCAGTGGAAAGGATCGTCGAATCCTGCGCGCAATAGCTCACGGGCGAAAACCCCTGATCCGCGTGGGAGAGGCGGGCATCTCGGACGCGGTCGTAAGCGCGCTCGAAGCCGCCCTGAAGGACCACGAACTCGTCAAGGTCAAGCTCCAACAACCCTCGAATAAGAAGCAGGCCGCGCAAATCCTGGCGGAACGGACGCACGCACATCTCTGCGGGGTGGTGGGGCATACCGTAATCCTCTTCAGGCCGGATCCGGAAAAGCCCCGCATCGTTCTGCCCGGATCGGATTGAGTTAGCGATAGGGACGGGCCCCGCGGGCGGCTCGCATCCCGGCGTGAAGCGGGGGCGGCCATCCCTCCATCCCGATGCCGGGATTCAGCTCACCGCGCCAGGCGAGCTCGAGGCGAGACGGCCGGGGAGCCCTTCCCCGTGGACCCCGCTCAGACGATCCACCGGGCCATTCAATCCGAATTCCATGGCCCCCGATCCCTACGCGGGCCGTATCACCACCCGCGAAGATCCACGGGCCATTCATCGATCACTTCTTCGCCGGATACGAGGTGGAAGCTCTGGTGGTAGGCCACGGTGGGATCCACGTGTGCGGGGATCACGCGAATGCGATCGCCCACGGCCACGGGTGAATCCTGCGCGAAGGTCAGGTGCTCGTCGGAGCAGAACCAGACCCGGGCCCCCTCGATGCCGGGATTGCCGTGATCCATTCCGAGTGCCTTCAATCCGCAATCCGCCACCGCGAAGCCCTCGGAAACGGAAATCACGCTGGCCCATATCCAAAAGGCCTGCACGAAGGGCAACTCGAGGCCCGCGTAGGCGCTATCCATCAATGCGTAGGAGCCGGCCTGGATCTCCGTAGCCTGGGAGTTGCAATCGTAGGTTCCCGTTCCCCCGGCCGATACAATCTCGCCGCCCACATCGACATGGGCTTGCAACAACAATTCCATGCTCTTCGCGCAGGCCCTTTCCCTTTCCCCTCGATCGGATGTGCCCATGACGTGGCCCTCGTAGCCCATCACCCCGCGCACCAGGAGGCCCTGTCGGCGGGCCAGATCGGCGAGTCGACCCGCCTCGGCGGGTGCGCAGCCGCAGCGCGGCAAACCGACGTTGACATCGATGAGTACCTCGCCCACCCCGCCCCTGGCCGCGGCCTCGATCGTCTGGGGGGAGTCGACGGCCACGGTCACGCGGGCATCGAGGGCGCCGAGGCGGCGGGCGTCGAGCACCTCGTTGGCGAGGAGCAGATCCGCACCCAGCCCCGCCCGGGCCATGCCCTCCATCTCGCGCAGGGTTGCGCAGCAGAAGGCCTGATGGCCCGCTGCGAGCTGGCGTTTCGCGATCGAGGTGCACTTATGGGCCTTCACATGGGGACGCAAACGCTCCCCGGGCAATCCCGAGGCCATTTTCTCGATATTGGCCTCCAGGCGCTCGGGATCGAGAATCAATGCCGGCGTCTGCAGATCCTCGAGCCTGGCCATCGGATCAGATTCCGGGCCAGGTCGCGAAGCAATTCGTAGCCTTTTCGAAGGCCCGGCAGACCTGCAGCACGAGGTCGTCCCGATGACGTGGGCCGATGACCTGAACTCCCACGGGCAGACCCGCATCCGACAGACCGGCTCGCAGGGTGGCCGCGGGATGCCATGAAAGATTGAAGGGCATCGTGAAAGAGCCGTAGTTGGCCTGGGGCTGGGGGCGCCCATCCAGCTCATCCAGGAAGGGTCCCCGGGCCGGCGGGGCATCGTAGGGCACGGTGGGGGTGATCAGCAGATCGTAACGATCGAATACATCCGCGCACCATTGGTTGATCTCCGAACGCAGGCGCCGCATGGCTCCCCAACGCTCGGGCGTCATCCGCGAGGCCGCTTTGACACCGCCGATGAAGGAGCGGCCGAAATCGGCCTCGGATTCGGGCAGCATCTCATGCAATCGGGCCAGGAGTTCCCAGGAACCGCTGAAGCCCCAATCACGACCGGGCTCCGGGGGGCCCCCCTCCAGCACTTCAACCGGAATTCCGAGATCGGGAAAGACCGCCGCCGCCTCCGCGACCACCCGGGCCACATCGGATTGGACCACCGCATAGCCGAGATCCGGCGAAAAGGCCGCGCGCAATCCCGTCGGGAGCTCGTCGAGGATCTCTCGATAGGAGATACCCGCATCGGGCAGGGAATTGGGGTCGAGGGGATGTGGGCCCGCGACGACGTCGAGGTGGAGAGCCGCGTCGGCGACGCTGCGCGTCAGAGGGCCGTGCACGGAGGTATCGTCCATCACCCAGAGCGCCTGGGGACCGAAGGGAACGCGCCCGTAGCTGCCCTTCAGACCGAAACAGCCCGTCACCGACGCCGGGATGCGTACCGACCCGCCGCCGTCGCTGGCCGTCGCCAGGGGAATCACTCCGCCGGAGATTGCCGCCGACGAACCGCCGCTCGATCCACCCGGAGTTCGATCCGGATTCCATGGATTGCGCGAGGCCCCGAAGAGCAGATTCTTCGAGATCGCCGTATAGCCGAATTCGGGGGTATTGGTCTTGCCCACCACGATGGCGCCGGCACCCCGCAATCTCTCCACCTGCAGGGAATCTCGAGTCGCCAGATTGTCCTTGAAGGGTACGGATCCATAACTCGTCACGAGGCCGGACACGTCTTCGAGATCCTTGACGCCGAGCGGAATTCCCTCCAGGAGACGCGCCTCATCCCGGGCGATCAGGCTGTCGGCCTCGCGAGCTTCGGCGAGCAATACCTCCTCATCCCTCAGGCGGGTAAAGCAATTGAGGCTGGCCTGGGTTTCCGCGATGCGGGCGAGGCTGGCTCGCATCAATTCTTCGGCGGAAAATTCCCCACCCGCCAATGCCGAGCGGATCTCGGTCAGGGGTCGCTGTAGATTTTCCTTCATTGGAACCTCCTTGCGGGCCGAATGAAAATCGGAGCTAGAAGTGGCAGAGCACTCCGAGGCGCAGGGTTCCGATTCCCGAGAGGGATTTGCTATTGGCCGCGTAATAGTTCACATCGAGATAGGTCCCCCAATGCTGACTGATCATCACTTCGAGCCCCGTTCCGAAGCGCGCCAGGAAAACGGTCTCATCCTGGGAAGCGCCGAATTGATTGGAGCCCCGGGGTGATTGCTGGGCGATTCCACTCCCCAATCCGAATACCAGATAGGGCTGAACCCAACCCGGGATATAACGGGAGGTCAGCACCAGGGGATAGAATTTTGCGCTGCCAACCACGGAAAGCAATGACGCATCCATCGAGACGCTTCCCGTCGCGGGATCCCGGATGTCCCCGGCCCCCATCCATAGCACTTCCACATCGGCTCCGATCCAGGAATTGAAGCGGTAGCCCGCGGTCAGCGCAAAGCCGACCATGGCGCCATCCCCGCTGTCGTCGGCCATATTATTCCAACCGACCGGCAATGAGAACTGGCCGTAGAAACCCAGGGAATCATTGTAGGTCTGGGCCTGGGCGACGGCTGATGATCCGAGCAGACCGATCGAGATCAGCAAGAGTAAAATCGAGTTCTTCAAGAAATCGTTCCCTTCTTATGAACCGGGACTCCCGGATCGATGCGTGAAAAATTCTTCGCCGGGGAGGCGACGACCTGTGGGGATTGCCCGGAAATCCGAGACAGCGGATCGAGAATCATAGGTAGGTGAGCCAGTTCTCGTATCGATCCGTTCTTCCCTGAGCGGCGTCGAAGAAAGCCGACTGCAACTGTTCCGCGACGGGGCCTCGCTTGCCGGATCCGATCCTCCGATGGTCGATCTCCCGGATCGGGGTGACTTCTGCGGCGGTCCCCGTCAGGAAGATCTCATCGGCCACGTAGAGATCATCTCGAGTGAGCGGCACTTCCTCGACGTCGAGACCCTGATCGCGCGCAATATCGATCAGGCTCGCCCGGGTGATGCCTGCGAGTATGGTCGCAAGAGGCGGCGTTCGGATCCGGCCATCCCGCACGACGAAGATATTCTCACCCGAGCATTCGGAAACATAACCCTGGGTATCCAACATGACGGCCTCATCGTATCCGTCGAGCAGGGCCTCCCGCTTGGCGAGAATCGAGTTCACGTAATCGCCACAGGTCTTGCCATTCGTCATTTTGGCATTGACATGGTGACGAGAAAACGTGGAAACCTTCGCGCGGATTCCCTGGGCCATTCCCTGCTCGCCAAGATACTTTCCCCACGCCCAGGCGATCACCGCTACCCGAATCGCGTTATCCCCGGGATTCAAGCCCATGGCGCCATCCCCGATGAAAATCAGGGGGCGGATATAGCCTTCATCCAGATGATTCCGACGCAAACTCTCGAGAACGACCTCGCACATCTCCTGCTGGGGATAGGGGACCGAGAGCAGATTGATATGGGCGGAGTCGTATAGACGTCTCACGTGCTCCCGGAGACGGAAGACCGCGGATCGATCGTCGGCCGTCCGGTAACAGCGGATGCCCTCGAAAACCCCGAGTCCGTAGTGGAGACTATGGGTGAGCACATGAATCCTGGCCTCATCCCAGGGTACGAATTCTCCATCCAACCAGATCGCTTCGCCGGTCACACCCCGGGCGGCATCTTCACCCATTCGCTTTCCACTCCTCGCGCCCAATCGGGCTCGGAAACTTGGCTCGGCCACCCATTTTGGCGGTCCCGGCCCCACGGTGCAAACCATCCGGGGCGGATCCTTTTCGGGCGCCCCTGGCCAGGGGATTCGGGACTCGGGCAGCCCTCCGAGCCGGGTCTCCGCAGCCCGGCTTCCCGCGAAAGCGGCCCGGGCTCCGGGCGTCGCCCCAGCCCTCGTCTCCCCGCGGAAATTGCGAGTGCCGAGCCGGGCTCGGGGCAGCCCATCAGGCGAAGAGGCCGGCGATGCCCTCCCGATCCGGATTCCGCAATACGCCTCTTTCGGTGATCAGGGCGGTGACTCTCGCGGCCGGAGTCATATCGAAAGCGGGTTGTCTGACCCCGACGCCCGAGGGGAGGATGACTCGATCCCCGATTCGGGCCACCTCTTCGCGATCCCGGATCTCGATGGGGATGCCCTCGCCCGTCGCGAGGTCCCGGTCGATCGTCGAGAGCGGGGCCGCCACGTAGAAGGGAATCTCATGGGCCCCAGCCAGAACGGCCAGCGCGTAGGTGCCGATCTTATTCGCGACGTCGCCATTGGCCGCGATGCGGTCGGCACCCACAACGACCAGATCGATCTCGCCTCGCTGCATGAGGTGGCCCGCCATGCTGTCGGTGCATACCTCCACGGGAATTCCGTCGCGGGCCAATTCCCAGGCGGTCAGCCGCGCGCCCTGGAGCAACGGCCGGGTCTCGTCGGCAAGGACCGAAATCCGCCGCCCCGCCGCGACAGCGGCCCGCAGCACACCGAGCGCCGTGCCATAGCCGGCCGTCGCCAGGGCCCCGGCATTGCAGTGCGTCAGAACGCGACTGCCGTCGGGCACCAATTCGGCGCCCGCCCGCCCGATTTCGCGACAGATCTGAAGATCCTCTGCCAGGATCGTCTGGGCTTCCCCGAGCAGCCCATCCCGAATCGAGACAATGCTGGCCCCGGGCTGCGAGGCGAGACCCTCGAGCGCGGCCTCCATGCGGTCGAGGGCCCAGAAGAGATTCACCGCCGTGGGACGGGTTCGAGCCAGGCGGGGGATCACCTCTCCCTGCAATTCCCTGCACAATTGCCCGGGATTCGAGGCTTCGCTCACTTCGGCTCCAAGCGCCACCCCCAGTGCAGCCGCGCAGCCGATCGCCGGCGCGCCGCGAATCGCCAACTCTTCGATCGCCTCGGCGACCTCTTCGACACGCCTCAAGTCGAGGTATCGCTCCTCTGCGGGCAGCAGACGCTGATCGAGCAGACGAACGCGGCCGGACGCCCAGCAGAGGGTCGTGAAGGATTCGCCCCTCATCGCCAAATACCGAGACGGCCCGCGAAGAATGCCGCCCCCGCGACCCCGATTCTCCTAGGCGTCGCCACGAATTATTTCGATGAGCCGCTTGCGAACTTCGGCCGGATTCGCCTTGCCCTGGCTGGCCTTCATCACCTGCCCCATCAGGAAATTGAGGGGCTTGTCGTCGCCCCCTCTCACACTCGCCACCGCTTCTTCATTTTCGGCGATCACCGTCCTCACGAAGCCATCGACCCCGGCGGAATCCGAGACGGCCTCGAGGCCCCGTGCGACCATCATGGCCTCGGGATCGCCACCGCCTTCGATCAACTCCGGCAGCAACTCCCTGGCATTGCGCGCCGTCAGGCGGCCCTCCTCCACCAGATCGATCAGCCGAGCCAGGGCGGTCGCTTCGAGTTCGACATCCTCGATGCCGATGCCGCGACCATTCAATTCCTGGCGTAGATCCCGGGCGATCCAGATGGCGGCCTTGCGCGCCGAGCTGCAGGCCTCGGCAGTCTTCTCAAAATAGTCGGCCAGGGAGCGGCTCGCGATGAGGATTCCCGTCAGGTCTTCGGGGAGTCCGTATTCCCCTTCGAAGCGCAGGCGCTTCTGGTCGGGCAATTCCGGCAGCGACTCGCGCACGGCTTCCACCAGGCCCCCGTCGATCACGAGGGGGATCAGGTCGGGATCGTCGAAGTAGCGATAGTCGTCGGCATTTTCCTTGAGACGCAGAACACGGGTGCGCCGACGCTCGGGATCGTAATTCATGGTGGCTTGAACCACGCGACCCCCGTCATCGAGAATTTCGGCCTGGCGAAGGATCTCGGCCGCGATCGCCCCCTCGACATTCGCGAAGGAGTTGAGATTTTTGATCTCCGTGCGCGTGCCGAGCTCACTTTCACCGCGCGGGCGCAGTGAGATATTGGCATCGCAGCGAAATTGCCCCTTCTCCATGTCGGCGTCGGAGACCTCGATGTAGCGAAGGATCGAGCGCAGAGAGCGCAGATAGGCTCCCGCCTCTGCGGGAGAGTTGAGATCGGGCTCGGATACGATTTCGAGGAGGGGAACACCCGCTCGATTCAGGTCGATGCAGGTTCCGCCCTGGGCCACGAGGACCGCGTCGTGAATCGACTTGCCGGCATCCTCTTCCAGATGAGCGCGGGTGATCCCAATCCGTTTGAGCCTGGGCTTCCCGGAATCCTCGTCGGCCCCCTTTCCCGACTTCTTTCCCCGGCCCCGACCGTCCTCAGAGGCCGGATCCAATTCGATTTCGATCCAGCCGTCGCTCACGATAGGCTCTTCGTATTGCGAAATCTGGTAGCCCTTGGGCAGGTCGGGATAGAAATAATTCTTCCTCGAAAACACCGAACGCCGATTCACCTGGCTGTGGGTGGCCAGGCCGAGGCGAATCGCGAGGGCGATCACCCGTTCATTCAATACCGGCAGAACACCCGGCATCCCGAGATCGATCGGATGCACGTCATGATTGGGGTCGTCCCCGTAGCGAACGGGCGCGGGACTGAAGAGCTTCGACTCGGTCTTGAGATGGGTATGGACTTCCAGGCCGATGACCGCTTCGTAACGTTCCAGGGGAGGGGCGCTCATGGGGCCGCCCGCCCGCCGGTCGCTGCAGCAGAAGCGCAGGGTGGGAAGTCCAGGTGGTGGTCCGTGCGTCGTTGAAAGGCATCCGCGACACGCAATAACGTCGCCTCATCCAGGGCGCGGCCGAGCAATTGCAGCCCCACGGGCAGGCCCTGGGATCGGCCGCAGGGCAGGGAAATCCCGGGCAGGCCCGCCAGATTCGCCGAGACGGTATAGATATCTCCCAGGTAGAGGCTCACCGGATCATCGATTTTGGCCCCGATGGGGAAGGCCACCTCGGGATAGGTGGGGCCCGCGATCACATCGCAGACCTCGAAGGCCGCTTCGAAATCCGAGCGAACCAGGGTACGAACCTGCTGGGCCTTCTTGTAATAGGCGTCGAAATAGCCGGCGGAGAGAACATAGGTGCCCAATAGGATCCGCCGTTTCACCTCGGCTCCGAAGCCCTCGGAACGCGAACGCCGATACATTTCGTCCAGGTCCCGGGGCGATTCCGTGCGGCGTCCATAGCGAACGCCGTCGTATCGGGCCAGATTGCTCGAGGCTTCGGCGGTTGCCACCAGGTAATAGGTGGAGACCACGTAGGGGGTATGGGGGAGACTCACCTCCACGACCTTCGCCCCACCCGCTTCGAGTTCGGATACCGCTTCGCGAACCCGGCTCAGCACCTCGGGATCGGCGCCGTCATCGATAAAATACTCCCGGGGCAATCCGATGCGGATGCCGTCGAGTTCTCCTGTGAGTGCCGCATCCAGGGCCGGGGGCGGTTCGGGAATCGAGGTGGAGTCCCGCGGATCGTGTCCGGCGATGGCCTCCAGCACCCACGCGCATTCCCGGGCACTATGGCTAAAGGGCCCGATCTGATCGAGGGAAGAAGCAAAAGCCACCAGGCCCCAGCGAGAGACCCTGCCATACGTGGGCTTCAGCCCGACGACACCGCAGAAGGAGGCCGGCTGCCGAATGGATCCGCCCGTATCGCTCCCCAACGCAAAACCCGTGATCCCGGCGGCGACCGCCGCCGCGGGTCCCCCAGAGGATCCCCCGGTACTGCGCGTCGAATCCCAGGGATTGTGGGCCGGCCCGAAAATCGAATTCTCGGTCGACGCCCCCATCGCGAACTCGTCCATATTCGCCCGGCCGAGGATGATCGCCCCAGCGGCCTGGAGCCTCTCGACCACCGTTGAGTCGTAGGGGGATACGAAGGGCTCCAAAATCCGCGAAGCGCAGGTCGTCGCCTCCCCCTTCATCACCATATTATCCTTCAGGAGCAGGGGAATGCCTTCGAGGGGCGAACGAACTTCATCAGAACTTCGCCGAGCATCGGATTGCGCGGCATCTACGAGGGCGGCTTCGGCCCTCAGGCCCACCACGGCTCCGAGTTCGCGCCCCCTCCCCTCGGCCGCGCCCAGGGCGGAAGTCACCAATTCCGTCGAGGAGAGGCCGCCGCTTTCGAGCGCCTCCCGCTGGGCCGTCAGCGTCAGCATTTCAGCTCTCCTCCCCGTCGATTACTCTCGGAACCACGAAAGCACTTCCCTCCCGATGGGGGGCGTTGGCGAGGGCCAGTTCGGGATCGATCGGGACGGCCGCCCGGTCGGGGCGAATGGGCGTTTCCAGGGGAATGGCATGGGCCGTACATTCGATGCCATCCGTATTTAGAGATTGGAGTTGATCGACGTGCTCGAGGATCCGATCCAGATCGCGGGTCATCGCCTCGATCTCCTCGTCGGAAAGGGATAGACGAGCGAGTGCTGCCGTGCGTTCAACATCTTCGCGACTGATCCTGGACATGGCGCGTAAAATTAGCCCGTATTTCTCACGGGGTCGCCCTGAAAACCATCACCAATGTGGCCGGAAATCGAACTCGTCCAGCGGCAGGCCGTCAATCCCGGGAAGAATGGCGGGATCGGGCTCCGAAAACTTTTCACTTCCCGGGCCCCTGCTCGGGAAAGGGCCCGGCGCCTCCAGATGCGTGGAATCGATCGAAAACGCCCGCCAGGGGGGATCATTGCCAAGCCGATGGCCGAGATCTAGGCTAGGTCACCCATATGACTGAACTTTCAGAGTTTTTCTCCAAGTCTTCGGACAACCTGCAGAAGGCCATCCTCGATCTCGGCTGGGTCGACCCCACCGCCGTTCAGGAAAAGGCCATCCCCCTGATTCGCGAGGGAGGGGATCTGATCGTGCAGGCCCAGACCGGGAGCGGAAAAACCGGCGCCTTCGGCATCCCACTGATCGAAGCCGTAGACTCCTCGCTTTCACACATTCAGGCCCTCGTCATGCTCCCGACCCGGGAACTGGCGAACCAGGTCGCCACGGAACTGCAAAACCTGAGCCGATACGGAGAAGTGCGGATTCTCCCGGTCTATGGTGGCGTCGGCTACGCGGAACAGGTCGAAGCGCTGGCGGCGGGTGTCCACGTCATCGTCGGCACTCCGGGGCGCATCCTCGATCACCTCGGAAACGGCCGGATGGATCTCGGCGAGGTCCGGACGCTCATCCTCGATGAAGCCGACGAGATGCTATCCCTCGGTTTCTGGCCCGATATGCGGGACATCGCATCCTATCTGCCCGAAGAGCGACAATCCCATCTCTTCTCCGCGACGATTCCCGAAAAGGTTCGCTCCCTCTCTCGCTTCTTCCTCAGGGATCCGGAATTCGTGGCCGTCGACGATGGACTCAGTGCTCCCCAGCAGATCGAACATTTCTACTACGTCTGCGGCGCCAACGAAAAGGAAACTCTGCTGGCGCGAATCATCGAATTCGAGGATCCCGAGAGCGCGATCATCTTCTGCAATACGAAAGCGGACGTCCGCTTCATCGCCGGCTACCTGCAGAAGCGGGGATTCGACGCCGACCAGATTTCGGGGGACCTCACCCAGGCCGCACGGGAAAAAGCACTCGAGCGCATCAAGGGCGGTGAACTGCGCTTTCTCGTCGCCACCGATGTCGCTGCCCGCGGCATCGACATCAGCGACCTCTCCCATGTGATCGGCTATGCGACCTCGGATCAGCCGGAGGTCTATCTCCACCGCACCGGACGCACGGGACGCGCGGGAAAAGCCGGGGTCGCCATCTCCCTGATCTCCGGCCTCGACATCGGCAACTTCAAGCATATGCAGAACGTCAACAAGATCGAGGTAACCGAATGCAAGCCGCCGACAGAGGCGGATATGCTCGAACGCATTCGAAGCCGGATGCAGGTGAAGGTCGAACACGAAATGCGGAATCTGACCGGCGCCCAAGCGAGTTATCGGGTTGATCGATTGATTCCCGTCGTCGAGGAAATGGCTTCGAGCCATGAGGGCCGCAGGGATCTGGCCGGAATCTGCGCCGCCTATCTTTCCGAGCACCGCCCGGAAACCGGCATTCCCGAAATCGCCGGGAGTCCCCCCTCGGAGAAGAAGGCCCCCCGCAGGAGCGACGCGGGTGGACGAGGCGGACGACGGCGACCGGGGAAA
>CAYTAT010000003.1:85746-127826 GCA_964435795.1 uncultured Spirochaetaceae bacterium
GGGGAAAAGAGGACGTGGGGGAGGAGACGGCCGCAGGCAGCGATGAAAAGGGCCGCCGATCCGGCGGGCCTTCCGGCTGCTCATGAACGCGGACCGACCGGGACTCGCAGCCTTCACCCGACCCGCAATCAGCGCTGCAATGCTTCTGAAAGCTGGCGAAAGTGCGGGTGAAGCGACCACGAATAGGGGCGAAACAAGCAACGGGCCTCCGCTCGGCCGGGGTGCCCGAAGCATCGGAGGCCCATGGCGGAGAATTCCCAACGTTCCAGACTCCAAGGCCGTTTTCGATTCCTGAGCGAGCATGGAGCCTGGCTCAACGGGGTCATCGCCCTGGGCGCGCTGCTACGCCTCTTTTTTGCCGTCTTCACCGACGGCAGCCTCGATGTCGAAGTCTGGCAGGGACACTCCCAGGCAATCTTGGAAAAGGGATTGATCGCCTACTACCACGGCGGCCAATACACCTTCAATCATCCCCCCCCGATGGGCCTGCTGGCCACCGGTCTCTACGTCCTCGCGAATGAGACGGGTCTGGCCTTTTCCTTTCTCCTGCGCCTCCCCTTCGCGCTCCTCGATGCTGGAACCGCATTTCTCCTCTACGCCTGCCTGGCCCAGGCCGGCAATGCACGCATCCGCAATGCCCGCTACCTGCTGACCAGCCTCTATTGGTTGTCCCCGCTGGCGGCCCTCTTCTCCGCCTACCAGGGCAATAGTGATTCGGCGGTGGCCTTCTTCCTGGCGGCGGCCACCCTCAGCATCGTACGCGGACATTTCCTTTCCGCCGGAGCCCTGATCGGCTTGTCGTGTTGGATCAAAATCCCCGGACTGCTGGCCGTCCCGATCCTGCTGCTCGCCCTTCCCGATCGCCGGGCACTGATCCGATTCTGTGCCGGGGCGGGTGGGGTCAGCCTCATGGGCTACCTGCCCTGGCTCATCCAGGATCCGGAGGCGGTCATTCGATCCGTCTTCCTCTACCGAGGGTTGATGATCCAAACCACTCTCGGCACGCCGATCTGGGGCCTGCAGATCTTCTATCCCGACCCCGCTTCACTCTCACCAGCGGCCTTCGATCTGTTCAGAAGATTCAGGCACTTCTACTACCAGTGGAATACGCTGATCGCCCTGGGTCCGATGATCCTCTACGCATTGCTTCGAAATCGCTCACGCCATTCCGAAGAAATCATGGCTGGAATCGCTGGCAGCTACCTGATCGTATACGGCCTCACGAATTTCTGGGCTTTTCAATACCTGGCATGGTCGCTCCCCTTCTTCCTGGTCCTACGTCCCGGACTCGCCGTTCCCGCCCTGACTCTCACCATCCTCTATGTCTACGGTTTGTACGCCTGGCTCTGTGGAAGCCCATTTCTGCTCGGAGAGTGGGATTTCATCGCCAAGAGCAGTTGGCCTCTCCCGATTCGTCTCTTGCGCAATATCTGCGTACTCTTCTTCTTCTCTGGAGCCTTTTTCCTCCTCGCCCAGGCGACCATGCAGGCTTGGAAACGCTGGCGCGAGGCCGGAACTCCATTGCCCTGGCCACTGGGCAGCCGCTAGCCCTTCCGGGGGGGGGGACGACCCTTAGCCGCCATGCTGTTCAGCTCAACCAGCTTCCTCTTCGCCTTCCTGCCCATTTTCCTTGGGCTCTATTTTCTGCTTCCGGGCACGCGCCTTCGCAATATGCTGCTGCTCCTGGGCAGTCTCTTCTTCTACGCCTGGGGCGAGGCCTTCTACGTTCTCGTGCTGCTGGCCTCGATCGTCCTCAACTACGCCTTCGGCTTGCTCATCGAAGCCAGGAAGGACAGGCGAGCTGCCTTCGGAATCCTCTCGGCCGCCGTCAGCATGAATCTTCTTCTCCTCGGGGTATTCAAATACGCCGACTTCGGGGTCGAAAACCTGAATCTCATCCTGAGCCAGCTCGGTCTCGGGCCCATCATGCTTCCGAGCATTCACCTCCCCATCGGAATCTCCTTCTTCTCCTTCCAGGCCATCACCTATGTGGTGGATATCTACCGTCGCCAGGCACAGGCCCAGAAGAATCCTCTGCGCGTGGGACTCTACATCTCGTTATTTCCCCAATTGATCGCCGGCCCCATCGTCCGCTATCGCCAGATCGCCGATCAACTCCGGACGAGGCAAAGCCGACTCAAAGACATTGCCGAGGGAATGCGACGCTTCGTGGTCGGCCTGGCCAAGAAGGTCCTGATCGCCAATACCCTCGGCCAGGCCGCCGATAGTATCTTCTCGATTCCCGCGGCGGAACTTCAGCCCGCAGTCGCCTGGCTCGGAATTCTTTCCTTCACCTTCCAGATCTACTTCGACTTTGCGGGATATTCAGACATGGCGATCGGACTCGGCCGATGCTTCGGCTTCTCGTTTCCCGAGAATTTCAACTGGCCCTATCGATCCCATTCCATGCGAGAGTTCTGGCGCCGCTGGCATATATCCCTTTCGACCTTCTTTCGCGATTACCTCTACATCCCCCTCGGCGGCAATCGCCGGGGGCATGTGCGCACGAGTCTGAACCTGATACTGGTCTTCCTGCTCTGCGGCTTATGGCATGGAGCGAGCTGGAATTTCGTAATCTGGGGCATGATCCACGGCCTCTTCCTGGCCCTCGAGCGTTCGAGCTTCGGCAGCCTCCTCTCCGCCTGGCCACGAACGATTCAGAGCCTCTACGTATTGATCGTCGTACTTCTCTCATGGGTCTTCTTTCGGGCCGATGACCTCACTCATGCCTGGGCCTACCTGAACTCGCTGCTGGGCCTGAATGGAGCTTCGGGAAATGACTACCCCCTATCCCTCTATCTCAATCCACGCCTGATCCTGATTCTATGCCTGGCCTCACTATCCCTCTCGAGCTGGCCCCGCAGTCTCTGGCTGAGATTCTCGAATCCCGCCAAGGGCAGAGAGCTCCCATTCGAATCCCTGCGCCTCGCCACCCTCTTCCTCATCTTTCTGCTCTCGGCCATGTCCCTCGCCATGGGAACCCACAATCCCTTCATCTACTTCCGCTTCTGAAATCACCGGGATCCGCCCGGGAAAAGGAATCATGTCCACGAGAAGATCCAGCAGGCGAATTTTCGACGTCCTCACGGTGGGGGGCTTCTTTCTGCTGCTATGGCTTCCGCTCTTCGGATCATCCTTCGGCAAAGACCTGGGAATTTCCGCCACGGAACAACGGCGACTGGCCCCGAGGCCGAAGCTCGAAGCGAGCGTGTCGAGTTGGCAGAGCTTTCCCCGCCGTGCCGAAGCCTTTCATGACGATCATCTCGGTTTCCGAGAAGACCTGATCCGCAACTACGTTCGACTCTCGATCCTCTTCTTCGGTGAATCCCCGAGCGAAAAACTGATTCTCGGCCAGAAGGGCTGGCTCTTCTTCGGTGATCGCGACGCCATTGCCCACTACCGCGGCGTGGATCCCCTTTCCCCACGAGAATTGCTGCGTTGGGAACGGGTTCTGGAGGAACGAAGGGATTGGCTCGCGGAAAGGGGGATCGCATACCTGCTGGTCCTCGTCCCCGACAAACATCAGGTCTATGCCGAATTCATGCCCGAGCGCCTTTCTCCCGTCGGCGTCAGCCGCCCCCTGGATCAGCTCGTTCGCCACCTGAACGAGAATTCGGATCTCCTATTCCTCGACCTGCGGCCGACTCTCGAATCCGCCAAGTTGAAAGCGAGAATCTACCATCGCACGGATACCCATTGGAATGACCTCGGAGCCTATACGGCCTACAGCGCAATCATCGAGAAGCTGGCGGAAGTCGTTCCCGAGTTCTCCGACCAGATCCCTATCGAAGTCGATCTGGGCGTCTCGGAAGCTCCGGGACTCGGGCTGGCACAACTCGTCGGTCTATCGGAAAGCCTTCGCGAAGAAGTTCTCTCAGCTCAACCCAGGAATCCCGAAGCAAAGATTGCGCGCGAGCATCGCCGGGACTATCAGAAGAGAGTCCGGAGACTGAAACCGATCGCCCACGGCATTCCCAACTCGGATCTTCCCCGGGCCATCATGTTCCGTGACTCCTTCGGGAACGCTCTGATCCCCTACCTCTCCGAACACTTTCAGCGGATTCTCTACGTCTGGGATCGGGATGTCGACCCCCGCATCATCCAGATCGAAAAGCCCCAGATCGTGATCCAGCAGATCGTCGGAAGGCTTCTGGAACGCCATCCCAGGACATTGGATGAGATGAAGGGAGAAAAGCGAATTCGTTGAGGCCGGAAGAAGGTCGGCCGAGTTTCACCGAGCCGGCGGACGGGCTACCCGAGACAGGATTCAGGCATCCCCGACTGGCCCACTGCTTTCCAGGGGCAGGAAGAATCTCGACTCATGACCCGCAATTCCCTGGATTTCCAGGATGCGTCGGCGACAACCGAGCCGAACGATGGACAGGCCCCGACCGTCCACATCGGTCTGCTCGATGGCCTTGAGGTCCAACTCCCGCCCCCCCTGTACCTGATCATTGATCGACTCGAGAAGAGAAGCCGACCCGCCCGCGCAATGGATTGAGTCGCCTCTCTGGGCAAGAGTTCCCCCGCCCACTTCGAAACGGATGGTGGCTCGATCCCCCGAGGCATCCGCGAGAAGAATCGTTCCCTCCCCGCCCACGGGACGGTTCATGCACCAGCCCAATCCCGCGTCGACATTTCCGAAGCGTTGGAGACATTCCTGAACCAGCAATAACACTGGCGCCAGGCCGTCGTCGCCCGAAGAAGGCGGTCCCGGGACGATAGAGGCCGCCAGACCCAATTCGTTCAGACCCGCGCTGGCCCCCACGTGCCAGGGATGAGCGACCTCGATGGATGCGAATCCGACTTCGGGCCGACTTCGGCGGATCACCCAATCCCGACCCGGCAGACTGCGCACCAGGCTGGCACCGGGAATCGAGTCGAGGCCGATCGCACTGAGGGCCAGGGCCTCGGGATCCAACGCAGAGACCTCCACCTGCAATCTGAATATCGAATCGACCGGAATGCGGGCGCCTCGGGCCAGCCCATCCACTCGCTCGGCGAGGTGGGTGAAGTGACGAATCATCTCTCGCCCGGCTCCGGCCCCGCGAACCTCTCCCGCGCTGAAGGCCGTCAGCGTCGGCCCGCGGCGGCGCTGGCCGGGCAGATCCCGGGCCGCCACCTGCCTCGCGATCGCGGTTCGCAACGCGAGGCCCTGGGCAAAACCCATGTCTCGGGGATGCCCCCTGCACTCGATCAAGCTGAACATCTATCGCCTCGCATCCCCTGGCCGCAGCGCGTTCCCATCCCCTCTTTGCATCCCCTGGGACGACGAACTTCCCCTGCCAATCCCTTCAATCCTCAAGAATCGCAAGAGGGTAGGCCAGGGACTCGTTCAGGGAACCCTGTCTATAACCCTCGAGATCCAGGCAAACCCAGCGAAAACCGAGAGGCTTGATCTCCTTGGCGATCCTTCGCATCAAATCCGAGTCGATTCCCCCCTTGAGTTCAGCGGGGAGAATTTCCACCCTGGCCACCTCTCCGTGATGGCGCAGTCGAACCTGATTCAAGCCCAACTGCCGCAACCTCGCCTCGCCCTCTTCGATCTGCGCCAGGCGTTTCTCCGTCACCTCGGTCCCATAGGGAAGCCTCGAGGCCAGACAGGCCGATGCCGGCAGATTCCAGCAGGGCAATCCGGCCCGCTTCGACAATCTGCGTATCTCCTCCTTCGAGAGCCCCGCATCGAGCAGGGGGGAAAGCACCCGATGCTCCTGGGCCGCCCGATGGCCGGGTCGGAAATCGTCGCGATCGTCGCGGTTGATCCCGTAGGCGAGGGCGTCGAAGCCGAGTTCATCCAGCAACTCTTCCATCCGCAGGAAGAGTTCGCTCTTGCAGTGGTAGCAGCGATCGGGCGCATTGCGCCGGTAGGCCACACTCTGCATTTCCCGAGTCTCGACGAAACGGTGTGGGATTCCGAAATCCGCGACGATGCGCTCGGCCATCTCTCGATGGCTGCGGGGATAGGAGGGCGATACGGCCGTGATCGCGAGACAATCCTCGCCCAATTCCTGCGTCGCCACCCAGGCGAGATAGCTGGAATCGACACCTCCCGAAAAGGCCACCAGGAGCCTTCCGCAATCGCGAAGCCCCTCGCGCAGAACCCGCTCCCTGCTCTCTATGTCGAATCGGATCGGCATCAGGAGAGCAGGGTAAAAGTCTCCGAAGAAGCGGTCAACCTAGGGACCATCTCGCCAATCAGGGGCCGCTGGGGGCGTTTGGGTGCTCGCTCCGTCGAGAGGCTTCAGTCGGCTATGCTGGGCAGGAGGGCACGAGCTAGAGGGGGAGAAATGGCGAAGCTACGATTGGGACTGCTCTTCGGCGGGCGATCCGTAGAGCATGAGGTCTCGATCCAATCCGCCCGCTCGATCCTCGAGGCCCTCGATCCCGAGCGCTACGAGATCTCGCTGATCGAAGTCGATGCGGCCGGTCGCTGGTCAATTTGCAGCCACATCCCCCCTGAACCGGGGGGGGAATCGGAACGCCGCGACCTGATTCTCTCGGCGACACCCGGGGTGGGAGCGTTCCTGCTGCGGGCAGAAGGCGGCCCGGAGAGCCTCGGTCTGGACGTGATCTTTCCCATCATCCACGGCCATGGTGGCGAAGACGGCTCGCTCCAGGGACTCCTGGAACTGGCTGAAATCCCCTACGTGGGCTCCGGAGTCTTGAGTTCGGCCCTTCAGATGGACAAGGATATCGCCAAGCAACTGCTCTCACGGGCCGGCCTGCCCGTCCTGCCCTGGCTGCGTTTCCATCGCTCGAAGCTGGAGGGGGAGGGCCTGGGAGAGGCTGTCAGAAGCATCGAAAAGGAATTGGGCTACCCGGTCTTTGTCAAACCCGCCAATTCCGGATCTTCGGTGGGCATCGCGAAGGCCTGCGACGCCGCCCAACTCGCAGCGGCCATTCACGAGGCACTCCGCTACGACGAAAAATTGATCGTCGAAATCGGACTCGATGCGCGGGAGATCGAGCTGGCCGTCCTGGGCAATGACGACCCCCGGACTTCCATTCCTGGCGAAATTCTCCCGAGTCATGACTTCTACGATTACGAAGCCAAATACCATGACAACCGGACGGAACTCCTGGTTCCCGCCCCGCTCTCCAATGAGGAAGAGATGCATCTGCGGGATCTCGCCCTACGAGCCTTTTTCGCGCTGGAAGCCGAGGGCATGGTGAGAGTCGATTTCCTGATCGACCGGGAAAATGGCAAGCCCTATCTGAATGAATTGAATAGTCTGCCGGGCTTCACGAATGTATCCATGTACCCGCGACTCTGGGAGGCTTCGGGGCTCAGCTATAGCGATCTACTCGACCATCTGATCGATCTGGCGCTGGAACGAAGCGGGAGACGGGGAAGGCTGGAAAAGAGCCGCACGCGCCCCGAACGCGACGCTGATGGGAAATAGTCGCCTCAGGGATTCCACTCCCTCTTCGGATCGGTTTTCTCGGCCTCGCGCTTTTCTCGGATCGCCCCGCGTACATCCGTACTCGGCAATACGTAGCCGAGCGCGCGGAGCTGGGCGCGCATCATTTCGTCGAGTTCGACCTCCCTATTTTCGGCCCATTCCGGCCGGGGCTCGGCGAGAAAAGCCTCGACCGACTTCCTGAAGGCATCAGCCGTCTCGGCCTCGGCCAGGACAAGGTTCTGCTGCTCCCGCGGATCCGAGGAATGGTCGAAGAGTTCTCCCGCCTCCGGGTGGTTCCGATAGTAGATGAAACGATGGGGCTCCTTGCGCATGGAGACAATTGCGTTGGATTTGGCCCTGCCCCTTCCCCAGGATCGATCGAGCTGGGCGAAAAGGGGACGCCCCTGCAACTCCCCCTGCGATTCCCCCGCCCCTGCGGCCGCCAGAATCAGGGGCAATAGGGAATGCCCCTGGGCGTGGGGCAGCTCTTCCAAACCCACGAGTTCGAGAATCGTGGGCCAGAGATCGACATTGGCCACCGGTTCCTGCACGACGACGCCGGGCTCGAGATGAAAGGGGGGCACGATGATCAGCGGCACCCTCTGGGTTTCCGCATAGAGATTTCGCGCATGTCCTTCTCCTCCGTGCTCGAAGAAGGCCTCACCGTGATCCGATGCAATCACGAGAATTGTCTTGTCGAGCAATTCCTCGGTACGCAGAGTCTCAAGCAATAACGCGATATTCTGGTCGGTCCAGTGCAGGGCACTGTCGTAGATATCCGAAAGACTGCTCCCATAGGCCGGGCTTGAATCACTATAGAGATATTGGTGCACATCCATATAGTGCAGGTAGAGGAAAAAAGGGCTGTTCCGATTGCTCAGGATGAATTCGACGGCGGACTGAGTGGCATCCAGATCTGTACCCTGAAGCCTCCTGCTCGAAGGGTTATGGACTTGGACCGGATTCACGGGGCGATTCGGGCTCGGGCGGTAATAGAAATCGAAACCTCGATCGAAACCAAAGTTGTTGGCCACCCAACCATTTCTCCAGATTCCAGCCGTACGATATCCGGCATCCCTGAAGCGTTCGGCGGGCATGATGGCTTCGACGGGAAGAGCATGGCTCGAAAGATGAACGCCGGTCCTCTCGGGATACATTCCAGTCCACAACGAGGCCATCGAAGCCTTGGTCCAACTCGATTGCGACTCGACGTCATCGAAGCGGATTCCTCTTGCGGCCAGGGAATCCAGGGTCGGGCTCGTTTCCCGAGCGTAGCCATAGCTATGGACTCGATCGGCTCGGAGGGTATCGATGAGGATGAAGACGACGTTCAGATCCTGGCGCGCAGCGAGTCCCCTGAGATCTTCGACCCGCCCCCCGGGTGCGTCCGCCCCTACCCTTTCGAATTGTGATAAAAGGGCCGCGACAAGGAGGACACCCGCCAGAAAAAAGTAGAAGGCGGGCGAATCAAGAAGCTTCCTTATCAAGCTGTCAAACCTCCGGGGAGGGAATCCACACTCAGATGCCCCTTGCATCGATTCATGCGGTGCTCGGAAAAATCGAGGACCGATTCCCAGGGAAGATGCGAGGAGGGTAGCGGCATCCGGGAAGAAAAAATACGAACGGATGGCCGGAAGCAAGAAAAAAAGCGGCCACCCCCAAAAGGGTGACCGCTTGATTCAGTCCATTCGAACCGAAGAGTTCGAACTCAGTTCCAGATCAACTCTTCATGCGCTTCCGGCCCAAGAGCACCAGACCCGCCGCGCCCGAAGCCAGCAACAGGACCGTGCCGGGTTCCGGAGCGAACTTGAGGTGCATCGTGAACACGCCCGGGATAACTCCCTGGCCGATCGCCCCCGTGTCGACACGTACCGGGGAGATCAGTGTCACGACACCGCCCGTAGCGCTCGAAGCGAGATTCTGGGTGCCGCCGAAACGGACATCCATGACCGTCTGCGGGAGCCAGCCCGAGGGAGCTGTATGCGACAAGAGGCCCCCAGTCGTTATGATCTTATTCTTCCCGACCTCCGAGGGCTCGATCATCACGGTCACAGGAGCACCCGTCAGCCCGACCCTGGGCCCAGAGGTGATCGAAATTATGTTCGTCGTAATATTCGTGACGCGAACCTTACCGGTGATCCAGGGACCACCTGTCGCGACGAGGGGCGCTCCACCCAGAGTCGCCATGGCAGTACCGCCGGCGCCCACAGCGCCAAGCGGGAAGGGAACAAAGAGCCCGCCACCCGCATTCAAAATTGCGTTACCGGACAAGACGCCCGTTCCGAGACCACCCAGGCAACCTGCAGTGCACAGGGTACCGGAGCTCGGGGTCGAACCTACGGTAAGGTTGCCTCCCCATGGATTCGGGGTCGGTCCGAAGTTGGACGAGAAAGCGCCTGCACCGTTGCTCAAGGTGAGCGTCATGTTCACGACCAATGCGACGCCCGTCATCAGCGCCGTACCCATGGTCCGTCCGGCCGTCGAGAAGAGCCCGGCGTCCACACCAACATCATGATTGCCGCCTGTTCCATTCGTAAGGCTCGCACCGCCCCACGCTTCAGCGGAGATCACCTGATTCGGAAGTGCGGCCAGGTTGACCTGGAGATAACTTCCGCCCGGTACCATCACAGCAGCAGATGCCGATCCCGCAACCATCACGGAGATTGCCGCGATTGCGATACAACTCATTAACTTATTCAACATTTAACCCACCCTTTCAATCTAAGTCAATCTAAGCCCGCGCCGATCATCCAATTGACGTCTTCTCAGCTACCCGCCGACAAGCCCAGTCCACTGCGACGCGACTTCCTATCTTAATACTCAATATCGGGTTTCAAACTCCCTAATGCTCGATCCTGACTTGCCGATCCGTTCCTCTCTTTGCTGCCGCGAGCACTTCCGGTACCTCCACGACACCAAACCAACGAGACTATGTCTGTGAACGGCCCAACCATCCGTACCTATCACGACATTTACTCATTGGGGATACTATGGACTCTAGTAGAGGATGATGTCCAGCATTTTTTTTGACAATCAAAAAATGAGTACAACTGTAAGATCTTGAATTTGATACGATTTCTCAAGCCCGACGACCCGGGGGGGGGCAAAAACTCGTGTGGGTACTAAATACCCCAAACACCGCGGGAATAAGCTCTCCACCGAGATGCGATGGTTGCCGTAGTGGTGAAAATTTCGAGAGAAACGCGATGCTCGCAAGGATTCTGGCCCTCTGGAGACACATCGAGGCCCGCCGACCACACGCAGCATGAGCAGGTCCGGTCTCCGAACGGATTGCGGGGAAGTCCACACATCCCAAAAATAACCACCAGTCAAGCGGCCGAGGTGCCGATTTGTCACGAGTGAGCTTCAGTCTGCCCGCGAGTCATTCCGGAACCCCCGAGGGTAAATGGCTACCCGAATCGCGACCCGCAGCCCTGCAACCCGGGCCGTTGGTGGTCGGGGAACCTCGTCCTACCCTGAAACTACCCGACTGAAAAGCATTAAAAGGAGGCCCAAAGAACCGATGTCCCCCGGCAGAGATTTCCACTCCCCCCACAGAGTTTTCCGATCGCCCGTTGTCCACGCACTGCTGAGTGCCCTGCTCCTTCTGAGCGCCTGCGGGCCCAATACCGAGGCCCAATTGACGGAGGTCCGGGCACTTCAGGATGCGGGACAATTCGAGGCCTCGATCGCGCCGTTGCGCAAATTGATTTCTCGGGAAAGCGACCACGCCGAGGCGAATTATCTCCTCGGCGTGGCGCTGATCCAAACCGGTCGCCCCAGCCTCGCGGTCTGGCCCCTGCGCAAAGCGAGCGGGAACGAGGAGTTCGGAACCAGGGCCGGACTGCTGCTGACCTCGACCCTCAGCCGCAGCGAAGCCTACGAGGAATCCATTCGGGCTGCGAATCGCGTGCTGGAAAGAGAACCCGAAAACGTGGTCGCTCTCTACAGTCGCGGTGTCGCAGAACTCAGCGCGGGGATACCCGAAGCCGCCCTGGCCAGCGCAGACCAGATTCTCTCAATGCATCCGGAAGACCATCTGGCCACCCTGCTTCGCGGCAGCGCACTGACGGATCTCGATCGCGACGAGGAAGCGGAAGAAGCCCTCAAGGGATTGGCCGAGCGGGCGGCAGAAGGAGACGATGCCGTCAATGCGGCACGCAAGTGTGCGGCGCTGGGGGTCTTTTATAGTGGTCAAGAATCCAATACAAAGGCTGCCGAGACCTTCGATCGTTGCCTGGCTCGCTACCCCAACGACCGAGCCCTGCAACAGCACAGCGCGGATTTCTACATTTCCACGGCGGATAACGATCGGGCCGTAGCGGTCTGGCGCGCGGCCGTCGATGCGACACCCGAGGATCTCGGTCTGCGCTCGAAGCTGATGAATATGCTCTTCCGCTACGGTCGGCAGCCCGAGGCATTGGAAGTCGCCAAGGAAACCGTCGAACTCTTCGACACCCCCGAGGCCTGGAGAATGCTGGCCGACCTGCATCGCCAATCCGGGGATCCGACGCGGGCTCGAGAAGCCCTTGAAGAAGCGATCGAGCGCAGTCGCGCCCCTTCGCCTGCGATCCGATTCGTCTTGGCGGACATCTTGATCGATGAGGGCCTCTACGAACGAGCAGAGGAAATCGCCGCCGACCTCGCTGAGCCGAGCTACCGGCATCTGCTGCGGGGAAATATTCTCCTGCGCACAGGCGAGCCGGCCGCCGCCCTGAAGAGCTTTGAGGCGGGGCTTCAGCTCTACCCCAACAATGCGGGCGCTCGATACCTCGCCGGCCAGGCGGCCCTGGCACTGAATGATCGCGCGCGAGCCAGAGCCGAGTTCCGCGAAGCCATTCGGGTCAGCGAGACCGAAACCGACGCCGCGCTCCGTCTTGCGGAACTCCACTTCCAGGAGGGGGAGTACCTGAACGCCTTCCAATTTGCGAATCGCCAGATCCGCAAGCGCCCCTTCGACGGCCCTTCTGCGCATGTGATCGCTGCCCGGAGCCAAGCGAAACTCGGAGAATATAAGAACGCCGAGGCCCTGCTCGACGCGCTGCGGGAGCAGATGCCGAAATCCGTCACCCCATACCTGGAATTCGCGGCACTCAAGCTGGAGTTGGAGGGACACGAATCGGCTCTCGAAATTCTGCTCGAATCGGAGCTCGACCTGAGTGATCCCGAAAATCGGGAAGCCCTGCGCTTCCTGGTCAGCACTCAGTTGATGGGAGACCAGGCGGCGGAAGCCGAAGCGGCCGTGGCCCGGGCCCTGGCCGCCCATCCCGAAAATCCGGCCTTCCTGGATCTGAAGGGACGCATCCTGGCACACGGCGGAAATCGAGCGGAAGCCGAGCGGGCACTCGATGCCGCATTGGCCGCGGATTCCGAATTCTCCCCGGCCCTGGAGGCCAAGGGAACGCTTCGCCAGCAATCCGGCGATCTCGAGGGGGCGCTCGCTTTCTTCCAGCGGGCGGCGCACAGCGCCCCGAAGAACGCCGATTACCCCTACCGGGCGGGACAGACAAAACTCGGCCAGGGTTCCCAGGAGGGCGCACTCGCTCTTTTCGATCAGGCCCTGAAAATAGATCCGATTCATGTGGGGGCCAACAACGACTCGGCTTGGCTGATGGCCAGCCTGGGCGGGGATCTTTCCCAGGCACTCAGGAGAATTCAGCGAGCGGTCGCCAACGAGCGAAATGCGGACACCCTCGACACCCTCGGTTACGTATATCTCGCCATGGGCAATCACTCGGCGGCTACTGCCGCGCTCAGCGAAGCCCTCCGCTTGCGGCCCAACGCAGCTTCCATCCGTTACCGACTCGGCGTCGCCCTTGCGGCCGGGGGAGAAAAAGAGAAAGCGGCGGAGATGCTCGAAAAAGCGCTCGAGTCCACGATATTCCCCGAGGCGGATGAGGCCCGGGCCGAACTCGCCAGGCTGAGAGCATCCTGAGCGGGGGGATGGAAATCCGAGCTTCAGCGGCTCCGGGGCAGACCCTCAGAGTTTCGGGGCATCGCCTCGGGCGGGATTGTCTGCTCCTCATCGTGGTCGGCATCCTCTCCCTGGCCTGTCATCGGGAAGAGGATCGCGCCGACACGCATCTGCGGCGCGCCGCCGAATTCATCGCCGAGAATCGCCCGGAAGCGGCATTGATCGAACTCCGTGGCGCATCCCAGTTGCGACCCGATGACGCGGATCTCTGCCTGCGGATCGCCGATCTTTCCCTGGAACAGGGCTTCTACGGGGATGCAGCGGATTTCTATCGCGAGGCCCTGACTCTACGACTCGACGATTCGGACATCGCCCTGAAATTGGCGCTCGTATTGGCGAATGTCGAACCCTTGGAATCGGAGAAACTCGCCGACAAATTGCTCGAAGAGGATCCGGAAAATGCCCGCGCCTGGCTGGTCCGCGCCCGGAGTGCCCTGGCCAGGAACGGCATCAAGAAGGCGATGCGGGATATCGAACACGCCCGAAAAATCAGCCCCGGGGATCCGGAAGTCGAATGGGTGTTGACCCTGCTTCAGGAAGCACGGCATAAAGCGGCCCGAATCCGCAGCCCCCTATCCGTACCATCGCCCAGGGTCAGCCTGGAAACGCTTCGAACCTATGACCGTTACCTGCAGAAAGGTGGAGAGCACGCCCTGCTGGGACTTCTCGGCCGAGCGCGTTCCCTCGCCAGAATTTCGAATCGAAGAGCTGAAGCCCACGAAGCCTACCGACTCGCCCTCGACCATAGCGACGGAGAGGGCGACCCCTACGAAGAACTGAGGGTGGCGAAAGAAACCCTCCTCTTCGCACAGCAGACGGGCGAGACAGAGCTTTCATCGGCAGCCCTGGAACGATGGCTCACCCTGGCAAAAGAAGATCTTGGCGGCTGGAAGAAACTCCTCACACTCGAAACTGAAGACCCCGAAAAGCATCGGGAAGAGGTTCTTCGCCGACTCCTGGACACATTGCCCGACGACCCGGCTGCCCATGGATTGTACGCGGCAGAACTCCTCGTGAATCAAGGCTATCGGACCGCGCTCGAACACCTGGAAGCCCAGGCCGAGCGGGGCATCGATGAGGCGGGACTCCTGGAGGCCGAGGCGAATATCCAGAATCTCGCCGGCCGTCCCCGGGATGCCGCCGTGACCGTGGCCCGGCTGAAGGATCTCTTTCCGGACCGGCCAGATACCCTGATCATGGAGGGGTATCAGCAGGTCCTGGTGGGAGAATACGATCTGGCGGTTTCTTCACTCAGGACGGCTCTCGCGAAAGAGACGAGTCCGCGCGCCTATCGAATCCTGGCCCGAGCCGAACAACAACGTGGCAACCTCGAGGCGGCCCTGGAGGCAATCTCCAGGGCCACCACCCTCGAGTCCGATGCGGAACCCGATAGCCTGCGTCTCCGGGCCCTGATCGAATTCCAGAGCGGCCTTTATATGGACGCCGCCGCCAACCTGCTCGAGTTGTACCGACTGACGGGTCTCGAGTCCGCCGATCAATTGCTGCTCGCCCGCTGCTATTACGAAAACAAGACTCCCGGTGTCGGACGAAAACTCCTGCTCTCATTGCTGGGCCGCGACGGGGTCGGAACGAAGGCCTCCCTGGAATTCGCGAAACGCGACGCCTCCAATCCGCGCCAGCGACCCGTCATTCGAAAGCATCTCCTCAAGGCCCACGAGAAATTCCCCAACAACCTGGAAGTACTCGAAACAATTACAAAATTCGACCTCGAAGAGGGTGGCCTCCACGATGAGATCATCGAGCGTCTGAATGCTGGTGTCGATCGGAGAAGTTGGCTGGCGCGCCCCTATTTGATACGCGGCCGGGCCATGCTCGCCCTCGATCATCCGCTCTCGGCCCGTGACGATGCGGAGCGGGCGTTGAGACTCGATCCCGCGACCACCGAGGAAGCCTACGAAATCCTCTTCGCCGCCTACCTGGCAATCGGAAATCTTCCGGAGTTCATCCAATCGATGGAGGCACGCAAGGCCCGCTCCGGCCTGAACGAAAATCGAACGGCTCTCTTGGCCCGACTGCATCTCTCCTTGGACAATGCCGCAAGAGCCAGCGAACTCTACGAAGAGGCGATCACCAGGGGAAGCGGGCTGGTCTTCGTAAAGAATGATCTCGCCTTCCTGCTGGCCCAGTCGGGAAGGGATCTCGATCGCGCTCTATCCCTGGCCCGCGCCGCCACCGATGCGCCGGGCGAGCATCTCACGACGGCGGATACCCTCGGCTATGTCTACCTCAAGAGGGGGCAGGCGGATGCGGCCATCTGGCAGTTCCGGCACGTCATCAACGAGGCCGATCCTCCAGTCGCCGACTACCACTACCATCTCGGTCTGGCCCTGCTGGCGCTGAAGCGCGAAGCCGAAGCCCTCGAATCTTTCGATCGGGCTCTCGCGATCAATCCGGGCTTTGCGGAGGCCGCGGCGGCGCGCAGGGATCTCGTCGGAGAAGGTCAGCGAATCGGATCCCCCGAAGACAACTCTTCCTGAGCCCCTGGACTGCCCTGCAAGTCAAGGCTCCGCTCCGGCCCGCGAGCCCCTTCTCGCCTCGAGTCTCTTGCGCAAGTCTATTTTGCGTTGGATCGCCAGGGCGTCGGCGCGCAGGGTCTCTGCGATCGGTCCCCCCGCCTCTGCGGCCCGCTCCAATGCGGCGACGGCGAGGTCGAGTTCATCCGTCACCACGTAGGCCTGGGCGAGTGCACGGGCCTTGTAGTGGCTCAGTTCCGAAATCTTCCCGAGGCGGGAGATCCAATCCCGCGCCATCTCGAGCTTCAATGCCATGAATTCGGGATGATCCTGCATCGCCGCATAGGCGGAGTCCTGGAGCAAGTAGTCCACCCGGTTGTAGCCCCGGACATGGGCTGCACGCAGGTGGACCATGGCCGCGGAATAATCGCCCTGCCTCGCCGCACGACTCGCTTTGCGGGTATTGGCGGCGGCTCCCTCCGGATAATTTCGTTCGGCGTCGGCCATGAGTCCTTCGGGCGTGCGAAAAATGCTCGTCCTCGAGTAGCTCGCATAGGCGAAGTGAGCCAGCAGCAGAGTCAGCCCCAGAATCAGCGCGATCCTGAGGGCCGATGCATATTCGACCTTTTCGAAGCGCCTCGAGACGGCGGGCAGGATCTCCTGCGCCCACAGCAGAAGTGCCCCGATCAGGCCGGGAAGAACGAAATAGAGGTATCGGTCGGCCATCGGATAGGGGAGAGAAACGATCCCCGAAAGGGGACCGAAGCCGATCGCGGCCCAGAGCCAGTAAATGGCCTCTTCGCGACGCTGCCTCAGGCAGACCACGACTCTCCAGCCGAGGAATGCGATGGCGCAGAGGCCGCCGATCAGCCAGGGATCCAGAACGGATGTCACGGCCGGCGGCTCGTGAAAGGTGGACAGCCCCAATCCCGTCGCAGCCATCAGCAGATAGCGAAGCGCCAGCGAAAAAGCGGTGAGAATCCTGATCCACGGATCGGCATAGAGGGGAGGAGCCAGACCCGCCGTGAGCGAAAAAGCGAGCGTCTCGATCCACGCGAAGCCCAGCAGAACGACGAGCCAGGCCGCCAGCCAGGCCCAGGCCCGCTGGCCGCCAGCGCCCGCACGATCCCCGCCCCCGCGCATCCATTGAAAGAGGGAAGCGACGATCAATGCGAAAGCCGCAAAGGGTTTTGCGAGCAGGGCCAGGGCAAAGAACAGGAGAGCCAGCAGGGGGCGACGCGGATGCAGGAGAAGTGCGGCCAGGGAAAGGACGAGCGCGGCTGAACTCTTGAGCTGCGAAATCCAGGCCACGGCCTCCACATTTGTGGGGTGCAGGAGGAAAGAGGCCGCGCCCAGGAGTGCGGCCCTGTCTCCGATGCCACTGCGGCGAAAGATGGGAACGAGCAATGCGGCAGCCAACGCATGGAGAAGCACATTCACGACATGATGACCCAGGACGTCGGGTCCGAAGAGTTGCCAGTCCAGGGCGTGCAGGGAGAGATGCACGGGCGCGTAGTTCTCGACGAGTTCGGTCACCTCGCTGCGGGGATTCCAGATCGCGATCCAATTATCCGCGCTCGGCGTATGAACGTATTCGTTGGCCGCCACATAGTGGATATCATCGGAGATGAACCCCCCCGACAGGACCGGGCCGTAGACGATCAGGGCCACGATCGAGAAGCCGAGCCAGATCCAGGGCGTGGCCACGCTCAAGGCCTGCCGCCCCGTGGCATCGGCTTCATCCTTGCGCCGTGTCGTCTGGGATCTGGACAGTGGTGGCTCCTGGCATCGCACTCTCTTGCGCGCGTGCGAATGGATACATTCAGACTCCCGTCAGGAACGATAGCCCTCGGGATTTGCGCTCTGAAACTCCCAGGCATCCGACACGATTTCCTCCAGGGTCGAACGCCGCGGCACCCAACCCAGGATTTCTCGCGCGCGTTCACCTCCGCTCACGAGTTCCGGCGGATCCCCGGGGCGCCGGGTGGCCATCCGCTCCGGGATCGGATGGCCCGTCGCCTTGCGCACCACCTCGATGACCTCGCGAACCGAATAACCCGATCCGGTGCCGAGATTACAAGCGATCCTCTCCTCCCCGGCCTGCAATTTTGCAAGGGCACGCAGATGCGCGTCGGCGAGATCCGCAATATGCACGTAGTCGCGAACACAGGTTCCGTCGGGAGTCGCATAGTCGTCGCCGAAAACCTGAATCTCCGGGAGCTTCCCCTGGGCGACCTGCAATACGAGTGGAATCAGGTGGGTCTCCGGATCGTGATGCTCTCCGAGTCCCGCCTCGGGAAGAGCCCCCGCCGCGTTGAAATAGCGCAGGGCCGCGAAGCGCAGACCGTACGCATGGGAATAGTCCTCCATCATATGTTCCATATGGAGCTTCGTACGCCCGTAGGGGTTGATGGGCCGCTGGGGATTCGCCTCCGTGATGGGGATTTCCGCCGGCTCCCCATAGGTCGCGCAGGTAGAAGAAAAGACCAGTTCCCCGCAGTCGGCGCGCCTCATTTCCTCCAGCAAATTCCAGGCGTTGATGACATTCTCGCGATAATAGGTCGAGGGATCCTTGACCGACTCTCCGACATAGCAGCGGGCGGCAAAATGCATCACGGCCCGGGGCCGCCATTCGGCAAAGACCCGGGCCAGCGCGACGCGATCGGCCAGGCTTCCCTCCACCAGCGGAGCGCTGACGGATTCCGGATGCCCCGTGGAAAAGTCGTCGAAGACGACCACGGGGATCGATCGCTGCTGCAGGCTATGGACCGTGGCACTGCCGATATACCCCCCGCCCCCCACCACCAGGATGGGTCCGGAAGGATCCGTCAATCCATTTTCGGTCGCAGCCGCGTCATTGCTCATCATGGCTCGAATCATACACAAGTCGCACCGATCTCCTGCCTTCGTCCAACGAGGCGCCGAGAAGCCGTGTGGGTTAGGATTCTCCGAAGGTGGAAAAGCTCGCGCAATCGGCAGTCGAACTCAGCGTCGTCATGCCCTGCCTCAACGAGGCGGATACCCTCGCCAGCTGTATCGAAAAGGCCCAGAAGGCGTTCGAGGACTGCGGGGTGACGGGAGAGATCATCGTCGCCGACAACGGCAGCGAGGATGGCTGTCCCGAGATCGCCGAATCCCTGGGCGCGCGCGTACTACACGTCGCCAGCAGGGGATATGGAAACGCCCTGATGAGCGGAATCGCCGCCGCCCGGGGACGCTTCATCCTCATGGGCGATGCGGACGATAGCTACGACTTCCTCGAAATCCCGAAATTCGTGGCCGGGCTGCGGGAGGGGGCGGATCTCGTGCAGGGCTGCCGACTGCCGTCCGGAGGCGGCCGGATCATGCAGGGGGCCATGCCGCCCCTGCATCGCCATCTCGGCAATCCGCTGCTCTCGGCCATCGCGCGTCTGATGTTCAAGGTGCCGATCGCGGATGTCTATTGCGGGATGCGAGGCTTCACCCGGGAACTCTACGACGACCTCGATCAGCGCTGCACCGGGATGGAATTCGCAACCGAGATGATCATCCGCGCCAGCATGCGGGGCGCCCACATCGCCGAGGTGCCGATCACCCTTCACCCCGACGGCCGCCGCAGCCACGGACCGCATCTCCGAACCTTCCGGGACGGCTGGCGTACGCTGCGTTTCTTCCTGCTCTACAGCCCCCGCTGGCTATTCCTGATCCCGGGCCTGCTCTTCATCCTCTTCGGCCTGATCGGATACGGGCTGGCCCTTCCCGGCCTCAGCCTGCTCGGAGCCAGGATCGGAGCCCATACCCTATTGGTTTCGAGTCTGGCCCTGATGATGGGCTTTCAATTCATCCTCTTCGCGATCGTCAGTCGGGCCATCGCCGAGACGACGGGCCTGCTGCCCGAGGATCCACGTCTCGAAAGTTTTTTTCGCTTCGCCACTCTCGAGCGGGGAATCCTCCTGGGGGCCTGCGGCTTCGTCGCCGGCGGGCTGCTGATCCTTCTTGCGGCCCTCCAATGGCAGGAGAATGGCTTCGGCGACCTCGACTACGAGATCGGGATGCGTTGGGTCATCCCGGGTGTCACCGGGGTGGCCCTCGGAATCCAGACCATTCTCTCCAGCTTCTTCGTGAGCATGTTGGGGATGAACAAGCGGTGAATTTCGTGGAGAAGATCCACGCCGCCTACTGGGCCTCACGGCGGGTCGAAGTCCTCGGCGAACATCTCGATAAACTGATTCCCCCCCAGGCCAGCCTGCTGGATGTGGGCTGTGGGGATGGCCTGCTCACCCGGCATCTGGGAGCCCGGCGGTCGGATCTGGAACTGCGGGGGATGGATGTCGCGATCCGCCCGGGCGCGAGCATCCCCATCGAACTCTTCGACGGGAAGACGATTCCCGCCCCCGATGCCAGCTTCGATTGCACCCTCCTCGTCGATGCCCTCCATCACTGCCGGCACCCCGAGGACCTGCTCGCCGAAGCCTCGAGAGTGAGCCGAAAGCATCTCCTCATCAAGGATCATCTGCTCTCGGGTTGGCTGGCGGGCCCAACCCTGCGCTTCATGGATCGCATCGGCAACGCGCGTCATGGAGTCGACCTGCCCCATCACTACTGGAAGGAGACGACCTGGCGCCGGGTCTGGAAAGAATTGAACCTGGAAGTGGCGGCCTTTCAGGTCGATCTGAAACTCTACCCCCCGCCCTTCGGCCTCCTCTTCGACCGCGGTCTCCATTTCATCGCCCTGCTCCGGAGGGGTTGAGGCTTGACGTCGTCGGAAAAAGATGGAGTGCCACGAACGGGCCTGATCGTGGGCATCTGGCTGCTGCTTTCGATCGTCCTGCTCGTCTGCGCCATCCCCCGCATGGACAGCCTCGGTCTCTACTACGATGAAGCCTTCCTCGCCCAACAGGCCCGGGGCTTCGTGGAACCCGAGCGCGCGGGAGAGCATCCCGCCAGCGTCCGCTCATGCCTCGTCTTCGGTCGACCCTTCCCACTCCGCAACGCGGTCTACCTCGGCTCCCTCAAGAGCCAACTCCTGATTCCCGCGCTGGCGTTGGCGGGCCCCGGCCCGCGGGTGGTACGCCTCGCGACTCTGGCCACCGGCCTCGTCGCCCTGCTCCTGGCCATGCTCTGGGCGAGGCGAATCTTTGGGGACGATGTCGCAGTCGTCATGGGACTCATCGTCGCCAGCGATCCGAGTTTCTACTTTTTCAGCCAATTCGAGTGGGGGCCCTTCACCACTAACTTTCTCTGCCGGGCGGGGGGGGCGCTGCTGATCGTCAGCGCCTGGCGAAGTGCGCTCGCGAATGGGCCCACTTCGGCGCGGGCCCTGGCTGCGGCCGCCGGGGCCGGCCTGCTTCTGGGGCTCGGCATCTTCAGCCGCGCGGACTTCGGGCTGATTCTCGCGTCGGCGGGCATCGCGCTGCTCCTCTGCCGACGGGATCTGGTCAGGAAAGCCCTGGCGGAAACCCGAATGCTCATCGTCGCCGGATCGATCTGCCTGCTCGTGGCCGCCCTTCCCATGTTGACTTCCCTCTCTTCCCTGCTGAGCAGTGCCGCGGTGGCCGGGGAAAGGGGCGGTCTGCCCTTTCGGGCGGGGGTCCTGTGGCGAACCCTCGACGGCTCCCAATTCCATCGCCTGATGGAGGTCGGCGGCCTCTTCGAAAGAGCCGCGGAGGCCAGTGCACCCATGGGCCTGCTGGGCTGGCTGCTGCTACCCGCCACCCTGGTGATCCTCTTCGATCTTTGGACTCGAAAAAGGCGGCGGGAACTCCCCGACGACGATGCCAATGCTTTTCTCCTGATTACGACACTCCTGCTCAGCCTGGCGATGCTCGGGCTTCCCGGCGCCGTGCGCGCCCACCATCAACTCAACCTGATGCCACTGCCCCAGCTGATCGTGGCCTATGGGGCCGTCACGCTCTGGCGAAGCGGAGCGAAAAGCCGCGCCCGCGTGCTGCTGCGCGGCGGTGCGGGGCTGGCCCTCGTCGCCCTTCTGGTCTGCAACATCCATTCGATCCGACAGACCGACGCATTGATTCGGGATACCGAGGGGCGGGGGCGCTGGACCCGCAGTCTGCACGACGTCGCCCGGGCCCTCGATGCCGAAGGGGGGAGCGTGGCCGTCAGCCTGGACTGGGGCTTTCACGAACCCCTGCTTCTGCTCACCGAGAGGGCCCGCTCCGTGGAGGCGATCTGGGAAATTGCCGCCGCTCGGAAACGCCATCAGGCCTGGTCCTTCGAGGGGGACGCCCGCACTGTCTACCTGGTTCACGATACCCCCTACGATCTCTTCGGACTGGGTCCCCTTCTGCTGCGAGCCGTGCGCGGCGGGAAATTCGACGGGGTCGAGGCGACGCCCCATCGCGACGCCAGCGGAGAAGCGGCCTTTTTCAGCGTCCGGGTGGGGCGCCCCCATAGGCTGGTCTTCGACGAGCGCTTCAGGATCGAATAAACGCCTATTGGATGCGCGCAGCTTCCCCCATGCGCTCGGATGGAATGGACGGAGATGGAATGAGCGTTTTTCGAATCGGCAGCGAGAGTTCGATTTCCTCGCCCGAGAGCACCGCCTCCTCGCCCAGCCACAATTCTTCTTCCCGATCGGCCAGCCGGATTCTATAGGGACCGAGACTCCGGGTCCGAGGGCCCGGGACCGCCGCTTGCGGGTCGGGATCGGCAGCGGGGGCCGGACTCGCATAGGGGAGACGCACGCGGATCAGGCCATCGTCGTCCGCGCGGGCGACGATGCGATAAAAAAGTCGCCGGCCCGGGGGCGTTTGCAATGCAAGGGAAATTTCGGCGGCCAGACCCGGCTCGGTTTCGATGCGCAGCGACGCTCCCGCCACGATTTCGAAGAGTTTGTAGGCGATTCCCGCCCCGCCACTGGGCCGGAAGATCTCGCCGAGGGCCCAACTCCCGGCATCGGTTTCCTGGACGAGCCTGAAATGCTGTAGAGGGGCCCGGCCCGCGAGGGCCCGACCATCGTGGCGATGCAATTGCTCCATCACGCTCCCGGACGCCGCCCCGGAACTCGTCAGGACGAAGCGCCCCCCCAGGCTCCGCGCCCATTTCAGGGCCTCGTCCTCCCGCGTGGCCCGAAGAAAAGCATGGGAACGATCCCAATTCTCACGGCCGATATACCACCAGAAGGGGTCGGTTGCAGTCGCGCGTCGGGCGCCGTACTGCAGGGCGTGCCCGAAATTGGCCTGGGCGATCACCCCGTAGGCGGGCTCACCCTTCCCGTCGAGATAGAAAGCGGTCTCGGGCGTGGCCCGGCGAACGTCGTGCATGAAGCGCGTCAAGGTCACGGCCACGCTGCTCTCGACGTCGCGGCGGGGCGCGGCCTGCGGAGCGAGGGCGGCCAGGGATGCCTCTGCCCGGGGCCAGTGGATCCGCCGCAGGACGGGCCATTGCGCGGCCAGCAGGAGCAGCAGGATCAGGCCACCCGTCGCCGCGCTTCGGAGTGCCGGAAGACGTATTCGAGCCGCCAGGCAATCGCAGCAGAATGTGGCCGCCAGAGCGAAGACCAGGGATGCGGAGGCGGCGAAATCGTTGCCATAGCGCCGCTGGCCGAGGGAAAGAAAGGCCATCACGAAGACCCAGCCGAAGAGCAGCATTCCAGCCCCTCGAAGCCGGGGGGAACGATCCGAGCCCAGCACGGCCAGCAGGGCCGCCGCCGGCGCGAAGGGAATCGCATAAGCGAAAAGACCCCACGAGAGAAGTGCCGGACGCAGGGCCGAGCGGGTGGCGGTCTCGAAGAGAGGACTCTGTTCTCCCGTCACTGCCCCCACTTCATCTTTGAGGGTCATGAAGCCAAGAGCGAGCAAAAGGCCTTCGCGCACCTGCGGCAGCAGGGCGGCCAGGCCCAGCAGGGAGAGGGAGGCGGCGAAGAGGACCGCGAGGCGGCGGGCGGGGCCGCGCTCGGGATGAACTCGGAGCCAGAAGAAGAGCAGGCCATCCAGCAGGGCGACGGCGAAGAGGAAGAGAAGGTGAAGCCTGGAGAGAGCGATCGATGAATAGTTTCCACCGAGAGGTTCCGGGGAGAGCCAGACGATGGGCAGCAGGATGCCCAGGCTGAGAACGGCTGTTCCACCCTGGAGAGCGAGCAGACTGCGCCGACCCATGAGGATCCCGGCCAGTAGCAGCAGCCCGTCCGCCAGAACGAGATAGAGCAGACTCCCATGCCAGGTGAGCAACATCGCGAGACGAGCCAACGCGAGCAGCAGGGCAAAGCGCTTCTGGGAACGTGAGCGCGCATCCGTTGCGACGAGCCCCAAGCAGGCCCAGAGCAGAAAGGCCCCGATCATCGCCACCGCCGCGTGGTGATCCGCGTTGCCCACGCGGGAATAGGTGATGTGGATGGGCAGGCAGGCCAGAAAGAGGGCGGCACCAATGCCGGCGCGACGGGAATGCAGCAGAACTCCCGAGGCGTAGACGGGAATCAGGCTGAGTATCGCGCAGACGGGGCTCGCCCAGGCCGCGACCACCTCGAAGCCGTGCAGATCTCCCGGACCGTCGGCCAGCAGGCGGGCGCTTCCCGCGATCGCGAAATCGAAGAGAGGAGGCCAGGGGATCGGGGCTCCACCCGGGAAGTTGATATAGGGATCGTAGAGGAGAACAGCGGGAAAGTGGATGAAGCTGTAGAGGGCCCTGCGCAGATGATATTGTGCATCGGCGGGTGGGAAGACGACGGTATCTTCGAGGAAGACGAATTCGAATCCCAGCAAACGCAGGCCGAGGGCCAGCAATACGCTCAGCCCGAATCCTAGCGCCCAACCGATGCGAGATGGCCGGGCCGGCCCCGGGGACGCGCTCACGATCGAACCCGAAAAAGCTCGGGGTCGATCGGGAAATCAGGCAATGGACTCGAGTCCCTCTTCCTCATTCACGAGACGGTACCTGCGACCACAGCGACAGGCGAGATCCGCCTCCAGGGATTCGGCACATTCGCAGACCCAGCCGATGCGACGCGCGGGATTTCCCGCGACCAGGGCGTGCGCGGGGACGTCATGACTCACCACGGCACCGGCCGCCACGAAGGCATGCTCGCCCACCCGATGGCCGCAGATCAGCGTCGCATTCGCCCCCAGGCTGGCTCCCCGACCGATCCGGGTTCCCAGCCATGCGACCTCGGAGTGGGGACGGGCGGCCCGGGGGCGAAGATCGTTGGTAAAGGTCGCATTCGGTCCCACGAAAACATCGCTTTCGAGTTCGACGTGGGCCCAGACCTGAACGCCGTTCTTCAGCACGACGCGATCCCCGATCACGGCACCGCTCTCCACGAAAGTCTGACCGCAGAGGTTGCAGTCGCGACCCACCCGGGCACCCTCCATCACTTGGGCGAAGGCGTGGATTCTTGTGCCCGCACCCACCGCTTCGCTCTCACAAATCGCCAGCGGGTCGATGAACACACCATCCTCTCTTTGCTTCAGGGCCACTCAACTTCCCCCGCTCTGCAACGCCCCCACCAGGACCTCCACCACCCTCTGCTGTTGGGCCTGCGTGATACCGGGGAAGATAGGCAAGGAAATCATCTCCGCGGCCGCTCGTTCCGCATTCGGGAAATCCCCCTCTTCGTGGCCCAGGAAGGAAAAACTGGCCTGGCGGTGGATCGGAATCGGATAGTGGATGGAGGCGCCGATCTGCTCGGCATGCAGGGCGGCGAGAATGCGGTCGCGCTCGGCCACCCGGATCGCGTAGATATGCCATACGTGCTCATTCCCGGCGGCGATCCCCGGGGTTATCAGATCGGGAATCGACGCGAGCCATCCTTCATAGCGGGAGGCGGCCTCCCGACGGGCTCGATTCCAGGCCTCGAGACGCGCCAATTTCGCTTTCAGGACCAGCGCCTGGAGACTGTCGAGGCGCGAGTTGAAGCCCAGGCTGGGATGTTCGTATTTCACCTGGCTGCCGTAATTTCGCAGTTGCCGAATCCGCTCCGCCAAGCCGGCGTCGCGGGTCGTCACGGCGCCGGCATCCCCGTAGGCGCCGAGATTCTTGCCGGGATAGAAACTGGTGCCGGAAATTTCTCCGAAGGAACCCGCGACGCGCCCGCCCCGCTGGGCCCCCTGGGCCTGGGCGGCGTCCTCGAGCAGGGCGATGCCCCGCTGCGAGGCCAATGCCTCGAAGCGCTCAAGTGCGGGCAACTGGCCAAAGAGATCGACCGCCAGGATCGCGCGGGTGCGGGGACCGATCCTGGCCTCGACGTCGGGGAGATCGATCAGATGATATTCCGGATCGGAATCGACCAGAACCGGACTCGCCCCGGCCCGTATGACGGCGAGGGCCGAGGCGATGAAGGTATTCGTGGGCAGGATGACTTCATCGCCCGAACCGATCCCCAGGGCGCGCAGGGCCAATTCGAGGGCATCCGTTCCATTGGCCACCCCAATGCAGAATTCGACGCCACAAAAATCCGCGTAGGCTGCCTCGAATTCGCCGACGACTTCGCCCAGGATGAAATCACCGGAGTCCATGATGCGCTCGAATCCCTCGCGCACCTCGCCCTCGATCTCGCGATGCTGAAGCGAGAGATCCGCCAGGGGCAATTTCATGGCCAGGAAACCTCCACTTCGCGGCCCCCTTCGCTTTGAGATCTGGAAATCGCCTCGAGGATGCGAACGACGGCCAACCCCTCCTCGCCATGCGAAAGCGGACGTTTCCCCGTTTCGATGCAATCCAGGAAGTGCTCACATTCGTTGCGCAGGGGTTCCGTCCTTTCGAGCCTGGGAGTGATCACGACTCCCTCTCGTACGCTGGTCCGAAAAGACGCGAAGGAGTCCACGAAGTCGGGAAGAATCCGATCCTCCAGGACCTGCTTGTCATAGAGCTTGAGGGGCGTGTCGAGTTCCACATCATCGAAGGTCAACATCTTCTTTTCGCCGACCAGGGTAATATCTCGAGCCTTGCGCGGATTCAGCCAGGATACATGCAGGTTGACCAGAATCTCGTTCGGATAACGGAGCGTCGCGAAGATCACGTCCGCAATGCCCTCGTTGATGAAGGCCCCTCCCATCGCCGTCAGGCTGAGAGGGCGGGCATCGAGCCAGAAGTTGGCCATCGAAATATCGTGGGCCGCGAGATCCCAGGCCGCGTCGACATCGACGCGAATGGGACCGAGATTCGTTCGCACCATCGAGAGATAGTAGAGGCGGCCCAACTCACCCTCCTCGATCAGATTCTTCACCTCCCGGACGGCTTCGTTGTAGATGAAGACGTGGCCGACCATGAGCAGGCGATCGAGCCTTTCGGAGAGTTCGCAAAGTTCCTCACTCGTGGCGACCGAATGGGAGAGAGGTTTCTCGACCAGTACGTGCTTCCCCTTCTCCAGGGCTCGTCGGGCGAGTTCGAAATGGGTCCGCGTGGGAGTCGCGATGACCACGGCATCAACTTCCGGATCGTCGAGAATCGACGCGAACTCCCCGCGAGTCTCGATCCCCGGGAAACGAGTACGGACCGCCGCCAGGCGTCCTTCGTCGGGATCCACCACGTAGCGGACCCGGCTGCGGCTGCCGCTCTCGAAGTTTCCGATCAGGTTCGGCCCCCAATGACCGGCCCCCACGACCGCCACTTCGATCATCGTATTTTCACCCGCTGAAAAATCGCTTTTCCGTTCACGACGCTCCTACTTCCTGATTCCCAATCCCAGATAGACGAGGGGTTTCAGCATCGACCACCAGCCCGAAATGGGCTTCATCTTCGTCTGTCCCTGGACACGGGGTGGATAGATTTTCGAGACGGGCACTTCGGCGGTGCGATAGCCCAGACGAATCGCCCTGATGTAGAGGTAGGGCTCCAGCTCGTATTCGTCGAGCCAGGGCTGATCGAGATCGAGGGCCGGATCCGAAAGAAGTGAAGAGCGCAGGGCGCGAAATCCGTTCGTGGACTCCGTGACCCGGCGCCGGGCCACCAGGGAGAATAATAGGGGATGAATTCGGGTGGCGATCTTCCGGTAGAGGGGCATGGGACCGAAATCGGCATCGCTTTTCAGGAATCGCGAGCCCTGAACGAAATCGGCCCTCTCCTCCACGATGGGATCGAGGAGTCGTGGAATTTCCTCGGGCGAGTCCTTGTTGTTGCCCGCCATTACCACCACCAGATCAAATCCATCTTCCCTGGCGAGTTCGAAGCCCTTCCGAATCGCGGCCCCCACTCCGGCCACCCGACCCATGGAGTGGACCCTGGCGCCCTGCTCCCGCGCCACGGCGGCCGAACGATCCGTGGAGCCGTCGTCGACGACCAGCACTTCGTCCACCAGGGGGCGTGGAGTGCGGCGAACGACCTCGCAAATCTTGGCCTCTTCGTCGAGGACAGGTGCGATCGCGATGACGGTGAGACCTCTATACACGCTCGAAGTGTATCATCCGGATACGGGAAGCGAGTGAGTTCTGCCGCGCAGTCCCTTCTGCGATGCTGAATCGCCCGCCCTGGCATCGAATCAATCTCGATCCGGTTCCGGCTGCACGGGGGCCGCTTTCCCCTCGCCCTCCTGATTCTCTCCTTCCGGGCTTCCCGACCGCCCCGCCTCATCCTCGGGTGGGAGATAGCCGAGGGCCCGCAACTCCTCGATATGGCGCGCGTCCATCACGCCCGCAGCGACCAGGGGGGCAGCGGCCCGCAGATAGTCAAAAAGGATTCGCTGGGAATGCGGATCGGTTTCGGTGAGCAGCCAGCGGCCCTCGGAATCGCGCTCTCGGCTCTCGGATTGATTCGGCCCGGAGGCGGGCGGCTGGAGATTCGAGGCGATCGGGCCACCGATTCGGGTGAACGAATTCGGGCGATAGAGGGCGGTTTCGCCATCCGTATCGCAGAAGATCGACCGCTCGGCAATCCGCTCCTCGCCTGCGAGAACCGGCAGCAGCGATAGACCGCTGGCTTCGGGAAGGGGCGGCAGATCGGCCAGGGCGAGCAGGGTGGGCGCCACGTCCACGTGGCTGATGAGCGCCTGGCTGCGATGGGGACGGAGCCCCGGGGCCACCACGATCATGGGCACGCGCGCGAGTTCCGGGGTCGCGGCCTGGCCGTGCTGGAAGAACCATCCCTGCTCTCCCATGCTCTCCCCGTGATCCGCGGTAAGCAGGATGATGCTGCCACGTCGCTCGCTGCGAGCCTCGAAAGCCGCGACCACCCGGCCCATCCAATGGTCCGCGTAGAAGATCTCGTCGGCATAAAACCCCGCATAGCGAGACGGATCGCGGATTTCATCCAATGACTGATAGGCGGGAATACCCGCCCGACCGCTATTCTCTCGCAGCACCCGGAGATCACGCTGCATGCGCAGCGGAATCGGCCCGATCCGCCCCAACCACTCCCGGGGCGGGCGATAGGGACCATGGGGATCCTGCAGGTGCAGCCATAAGAAGAGCGGCCGCTCGTCCGTGCGTTCCGAGATCCATCGCATGGTCTCGCTCGCCGTCTGCTCCGCGATGCGCTCGAAATAGGCGGGGCGATTCTCTTCACTCCGGGGCAGTTCATCGTCGTAGGTATCGAAGCCCCGATCCAATCCGATTCGCCTTCGCAGGACGACGTTGCTCACGTAGGCCGCCGTATCGTAACCCCCATTTCGAAACATCTCGGCCAGGGTCGGCAGACCCTCGAGGCGGGTATCGCCATTCCGGGTGCCGATCGAATGTTCGCGCACATAGCGCGAAGTCATGATCGACGCGTGGGCAGGTGCCGTGAGCGTCGCGGCGGCGATCGCATTTTCAAAGAGTACACCCCGAGCCGCAAGAGCATCGAGGGACGGTGAATTCTCGTATCCGAAGCCATAGGCGTGCAGATAATCCACTCTCAGGGTGTCGATCGTGATCAGGAGGACATCGGGACGGGGCGCGGAGGGATCCCTTCCCGCATCCCGATCCCCGCCGAGGTCACAGGCGAGGAGGAGGAGCAACAGGGCGATGGGCAGCCGCGCCCGCCATCTCATTCCGAATACCCCAGGGCCTCGAGGCGAAGTCGCTCCTCGTCGTCGAGGGGGCGCAGCCCCGAAGTTTCACGCCTCGCCTGCCCACGCCAGCGCGTCAATTCCTCCCGCATCCGGGCAACCACTTCGGGCTCGACGCTCGCGAGATTCCGGGTCTCCAGGGGATCGCCTTCGAGATCGAAGAGTTCGAGACTATTCTCCGCCGGGCCCTCGATCAACTTCCAGGGACCCCGGCGAAGAGCGAATTTCTCGCCCTCGGCGTAGACGCCGTCGGCGACCTGCTCTCCCTCGTAGGGTCGACGATAGAGATGAACCGGGCGCTCGGGATCGATCCGCGAGAGACCCCGGATCGCCGCTGCCAGGCTCTGGCCCTCCAGAGCGTGATGCGGGCCAATTCCCGCCAATTCGAGAATGCTCGGAGCGAGATCCACCAGGGAGATCGGCCCCGCGGAAACTCGATCCGGGGGGATTTCCCCGGGCCAGGAAAAGATCAGGGGGACCCTCACGCCCTCTTCGTAGAGGTGTACTCCGTGGAACATATGGCCCCGTTGCATCAGGCCCTCACCGTGATCGCCCGTGACGATCACAAGGGTATCGCGCGCCAGGCCCCGGGCCTCGAAGGCCTCGAGCAGGCGACCGATCTCATGATCGGTAAAGGAGAGCAGCGTATCGTAGAGAAAGACGCTTCGATTGAGCTTCAGGGCTTCCTTGGGACCGGGCCGAAAGGGGGGGCTATAGCCTTCCGGGGGGAGATAGGGATCGTGGGGATCAAAATAATGAACGAAGAGAAAGAAAGGACTCCCGGGATGATCACGCGCATCCAACCAGGACAGCGCTCTGCGGGTGGTGTCATCGGCACTGCCGTAGAACTTTCCCGAGATGGATCGCCCCTCCCAGAGGGTCGTACCCTGGGGCACATTGGCATTGCTGAAATCCTCGTCGAAGAAGCCAAAGCCCTGGCCGTATCCAAAACGCCCCGAGAGCACGAAAGAACTCACAACCGCGGAGGTCTCATAACCCGCTTCGGCCAGAATTTCCGCCAGGGTTTCGAATTCTCCATTCAGGCGACGGCCGTTTTTCAGCACGCCATGAGAGATCGGGGGCAGGGAAGTGAAAAGGCTGGCGTGGCTGGGCCCGGTCGTGGCCGAAGGCGCGTAGGCGATCTCGAATAGAGTTCCCCGCTCGGCCAGGGCGCGCAGGGAGGGGGAAGTATCCCGAGCGTAGCCGTAGACCGAGAGATGATCGGCCCGCGTGGTATCCATCGAAATCAGCAGCACGTTGGGACGAGGGTCGCGGGCCCGGATCTCCTCTGGGCCGGGCCCACAGCCGATCCCCCAGAGAAGAAGACCCGACAAGAGGATCGGGATCCCGCACCTCCCAGAGCCGAGTCCTCCTGAGCGCATGGCCGCAACATACCGTCGCCGCGGATGGGTAGCCATCCGGGTGGAGAATGATTGCGAGCGCATCTGGAGCCGCTGGGCGGTACACTCCGGCCGGAACCGCAGACCGATCTGGAAGAGACCGCGAGGAGACGATGCCGCGCCCGCGAATAGCCATCGCCATGGCGACCTACAACGGCGGAGCCTTCATCGATGCCCAACTCGAGAGCATCGCCTGCCAGAGCCGTCCGCCGGACCAGCTCGTCGTATGCGACGACGGCTCCCTGGACGATTGTCCCCAACGCATCGAGAATTTCGCCCGCCATGCCCCCTTCGAGGTGAGATTCGAGCGCAACGCGGACCACCTCGGCACCACGGCCAATTTCGAGCGGGCGATCTCCCTCTGCGATGCCGATTTCATCCTGCTCTCGGATCAGGATGACGTCTGGCTGCCGGAAAAGATCTCGCTTCTGGTGGGGAAACTCGAGGCCGTGCCGGAGTTGGGCCTGGTCTTCTGCAACGGAGGCGTCGTGGACGAAGCGCTGCAACCTCTTGGCTACGACCTCTGGCGGGCACTCTTTTTCGATGCCGGGGAGCGGGCCCGCGTCCGGGAGGGCGGCGCCGCCGGGGTATTTCTCCGACACGTGGTCGCGGCGGGCAATACCCTGGCCTTCCGGGGCCACTTCCTGGGCAGACTGCTGCCCTTCCCGGCCCTGCCCAGCAGTCATGACGCATGGATCGCCTTCGCGGTGGCACTGCTCTCCGGGGTGGGGCTGGTGGAAGAAAAACTGATCCACTACCGCCTCCACGCCTCCAATCAGATCGGGCTCCGGCGTTTCGGATTATTGGATCAATATCGCCAGGCGCGCAGGCAACTCGAAAACAATGTCCTCGGCCAGACCGCCGAATTCTTCGAATTCGCTCGCGAACGCTTCCGGGATGAAATCGATTGCGAGCTTCGGCGCCTGCTCGACGAAAAGATCGAGCACACCCGACTGCGAGAAGGGATGTCGCCATCCCTCCTCCCCCGGCTACCGGCGATCCTCACCGAATGGCGACGCGGGAATTACGGGCGCTATGGCTACGGGATCAGGAGCGTCGCCCAGGACATCTGGCTGCGCTGAAGGCGCCGCCGGGATCCGACGGACGGCTTCGGGGCACGTCTTCCCGGGAAATCAGGGATCCCCCGGGAGCAGGCGGTAGATCGCCAGCGGGGGTCCGGCTTCACCCACCCCGGCCGTCTCGAAACGATGCGTCTGGGAGAGCAGCCGACCCGGGAAGAGTTCGGGGATGTTGTTGTAGGCCACGTCCGCCGCATTGAGTTCATGCCGCCGAAAGCGGTCGCGATGAAGATAGCCCCGCAACTCGGCAAGGCGCCGGGGCTGGGACATTCGCGGAATCACGAGATCGGGCCGCAGGGCCGCCTCGGCGGCATCGAGATCCGGAGTTCCCCCGTGGAAGCGGCCGACCACGCGACTTCCGAGGTAGTACATATAGGCCTCGGCCTCGTAGTTGGTCGCGATGGTCAGTTCTTCGGGGTGGGGAAATTCCGCCCGAATATATTCGATCGCCGCGTCGACGGGTCCCCGCACGGGTTCGCGAATCTCCTTCAGATGACCCATCCACTCCGGCGCGCGAATTCCGATCAGCAGCGCAGAAACCAGCAGCACGACGGCCGAGGCGATCCGGGGACCGGTCTCCGCAGTCGACAGACTCGAAAACCCGAATCCCATCCTCCTCAGGGCCTCACAATCGAGCAATGACATCAGGATCAGGAGCGGACCGAGGGGAATGAAATACCTCTCGAAAAAAATCGGATTGCCCGCACCCACCCCCGCATAGACGCAGAAAAGGCGCAGCAGAGCGGCTCGGATGTCCAGGGCTTCGCAACTCTCGACGGCGGACGCCCCCGTGCGTCGAAGAGTGAAGAGCAGGCCTTCGAGTGCGAGCCAGGGCGCCAGGAATTCGTGGCGCAGCAGGAAATGCCCCAGTTCGAAGAGATTCGCCCCATAGCCCTGAAGCCCAAAGGCCCAGCGTTCCGAGAGAATGCGCGAAAGTGTCAACATCCCGAAGAACGAGGCCAGCCCCAGGGCGGTGACTGCGAAAAGAACGAGGGCGAAGGCCAGGGGAAGAAATTCCCGCCATCCTTTTGGGCCGCCGAGCGCCCCTCGTCGGGAAGCGAGCAGGGCCTCCAGGATCAACCAGCCCGCAACGGCCACCGCGGCCGGATAAAAGAAATTGAAGAGAACGAAGAGTGCGAAACCCAGCGGCATGGCATCGCGAAGCCGATATGCCGCTCCGATCCGCAGCCCGCGAAGATGGAGCCAGACGATCAAGGCCAGGAGCGCCAGGGCCGGAGCGTAATATCTCACCTCGCGCAGATGCAGAATCAGCGAGGTCGAAAGGGCGGCCAACAAAAAGAACGCGATGCCCGCATCGGCCTTTGCGGCCCTGCCTGCGAAAGAGGGCCTGATCGCCAGAAAGAACAATCCCAGCCCCAGAATCCCCGACAGGGCGAAGGGCAGGCGGACCCAGGCCGTCCGTGCCTGGAGATCTTCGACTCCCTGGGCGAGCCGGACGCCGACCGCCGCCAGATAATATTGCCCCCAAAGACTGCCCGTGTAGGCATCACTTTCGGCATCCAGCGCGTATGCGAGGGGGACTCCGATCCCGAATACACGGTTGCCCCCCGCGTGCACCTTCGGATAGCCGTATTCGAGGACACGCTGGCCGAACATCGCGGTCTCCCCCTCATCCTGCCAGAAAAGGGGATGGCCGAGACCCGCCAGCTGGGAAAAGAGGTAGAGGAAAAGCGTGAGCAGCAGACAGGCGAGCCTCGTCTTTCCCCCACGACTCGGGGTCGATCCAGCTGGACAAAGCTCCTTTTCAGCCACTCGGCGCCTCCGCGACCCGGGATCCGGGGAAAGAGTAGGGATCGGCAGGCAGATCTCCACACCCGAAGTTAGACTCAGGGCAAGTATGTCGGAGACCATTCTCGTCATCCCCTGTTACGACGAAGCGGCGCGGTTGCGGGTCGCGCATATTTCCGAGTACCTGGAAGAGGATCCCGACACGGATTTCATCTTCGTCGACGACGGAAGTCGGGATGAAACCCTGGCAATCCTGCAAGATCTCGAGAAGGCGTCGAAGGGCCGGGTCGCCGTGCTCGAGCAGGCGTCAAATCAGGGCAAGGCCGAGGCCGTCCGCCGGGGAATGAATCTGGCCTTCGAGCGCGGTGCCCGCTTCGCGGGCTATTTCGATGCCGATCTGGCCACCCCGCTCCACGAGTTGGGGCGACTGCGGAACGTGCTGCTGGAATCCGACGAGATCCAGATGGTCTTCGGCTCCCGGGTCCAGCTCCTGGGGCGCAGGATCATACGGCGCCCCCTACGCCACTACCTGGGGCGGATTTTTGCGACCGCCGTATCCATCAGCCTGGACCTGGCCATTTACGACACCCAATGCGGCGCAAAGCTCTTTCGCTGCGGAGCTCTCACGCGGGAACTCTTTGCCGAGAGATTCGTCTCCAATTGGGTCTTCGATGTCGAAATCATCGCGCGCTGGCGCAGAGCCGAAGAGAATCGCGATCGACTCCCGGCGTCCCGGGTCATCTACGAACTTCCCCTCGACGAATGGGTCGATGTCGAGGGTTCGAAAGTCCGGGCTTCGGATTTCCTGATGGCCGTGCTCGAGGTCTGGCGCATACACCGCCGCTACAAGATTTCTGGGAGAAATCGGATTCGGGAAGAATGAGCGGCGATTCGCGCAAGTTCTTTCGTCTGCAGGCCGGGGCCTGGGCCGCTCTCCTGATCCTATGCTCCGGGGTTCTCGGCTACGAGATCGGCTATGACGAAGACGTTCCCTTTCTGCCAACCGCCGGGGGGGCGAACTGGATCATGGCCCCCCTCCCCCGCTCCGCGGATATGATCGTCGTCGATCCGACAGCCCCCCCCGTGCACGTCTTCATACGAGAATTCGACGCCCCGGAAGGCGCCGTGCCCATGCGCGTCCGGGGCCGGGCACTCCGCGAAGCGAAGCTGGAATTGAACGGCGAAGCAATCCCCCAGAAGGCGCTGGGATCGACCTGGAAAGAGGGTTTCGAAGCCAATCTCGGGGGCCGCCTTCGCCCGGGGAGGAACGAATTGCGGGTGGCGGTCACGCATGCCCGGGGGCCCGCTCTGCTACAACTCGAGTTCCTGGATTCGGGATCCCCACTCGGGACGGATGGCCGCTGGCTCGTGCTGCCCGGACGGGAACTTCCGGGGCCCGCAGTAATCGCGAGAGATTCGAGCCTCCACCCGGAATCCCGCTTGCTGCCCCCCGCCCTCGAAGTTCTCGAGAAGCGAGCCGGTCTGCTGCTTCTCCTCTTCGTCGCGACCACGGCCCTGGCCCGGTGGGCGCCTCGCTGGTTCACACCCGCGCGCCAGCGATGGGCACCCCACTCCATGCTGGGCATCATGACCCTCTTCTGGTTGATTCTCTTCTTCACGAAATTCCGTTTCATCCCGCTGAACGTGGGCTTCGACGGCCCCGCCCACCTCGTCTACGTCGAATACCTGTTGCAAAAGGCATCCCTGCCCACGGCGGCCTATGGCTTCTCGACCTACCACCCCCCGCTCTTCTACCTGCTGACGGCGGGCCTGCACTCTCTATTCGGTGACGGAACGATCGTCTACCGCGCGATTCCCTTTCTATCCGGCCTGGCCAACATCTGGCTGGTCGCCTGGCTGGCCCGTCGGCTCTGGCCCCGGGAAGCCCTGAGGCCCTGCCTCGCCATCGCCTCCGCGGGATTGCTGCCCATGAACCTCTACATGTCCGCCTATGTGTCCAACGAGCCCCTGCACGCGGCCCTGATCAGCCTTGCCCTGGCACTGGCCGCGGCAATTCTCTGGGCGCCGCAGATGCGACCCGCGAAACTTGCAGCACTGATCCTGACCCTGGCGGCCGGCCTGCTCACGAAATTCACGAGCCTTCTGCTCGCCCCCCTGATCGCCTTCTTCGTGGCCCTCAGGGTCTGGTGGCTGGACGGTCGGGGGCCCCTGCGCGCAACGCTCAGCTGGGGGTTCGCGCTCGGAATGATCGGCCTTCTCTCGGGCTGGTTCTACCTGCGCAACTTCCTGCTATTCGGCGATCCCCTGGTATGGAATCTCGACCTGCCGGATGCCCCGAGTTGGTGGATGCGCCCCGGCTTCCATACGGCGGCCTTCTTCAACCGATTTGGAGAATCGCTATCCCATCCGAACTTCGCCGGCTACGCCTCGTTCTGGGATGGCGTGTATTCGACCCTATGGGGCGATGGCCTCGTCGCCGGGATGGCCCGAATCAGTACCCGCCACGGCTTCTGGAACGACGACTTCATGATCCTCACCTACCCGCTGGCCCTGCCCGCAACGGTCCTGATCATCGTGGGGGCCCTTCGCCTCTGGTTTCAATCCTTTCGGGAAAGCGATCTCGCGCGAAGACTCTTGCTGAGTCTGCTGACGAGCGTCCTCTTTCTACTCGCCTTCGCGCTGGTGCTGATCTGCCTGCAACTGCCCTTCTACGCCCAGGCCAAGGCCTTCTACCTGCTGGCGGCGGTACTCCCCCTTTCACTCGCCAGCGCGGAGGGACTCGCGGCCGCGCCGGCGGCCGCCTCCCGAGCCGGATTTCCGTGGGCAAGCGCCCTCTTCTACGGCTGGTTGGGGACATTGGGCGGAGTAATCGGGCTCGCGCATCTCGGCTGAGAACCGCACGAGCCGAACCCGTGTCGGGAAGGTGCGGCCGGGAGGAGGTCCCCCCGACCGCTATTTCCCATCAAGACCTCGCGCGTGACGGCTGCAAAGGCCTGCCGAACCTGGAGAGCGTTGGATGAAGACGCCGACCCTCACGAGCGGAAGCAGATTGCCTTCACGGTCGAGTCTGGGTCTGGTTCGTATCGGGACCTGATATTTAATTACCACATTCCTGTAATATTTGCATGTGGTCTAGCCACACAACGGAGTTCCGGTGTGGAGACTGGCAGTCGGAAAGCCAGCCCCGGGGGCTTTCGGCGTCGGGGGGAATGGGCCTGGGGCGGGTTCGATTCCTCCCGAACCGGGGCAATGGATCAGAATCGAGGCCCCGAGCGTTCAGAGCAACTCGAGCTTTGCGAAACGAGCAAGAATGGTTTTCACCCCAACCCGTTTAAAGCGGATTTTGAGTTTTTGACTGAGGCCCGCTCCCCCCGTCTCCAGGATCACGCCGTGGCCGAAAACGGGATGCCGCACCGCCATTCCCGCCCGGGGTTCCCCATCGGAAGCCTCCTGGGAATAGCTGTAGTCAAAGGAGGATTCCGAAGCAGAGCGGGCGGACGAAGACCGACCGCGACCTCCGGCCAGGACATCGGTGAGTTCGGTCGGAATCTCGTCGAGGAATCGGCTCGGCGACCGAAAACTGCGTTCTCCAAAGCGTCTTCGCTCCATGGCGTGGCTGATATGCAGCTGGTCCATGGCGCGGGTCATGGCCACGTAACAAAGTCGACGCTCCTCTTCGAGACCGCCTTCATCGCCGATGGAACTGGCATGGGGGAAAATGCCTTCTTCCATCCCCGTCAGGAAGACCACCGGGAACTCGAGTCCCTTGGCGGAGTGGACGGTCAGGAGCGAAACGCGATCGGCGCGATCCTCCCAGCCGTCGAGGTCCGAGATCAATGCCACCTGGTCGAGGAAGAGTTCGAGTTCGGTCCGATCATCGCCCAGAAGCAATTCGTTGGCGGCATGAAAATCCCTGGCACTGGTCATCAACTCCAGCAGATTGTCTCGACGCGCTTCGGCCTCGGGAGTCCCCTCGCGTGCCAGGGAATCGAGGTAACCGGACTTCTCCAGGACTCGACCCATGATCTGATCCAGGGGAGTGTGGGAGATTTCGCTACGCAGCGTTTCGAGTAGCGAAAGAAAGCTGCGAATCTTTCCGCCCGCGCGAGCCTGGCCGCTCTCTGCGAAGCGATGAAGAGCCTCTGGAAGCGCGATTCCCTCGGCCGCGGCCAGGGAATTCACGCGATCCATCGTCGTCTTGCCGATCCCCCGCGCCGGCTTGTTCACGATGCGCATCAACGCCTGGTCGTCGACCGGATTCACCAGCAGGCGGAGATATGCCATCACGTCCTTGATCTCGGCCCGGTCGTAAAAACGAACGCCTCCGACCACGGTGTAGGGGATATCGTATTTCAGCAACTCCTCCTCGAAACTCCGCGACTGCGCGTTGGTCCGATAGAGCACGGCGAAGTCGTTATAGGCGCGATCACCGGCCCGACCGGTAGCGGCGATCGTGCGCACGACATGCGCCGACTCCTCTCGATCGTCGTCGGCCTCGAAGAATTGGATCCGATCTCCGTCCTCTCGTTCGGTGAAGAGACGCTTCTCCTTGCGGTCGATGTTATTGGCCACGACCGCGGCGGCTCCGGAGAGGATCGGCTGCGTCGAGCGATAATTCCGTTCCAGCTTGACGACCCGCACCTCGGAATAATCCTTTTCGAAATCGAGAATATTCCTGACATCCGCGCCCCGCCAGGCGTAGATGGACTGATCCGGATCTCCCACGACGCATAGATTGCGATGATTCCGGGCCAGCAGGTTGATCAATTCGTATTGCACCCGATTCGTATCCTGATATTCGTCGACCAGGACGTATTGCCAGCGGCGCTGGTAGAATTCGAGTACGCGGGGAAATCGCTTGAAGAGTTCGACGACCTGGAGCAGGATGTCGCCGAAATCGAGTGCGTTCGCGTCCACGAGCATCTTCTGGTAGAGGCTGTAGATCCCCGAGTTGAGTTCGCTATCGATGTCATAGGCCTCTTCGGCAGCCTGGGCGGGCAGCACGCCCGCATTCTTCCACTGATCGATGCGCCAGCGAATTCGCTTGGGATCGTGCGCTTTCGGATCCAGGCCCTCCCGCTTGAGCGCCTGCTTGATCAGGCCCAGGCTGTCGGAATCATCGTAGATCACGAAGCCGCGACTCCGTCCCAGGTGGCCGATATCCCGGCGCAAAATCCGAACGCAGATATAATGGAAGGTCCCGATTGCGACTTCCCCCAACTCGGGTCCCAGGATTTTCGCGACACGCTCCTTCATTTCGCCCGCCGCCTTATTGGTAAAGGTGACGGCGAGCAGGGCCTCGGCGGGAATTCCACAGGCTCCGATCAGGTAGGCGATGCGGCTGGTGAGAACCCTCGTTTTGCCGCTCCCCGCCCCGGCAAGCACCAGCAGCGGCCCCTCCGTATACTCCACGGCGTGCCGCTGTTCGTCATTCAGACCCTGGATGATGGAATCGCTGAGCAATGCATGCCTCCGGCTATGCGAAATACTGGAATGTGGGAAATTGGTATGACTTGTTGGCGAGGACTCGAGACCCGGTGGGGGTTGCTGCAGATTATACGAGTCGGCCCCCGGCTTCAAATTCAGGGCGAGAAAAGACCATCCCCCAATCTCGGAAACCCAGCAGGAGAACCTCGACATGGCTCATCCCGAAGAAGAAATCCGCGCCACCCATGACCGTTTCCTCGAGACCCGGGACGCCATCGAACGCCTCGAGCGACCTTGGGCCGATCTGGCTGCCTTCTTCACCCGGGAGGCCTATTACGTCGATCCGGTCTGGGGCCGGGTGGACGGAAACGAGGCCATCTGCCGCTTTCTCGACGAGAGCATGCGCGGATTGGAGGGCTGGACCTTTCCGACCCAATGGACGCTGGTCGGAGAGGATCGGCTCGTCAGCTGCTGGATGAATCGGCTACCGGGACAACGCGGGGATGGAAGCTACTACGAGGCCCCCGGAATCTCGACTTTCGAATACGCGGGAGACGGAAGATTCGCTTCCTCCTACGACCTCTTGAATATGGTACACATCCACGAATTGATCGCGGAGAGCGGCTGGAAACCCGGTGCTGGGGCCGTCCCTCCCCCCCGCAATCCGCGCCGCCAATGATGAATCGCTACTCCACCGTCACGCTCTTGGCGAGGTTTCGAGGCTGATCCACATCGGTCCCGCGCAATGTCGCGACGTGATAGGCGAGCAGTTGCAGCGGAATCACTGCCAATATCGACGTCAGGTATTCACCGAGATCGGGAATCTGCAGCACCTCATTGGCCTTGTCGGCCAATTCATCGTCTCCCTCGCTCGCGATGGCGATCACCCGGCCGTCCCGGGCCCGGACCTGTTCGAGGTTGGAAACCAATTTATCGAAGAGGGGACTTCGATTGGCGATGACCACGACGGGCATATTCTCATCGATGAGCGCGATGGGACCATGCTTCATTTCGCCCGCCGCGTAGCCCTCGGCGTGGATGTAGGAGATCTCCTTGAGCTTGAGAGCACCTTCCATGGCGATCGGGAACATCACTCCCCGGCCCAGAAAGAGAAAATCCTCCGCCTTGAAGTAGCGACGTGCGATGGCCAGCACGGGCCGATTGAGTTCCAGGGTCTTTTCGACGAGTCGAGGCAGACGCATCAGGTCGTGGATCTTCTCCTGAAGTTCGTCGCCCGACAGGCGTTCGCGAACGATCGCCAATTTCAATGCCACGAGATAGAGGGCCACGACCTGGGTAACGAAAGCCTTGGTAGAAGCCACCCCGATCTCCGGACCCGCGTGGGTGTAGAGCACGTCGTCGCTCTCCCGGGCAATCGTGGATTCGCGAACGTTGCAGATACTCAGTACCCGGGCGCCCTGGGATCTGCCCTCGCGCAGGGCGGCCAGCGTATCGGCCGTTTCCCCCGATTGGGAGACGGGCAGAACCAGGCAATCGGGGCCCAGGATCGGGCTGCGATATCGAAACTCGCTGGCCAAATCGACCTCGCAGGGAATTCCCGCCAGTTTTTCGATCATATATTTTCCGACCAGGCAGGCGTAGGAGGCCGTCCCGCACGCGATCAGGCTGATGGAGCGAAGTCCGTCGGCCTCTTCCCGCGTGAATTCGATTCCGTCGAGATCGATCTGTTCCTCCGCTTCGTTGACCCGGGTCCCGATCGTGTCGGTAATGGCGCGCGGCTGCTCAAAGATCTCCTTCTGCATGAAGTGGTCGTACCCACCTCGCTCCGCCGAAACAGGATCCCATTGCACCCTCATGAAATCCCGCTCTACAGAATTTCCTTGCGCATCGACAACCTCCACGCCGTCTTCCGAGAGCAACGCAAAATCACCGTCCCAGAGCGTGAGCATTTTCCGCGTGTAGGGGAGAATCGCCGGAATATCGCTGGCGAGAAAAGCGTTCTTTTCGCCCTGGCCCAGGATGATCGGGCTGCCCCCATTTTTGGCGGCCACCAGATGCGAGGGATCGCGATCCGAAAGGGCCGCGAAAGCGTAGGAGCCCCTGAGTTGCGAGCAGGCGTCGCGCACGGCCGTCATGAGATCTGCGCCGCCCTGGACGCGCTCATCGATCAGGTGGGCGATCAGCTCCGTATCGGTATCCGAGAGGATATCGCGCCCACTGGCTTCGAGATCCGCCCGAAGCTCCCGATAGTTCTCGATGATTCCGTTATGAACGATGGCCACGGAACCCGCTCGATGAGGATGGGCATTGCGCTCCGAGGGTTTGCCGTGAGTGGCCCAACGCGTATGGCCCACGCCGATTCGCCCCTCCAAGGAACCCTCGCGCAGACTCGCTTCGAGATTGCTCAGCTTTCCCTTGGCCCGACGCACCTCGATCATCTCATTCTGAAGAATGGCCACCCCCGCGGAGTCGTATCCCCGATATTCGAGCCTGCGAAGCCCGTCCACGAGAACCTCGACTGCCTGATGCTCCCGACCCACATATCCGACGATTCCACACATTCAATCTGCCCCTGATCCTCGTTCAACCGGCGATTTCCGAAGAAGCAGCCGTCACTTTCGACTCGGCTTTCTCCGCATGGTCTTCTTTCTCACGGCCTTCTTTCGAGCCGCCTTTTTCCCAGTCGCCTTCTTTCGAGCCGCCTTTTTCCCAGTCGCCTTCTTTCGAGCCGCCTTTTTCC